>CAKQMS010000072.1 GCA_934254985.1 uncultured Prevotella sp. | reverse complement strand
CCTGACTTCGTCATTGCGTCACCCAAAAATCTTCATCAAAGAGTTTGGCGATTTTCTGATGCCTTTCCATCAACATTGTCTGAGTGTATACATCCTTGTTCAAAGGTAGCTTAATTTGTATGGTTGTGATGGTCTTAGCCAATGCAAGCACCTTGTCTACGCTCATTTTAATCTCTGAGACTTTCAGCATGCGCTCCAATTCCTTGTATACTTTCAAAGCCACAAAGCAGATGCATATATGAGCCTCGATGCGTTTGCGTGTAAAATGAAACATAGGACGTATCTCTATCTTTGATTTGGCTATACGGAAGGCCCGTTCTACATGCCAAAGGTTGTGGTATGCAGCATAAACGTCTTGTATTGGTATATCCGTATTAGTGAGATATCCCTTTAGACCATCCCATTTGGAGTCGTCGGCAACACGGTCATAGTTGATGGCTACCTTCACTTCACCATCCATGGATAAAAACTTATTGTAACCTCTTTTGTTTATATTGCCTTTAGTGAGCGCACCATGCTTGTATGCCTTTTCCAATCTGCGTATTCCCTTCTCTCGGTTATAGGAATCTTTCTTAGCACGGTCGTCTGTATAGCCGACCAAGAGCCGACGGCCACCTCCTTTGTCATATTCAACCATCTGGCAGTCGCGCTTTGGCTGTTCCAATATCCAGTTCTTGACTTCCTGACTTTCATTCTTTATCTTCGCACCTATTATATACTTGTAGCCATGAGCCTCAAGTTCCGCTATATTTGCATTGTTCATCAGACCAGAGTCGGCTACCACAACGAAGTTTTCCAAACCGTATTTGCTTACAAACTCGTTTATCGTCGGCAGCATCGTGTGGCCTTCATATTTGTTGCCCTCATGGATGCAATAGGCAAGCGGATAGCCGCCAAGGCTAACAAGCAGGCCGAGTATGATCTGAGGATTACTGTGACGTCCCTCCTTTGAGAAGCCTGTCTTGCGCAAGTCGTCCTCATAATCCGCTTCAAAGTAAAGTGTGGTGACATCATAGAACAACACACCGATATTGCCACCGAACAGTTTTGCAGTATGGCGCACGCTGATGTCCTGTACGATTTCGTGCTGATGGTCGCTAAGCTTGTCAAGATAGCGATAGATTTTTGAGAGATCCACATCTTCGTCAAAGTGGTTTTTCAGATATTCCACCGTAGCAGCCTTGCTCGTTGGATATGCCAAACGGGCTTTCACTAGCTTGCGGAACACTTCATCGTCAATACGATTGAAACCAATCCTATCAAAAGTGCGGTCCAATATCAAGTCGCAACCATTGAGAAGTATATTACTCACCTGTGACAATACACGACGTACTTCTTCTCGCTCACGATCACACGCTTCACGCTCCTCACCGTATAAATCGAGTTGAGGATGACGCCTGGATTCTTCTTTTGAAATCCATTCTTTTGCTTCATTGACAAGATTTTCGACCTCATCTTCATTATAAGCAACACCAATTGTGGCAAGTTCTTTCATCTTGCCACCGATTTTCTCAACAACAATAACTCCGATATTGCCAGAACGATGTCTTTTCTTTCTGATAAACATAGTTAAAAAACCTTTTGCGTCACCCAAAATTAGGTGACGCAAAGATACAAAATATTGTTTATCAATCAGTTATAAAATAAGTGTTTTTTGAGTGACGAAGTCAGGAAAAAGTGTATACTATGTTATTTGTATAAGTGCTTACCTTGTTTCAGACGCTCATCATCTAACACATATCCCTTAATAACAAATTCCTTCAATACAGAGGTTGCCCAGATACGGAATTGGGTTGCCTGATAGCTGTTCACTCGATAACCAACAGCAATGATAACATCAAGATTGTAGAACAATGGAGCACGCTCAACATCACGCTCTCCCTCCAGTTGAACTTGTTGAATTTTTCTACAAGTTGCCTCTCTTT
>CAKQMS010000071.1 GCA_934254985.1 uncultured Prevotella sp. | reverse complement strand
AAACACAAGGTGTGAATTTCATAAAAGTTCTTGCAACTTTTGAGATATGACTTACTAATATATTTTTTTGCATGCAATTAGTAATGACTATGCTTTTGCTATCGCCACCTATGGCGATGTGCAAGGACATAAAGTAGACGGCGAAGATGACGCAGGATTGCTTAGATTCACCTTCTACAGCCAGTGTAAGCCAACGCTTACCAAAGGGCATTCACATAATCGGGGCTGACAAACCATCGGCGCCGAGAGTAGAAACTATACCCATACCGAAACACAGTAGCTATTATGAAGACGTTGCTCAGCAGCCCACCTCCTGGAGCTATCTGTTCATACATCACATGGCAGTAAAGTCGTTTCAGAAGTGGCTTGAAGCATACAACGCCGACAACACCCACCCCACTAAACAACCCTTCTTCATACACCAAGCCACCAGCTACGCCTACAAAAATGCGGAGACACAACGCGGTGTCAAGAAAATCGTGAAGCCCACCATCAGCGGCCTCGTCTTTCTGCAAGGCACCGTGAAGAGCATCCAGAAGTTCCTATCACAATATTTTCCTCAGTACCACTTAGTAAACGACCGTTGTCACGGGCGTCCTGCCTCCATACGCGACACCATCATGCAGCCCTTTATGAACGTACTGAAAGCCCACCCCGAGCAAGTCACCCTCCTCAACGCCCCCATCGAGAAGTTCGCCAAAGACCACGTGAAGCTCCGCGTCCTCACCGGTCCCTTCAAAGACTACGAAGGCTACATCATCCGCATCGACCGCAACCGCCAACTCGTCTTCGACTTCGCCGGCCGCGCCGTCGCACTCAGAGGCGTGCACCAAGAAGATTTTGAGGTGGCAGAATAGATAGCACAACAATCTTTCAACGCCAATATCTATGCACTTGCAAAAAGGACCCATACAAAAGGACTATACTCTAAATTGAATACTAACTTTCAGTTCATTCAAAGAGCGATTAGTTCACTTTAACGGGACTGTAATGATAAAATTTATAGATGATTATGTTAGAAATCAAAGATATATGCTCAGCATACCTTGAAGGTTATTTTTATGCCAAGATAACAGAGCATCTTATTACAGATAAGATTCAGAATTCTAATCTTGACATTCTCAAGAAAACTGCGGTTGAATGTATGAAAGATTACATCGAACACTCAGCTTTTTCTAATGAAGAGAAAGAGAAGATGCAAAATAATTATGAGCATTGGGCAGATATAACTTTGCATGGAATCAAGCAACGATTACGTGAAAGTGATAAATTGTATGAATAAAAAATGAGCGATATTGGTCAAAGATACAAATTCAAATTGTCGCACATTTGAATCTATTGCAAAAGACTATACTCATTTTATTCAAAAAGCGATTGCTCTACTTTGAGGGGAACAGTAGTCAATCATTATGATGTACGAATTACAGAAAGCATTTGACAAGGAAGTGGTAAAACTTCTCCTAAAGACTGATATACGGCAGAGGTATCCTGAACCAGAGGCAAGCAGGCTCTGCCAGCAAATTGATGACGTCGCAACACTTGCTGATCTCTTAGAATATATGGCAAAAGAAATGAGGAATCAATAAATCGGAATAACATCTGTATCCAGTTAAAATCGGAATAGTTTAATCAAACACCCTTTAAAAAGAACTATATAGTTATTTGATCTTGGTGATGTAAACTATGAACATTACAGTCATTTAAATGATATCGCTAAGTTATACAATTAAATCGTCGCACCTTAAAACTTCTTACAAAAGATAGTGTTTCAATTATTTCAAAGATTGATTAGTCTACTTTAGCAAGATTGTGATACACTCAATATACAGTAACCTGCAAAGATTGCCTATACAAAAGAGAATCCCCTAAATTAAATACTAACATTAATCATACATATTAATATAATAACATTATGGCAAATCCCAAATTAGATTTTTTTCGCTTCAAGTTGAAACATAAGTCAGGCCCAAACAAGACTTTTAGAGAATTCATGTTAGAATCCAGGAAATGTACAGATCGAGATTCTGACTCAACAATATTCGGC
>CAKQMS010000070.1 GCA_934254985.1 uncultured Prevotella sp. | reverse complement strand
GCTCCAATTTGTCTTTGTCCATTTTTCTTATCTTTAAGTTGATTTATACCCTGTCAACTTTTTCCAGGACAAGACACTTTCTCAGATGCCATCCATCGTAAGTGTTTCAACAAAAATATGCAGTATCTGATAGAGTGTAGTGAGAAAATCGTGATAGATAACCCCAAATCGTGATGGATAGCGTGATGGATATTTCCGTTTTTGAAGTATCTATCACGCTATTCAAGTATCTGTATATTAGCATATTAATGTGTGTAAGAGGTACAAATCGTGATGGATGATAGATAATTACATAAAATTTGTTCATATGAAGGCTGCGCTGGGTTACTGATATGGCTGCATCGGGTTATGAATATGGCTGCATCGGGTTACGAATATGACTGTATCGGGTTACGGATATGGCTGTATCGGGTTACGAATATGGCTGTATCGGGTTACGAATATGGCTGTATCGCGTTACTGATATGACTGCGTAAGCTAACGGAGACGTATCTGTAAGCTTATCGAGACGTCTGCATCAGCTAACTGAGACGTCTGAACTCGCTTACTGAACTACTTGAGTTGTCTTACTGAACTACTTGAGTTGCTTGATTGAACTACTTGAGTTGCTTGACTGACAACATAAAACATATAATTTCCGTCTCTGTCTGCATTCTTATCATATCACAAAAGGGCTGCAAACGGCATTGTTACCGTCTGCAGCCCTCTACTTATATTAGAATCAGAAGCGTAAAATTACACTCCGTCGCTTGGATATTCAAGAGAGGTAATCACATCATGTGATGATTCATCCGCTCCAAAGCTATCCATATAACTTTTCCTAAAACTTTTAAGCTATTAATCACCATAATACCAGTCATCATCATCTTTTGCTGGACTACTACCGCTATCCGCACTTCCTTGATATAGGGTAGATGCTGCGAGGAGAGCGCAAGAGGTGATGTTTACCACCTGCATCTTTGGCTTTATATATTCTTTCTTTTTCATATCCTTTTGATTTTAAAATCCTTTACTTAACCATGATTTTATAAGTCTTGCTGCCACGCTTCACGATGTTCAGACCCTTCTGCAGACCATTGGTACGACGACCATTCGCATCATAGTATTCTGCATTGGCATCGTTGCTGATAGCGTTGAGGTTGTCAATGGCAGTAGTGCCATCACCCTTTCCGATGCTCAGCATGGCTGCTCTTGCCTGATATTCATTGGCAGGATGGATATATGCACGCATCGGTTTGATGCCCACGCCATTGCCACCATCCAAGTCAGAGACAAGCCAGAACTTATCCTTACCAATGATGTAGTCGTTGTCATCAAGCCCCTGATTGTCTTTGCCGCCAATCTTGGTGAATGAACCTACGAGGTTGACATCTGAGTCAGTTCCTGCTACTGGCTCTTTAACGATGCTTGCATCTTTTGCAGAAAGACTAAGTGATGTCTCACCCTCATTCATCTTGAAGAGCACCGGAGTGCCAGCAGGGATTATGCCTTCTTCATAACTCTCCAGGGTGATGCATTCCTTATCTGCATCAATACCTGTGAGACTATAGAACTTACATTCTGTTACCTTGCTCTGGTCAATGGCGAATGGCAAGCAGAGAGTTCCCCAGGCAGCGCCCTCAGGGATATTTCGGCTGTAAGAGATGGTCTTGGAGGTGAACGCCTCATAGTCCTTGAAGTCCTCGCCGTCGACGAGTGTCAGGTCTTCGGTCGCTACAAACTTGCTGTTTGCTTCCTTTGTCACCTCGATGTTTCCTGCCTTGTCGGCAACATACTTATGCTGAGTACAGCCCTCGTTGCGGCAGCCCATGTGATAGATATGCTCGTCGGCGTCATGCTCTGGACTTGCCAAGGTGGCAGACATTTGGTGAACCAGCACATCCTCAGAAGTGCTGTTGCTATATGAGGCAGCCGTATTGTCGCAGTAACGGAATGATCCATGATATACAGTATTGCCCTCTGCAGCTTTCAGTACAGGATAAGCATTTGTGCCGAGTTTCTGATACCATGCCAGTTCGCCTTCTGATTTGCTTCCATTGAGCAGGTAAGCCACTTCACCGCTCTTCAGCTGCTCAGGGGTGAATGCCTTGACCACGTCTGCTTCATTCTTACCTTCAGGATAGGTCAATAAGCCACTTCCGATAGCCACGACGGCATCACCCGTCAGTTCCGTTCCATCGATGGTCATCTTAGCACTGCTGTTGTATGCCAAGATGCCAGAAGCGGTGCTGGAGGAATCCCAGATTACTCCAGCAAGGAGACCATTACAATTTGCATGCTTTGCAGTAATATTGCCAATACCCAACACATTGTTAATATTGCATATATTAGCATATCCTATCAAGTTTCCGACGCGAGC
>CAKQMS010000069.1 GCA_934254985.1 uncultured Prevotella sp. | reverse complement strand
TCTTCCTCTTTCATCATCGAGCGGAAGAAAAACCATGCCATTCCCAATGCTACAACGCTGGCAATAGGAATCAGCCAGAAAACTAAAGGGATGTTGTTCATAACGGTATGTTTAAGTTTGATAAAAGATATAGTAGTTTATCGTTACAAATCGATAATGCAAATATATAAAATATATTGATATGAAAGCTGATACGGGGTCAGAATATTTGTTTTTTAGCAAGAAAATAACACACGCAGACAATATTTTATCCGTTTTTTGAGTAACTTTGCATGATCCAAAAATCAAGGTATCCATTATATAATAATAGGTACAATGGTTATATTGACGATATATATCAGATTATTATGTTATATTTATTACAGTTCGCTTGTATGATACTGATGCTTGTGTGCGCATTCTTCATTGGCATTACGCGCATTCACGTCAGATGGATCAACAGGCGTTATGAGTGTTCGCGATGGATGATATTCTCGTCCCTGCTATTGATGGCAATCCATTTTTTCCTGCAAATGTGCTATGGATTCAGGGCTTCGGACGAAGAAGTAGGAGCTGTAGTCAACATACTGGTCTATCTGCCATGCTTCACGCTCCTTGCTATAGCTATCTACAACATCGAAGCCACACACAGCAATCGCAAGAAGATGAACATCATCTGCGCCGTAGTATTTGCAGCCATGCTTGCAGCCTTCGGTACGGGCTACTGTATTACGGGCACATTGGACATAGGCGTATGGGTTTACGTGATGCTTGCCATATTCTTTAGCAATATGGTGTATTGCATATACATGATAACGACAGAGATAATAAGGCGCAAGAAGATTCTGGAAACAATGGCTGCCAACGACATGCAGCCCTTCATAAGATATGCACATACCAGTCTTGCGTTGCTGTTTCTGAGTGCCTTGACCGTACCGTTCGCCATACTTTCCACCAAATCGTTGTATATAGTAGGTCCCATAGGACTGGTCATATTGCTGTTCTTCATCATCAACTTTGTGGCGTTTGGCTACAGTTATGTGCCTAACGAAGAACTGTTGGACAAGGAACGTGACAATGAAGCTACCGCAGATATGGACAATTCGGAAAGCAAGGCATCGGCTACAGACAGCGACGTACTGCAACCGGAATCTGAACCTGACAGCGAGCCTGCCCCACTGCCACTCTCTGCCGAACGCATCGACTTCATTCAGTCGGCACTCGACAAGTGGTGTGCCGACATAGGCTATAAGGACAGCTCGGTAAATATGCTCACATTGTCGCTTTCGCTGGATATCAGCAAAAACGAACTGAGCCAATTCTTCAGCCAATGCCAGAACACAACGTTCCGCATATGGCTCGGCGACATACGCTTCAATGCTGCCAAAAAGATGATGAAGGAGTTTCCCAACTACAACAACGACATCATTTCTGCCGAATGCGGTTTCTCTTCAAGGTCATATCTTTATAGAATTTTTAAGGAAAAGGAGGGATGCACTCCTGTTGAATGGAGAGCCCAAAACTTATAAAAAACTACTGCAAAACACTCTGTAAGGTGTCTACTTCGTAGGAAGTGGACACCTTTTTTATATGAATTGGACATTTACGCACACGAATCAGACACTTAATTTTAATGAAAAACATTAAATTTGCCCTATGAAAGAAACGTACCTATAACTCTATTGCATAAAGATAAGATCAAATCAAATCATAAACAATAATCAAAACATCTTAAAATGAAAAAAAGAAGACAACAGCAACCTCCTCCATATCGGGACGGGCGGGTTGCAAGCAATTCTGTTTCTACGCGGCGTTCCATGCGAACGTCTGCGGGAAGATTCATGCAGTTCTTCCTTTGCGTCATGATGCTGATGGCGTTCTCAGTGCAGAAGGCATCGGCTGGAGACGATTGGAACAATTCTTGGCTGAAGCAACGGTTCAATCCAGTTAATGCAACTCTTGAACTTGATATCCGTGTATATCAAGATTGGGGAGGAAGTAACCAAGGTCATTGCGGATTCTGCGATAAAGGTTATCTCGATGTGGATGTAGCAGGTATGAAAATCAAAATTGACGGATCTGGAAACAAATGGGAGAAACTTGATGATGGTAAAATTACCGGAATCGATAAGTCGAATATTGAATGGCTGGGCAAATTGTACGATGAGAATAATAATAATAAGCCAGTATTTTATGTAAGACTTCACATTCCTTTGACGCAAAAGAAAATCAATTCCAGCGAGAGCGTTACATACACTGGTAAATGGTGGCGTCAAGGAGGATCTAGTGAGCAAACTGTTAGCCATACGGTTCCCATAAAGACAGATTATGGTTGTACGAAAACCATTATAACCGGTGGCAAATATGAAGTGGTAAACAATACTCCTGGATATATCATCAATTTTAAGAAAGACGGAAAGGCTTCCGACTATTCCATTGATAGCTACGGTTCTTTCGTCTTATGCAACTCGGCTGGACAGGAGATAAGCGGAATAGGTTCGGTCAGTGCAAGCAATACAAGCGGTTCGTTCTTCGTTCCGACTGACAAGATGAGCCTTGACAACTTCTCCGACTATAAGGTGAAGCAGAAGTATACGCCAAGCTATAACAAACAGGTGACATACTCTACGCTCAGTGACAGCCACACGCGCCCTGCCTATCCGCAGGTGAAGGAAATCAGCGCCGACTATAATCAGGTGACGCGCAAGGCGAAGGTGAACTGGAATCTCAGTGCGGCTCCGACGCAGAACTGCATTGAGGACAATATGGTGCTCACAATCAAGAGTACGGACAAGGCTACAAATGCTGTGGAGACAACCACACAGAATATCCAGTATATGGCTGGTAAGACAGCATACAGCTATGAGTTTGACGTACCTTTAGGCAAGAGTCTGAATTATGAATTCAGCATTAAGCGTTCGCATACAGGCAACTCTGACGTGTGGAACAACGCTTTCAGTAAGCATACTTCTCTATCGGCTTCTGCAAAGCACAGCAATGTTACGGCAGGTTCTGTGCACGCCGTACTGGACGAGGAAGCCAAGACTGCCACTATCACTTGGCAGACAGAGGGCGACATCTGGAGTTCGGGCACCAAAGCGGTGCTTACGCGACTGAATGTCACGACCAATACTACCGACAACATTGAGCTGTCGAAGGAGGAATTTCTCGGCGGCAAGTATGTTGACAACATGATAATGGTGTGCAACGAATATCGTTACCGCCTTACGGTGAAGCCTACCGAGGCTTACGGCACTCTGCCTACGGTGGCTGCACCGGAGTCAATCATGCCCACAAGCATAGGCAATCTTGTTACGTTTACAGCCGGCAAGGGCTACTACTCTGACCGCGTTGAACTGGCATGGAGCAGCAAGGGCAACTTCGAGCGCTTCGTAATCAACCGCAAGGAGCATGGCGCTCCTGATACAGACTATAAGCAGATAGCCGTAACTGAGGGCAACGAGGCTCAGAACGACTATTACTATAATGACGTGAACGCCGTTCCCGGCGTAGTCTACGACTATCGTATTAAGGGTCAGGTGATGTGCTCGGGCAATCTGCTTGAGAGCGACGAGGAACTCACTGACGTTGGTTTCCGCACACCTACGGGCGACATCTACGGCCGCGTAACGTTCGAAAACGGACAGGCAGTGGCTGGAGCAAAGGTTACAGCTGAGCCTACCGAAGGCTCTGGTGTTCCCGGAAAGTCGTATGTTTTCAGCGGTACGTCTAAGCTTACCGTTGACAACGAGTCGCTCTTGAAGGACGCTACGAAGGCTGCAACACTCCAGGCGTGGGTACGAGCAGACAAGGAAGGTACTATCATCGAGAAGCCGGGCATGTACAAGTTGGCATACAACAACCAGAATATTGAGTTCACGGTAGGCTCTCAGACACTGAAGACCTCGAAGAAACTCAAGGATTATGCTTCTTCGGCACAGTTCGTACACCTTTCGGC
>CAKQMS010000068.1 GCA_934254985.1 uncultured Prevotella sp. | reverse complement strand
CAACTAAATCAGTACGGAATTTGAAATGTTAAATTAAAGAGGTAAAATAGAGTCAACCTTATTCAGGAAAAGACACAAACCCGAACAAACGAACAAACGAACATCCGAACAATAAGCAACATTTGTATTTATGCAAACAATAGTAAATAATATTTATAATATATATAATATAATATATATATATATTATATTATATATATTATAATTTTTCGCCATACCTCAAAATCTCTTATTGTTCGTTTGTTCGTTTGTTCGGATGTTCGGATGTTCGGAGGGTGTCTTTTTCTGAATAATGTCTTTTCCTGAATAAGGTTGACTCTATTTTACCTCTTTAATTTAACATTTCAAATTCCGTACTGATTTAGTTGACTTTCACTTCTGAGGTTCGTTGACTATCATTCCTGACTTTGTTGACGCTGTTCCTGCTTTCGTTGACGCTTTTCCTGAGAAAGTTGACTTTGACCGGATTAGAGGAGCATTGGCAATAGCAAAGATTAGGGCACCCCCGATAAATCTAAGGGTAGCTAAGACTTGCCTGGAAGGCAATACACATCGCTTGCGATGTAGGTAACCGGGGGCAAGCGTAGCGTAGCCCTCAGTAAGGAAAGGCTCTTTGACAATAGCCTGGAAGGCTTTACCTCGACATTCAACTCAGGCAGATTATCCCCGCCTACGATTATATGTATGCATAATGGAAAGACCAAGGTAAAGCCCTCCAGGCTATTGCTTGCGAACATGCATAACCGCGCACATCCTCGTCACTATCGTTCCGAGTATGTACGCGGTTACCAACATCGGCAAGCCGATGTGTACAGCCTTCCAGGCTTGTCACTTTAGCCAACACCATTTTAGCCAACACCACTTTAGCCAACACCAACAACTACAACTGTTAAAATATCGTGCTCAAAAGTTAAAACTCGGACATAAGCGGACATAAGCGGACACCGATATACAGAGAGGTTGTAACTTTGCAACATCACCACCAAAAACAGCCACCACAACCATTGCCCACCCCACACCAAGGAGCATAACGCCAACAGCCGCAAGCTTCGATGCGACTATTCGCAGAAGCTTATGCGACTAATCGAAAGGCGCCATTCGAATAGTCGCATAAGCAATAAAGGATAGCCAGTTCTGCCCTATCGCTATTTTGCGCGAAGTGGTGTTTTTACCCCATTTCGCGCAAAATAGTGAGTCGTTATTTTGCGCGAAACTATATTTTTACTATAGTTCCAGCAAAATAACGACTTAAAATATTAGAATAATAATGATAATAATGCAGTTACTTAGCCACCAACGCTTCGCACAACTTGCGCTGCAACACACGGGCATCGAGCACAGACATTTCGCAATCCATGATGGCGAAGGCAAGCTTGTGGCCATCGGTACCGTCGCAGATGCCTGCGAGCGAACTGATGCCGTAAGGATGAGAGAGGGTGCCTGTCTTAGCCTTTATTTTGCCACGGGTTTTTGGTCCTGTCATTTCGCGCATCAAAGTGCCGTCGGTGCCTGAGACTGAAAGGTTGCGCTCAAGAGCCTCACGGATATCGGGGTCGCGATAGCCATAGTCGAGAACAGCAGTAAGCGCACGAGGCGAAAGATGATTGTGGGTACAAAGACCGCAACCATCGTGGATGACGAGCGACTTGTGGGTCATGCCAACTTCATCGTGAAGGAAACGACGAAGGTAGGCTACACCTGCTGTGGCAGGATGCTGTTTGGGGTCTACCCTATGGCCTATGGTATAGAGCATGGCTGTGGCCTGCGTGTTGGAACTGTTCTTCCACATTTTCTTCACCACCTCGTCGATGGCGAGGGTGTCGGAATGTACGGCTGTCATTCCCTTAGGAGTTGGAGCCTGAACAATCTGGCTATCTCTAACGGCAATACCCTGCGAACGGAGAGCCGACTTCAAGGCTGCTATGATGCGAGTGTCGCCCTTGTAGAGCAAACCATATTTAGAAAACGAGAGGTCCCAAGGATACCAATGGGCTTCGCTCTGCACAGGCTGTTTTGCCACAAGGTCAACAATCATTTTACCTCCAATTTTCTTTACTCCCTTTTGACTTAGAGCCTTGGCAAAATCGTTGAGGTCGACAGGCTGCAGTTGAGGGTTCAGACCGCCACTAAAGGCTACATCGCCATTCAAACAGCCATCGGCAGCCACCTTGCCACGCATAAACATAGTGGTGTAGTAGATATAGTTGCATCCCATGAGGTGCAGACCAGCGATGCCCGAAAGGAGCTTCATACACGATGCCGACGACATAGCCATATCTTCGTTGCAGCCATATACAGGCTTCTGGGCTGTAATGTCGTAGACCATAAAGGCAAATTTACCATTAGGGCGTGGGCGAAGACTAAACTCCTTGAGTCGCGACTGCAAAGCGGTGTCGACAGGCAGATTGTTAGCTACGGCAATAGTGTCGGCAGCAGTAAGTTTTTTATTCTTATTGCTTCCGCACTCTGCGAATAGGGATATAATAAATACTACTAACACAACAATGCCCAATATTGCGGCTGCTGAGAGTATGGATAGTATCAGGAATTTAGTTTTGTTTGGTTTCATGATGCAAAAGTACACATTATCTTTTTATTGTGCAAACGATTGACACAGAAATATAAACATTAACAAATATCAAGACAATTTACGACAAATAGCTATCTCCAAATCACATTTGATTAGGGAAAAGAGAGTGGATTTGCATCTATCTGTTCCCATATATAATTAAGGTGCTAATCTGCAAGATATGAGATTAAGCCAAAATACAAACAAAAGCATCGTCAAAGTTTAAAGAATACTAAAAGATTTTCATTTGCTTGAAAATCCTTTTAAAATGCCTAAATTTGCAATGTCATTAGAAATGATGGCAAGCATAATTAGAAAGCAAGAAGACACACCAATTTGTCAGAAGGAAAACTACAAGAAATAAGATAGAACCCGATAAAGATGGGCTACCAGAACTTAGACCTAAGATTGACTTTCACAAATTCTTAAAATAACCGTCCCATGACATACGAGGAATTCAAGCAATTGGCTGAGCACCCTCAGCATCGTGACATCCCCTCCATCTTCAAGCTCGAAGTAATAGAAACGGAAGAGCTGGAGGAGAAGAAACGTTCACATTATCCGAAATATAAGGTGAACACCTATTGTCCGCAAGCCTTCACCACAACTCTGGAGGAGGCAGAGAGACTGATGCACCAGGATGTCCTTTACCGCAAGAAGATGAAGGAGGAAGACGACTATCCGCTGGATACCTTCTGCTATTATATCTCGGAGATTCCAATGGGACTGTTGCACTACGACCGCGAATGTCTTTCTGAAAGAGTGTATGACGGTGAGGGAAAACTGATCGACCGGTCTTACTGCTGTTCGCGTTTCAGCATTTACTATCCCGGAGTCTGCGATTTGCCTGCATACGACCGTCATCCTGACGAGACCTTCCGAGGCAGAAACGCAGAACAGATTAGATTCCAGAAAGGTGACATCGTGGAAGTATATCGTGGCGATGAGGTGAAACTTGCCATCGTTGTCGGTACTCCGCTTACCACCGAATGGATCTGGGAGAGAAACCAGGCTGCCAAGGATAAAAGGGGATTGGATGAACTGCCATACGATGAGACGGATGACAGCTATACCGTGATAGATGGTCCCGGCTACGAATACCACGACCATGTTCCGTCGCTGTATGTCTTCGCCCCTCACTATCATGTGCCGCTCTATCTCCAAAGACGATTCAAGGGATATCTTGAGAAGGCTGAGAAAAAACAGAAAGAAGAGGAAGAGAAAGGCAGGATTTTCCGCCAGGCTCACGATTGCAGCTTCAGCAACAAGGAACAGATAGAAAAGTCTGAAAAGTGCGGCTGCTTCTTCTGCGGCGAAATCTTCACGCCATCCGAAATCACGGACTACATGCCCGATAATCCACCTACTGCCGAATGTCCCTTCTGCCATACCGACTCCGTAATAGGTGATGCCTCCGGCTTCCCTATCACAAAAGATTTCTTAAAGAAAATGAAGAAGAGATGGTTCTAAGCAAATAAGAAAAAAATGCCATTTACCCAAAGAGATCATTCATCCTGACCTCACTATTCACCAATCCGCTATGCATATTCTGCTTCACCCCATAAGTCGTGATGAAAGTATGCAGCAATGCCTTCTTCGTCTTGGTCGCTACAGAGAAGGAAGACATCCTGTCACGCAGCCGCTGCTCATAGCTGGCATCTATCACAAACTCATCCTTGGCATATTTCATCTCACAGATATTGATAGCTCCATCAGCACGGTCTATCAGCATATCTATCTGACCTCCTCTCCATTCTGCACCGGTAGAATCCACAAAAGGACGACATGACCAGGAATAAACATTCGCCAAAACACCAGAAATACCCAATGCCTTCTTGATCTGTGGGATATGATGCAGGCATACCTGCTCGAAAGCATAACCGCTCCAGGCTGTTCTACTTCCAGAATTGCGCATGGTACTCCAAGAGTTCTTATCCTGACCACTATTATTTGCCACGAAACGGGTATAGAACAATGAGAATAAGTCTGTTAACTGATAAAGGGCATCCCTTTCACTCTTTCCAATGGTAGCATATTTCCTGATAAAATCACATTTCTTCAGATTCTCCAGGATTTCAGATAACAATCCTCCACTTTTCAGTTTCAACTCATCCATTAATTCCTTACGTGTCATACCCTTCATTTTTTCTGAAAGCACCTCTACTATCTTGCGATAATGCTTGGAGTCATTAAAGAGGGAACGGAAGAGGAAATCGAATTCTCCACGTAATGGCGAATCCTGCGAGAAAAACAATCTGTCGATGCACACGTCTAACGGAACACCACGCTCCAGCATATCAAGATAATAAGGAATACCACCCAGTATCATAT
>CAKQMS010000067.1 GCA_934254985.1 uncultured Prevotella sp. | reverse complement strand
GATATTACATGAGAATATCCCCAAAGATAATATGCAAAAAAATAAAAACTTCATTTTAAAAATTTTAGTATCTAAAAGTACGTATTTTTTTATAAGTGATTGAGAATGAGATAAGTTTGTATCTCATAAAAAGAAGAGGTTACGAATTAAACAGAATGTAGCATCCTGCTGTGATTTGTATAACCATCCAAAGAACTCTTTCGGCTGTAAAGGTACGATATTTTATCGGGGATAAAGAATGTTTTAAGATTTTTTATCCTCGATTTTTTTGCTTGGGTAAATCTGTTTTTATTAAACCATTTACACGTCAAAAGATAGTAGATAATGTTATTTTATGTATCTTTGCTTCTTCGAAGATAAACCATACTGATAATAAGGAATTTAGCTTTTGTTGGTACAAATATGGATGCTAAATTATGAGATTGAAACAAGCAAAAACAAGTCAAATATAGATGCTCATAGCTCCACATAATTCGTTTTCAGTAAAAATGGATAACTATCGGTAAAAATAGATGTAGCTTGTAGTGACACTAACTGGGCAATGGCAATAGCTTTTTATTTATAATTGGGCAATGCACTCTCTAAATGTTAAAAATCGCCCAAATGCAAAGATTTCCAAGATATAGTTCTTTAATCTCAACAACTTTCTTTATTTTTGTAGTCAATATTTGACAATTGTTGGACGACAATAATTTCCGTATGAAAAAGATGTTCATTTTCCTTATGTTGCTCTGCATACAGATTTCTGCTTCTGTATGTCACGCACAGGTGAACGATTGGAAGAATTATCTTTCAAAGGCATGGGTCAGAAATATTGTTGTAGATGGCGACAAACTTTATCTGGGAACGGATGGCGGTCTGGCTATTTACGACAAAAACACTGGTCGATGCCAATTCCTTGATAGAACAAATGGATTGGCAGACAACAATATCGTTGGACTGGCTCACCACAATGGCAAGTGGTGGATAGGTGGCAAATACACAGGCATGAGCATTTATGATGAAAACTCATTTCAGAATTGGCAGTTCCCTTTTGCACTTCAAAGCTGTTTCGCCTTTGATGATGCATTAGATAAGGTGTATATTGGAGCAATACACGATATCTATATTTTGAAAGATAATTACTATACGGTTTACACTCCCGACCCCAAAGCAGACATACATTACTATCCTGCTATCCAATCTCTTGTTCTTGATAAAAACGGTACACTGTGGTTTGGTGGCTTTACGTTTGGTTTCCTTTCCTCCAATGGAAATACCACGCTTCTAAACTGTGGCGCAAGTAAAGTTAACAATATAATAATCGACGATAAAGACAACAAATGGTTGGCAACTAACAGAGGGTTAATCAAGTATGACGGCACATCTTTCACTTCGTACAACACTTCAGGCGGACAACTGTCAAGTAACAATGTTCAAGGATTAGCTTTCGACACGAATCGTAATTTATGGATGGGAAATTGGAACGTACTTGTCAAATATGACGGAAAACAATTCTCCTCTTACCCGCTTCCTTCAAACTACAGCAACGACTGGATATGCGACATTGCACCCGATGGTAACGAAGTATGGGTAGCAACACGATTTCATGGATTGCTCAGATTCTATGACGGCACGTTTGAACAGACAGAACTGGAGAAGAATATATTGACGCAGAACCTGATGCACGAGGTTTCCACAGTCGACAAGAAAGGCAACGTGTGCTTTGCATCCAATGATTATCTTGCCCAATACACAGAGAAAGGGGAATGGAAACACCTGTTTCCTAATGCAAAGGACTATTACCCTGCTATTAATGCAGCTGCATACGATAAGCGAGGACGTTTGTGGGTTGCACCCAATAATAGCGATACCATACTGGCTGTTATAGAAAATGCCGATACAACTGTTTTCAAACGAGATAACACGCCATTTCAAACAGGGCAGTTAAAACACCTGGAATTCGATAGCAAAAACCATTTATGGGTTGGAGCATCAAATGGCTTATATAAATACGACGGCGTACAATGGTCTCAATACAACTCTTCAAATTCGCCAATGCCAGGCGACATGATAACATCCCTCGCTTTTGATAAGAGCGACAGGGTATGGGTTGGAATCGCGGACCTTGGAGTGTGCTCTTTTGATGGGCATAATTGGGTGTGTCATGATACGATAAATTCCCCTATTCCATATAATTATGTTGACTGTATCGCTGTTGATTCGCATAACAGAGTATGGATGAATAGTAGATATAGTAGGAATGGAACGCCTGTAATGGGTAAAGATTATGGTGGTGGATTGGTTTGCTACGATGGCACGAATTGGAAAATCTATAACCAATATAACTCCAACATAGGCGGCAACAGCATCGTGGATATTGCAATAGACAAGCATGATGCCCTATGGATGGCAGTATCTGATATAGGTCTTGTACGCTTCGATGGGGAAAACCAATGGGATGCTTACACAATCTACAACAGTGGGCTGGCTAATCCGTGGCCAATTCAGGTGCAGATAGATGTCAAGCGAGATATGATTTGGCTCAGCTATGAAGCATCGGGAGGCATATCTTCCGCCAAGATGAATCAAGGCACAGGTGTAGAAGGAATATTTGTAACGCCAAATGGTGCAAAAGCTATTTACACTATTGAGGGACGCAAAGTAAAAGCTATGACACCAGGGCAGATTTATATCATGCGAGACGAGAACGGGAAAACAACAAAAGTTCTTGCTCGGTAGTAAAGCAAGTAGGAACTTACAGCTATATGGCACGTAATGAAATGTACAAAACGGTGCCAGTTGTTGAAATAATGGCAGAGTAAATGGAAGATATAAAGCACACATATACGATACAATGGGTCGGTCCTCTTACATACGACGAATATAAGGAGTATGTTAAGGACTGCGACACGTTGGACTCTGGCTACTTCAATTTCTATTATTTTGAAGCCAGGCCGGATGCACGCTGCAAATGGCATCGTTATGTAGGAATACATAAGGAAAACGATGGCATCAATTATCGGTTGAACGCAAGGCATGAACACTTTCGGGAGTTTATGGACTGCAAGGACATCCGCATTTGGATAGGCAGTTTCGCTGATGCAAAGAACCAAAAAGAAAGCAAGATTGAGTTGGTGGAAACGTTGCTTATCCAAGCATACGGAAAGGAATTGACCGAGAATAAGAGGAAGAAGGTATGTCTGCCGAGTGAATCTGTATGTTTGATAAACTTATGGTTTGACAAAAACGAGCGACTGAAAGTATATAATATCGACCGCCCTTGCTTCGATGATGTAGTGCTGTACTACGGCGAAGAACAGATGTTCAAGCGTGGCAACTTGTCGAGAGTTATCAATAATGACTAAAAACTGAGATTATGGAAACGAATTCTTTGACGGGGCAGTTTCGCAAGGATATATTGAAGGAAGTTGAAGAATAAAATAAATTCTTGATATAATACCATAATTCTATGTAGAGATGATAGATTTATATTATCTCTACATATTTAATTCTTACAGTAGTGTAGAAAACTTTTGCAATGTTTTCTACTTAAAATTAGTTAATTTGATATTAATACATTTCTGCATATAATTGGATTTCTCGAAGCTGCCGGATTTCGTTGGAGTCCAGCAGCTTCATTCGTCTTGTGCTTTTTGATAAGGCGGGCTACGCCTCAGCATAACATTCAAGCGTTGCTTGATGTTCTGCCTTCAACTTGCACCGTCTTTGTAGAAGTCATATTTGAGAGAGATGCAGCGGTGCCAGGATTGGATCTGTTTTGAAGATAGATGGAAGCATAAATTACACTCCTGTCAAATTGTCTGAAGTATTATCTGAATAATTTTAATAATAACATTGTTGAAAATGAAAAAAACGGAAAGATTGCTAAAATAGTTCATTGAAAGATTGCTTAATTCAGTATAAAATAGTATTTTTGCTGAACAAAAATGGCAATTTTGCCGAAATATTTCAATACGCATATTATGCAGATACAAAGAGACTTCTATTTACAGCAACTGATAGACGGTAAGCAGAATGGATTAATAAAGATAATTACCGGAATTTGTCGTTGCGGATAATCATATTTACTTTTCCCACTTTTCTATCAGTATTTGAATAAAAGTGGCGTGACAGAAGATCTTATTATAAAGATTGCACTTGATGACATTGAGAGTGCAGACCTTCGTGACCCATTAGCATTGTATAAGTATATCAAGGCGAAAATTGTATTCTTACAATGGGATTAATGGATTTTCTCATGGGCGACACAAAAGATTTAAACATCTAAGATAGGCTTATACATATCAATCCCATTTCCATTCACATCAAATATTCATACATTTCGAAGCTGCCGGATTTCGTTTGAGACCTGTAGCTTTATTCTAAATAAAAATCCATAAATGGACAAGATGACAAAGGAACAGCGCAGCCGTTGTATGGCATCCATACACAGTAAGGGCACGAAGCCGGAGCTTGTCGTGCGCAAATATCTTTTTGCCCACGGGTTCCGGTACAGGCTGAACCATCCGCGACTACCGGGGCATCCCGACATTGTTATGCGCAAGTACCGCACGGTGATCTTCGTAAACGGATGCTTCTGGCACGGACATGAAGGATGCAAGTTTTTTGTGTTGCCGAAGAGTAGAACGGAGTTCTGGCAAGCGAAGATAGACCGCAACAGGGAAAGGGACTTGGAGGAACAACGGAAGTTGGCGGAAATGGGTTGGCACTGCATCACGGTGTGGGAGTGTCAACTGAAACCGAAAGTAAGGGAAAAGACCTTGCAGTCGCTTGAATATACGCTATACCACATTTATCTTGAAGACCACAAGGTAAAGAGGTATGAGATGCAGGAAGAAGAAAGAGTGATGGCTGCAGAGCCTGATGTGGAAAAGGAATAATAGTTTTGATATGGAAAATATTGATGTAACATTTGACTTTACTTCAGACACACCTTATTATTGGGATGGTTTTTGGGACAATGAGCTTGGCTATTCAAAGAGAGATCCTTTCATAATCACTTATTTGTTATGGCACATTATTCGTACAAACAGCGTTTCATTGTTTCGTAATTGTAAATTTCAAT
>CAKQMS010000066.1 GCA_934254985.1 uncultured Prevotella sp. | reverse complement strand
GTCATACTGTCAAAGAACTCTTTGGCTGGCAGCGTAAAACTGCTTAGCCTTTATATCAAATTTTAACGAACTATTGAAAGATATTATCCGCAAAATAATAAATTTATCTTTTATAGAAGATAAAAACCCTTAAAAATACATTTTTATCTTTTATATTGAACATTAATTCCACATATGAGGTTATAGACGCTATGGTAGGTGATGCTGTTATTATATAAATAATTAAGAACACCTACTTATATATTTTAGCTTATATAATATCTTGAGCAATCCAAAGTCGTAGAAGTATGCATTGGATGGCAGACGAAACATGATTGGATGGCAGACGAAACATGATTGGATGGCGACTGTATTGGTAACAAAAAAAATGGTGTATCAGAAGTCAAACGAGATGAGCTTCAAGCCCAAATCAATTGATTTCTGACACACCATTAATACTAAATATGTATAATGTGGTTCAAAACCGCACTATTAATTCTCAACGCTCTCGCTATTGAAAGCCGATGTGATGCGATACTTCATGTCGCCATCGTAGGT
The DNA here is from genome assembly GCA_934254985.1 of uncultured Prevotella sp. Taxonomy (GTDB): domain Bacteria; phylum Bacteroidota; class Bacteroidia; order Bacteroidales; family Bacteroidaceae; genus Prevotella. The sequence continues at coordinate 4,951 of CAKQMS010000066.1, read as the reverse complement.
AACGGTAGAGTTTTTAAGGGCACTCCATACCGGGGCGATGTAATCACTCTTGCCTTCCTTGTCGGAAAGCTTGTAGTATGAGTGTATCTCTATGGTGAGTCCGTCGTTGTAGCGGCGTTCAAGAGCCTTGAGCAGTTCCTTTGTCACGCCGGTAATATTTATTGTGATGCCTGTAGCCTGACGTTCAATGGTGAGATTGACATTAGCACCGATAGCAGCATCGAGATCCTGTACCTCAAAATACTTTTCAAAGTAGCGCACAAGAGCAGCTGACTCAGCGCCCTCTACTGTATAGTCAATGCTAACAGGGAGGAACACCTTTACGTCCTTAGCTTCCTTGATATGTACCGAGGTCTTTATCTCGCCCCATGAAGAGTGTTCCTGCTGATGAATGTCAACCAAGAGAGTCGGATCGATAGGTTTTATGTTGTAGATGGCAGGATAATAATCAGCAAGCTGCTGATAGGTGAGTTGCCTCTTACCATCGTTCTCGCCGAAGGTTATCTCTTGGAAGCCTTCGTTCTTGCATGCATCACATGCTGCCTTGATATCGTCTTTATCGGTGAGCAAGCCGTTAACATGCCAGCCATTCTCCATACTCTTGGCGAGATACCATATCACATGGATGTTCTTTTCCACCACGGTAGGCGAAACCGGATTGGTGCGACCACACCATTTTGTAAGTTTATTTACAACAGTAGCAGTGGTTGTATCGCCTGCCGCAATAAGGGTGCGCAAGCCCGAACCATCTGTACTGAGCAGAAAGTCGAAGTTCTTGTCCTTATTTAAAGTAATGTATGGGCAGTCGGTATACACCTTGGCGTTTTTCATAACATTAACGTACTTGTTTGGAGCGACATTAAAACCAAGGCGTGGGTCAACCTTTACATCGAAATACGAGACATCGGCAATTGGAGACAGAGAATTGAAAGCACGTGTTAAGCCATTCACCTTCTGATAGTTATTCAGAATATCAACACCAATATACACCTCGGTTTGAGGCGCATTAGTCAACGAAGAGTCGTCTGTACCATTAGCTTCTTCTGAGCTTGAGCATGCTGTAAATGTAGTAAATGCAGCAACGGTTACAAAGAAAACAAAAAGCTTGTGTAGCTTAATCATAAAAAAAATTGCTATTTGTTGTTAAATCAATAATATATATATCATAAGATCGGTTGCAAAAATATATCATTTGCTGCAAACGGCAAAATTTTCAAACTACTTTTTCGTAAAAATCATGCTAAAGTCCCAAAATATCAAAGATATTTATAGGTTGCGGATTTTAGGAAAAGTATATTTTCCTTCTCCTCACATACACTTTCGTGCTCAATATGCCATTCGTATCAATGCCTGTAGAATGGTCTTCTAAGAAGGCACGAAGTTCTTTCGTAGCAGATGAACGAGAAAGCTCGACAAGAACACCTACTTATCAGCAGAAAGTATATATATGCAAGAAAGCGAATTTATACATAATGATTTATTTTTATCCACTTTATTACCTTATTGTTTGCTTATATCAGTAGAAATGTGTACTTTTGTCACCATAACCAATAAAAGATTAAAAAACTATGGATGAAGCAATAAAGCAAATTGGCGAACGCCTTAAAGGACTAAGAGATGTTCTCGACATCTCGTTAGAGGAAATGGCGCAGACTTGCGGCATTACAACCGAAGAATATCAGGCTATGGAGAATGGAGAAAGCGAACTACACGTGAGCAACCTCCAGAAGATAGCACAGAAGTATGAGATTTCGCTCGACGTGCTGATGTTTGGCGAAGAACCTCACATGAATTCTTACTTCCTTACTCGCAAGGGACAGGGACTGAGCGTGGAACGCCGCAAGGCTTACCACTATGAGTCGTTGGCAAGTGGTTTCCGTGGCAGAAAGGCAGACCCTTTCATCGTTACCGTAGAACCTAAGCCTGCCGACAAGCCTTTGGATACAAACACACATGCTGGACAGGAGTTTAATATGGTGCTGGAGGGCGACATGGAGCTGACTATCGGCAAGAAGACTCTCGAACTCCATCAGGGCGACAGCATCATATTTGATGCCACACAGCCTCACGGCATGAGGACATTAGGTGATAAAAAGGTAAAGTTCCTCGCCATAATCTTTTAGCTTTAATATATAAATATGGTGGTAGACATTCAGGAACCACCAATTCTTTAATTTCGACAACAAACTATCATGATAGAAAGATTCTTAGTACAGACTACTTTCACATCTGAAGAAGATTTCAGAGAGCACTTGGAGTTTAAGGTAAAAGAGAACTTCAACTTTGCATACGATGTGATGGACGCATGGGCAGAAGAGGCTCCCGACAAGCTTGCACTCCTTTGGACAAGCGAGCGTGGCGAAGAGAAGCGACTGACTTTTGCAGAGCTAAAGAAAGAAACAGATCAGACAGCGAGCTATTTCCAGAGCCTCGGCATTGGCAGAGGCGACATGGTGATGCTGATATTGAAGCGTCACTATCAATGGTGGCTTTCGATGATGGCACTATGCAAGATTGGTGCTGTGGCTATTCCTGCCACTCACATGCTCACAAAGCACGACATCGTTTATCGCAACAACCGTGCAAGCGTGAAGGCTATCATCTGCGTGAACGACGAATATGTTACATCTCAGATTCTCGCTTCTATGGAAGAGAGTCCTTCGGTAAAAGTGCTCGTGGCAGTAAACTCTGATGCTCAGCAGGGCACACCTGTTCCTAATGGTTTCCATTGCTGGAACGATGAGTGGCCTAAGGCTCCTACCTTCTGCCTTCCTGAGCACGTAAACACCAACGAAGATACTATGCTGATGTATTTCACCAGCGGCACAAGTGGCGAACCAAAGATGGTGGCTCACGACCATCTGTATGCTCTGGGCCATCTCACCACAGGTGTGTTCTGGCACAACCTCAATGCCAATAGCATCCACCTCACCGTAGCCGATACAGGATGGGGCAAGGCTGTATGGGGTAAGCTCTACGGACAATGGTTTGCTGGCGCAACAGTCTTCGTTTACGACCACGAGAAGTTCACCGCCGAGAAGATAATGCGACAGATAGAGAAATATCATATCACCTCTTTCTGTGCGCCTCCTACCATCTATCGCTTCATGATTCAGGAAGACTTTGCTAAGTACGACCTCTCATCGCTAAAATATTGCACCACAGCAGGCGAAGCCTTGGAACCAGCCGTATATCAGAAGTTCTTTGAGCTAACAGGCATACGCCTCATGGAGGGCTTCGGACAGACTGAGACAACAATGACTCTCGGCACCTTCCCTTGGAACACACCAAAGCCTGGTAGCATGGGCAAACCTAATCCTCAGTACGACATCCACTTGCTAAAAGCCGACGGCACAGAGTGTGAGGATGGTGAAAAGGGCGAAATCTGCGTAAAGGTTGGCGACCGCAAACCTTTCGGTCTCTTCAAATACTACTATCGCGACGAAGAGATGACAAAGAAGGTTTGGCACGACGGACTATACCACACAGGCGATATGGCATGGAGAGACGACGAGGGCTACTATTGGTTCGAAGGTCGTATCGATGATGTCATCAAGTCGAGTGGCTATCGCATCGGTCCTTTCGAGGTAGAGAGTGCTTTGATGACCCACCCAGCAGTAGTGGAATGTGCTATCACAGGTGTGCCTGACGAAGTGAGAGGAATGGTGGTTAAGGCTACCGTAGTGCTCGCTAAGGAATGGAAAGACAAGGCAGGCGACGACCTTATCAAAGAATTGCAACAACACGTAAAACACGAAACTGCTCCATATAAATATCCACGTATCATCGAGTTCGTTGACGAACTGCCTAAGACAATATCAGGCAAAATACGTAGAGTAGAAATCAGAGCTAAAGACAATAAGAAGTAATATTTTTAACCGAAGATGGAGAGTGAAGAGCCATATGATTCTTCACTCTTCATTCTTCACTCTTCACTTAAATATGAAAAGGATTGTAGTAAAGGTGGGCAGCAATGTGCTGACCCGAGAAGACGGAAAACTGGACGTAACAAGAATGTCGGCTATCGTAGACCAGATAGTTTGGCTAAGACAACAGGGTAACAAAGTGATATTGGTATCATCAGGTGCTGTGGCTGCAGGAAGAGCCGAGCTACATGTAGACCACCACTTGGACAGCGTAGAGCAGCGCCAGCTGTTTTCTGCCATTGGCCAGGTGAAACTCATAGGCCTTTACTACGACCTGTTCCGTGAATATAAGATAAAGGTGGGACAGGTGCTCACCATGAAGGAGAACTTCGGTGCCGAAGAGCAATACAAAAACCAGGAAGCTTGTATGCAGGTGATGCTGGAGAACGATGTGTTGCCTATCGTAAACGAAAACGACACCGTATGCATCACCGAGCTTATGTTTACCGACAACGACGAGCTGTCGGGACTCATTGCCAAGATGATGAAAGCCGACACCCTTATCCTCCTCTCTAATGTGGATGGTGTATACAATGGCGACCCTAAGGATTCGCACACTCGCATCATACCATCTGTATACTACGACCGCGACATCAGCGAGTATATCTCTACTGATAAGAGCAGCATGGGCAGAGGTGGCATGGAGTCGAAGGTGAAGACAGCCCACGAGGTTGCCAATGCCGGCATCAAGGTTATCATTGCCAACGGCAACACTCCAAACATCCTCGTCAACCTCACCGAGCATCCTCTCGAAACTTTCCACACCGAGTTTGTGGCAAGACCGCTAAACAAGTAAAATCATTAGGGAAAAGAGATACAGATAACTAAAAAAAGCAGCAAGCCTATTATAGACTTTGCTGCTTTTTTCATTATGAATAGTTGATACGTTATTCTAATACCAACACATGGCTGGTTCCATCTGTCTGGCTGAATACATTCAAACCGACTTTCATCAGATAGTCACCGCTATACTGCTTGCCATTGCACTCCAAATCAGATTCCTTGCCAGGCATCAGATTGGTTTC
>CAKQMS010000065.1 GCA_934254985.1 uncultured Prevotella sp. | reverse complement strand
CAAATTTTATTAGTTATATTACGTTAATTAACTCCCTCATTTTCAAACGATTACGTTAGAATTAACAGAGTATTGATCTTTTATACTGAATAAATATGGCAACAATTAGGAGACAAACATACATAGACAAGATTGAGAAATATCTTGGGAAGGAAACATATTGACGAAGTGCAAGACATCGAAGAGTTTGAACGTTCCGTACGTAGCTTTCGCACAGAACCAAACACGGACATCATTATAATTGGTAGCAACGCCAGGATGCTTAGCAACGAACTTAGTACACTCATTGGAGGCAGATATAAGGAAATCTATATACAGTCTCTTGGCTACAACGAGTTCCTGGAGTTTCATAATCTGTCAGACAATGACGAGCCGCTCTGCAGGCTGGTGAGATAGACTTTGTTTGTACTAAACCAGAAGGTCAACGTATCTATGTGCAGGCTTCGTTCATTATAGCGGAGCAAGCTACACGTGAAAGGGAATTTGGCATTCTGCGTTCTATTAAGGACAACTATCCGAAGTGTGTTATCTCTATGATGCCACTTCTTACAAAGAATGACGATGATGGCATACCCCACATTCATCTCCGCAAATTCTTACGAGAAGGCTTGTAGTGACGAAAGAGCTTCCTTCCTTCTCAGAATACCATTTGGTAGGTGTTGGTACGAATGGCAAATTGAACGCGAAAGTGTATGTGATTTCTTTTTGAAGTATAACAAACTACAAAAAAACAAGTCAATTGCATAATTTTGTCTCTATATCATCATTGTTCGATGTCTTGGCAACTTACTGTATATAAAACCTCTTGCCTTAGTATGCAAAAACATTCTGAAACAACATAAAAACTATACGCCTAAGCCAGATTTATATAAACCTAAGCTATATTTATATAAATCTAAGCTTGATTTATATAAATCTAACCTGGATTTATAAAATATATCTGCTTTCGTTTGGTTTTAGTCTTAAAATGTTGTAACTTTACATGCTCAAGAAACAAACAATCTATTAATTAGGCACAAACAATATATTACTGAAGTTTCGCATGTACGGAAGTTATAGTAGTTAAAGAAGTTATCACTCCCTTCGGTCGTTAGAAGTTATAGCCAATAGCCTTTTTGGTTGTATATTTAGCCATGAAGCATATGGCTTTAACTTCTTTAAATTCTTTAACTTCCACATTTGCGAAAGTTGAGTATATTATAAAAACTATGGCAAAATACATTAAACAAGAAATGCCAGACCTTAATGGTACAGGCGAAAAGAAGTGTTATTATCGTTTGGCGAAGAGTAGGAATATTTCTACTAAGGAGTTTTTGAATATTATAGCCAGGCATGAAATGCTGAATGTAGGCATCTTGGAACATGCGCTTAGCGGCATAGCAGATAACTTGGCAGAACTTCTTGCCGAAGGCTATTCAGTAAAGCTCGATGGCATCGGAACATTCCAAGCAACGCTTGGTGTGAAAGAGACAAAAGACATGGATACCATCGATGGCGATGAGCAAAAAAGAAATGCCAAGAGCATTGAGGTGCAGAATGTACGCTATGTGTCAGACAAAGACTTGGTGAAAGAAGTGAAGATTAAATGTAAACTCTCGCGTGCAGGCGTGGCACGAGTAAACCGTTCGCCATATACAAAGGAAGAACGTTTGAAGCTTCTACAGAATTATCTTTCTGATGCTGCGCATCCTTTCATACGTGTGGCAGACTATGCCACCCTTGTTGGTCTTCCTCGTTCATCTGCAGGCAAGGAACTACGCTCATTTTCCAAAAATCATGCTAATGGTATTGCATCAAGCGGTAGGCGACCAGCCATTGTGTATGTAAGAAGGACGGAAGGTTAATTAGGACTTTATAGTAAAATTACTCAGTCGACTGAGTAATTTTACTCAATCGACTGAGTAAAATCCTATCTTTCGATGGCAAATATAGGACTTTTATCTGAAGTAACTGCATTTGGTATGTATATTTTTGATTAATGTACAAAAGTAATCTCTGGAATTACTCATTAAAACCCAAACAAAATCCACTCTTCTAAAAATCAGAATACAAGCAAGCCCTAATGACCGATTTGGGATAAATATAGCTGTAGAATAGTAAAATATGATAGTTTTCTACGGATAAAATAAATATTATCCGTAAAAAACTATTGTTTTTGAAGATAAAGTTGTATTTTTGTACCGATAAATAACCATATTAAGGTAAAGATATGAATGATATTATGAATAAGGCAACCTCGCAGGGTGGAATCATAACCACCGCAGAGTTCCCAAACCAATCAGATTATCAGAAAATTGTGAGGGCTAAGGAACGTGGAGAACTTATTCGGGTTCGCCATGGGGTCTATGCTGTTCCTGACGCTCTTTTCAATACGATGATAGATATTGATCGAATCGTTCCCAATGGAATTGTATGCCTGTACAACGCTTGGGCATATCATCAGCTCTCCACTGTTGTTCCACCTTCCTTTTGTGTTGCCATAGAAGCCAAGCGAAAGGTGGCAATGCCGCCAACCCTACCGATAGAACTTTATTATTGGAAAAAGGAGAATTTGGAGTTTGGTGTTATGGATGTGGAAATGTCGGGCTACAACATTCGTATGACGGATATGGAACGTAGCGTATGTGATGCCGTCAAGTATCGTAACAAAATCGGATTGGAAGTATGCTCCGAGGTGATACGAAATTATCTGAAGAAACAGAACCGCAATCTAAGCCAATTGGCAGAATACGCAAAACGGCTGAGGGTTGCCAATATTTTGAAAAATTATCTTGAAATAGCAATAGAATAAAATGGGAAAGAAAAACTATGGCAAGTCTGTCAAGACTCGTCTGCTCAATCTGATGAACGAGACAGGCTATAAATATATGTATCTTCTTGCAAGATACTTCAACGAGCGACTGCTGTACAGGGTATCTGTAAGTCAGTACAAGGACAACTTTCTGCTTAAAGGCGGTTCTTTGCTCTATGCGATGGATGGCCTTAACGCTCGTCCAACCATAGATGTGGACTTCATGGCAGAAAGAATAAGCCGTGACAGAGAGTTCTTAACAAAGGTGTTCCAGGAAATTTTGGGCATAGTCTGTGATGAGGATGGCGTTACGTTTGATACGGAAAACATAACGATGGAGCCTATCACTGTGGAAAAGAAATATCCCGGTACAAGGTTCTTCTTCACGGCACACATGGACAGCATTATCCATAAAATGTCCGTGGACATAGGCTTCGGAGATGTCGTGACACCTTATCCAGCATCCATTGATTTTCCTTTGTTGTTGCCGAACATTCCGTCAGTCAATCTCCAAGCCTATTCGTTGGAGACTGTTATTGCCGAGAAGTTCCACACTATGTTGGACCGTGACGAGTACAACAGTCGAATGAAAGATTTCTTCGATTGCTACCAGCTGTTGACAAAACGAGAATTGGACGATGAAACTCTATATGACGCAATCAAGGCGACATTTGATAATCGTGAACTTGAATACAATCCGAAACTGAAACTTTTCACAGCCGAGTTTGTCAATGATGCCAATCGGCAGATGCAATGGAAACTGTTTCTTCGGAAAATTCAATGGAAAGAAGAACTCAGCTTTAATGTGGTAATGCAAGTTATCAAAGACAGGCTAAAGCCTATGGCTAAAAAATATTGGAACAGGTAATCATGACATCCTTGAAAGAAGCCATGGAATTGTCTTCAAGTAGATTTCTTGCATCAAAATGTTTGCAGAACTCGTCTATTACACAAAATAATTCTGTAATTTTGTAATCGGTAGTCATTATTATCCCGAACTGGGGTCATTATTATATTATTGTGGTAGTATTCCACAAATAAAGCGAAACTATCATGAACAAGAAAACCATCATCACCGCACTGCTCGTCCTCGTGGCAATGGTGGGGCGGGCACAAATCCACTACCGATTGGAAGGAAACATCGGTCGTCCCGACGTGACCGACACGCTCAGGGTCATTGAGAACAGAGGCTTCGAAGAAAACGGCAATATCCTCAGTAAAACTATTGATACGCTCTATATCGTAAGCGGAAACATCGTCCCAATGGAGGGAACACTGCCCGAACCCGTCACGGTTACAGCAATCAACAGTAAGCTTTCAATACAACTCCTACACATTTTACTGACCGACGGAGTGACAAAAATCAACGGCACTCTTGACGATGCAGTAGTCCGACAGTCGGGCAACCCTTTGGCCGATGACATGAACCTGATGGAAGAGGACTGGCTACGGCTTAAAAAAGAAAAGACAGACATCATGAGCAGCGAAGAGCCGATAGATACAACGACTTTGATTGCACGCGAAGACTGTTTCGTGGTCAACATTCTAAAAGCCCATCCTAATGATCAAGTCGGAGTCATTTGCGCGCTTGAATATGCTGATGGCATCTGCTGTCAATTCCCTCGTCGGGGTATTGAATTGATTGATATGCTTGATGCCGCAGTAATTGCAAAAGAGCCGAAACTCAGAATGAAGAAAAAGGATTTGCAGACTCTGTTGGAAACTGACAAAGGTTCGATGTTCCGTGACTTCACAGTGGAATATGACGGCACACAGCAAAGGCTTAGCGACTATGTAGGGTGTGGTAAGTATGTGCTTGTCGATTTCTGGGCATCGTGGTGCGGCACGTGCCGCGAGGAGATGCCAAATATCGTAGCTGCTTACAAAAAATATAAGTCAAGGGGGTTGCAGGTCGTAGGCATTGCCTGTTTAGAGGATGCGAAGAGCAGTATCAAATATGTCCGTGAGCAGAACATTCCATATCCTCAGATTTTTAACGCCGGAATGTCTGTCCTGCAACTCTACGGCATGGACGGCATCCCCTACATGTTCCTCTTCGCCCCCGACGGCACCATCCTCGCTCGAGGATTGCGAGGCAATGAGATAGAACAGAAACTCGAAGAAATCTTTAATGATAAATAGAATATACCCCATATTGATTTACGTATCTTGAAATTACATTCAAAGTTACTAAAAATCAACGAGTTATGCAAATTTTTAACGAGTTGTTTCGTTTCTTAAAACGCTAAATATCAGAGCGTTATATTAACAACGTGATGGGTGATTTCAGTATCTTTACTCAATCGACTGAGTAAAATCCCATTTTTCGATGGCAAATATAGGACTTTTATCTGAAATAACGGCATTTGGTATATATAGTTTTGAAGAAAATTACGCTAAAATATGCAGAATAGCTTAAAATGAGCTATTTATGAGTCTTTTACCTCAATAGAGGTAATGATTTGGCAACAGTTCCAATTTCTGCAATATGCTTGTCTTTGCTGCCAACTTCAACTTCAGCCATGGCCGCAGATACCATACAGGCAGCCGTAAGCTGAACAATAGCGATAGAGATAATGGTATCAGATAGAATAGTTTTATATTTTCCTGAAATCACAAATAAGCAAAAGGCTGAACTTCCTAACCCGAAGTTCAGCCTTTTTGCATGTCATCAGTAATCCAAATACGCATTTTATCGTTTATAGACGACAAAAACAACAACTTTTTATCGTTTATAGACGA
>CAKQMS010000064.1 GCA_934254985.1 uncultured Prevotella sp. | reverse complement strand
TTGGCTATACAATTCCCGCTATTAGGGCTTGTTAGGGACTTGCACCCATTAGAATAAGCTCATGCCGAGCATACCAAGAATATAGCCGAGCCTCGCTGATTGCGAGGCTCGGCTTTTAGTTTTATATCATGATATGTGGATTATCGTTCCTATCTATCAATCTCCTCTCTCACAAACTCCCCATTCTTTTTATGAATCTATCCAAAAGAAAATTTGTCATACGGCATGCCAGTATACAAATTCAGCCACCAGCTTCTTGCCGTCCTTGTCCATTTGGCGCATACGGCGGTAAAGTGGAAGACAAACTTCTTGACTCTTCGCGTATGTCTTGTATGCGGCTGTACATTGACGCACTGTGTATGGTCCGTATGTAGAATATGCGGCAGTTGCCGTCAACAGTCCTTATGATATCCTCCGAATAGACCCTGTGAGACCCCTCGCATAGTGGAGCAACTCGGCACGCATGGGCAGGATGATATGATTGAATTCGCTCGGTTTCATAAGTGTCTACATATATATAACGCATAAGTGGAAGAAATCGAACATCGCAACACAAAAAAAGCTTAATCGGAAAAAATTCCAATTAAGCCCTTTGCTGTTCTTCTCGTTAAAAGCCTATTGCTGTTTTATTTCTTCGCAACCTTAACAGTCTTGCCCGAAGCATACTTCACAATGTTCACACCTCTCTGCATAGAGCTGAGACGCTGACCCTGAGCATCGTATACTGCAACCGGCACATCAGTCTTGCCTTCATTGTTGTTAATGGTAGAGATGCCAGTGTTATAGCCCTCAACATTTGCCTTGGCGGCATTTGCGATAGTGCCATCGGCATTGAGCAACAAGGCAACAACGCGCATCTTTGAAGTGTCCTGAATTAGCGACTCTCCCGAAGTGTTGACAACCTTTGCAGTCTCAAACTCACCCTCTACCTCAATCGGCTCGTCAGTCTTGATTGTTGCTGGCAGCGACACAAGTCCACTTGTAAGACGACTTGTTGCCACTACAACATCATCGAAATGAAGACCTGGGACAACAGAATTTCCTGCAAAGAACGGATCTGCTTCAGGCGAAGGCATTGATCCGGCATTGGCTTCTGTATAATAGTTATGCTGCTCCCATTTAGAACCTGTTCCATGAAGGTCATCGGCTACGAGCACAAACTCAACCTTATACTTATCAGCATCTGTCAAATCCTCAAGGAATACGAATGTTGCCTTAGTGGCTATCTTCTTCATGTCATCCTTATAACTTGCCTCAACAGCAACTGATGCAGGAGCAATCTTCTTAGCCTGTGCCTTCCAAATATCCTCAATGCCGAGGCCGGAATTTGAGACTCCGACATAAGGATCAAGAGCAGCTTTAAACGAACGGTCCATATCCGCTGTTGGGAATCCAGGCGCACTTGACGGGAAGTTAGTAGAAGACATCACCTCCATTGCATCGTCGTTATGATAAGAAAGCCCGATAAAGTCGGGATGATACTTGTTCATAAGTTTCAAGGCAACATATCCACGCGGACACCATCCGCACCATGTACCAGTATATTCCTCCATTACAGGATTGTGCTTTGGCATAACGTTGGCCACCACAAACTTACCCTCATTGGCAACAGCCTCGCTATTAGCCTCGCCATTCACCTTGTCAATAGTAAGCTCAAGTGGATAGGTACCCTTTGCAGCTATCTCACTGAGCTTAATAGTCACATCAGTTGAAGCGTTGTAGATAGCTGGCAGCGGCTTGTCAAGCTCCACCAAACCCGAACCATTCACGTCGCCTGCCGTATAGCTGTAGCTGAACGACTTAACGCCATTATAACCATGGTTCCTTATACTAAGAGTAACATCGGTGGTTGTGTTCACCTGTCCATACACCGTTCCTATCTCAGAGATATTGGCAGCATTGGCCTCAACACCAGAAATGTCAACCTCAAGAGCCGAAGAACCAAAATCCGACTTATCCTTCCATTTCATGTAAGTACGCGATGTATGGATGAAGAATCCTGCATCACTCTTATCCTCAACCAAAATCACTGGATATTTGGTGGTAGAGCTTGTCGCATCCACGTTGAACGAATAGCCCACATACAGAGTGTCGCTATCGATAGTGTAAGGAGTGGCAAGAGTGGCAGAAGCTGTATTGCCGTCAAACGTAGCATCGAGACTCATCACATCGGGCACATTCTTCTTGCTCTCAACCGTGAGCTTCTTGCTAATCCACACCTTCACGTTGCTTATATTGTCGCTACTCTGGAACGGAGCGCGTATAGCCTCTATCTTCTTACCCTTTAGACTCTTGTCGGCAAGCATTACAGCCACATCATAGTTCTCCTTCTTCTGTGTGCCATAAGCCACCAACGACGACGAACCCATATTGCCACTGAATACAATCTTGCCGTTGTCAGCATAAGCAGAGTCGCAGAATCCTGACAAAGCCGCCACAAGCAGCATGGAATTGAGTATACATTTGTTATTCTTCATAACCTTCGTGTTTTTTATTATTACAGAAAATGGCACCCCCGCTATACACATTATATAATATATAGGGTGAATGCCATTTCCATTTATGTTAAAAGACCCTTCTCATTATTTTTTTATTCTGTCAATCTTACTTCTTGACAACCTTCACAGTCTTCTGTGTGCCGTCTGCCATCTTCATGGTCTTGAGGTATACACCACTTGCAAGGTTGCTTACACGACGACCGCTAAGATCACTGAAGCTTACGCTTGTCACGTTGCCATGGTCGGCAGTCATGCCCTTGATAGCTGTCTCAACAGGAGTGAAGTTGCCTTCATCATCAATCTCATACTCTACAAGATTTGACTTGTAAACCTTGTCACCATCCTTATAGAAAGTCTGAATACCAAGCTTTGTGAATCCAGTCATGTAGAAGTACAATGTGTGCACGTCACCAGCTGCAACAAAGTCAAACGAATTGTCTGAGAAGTTATACGGGATATCGGTGATCTCCTCAGAAATATTCGTATACTCATCTGGATATGCTGTAAACAAATCGCCATCGAAGTATATATTATAGTAGAGCTTTTTGGTATCAAGCAAGTTGCCGTCAACCGAATTCTTGTCAAACCAGAACTGGAGCACACCACAACCTTGGGCCTCATCGAATGGCGAGAACTGCAGCAACTCAGGATCCTTAGGACTTCCAGAAACCTCTACCCACGGCTGCATCTGCGGAGCCTCATAAGATATAGTTGAGTATACAGAATTCATACCTTTGTTAACATTAAACATACCATCCGACTTCAATGTCTTGGCAACGGCGTCATAATCAAACGATATAGACTTCTCGAAGTAGAAGCTGTCAACTTCCGCTCCATACGTTTCGTCCCAAATCTTCTCACTACCCAAAGGAGCGAAGAAGGAATGTATCTGCTCCACCGGGTCTACACCCATGTAGATCTTACCCTCGAAGACAGCCTTGTCACCATCAATCTTACCCTTTGCCCAATTATCCGGAGCGTTGTCTGAAAGATTGCCAAGATACAGATCCTTGCCATCAATAGCCAAATTGATAATGCGAGCGTCGTCCTGACCATCTTTATTGATGAATCTAACCTGATACTTCGAAACTTCGGCTGAAGCTGAAGGAACACTTGCTGTCTCATTCAGCTTGCTCCATACCTGATAGTAGTCGGCGTATCCACACCAACCGCCATCGTCGGCACATAGTGCAAGATAAACATTATTATCGCGGTTGTCTACACGGATGAGTGAGTCGTTGCGGAGCACGTAGCTTATAGTCTGAGATGTAGGATCAGGAACAATAGAGGTGCCCGCTTGATTCATCACAGCTCGATAAGCATAGAAATATTCCTTCTCGCCTGTAGGATTGCCATTAGCATCAATAGCGTCCTGGGCATAATATTTCTGAGGAAAATCAAACTTGATGGTGTCACCCTCAGCCTTATAGCCCTTTATCCAAGAGTCAGATGGCATTGTGCAGATAGCATTCTGGAGATATACTTCTCCGTTGCTACCCTCAACATAACGCTGTACTGTGCCATCCAAATTTATATAGAATATATATCCGAACATTAGCAAGTAACCCTCACCCGTACCATATAGATTGTCATGCAATGTGCCAGCCGGCTGCTCGGTAATGAGTTCCGACTCGCTTGCAGCCTTGCACACACGTGCAGGAAGAGTTGTCTGATTGCTTACCGTAGGCATAATAAAATTCATTGGCTGGCCTGCCGGCTTCTTGATGTTAGGCTGATATCTCAGCGAACTGTTGGCAAACGGTCCGTTTGCCTGAACTTTTGCGAGGGGCTGTGCAAAAGACGCTGTAGCAAACATTGCTGCTACTAACGCTGTGTAGATTCTTTTCATAAGCAACATTAATTTAGGTAATAAATGTACAGACTATCCGTATAGGAAACCCTGTAGTTGTCTTTTTCTCTGGTGCAAATGTAGTGAATATATACTAATCTGCAAAACTTTTTTTATAATTTTCTTTCGTTTTATCGCTATTTTCTTTGTTTTTCTTACCTTTTTATACTATATACACATAAATAACAATACTCTGTTAATAATCACATGATCGTTTAAAAATGAGCGAGTTGATGTATATATACTAGCATCGCGGATACGTTTACTGGAGTGATACAAGCTGGAGGTTATCGTGGAGGTTGTATCACTCCAAATATCGGATGAACAAAAAAAATGTCTTATTGCAGCGTTTTAAATGACAGTATAAGACGTTGATAACATATAAATTCAATCTATGCTTGCTATCAAACGAACCTTTGCTTGCTATCAAACGAACCTTTGCTTGCTGTCAATAACACCCAACCCTTAACACTCCATCATACACTTTATTTACAACACGGTAAACCTTCCATAGGCTAATGCGGGGTCAGTGGAAATTTAGTGGGGATAAGCATAAATCTTTGCAAGTCGATACAGAAAGAACTTTTCATCAACGATACCCCTTAGTGATGCTCTGAAGGCTTTGATTTTCGCATTAAAGGATTCAGCTGCAGCATTAGATGATCTATTTTTATAAAAGTTAAGAATATCATCGTAATGTTCATAGAATGTTGCAGCAATAACATTGAAAGAACGGAAGCCTGCTTCTTCCACTTTGTTGTACCATTTAGCCATAGAAAGTCTTGCGGCATCCTTAACAGTATTTTTTGAGAAAATCATTCTCAAAGAATGCGAGAGTCCATAAGCTGTCTTCAAATCTGGATATTCTCTAAATAGAATCTCTGCTCTCTTGCTTTGTGACAGTGTCCATTTCTCTCCTGATTTGAAAAGAAGATACCTACTCCTTGCTAGCAATTCCTTTCTCGTATCTCCGTTCTCATATCGAAAAGGCACATATTCGCGTCCTTCAAGTTTTGCATTCTCCATGTCGTCATTGGCCTCTTGTATAGCATCCCAACGATGCTTAATGCGCATTTCCTGCACAGCATCGCAAGCAAGCTTCTGTATGTGAAACCTGTCTATTACTCTCATTGCTTTTGGAAAGCATGTGCGAACAATCTTTCTCATGGAGTCTGACAAATCTAATGTGACCTCATCAACCATATTCAGAAGTGCTTCAGGTATATGCTTCAAGGCATTGATAACGTCCTCTGACTTAACGCCCTTGACAATTGCAACCAGACATTGGTCTTTTCCGTGCCTGTCCCTATTGGTGACAATTGTGCGCAATTCTCCGTTAGACATAGAGGTCTCGTCTATTGCCAAATTACGCCCCACGTTGTCAGGAAAGACAAGCCATTCATCGGCATGTTCTAGTTCTGACCAGGTACGATAGTCACTCAAGACATCCTTGTATTGTTTATCCAACGTATTGGAGTTTACATGGTAGTATCGCTCAAGCGTACGGCAGGTCGTCGGGGATATGTCCATACGTCTCTTTTAAAAAAGCCGCAAACTCTTTCGAGTAGCGGGTTCCTGATTCGGTAACACTAATACGGTCGACAAATGTCTCTCCTGTTTCTTTGTTTTTCCATCTACGACGACGAAGTACAAGAATCACTTTATGGTCACGAATCGGAAAATCAGTTATGCGTACAGCATCCATAAAACCTTTGGATTCGTAGTCCTCAGATTTTTGGAGATAAGCATTCATACGCTCGTCTAGATAGATGGTCATACTCATTGAGTCAATATCAGACTCATCTGTTTCTATCTTGACGATATCGAAATTGTCCAGTATTTCTTTGGGAAGAACTATACGGGCTAATTGTTCAAGCATGTTCATAATGCAAAGATACAAAATACTATGAAACAAAAAAAACATCCCCAGTACTTTTCCACTGAGCCCTAATGCGTGCAAGATAAATCGGTGTTGGGTACGTATGAAAAAAAAGAAGGCAAAAGACGCACCCTTAGAGAGGGGAAAGCATCTTTTGCCATCTCGCTGATACCATGCACACGACGTGTCGTATGCCGGACTTAATATCTATAAATGATTATATGTCTAAGTGTTTGTACACCTCCTGGTCCATCCGACACGATGCGACGCTTT
>CAKQMS010000063.1 GCA_934254985.1 uncultured Prevotella sp. | reverse complement strand
AGATTCACATAGCCCTGCACGCTCTCCACGAAACTCTCCATTCTGTCTGGGATGCCGTAAACCTCCTGCAAGCCCTCTTTGTTGATGCGCTGTCCGAAAGCCACGTATGGACGGATGGCACCATCAATCTCTGGAGTAACGATGCTCTGCGACATGAAACCGCCGTTCATTCCCTGCTTGTCGTTCTCCCAATCGGTGGTCAAGCGGTTGATATTTAGAGGTGAGAACAGAGGGATATTCTTCTGTTTCAAAAACTCTACGAAGTAATCGCCCAGTCTACCGTGAGCCATATTTACTACGGCATTAGCCTGGATACTATCAGCATGATGACCGGCAATAAAGTTCTGAAGCTTGTTTATGCGATACACCATAAAGCCCTTTTTCTCGAAAGCCTTCTCCATATCAGGAGCCGCACCCATAAAACCGGTGAGCATGATGGTAGGAGCGCCTTCTTTATACAGACCATTCTTTGCCAAGAAGGCATTATATTCGCTTATGCTGTTGAAGCCGAGTTCATCGCCCTTTTCGTCTTTAGGGTCGAAATGAGTAAGCAGATAGTCTGGTCGTTCGTTAACACGCTCAGGCTCTGGAGCCATAAACTTCTTTCCGTCGATAAACTTGCGGATGTAAGCAAGCATACTGTGATAGTTCTTCTTGCCACCGTTCTCGATGTATTGCATCAAATAATCGGCATCGAAGTTATCTACCGATACGATATTGTTGGCTGGGTTGGTAGCAGCATGAGTCAGGGTCGGCACCTTGTAGGAAGCCTCTTCCAACAGCTTACGCTGGTTCTCATCAATACGGAGACCCATACCATTCACGATAATCATATCGTAATCGTCCAGATGGTCGAAATCATCGGTAGTAATCTCACTAAGCTTAATCATAGCATTGTCGTTGGCATGCGAAATCTGTCCCAACGCAATAGCCTGATAGTTGAGGAAAGCAATGCGAGTGGTACCCACCCAAGCTGTGTAAGCCTTCGCCAAACCTCCAAGAGTAATCACTGCTAATAAAGCTAAGAAAATGTGCTTTTTCTTAATCTTCTTCAAGTTAATTCGTTTCAATATTCCTAATCCTTTTTTCATAATCCTTTATTTTCGGGGTGCAAAGGTAATCTCCAAAAACAATTCTTGCAATACCGAAAAATTATGATTATTATATGCCAAATACCTAACAATAAGTAGCAGCATTATCCAGCATTTCTCTTCGCTAATAATAAACCATTATAGCTTTTGCAATAAAAAAACTGTCAGGCTAAAGCCCGACAGTTTCGTTTCTTTCGTTCACAAAATCTTTCACATTGCGCACATATATCATAACCCAACATAGCACCGAGAATAAAATCTTCCTCTGGCGACAATTGGCACAATGGCTTCGTGACAATCATCCGAATAGCATCCAAGCATTCTCGTTTGCCAAAGAACAAATTGAGATTACCATTGCCCACAGGCTGAATGATATACTCTATGTTCTGATTCTGCAATCTTGTAATGGCAAAAGATTCATATTGTTTGTCGAAAGTATAAAGCACCATACGGCGCACACCCTTTTTATACTCATAAATATGGTTCATCAGAACCTTTAAATCTATTGGCATCGAAGTTTTACATTGCATACTATTCAAATGTTTAAGTTTAGAATCAAGAAGCCGAGACCATGGTAGTGTCTCAACTCCTTAATTCTGACAAATACGAATAACTAATCTACATAAAAAAACTGAATTTCATTTTCTAATCTTCCTTAAAGCGAAGGCTTGATGCTCTCAATCCAAGCATTGATACGCTCCTCGGTCTTGTCATCCTCGTTTATTTCATCAAGAACTAAACCAAGGAACTTACCATCTTCTACAGCCTCACTATCATCGAATGTATAGCCTTCGGTAGAAACTCCTGGCAACACATTTCCTCCTGCAACGACAGCAGCGTCATACAACTCCTTCAAACCTCCACAGAAAGTGTCAGGATACGATTCGCTATCGCCACAACCAAAGAGAGCTACGGTTTTACCAGCCAAGCCTGCATTCTTCAATGTTTTCACACCGTCGTACCAATCGTCTTGCATCTCACCTGCTCCCCAAGTAGAGGTGCCAAGAATCAGATTGTCATAACTGTTTATCGTAGCTTCGTCTATACTTGCTACGTCTACAGCTTGCGCATCAAGCTTTGAGGCGATGGTCTGGGCTATCGACTGACAGGTGCCAGTGGAAGAGCCGTAAATTACAATTGTAGATTTCATCTTTAATTATTCCTTTTAGTTACTTTAAAAAATGGTATATTATGAATTTCGGTTGCAAAGGTAAAGAAATAGCATAACATCCACAATACCAAAAAGTTATGATTATTAGCCTATCGCTACCAACATATAATTAGAAGCCTTTTCAAACATGCTACGCACACCACAACAAATAATGACTAACCCCCTCTCTCTTGCTCACGATACCACGATATAATGATAGGCTAAAAGAATATAAAAATCAGAATACCAACAATATATGATTGTCGGTGTCGAAGAAAAAGCGTATCTTTGCACCATCATAATATATAATTAGGTAGAAGAAGTCAGAAAGCTTCCCCCCACCCCATTTTTAACACAGAAACAAAGTTTAAGGTATATGAAAAAGATGAAGCTCTACGAAGCTGACGATAAGATGATTGAACTTATCCGCGACAACTATAGTGTGCTGCAAGGTCTTGGTGCCTTCGGCATCCGTCTTGGTTTTGGCGACAAAACAGTTAGCGAGGTTTGCGAAGAGCAAGGTGTAGATTGCTACACATTTCTTGCCATAGTAAACTTCTTTATCAATGGCTATAGCCCTAACCCTGACGACGAAAAGATTTCGGTAAGCACTCTGCTCACCTATCTGCAGGCTTCACACAAATATTTCCTCGGATTCCAACTTCCTTCCATCCGCAAGCGCTTAGAAGAGGCTCTTTCAAATGGTGGCAACCTTGCCGTGCTCATTCTGCATCTCTACGACAACTATGCCCACGCCATTCAGCAGCACATGAAATACGAGGAGAAGACTCTCTTCCCTTATGTTGAAGCATTGCTAAGAGGCGAGCAGATGCAAAACTACAATATCGATATTTTCTCAAAGCATCATGGCGATACCACAAGCAAACTGCAGGAGCTAAAGAGCATCATCATAAAATATTTGCCTTACGACGGTCAGTCGAACAATATGCTCACCAGCACCCTCTACGACCTGTACAACAACGAGGAATGGCTAAGCAACCACAGCAATGTGGAGGACGAAATCTTTATCCCTGCCATCCGCGTATTGGAAAGAAAGATAAAGAACGACGATGTCTCGGCTCGACTTTCAAACATGATAAGCAACAGCGACAATATGGAGTCGATATCCGACCGCGAGCGTGAAATCATCGTCTGCCTGGTGCAAGGCATGTCGAACAAGGAGATTGCCGACCATTTGTATATCTCGGTAAATACCGTAATCACCCATCGACGCAACATAGCTCGCAAGCTACAAATCCACTCGCTTGCCGGTCTTACCATCTATGCCATCGTAAACAATCTTATAGATATCTCTGCATGCTCTATTAAACAATAAAAATGAATATAGCTTCGATGGCAAATGAAGCTTGCTTCGTTGGGCAATGAAGCAGGCTTCGTTGGCCATCGAAACCTGTTGCATTTTTGAGACGTATTTTTCGCTTTTCTCATGATGTGTTGTCAACCCATCCAATTACTTTCTAAACCTTTTTGAAACGGCAGAATATCCGCAGCGCTGACATAGAGGTTCTACGGCTACATGGTTGGTGAATCCTTGATATATTGCTGTGGCACGAGGAGAAGCGAGAATCTGCTCCAAACTTTGGTCAAAGAGATTACCTAAGCTTATGTCGCCATTGTGATCTAAGCAGCATGGCACCACGCTACCATCAACAAGCACACCTATCTGATTGCGAAGAGCATAGCAAAAGACTTCGTCTTCGCCATAAGTAGCATGCTGAAGGTCGGGCCACTCAAACATATTATCATTTTCTATATATAGATAGTCGGCAAGTTTCCAACCGTCGTATCTCTTAGTCCAAGGTTGTGGCACATGGTTGGCTATCAGATTAAGGATAGTATCATTCATACTATTGTGACCTCCCTCATTCCATAGTCGCAACACGATGACGCATCCACGATGTGCGGCTTCTATGGCAAACGTCATCACATCATCAATATATCGCTCAAGGTCGGCTTTGCCATTGCCCTCATGCGAATGGAGCGATATCTGAATCTTATGAGGCAAAGCATCAAGCATATCAGGGCGTTGCGACAGCAAGGTGCCATTGGTGGTGAGCACAGGAACAAAACCTTTATCCTTAGCCATCTTTACAAACTGTGGCAACTGAGCATGAAGAAAAGGCTCGCCCATGAGATGGAAATACAAGAACTTGACTTCGCCCTTAAGTTGCGAAGTCAACGTATCAAATTCTTCCATCGTCAGAGTGTGCTTAGCCCTCGCCGTCTTTGGGCAAAACACACAATCGAGATTACAAACATTGGTTATTTGAAGATAGCATCGAGTTATCACGTCTCACACACTTTTATTTATATTATTTTCTATCATCAATTGTTGATTCTTCTGCAAAGATACAAATTAAAACCCAATTCGCGAATAAGAATGGTGAGAAACGAAAAAAGGCGTACAACCAAAATCTATATGATTTCAGTTGTACGCCTTTTGGGGAATGTATGTAAAATCTGTATTTAACTAAGGATAGGTGCGTTATGCTTTATAAATTACACATAAATTCAAATTACGGCTAAAAAATAAAGAATCAGCAATAATAATTATGGAGGCTTAGAAAAAATGATTATCTTTGTCCATATATTAAAATATGTACAGAATATGAACGACACTAATAATAATCTATCAGAACGTTTCAAAAAGGGTGAAGGATTTGTTAAAAGTAAGCAGGACTCCATCACCTTCATGGAAATAAATGAAATAGAGCAAAGCACTAGCTCTATGGATATCTGTATTGTTACTTGGTATAGTCTTAATAAAAAAGGTGTGACTATTCAGCGTCGTTTTCCGATGGCCGCTCGTGATGGCAAGTTCTGCGACTTTGAACCTATCACACGTCTTACATTAAAAGAGGCAAAAAAAGCTATACGCGACTTTAATGCAAAGATAAATTCCATAGATGATAATAAAAATTTTCAGCGACAATATACAGATTGCTGTAGCTTTCTTAGGAATCTGATTGGTGAACGAGTTGAAACGTCGGCTACGCTACCTACTAAAGAGCAAAAACTAATAACCAACCAGTGGTTTGATTGCTCGTATGAAAACAATTGGATAGAAGAAAATCAAGAATTGGGTGATAAGTATCTCAGCATTGTTTGTTTAACACATGACACTAGCACTAATAAGGAAGGCAAGCCAATAGCTAAACAGTTCGTCTACACACACGACTTCTGTCCGCTTAATTGGAATACACTTGTAGAATGTGGAGCAAAGTATATGGTGATTGAGAAGCCAGAAAAGTAAGACTATGTTTACAATAAAATCCGTGTGGCTACTTGAGTTACACGGATTATCTTTATTTATTGCTTGTATACCAAACTCACTTAACCTCCTCGAAATGCAAACCGTTATTAAACAAGCCATCTGCGTGAGCGTGCTGCAAATGTGCTGCAAAACTCGTGCAAACGAGAGAAAAGAATACTTACTTTCTTTTCCGAGTGCAGCCGAGTTTATTAAAAGGTAGTGTTTTTACTTGTAAATACCAAATGTAGTACCTCAAAAACTACAAATGAAATACCTCAAAAATTACAAATGAATTGCCACAAAAGTTAGTTCTAAATTACCACAAAAGTTAGCAATAAAACAACGCAATTCATAGTATTAAATATCCACAAGGCAGCATGGCTTACACACGCCCAGACGGAGTCAAAGGCATACCGCTTGCTTGTTTGAAAGATTAAAAAGACATGGCATGAATGATATCAGCAAGGACAAGGATTATCAGGAATTCTTTACTTGCATAAGTTCCAACATTGCTGCATACCG
The DNA here is from genome assembly GCA_934254985.1 of uncultured Prevotella sp. Classification (GTDB taxonomy): domain Bacteria; phylum Bacteroidota; class Bacteroidia; order Bacteroidales; family Bacteroidaceae; genus Prevotella. The sequence goes on along the minus strand of CAKQMS010000063.1, from coordinate 563 downwards.
TTTTTCCGTCAGTTCGATATTACACTTTATAGTCGCTGCATTTTTATTACAGGTACCTATTCCAAAATTAGGGTTTGCCACCACTGGGTTAGGCAATCAGCAAAGCAATCGTTATCAGCAATGGTATGAGTAGGCAGATAATGACAGACCACAGGTAGTAATTGCCAAAAGAAAGGATGAATTCTTGAGACAACCTGAATAACAAATCGCAGAAGCGGTTGATTTTTTTTCTCTGCACATAACCGAGTCCTAAGCACAGTACCAGCCATATGGGAACAAAAAGAATCCGATGAAATTTATAGTCTAATATTGCCATCCAAAACATGGGAAATATCATGTACCATATAATGATGTTTACAGCGTTGTAGGAAAGATGAAATACCTTACCTATAAACAGAAGTACTTTTACTGTCAAGTCGAATGGCACAGTGACTAACAAAGTGCGCAAGCGTGGATTTTTTTTCAAGAGAAATATTAAGAAAAAAAGCCGTGTAACCATACAGAATTACACGGCTTTATTATTTTACATTTATATTACTTACGTCGTTATGACATTACTTAAC
>CAKQMS010000062.1 GCA_934254985.1 uncultured Prevotella sp. | reverse complement strand
AGACGTTGTCTCAATATCTTGCAGTTGTTTGTTCTTCTATTGCCGTTTATACATTTATTTCTGATTGTGCGTTTCGCCGTTTCATCATGTTTATTTCTTGGCAATATACTTGCAAAAGTACAGAAAATAAACGTTTCCTCACATTTTTATTCTAAAAATTTGGCGTTTTCCTCAAAAAACACTATCTTTGCACCCGCAAACTTATCCCATAAGGGTATAAGTCGGACTTGTAGCTCAGTTGGTTAGAGCAACAGACTCATAATCTGGAGGTCCCTGGTTCAAGCCCAGGCTGGTCCACGCTTCTATTACAGCGACTTACGCTTCGGCGTAGGCCGCTGTTTTTGGTTTCTGCGTAAACAAAGTATTTGAGTTAGGTGTGTTTACGCTGTGATGTTCTCTGAAACTCCCCATCATTCCATAAGATGTTATCTCGTGTCTTGTTTTAATGAGTAATTCCAAAGAATACTTTTGTAAAATAATCAAAAATATACATGCCAGATGCGGTTATTTCAGCTAAAAGTTCTATATTTGCCATCGAAAGATGGAATTTTACTCAGTCCGTTGAGTAAAATTACTCAGCCGACTGAGTAAAATTATTCATTATGCTGAGTAAAACAACTTGAAAAGCCCCAATTAAATATAATAAGACTATACATATCACATTATCATCTATAAGCAACAGACCATGTACAAAAGAAAGATATATGATACCATCATCAAGAGATTAGGTGAACAAAGAATGTTCATCCAAGTAATCATGGGACCACGACAGATTGGAAAATCTACCGTTATCAAGCAAGTATTGGATGATTTAAGTAAACCGTTTCTTTTCTATTCTGCCGACACCATACCTTCAACATCTTCCACTTGGATTAGCGATTGCTGGAATAATGCGCGTCTTCAAATGCGCACACAAGGACTTGAAGAAATGATCTTGGTTATTGACGAGATACAAAAACTTAAAAACTGGAGTGAATATGTAAAGAAAGAATGGGACGCTGATAGTCTAAATCACATCAACATCAAAGTGGCATTATTAGGCTCATCAAGGGTGTTATTAGAAAAAGGATTGGCAGAATCTCTCATGGGACGATATGAGGAAATCAGAATGAGCCATTGGAGTTATCCAGAAATGAAAGAAGCCTTTGGAATGACTATTGAACAATACATCTATTTTGGAGGCTACCCAGGAGCTGCCATGCTTATTGGTGACGAAGAACGTTGGAAGAACTATGTTAGCGGAGCCATCATTGATGCTACTATAAACAAGGACATCTTGATGGATTCTCCAATAGGAAAGCCTGCTCTGCTTCGTCAAACTTTCGAATTGAGCGTAGCTTATTCGGGTAAGATACTTTCTCTAACAAAAATGCTGGGAATATTGCAAGATGCTGGCAACACAGTTACATTGGCAGGCTATCTAAATCTTTTGAGCGATAGCGGACTTGTCACAGGACTACAGAAATTCTCTATAGATGTAGCCCGCAAACGTGCCAGCATTCCTAAATACCAAGTGTACAATAATGCCTTATTGAGTTCTCAATTAGGTTTAACATTTCAAGAAGCCGTTTCTGATAGTAAGCTATGGGGACAATTCTTTGAATCCGCCATAGGAGCCTACATCTTAAGCGAAGCTTTTACCCATCGTTTTGAAGTTTTTTACTGGCGAGAAGGCAACGACGAAGTTGACTTCATCCTAAAGAAGAATCAGAAATTCATAGCTATAGAAGTAAAAAGTAATGGAGAGGCTTATACCACGGGCTTAGAGCGTTTCCGCAATCAATTCCATCCGTCGGCAACATTTATCGTAGGCGAGAAAGGTATCTCACCAGAAGTTTTCTTGAACATGGATCTAAGAAAACTATTTGAATAACTTAATGACAAATAATTATGGCAACTAATAAAATACGTGAAGAGGAAGTAAAGAATAAAATTCGCCAAGAATTCTTTCAAGACTATGATGCGACACCTATCTTGGGCGACATAGACTTTGCTGTAACAACAAAAAGATCAAGTGAGGACGAGCTATCCGACCAAGAATATTTCTTCATAGCAAAGGATATTGCCCAAGTAACAGACCAGAAGATAGAATATTCCAAGCACAAGGGATTGGACGACAAGAAATGCGAGGCATTATTGCTTGATTCGTTGAAGGATCATGGTTCGTTGACGAAACCTGAAATCGTTCATCTGCTTTGGGATGTGCTGCCTGACCAGTTGGACGACAAACAGAAGAACAATAAATTGGATTATTTGCTTAAACGATTAAGGAAAGCAGGAAAAATATGGACTGAAAGAAATGAAGTTACTTCCGTATGGCACCTCACGGAAAAATAGTTAAATTCCGTGAGGTTACAAGCACTTTTCCGTGAGGTATAAGCTAAGTCTACATATATAACATGTATTTATGCTGACAATCAGCCTGTTACAGTCACTGGTGAGCTTGCGGAAAATTTTTATTTCAGAAAAATTCTGTGAGGTTTCCGCACATAAACCCTCAAAACAGACTCTTATTATGGAAGACATTCAAGAGAAATACAATCATCTTCTCCAGCAGAATGAGGCAAATGTCCTTGGCTATGCAACAGAAGAGGACAATGTGATAAAAGTGGTAGACAACAAACTTGCCAATGAATTGTTAGAAGTTCTGCTCACTTCCTAATTTCTGCGTAAACAATGCGTAAACCAACTGTTTGAGGTTGTTTAACCATCATACTTTTTATAGAAACACAAACTTAACTTGAAAACGAGTCGTACATTATCTAATACAAGGGAAAAGTGGCAATATTGCCAAAAATTCCGTGTACATACTATATTGCACGACTAAAAAATGTCAATGTTGGCATTTTTTAGTCGTGATGGTTTGGCAGCCTGAATTAAATCTGCTACCTTTGCATTACCAAAAAGTGCCAATATTGGCAAAAATAAGGAATGACATGGAAGAGATAAAAAGAGACAGATATCTTAAGCAGTTGATAGATAGCCAGCAAAACGGCTTTATCAAAGTGATTACCGGAATCCGCAGATGTGGTAAGTCATATCTGCTGAATGTTTTGTTCTATCACTATTTGTTGGATAATGGAGTGGCTAAAGACCATATAATCCGCATTGATCTTGAAGACCGTTTGAACAAAGAGCTACGAAATCCTGATACAATGCTCCATTATGTTCACGACAAGATTAAGGATAGTCTGCCGTACTACATCATTATAGATGAAGTGCAACTGATGGATGAGTTCGTGGATGTATTGAACAGTTTCCTTCATATTGATAATGCTGACACCTATGTAACTGGCAGTAACTCTCACTTCCTGTCATCAGATATACCCACAGAGTTCCGAGGCCGAGGCGAAACGATACATGTGAATCCACTGTCTTTTTCCGAATTCTATTCTGCCATTGGAGGTGATAAACAAGACGCATGGCGTGAATATTACACCTATGGTGGTTTGCCCCTTATCCAGTCATTTGACACAGAGCAGAAGAAAATAGGATATCTTAAAAACTTGTTTGAAACAGTATATCTGGCTGATATTATAGAGAGGCATAAGGTACAGAACGAAGACGAAATGCGCGAATTGGTGCTCATTATGGCTTCTTCCATTGGCTCGCCATGCAATCCGACAAAACTATCAAACACCTTCAAGAGTGTAAAGAATGTAAATATCTCAAACAAGACCATTTCGAATTATCTCAATTACTTGTCTGAATCGTTCCTTATAAACAAGGCCATCCGCTACGACATAAAAGGTAAGAAATATATCAATACACTCTCCAAATACTATTTCTCAGATATAGGTTTGAGAAATGCTATTCTGGATATGCGCCAACAAGAGGAGACGCATATCATGGAAAACATCATTTATAATGAGCTTATCACACGTGGCTATAGTGTGGATGTCGGAATGGTGGGAAAAAAGAAGCAAGACAAGGACGGCAAGTGGGGCCGCATTCAACTGGAGGTGGATTTTATCGCCAGTCTCGGCAGTAAAAAGTACTATATACAATCAGCCTTGTCAATTCCGGATAGGGAGAAAGAGATACAAGAATCCAGATCACTGATGAGCATAGATGACTCTTTCAAGAAGATTATCATTGTTAAAGACCACATCATGCCCCGTCGAAATGAAGAAGGTATTCTCACAATCGGGCTTTTCGATTTCTTGCTCAAAGAAAACAGTTTGGATTTATAGCCTCTGAATAAAGTGTTTGTGTGGGGTAAGAGAATACCTCCGATTTCTGCGTAAACAATGCGTAAACAAACTGTTTGAGTTATGGATATTCAATGGTATGCCACAAAACATCAAATAGAGATAACTCGCTGATTATCAACAAAAGTTTATAACAACGAAATATCACAGACTATCATTCTATTAGTCTCATAATCTGGAGGTCCCTGGTTTCTTCCCTACGGTCAGAGGGTCTTCAGTCAACAAATCTCAAGCCCAGGCTTGTCCACGCTTCTATTACAGCGACTTACGCTTAGGCGTAGGCCGCTGTTTTTAGTTTCTGGGTATTTCATTTACCTTTTATACTAATTGTCATTATTCCAATATCGCTGACCCGGCACCATTTTGCCGTGAAGCTTCATTATTTTGTTTTACATGTTTGCCGAAGCCGAACACATAAGAAGCACCCCATTTTATATAGCAATGACTATCCACGCCATAACCAGACTGCTTGCGGTCGAAATACCTGCTGTTCATCTCATTACTTGAATTCTTCCAACTCCATGTGAATGGATTTGCAATCAGAGCTGATACATTCCATGATGAGTTTCCCCATCCTATACTCAAGTAGTAGGTTTCTCTGCGTTTAGTCCATAATCCATTTATTTCACTTCCCGGTGCACTCTTGGATGAAAAATATTGAGCACCTATATTCCATCCACCGAAATACCAATAAGCTTGCAGTGAGTAGTTCACATCTACATGATCTGAGTTGAAAGGTTCGCCGTTATGGCAGAAAGGCATTGCTATTTGTCCTGCAATCTGCAATCTGTTTTGTAGCAGCCTCACTCGTCCGTAGGCTCCCGTTGTCAAAGATGTGAAACCGCCCATAGGCTGTTCTATCGTTCGTAATATTCCGGTTGAGGATGGTGTATATACAAAGGCGTATCGGTCGCGTACAGACCATGCAGTGGCATAGACTGAAAAGCTGATACTGTTGTTCGGTATGCAGGTGTAAGTTATGCCATAGTCAAAACTCTTGTATGGCTTTAGAGCAGGGTTGCCAGTATAGCTCATTAACGGGTTTGACTGTACGACAGCCTCGCTGCGGTAAGACGAAAGTGGCACAGAGGTCATGTAATGAAATTCGGCTGATATATGATTCTTGCCATTGAACGAGTACTGTACAGATGCGTCTGCCCAAGGTTGGGTGGAATGTTCTATGGTTTGTCTATACTTCGAGTGGTCGTAATTGTATCCCACACCTAAATATATATAGTATTTTTTCTTTGAAAATGAATAACCCAATCCCGGACCTATACGGTATGTAGTGAGTCGGTCGTACATGTCTGTAGTTCCTGAATATCTTGTCGAAGCTCTGTAAAACAGACCCTGACAGAAGATCTTCAGATTTCCATAGTTGCCGAACGAGTGGTTGAACTGCAGTCTGGCGCGGACGGAATGAGAATCGTCCTCGGCATAATTGGGAAATTCTGCAGTCCCCTCCCTATAAAGGCTTGATTGCCGAGAATGGGTATATGAGTAGACAGGGTAGAAGTTGATTGTATTTCTCTTTCCCAGAATGAAATTCCAGTTGCCCGAATATGACAGAGAGTTCTGACGCATGGCTTCGTTCTTGTCGAAACTTATCAAGTCTATATTGTCGGGATAAATGCCGACTGTTCCTGTAGTGTTATTGATAGGCGTATGGTCGAAAGCAGCTCCGACAATGTTGCTGATGGTGATTTTATCGGTATTGTAGACGACTTTCAGGGTAGGCCACAATAGTCTGTTGTGTCTGTCGGCAGCTATGACCGATTCTGTCCGTCTGAAAGTCTTTTCCGAGCCGTCATTCTGAGGAAGTCTGTAGGTCTCAAGGCTTTCTGCGAAATCATGTGTCGATTTACTATACGAAGCCCCCAATCCCAAATCAAAGGTTAATCTCTTTGACTGGAATTTACCAAAAAGGTTAATCTGACCGTCATTGGCTATAAAGCGTTCCGAGCCTAAAGCCTTTAAATATCCTCCATATTCATACCTTTTCATGACAAAGTTCACAACATGTGCATTACCAAGAAATCTTGGGTCGGATGGATAGTCGTAATATTCAACCTTTTTGACATCAGTAGTCCTCATATTCTTTAAATCGTCTGTAGAAGCAGGAAGCCAGTCAATGAATACTCCCACAGACTTGTTGCTTACAGTGTTAATCTTTGTACCTGCTCCAAGTGCCAACTGAGGAATAGCCATGCGGTTAATCAAATCTATTCCGCTTTGTGAGGCATTTTTCTGTTTTAAAGTGGGAAAATATGTTGAGACAGAGGCTGATATGTTTTGTTGATCAGCCTCAACCACTACCTCCTTTAATTGTATTGATAAAGAGTCTTTTGTTTTTACTTGTGCATCAAGAGGCAAGCATACAGATAGTGGTGCTATGCAAACGAATAGCAAGAGCGCAATTTGGGTTAAGAGATATTTCATAAGCATTCTAAATTTTGTTTCAATCTAATATCTTCCTTTTGGGATGGTTTATTAGACTAACGTATAAGGTATAGAATTATGAATGGTTATTAACTGTTTTTAAGTGTAATGTATCTAACAGTTCTCTTTAAAAA
>CAKQMS010000061.1 GCA_934254985.1 uncultured Prevotella sp. | reverse complement strand
TTCGAACCAACGACCCCGAGATTACAAATCACGTGCTCTGGCCAACTGAGCTAAAGAGGCAAATCCTTGCAGCCATTACCGCAGTAATAGCATGTGTCGGAAAACGGCTGCAAAGATACGGTATTTATTTTATTCCCACAAATATTTTGGGAACTTTTTTATTTGTTTCTTGTTTTTTCCTTAAATTTGGTAAGTTGAACCTTCATAGCATCAACACATTCATCAACACCTTCCTCAAAGGTATCGCATGTCTTTTCAACAAAGAGAGTGTTGCCAGGAACTGTCACCGTAAGACTTGTTTCCTTATTTAATGCCGTAGCAGGTTTCACCACCTTTAATTGCACCTCTACTTTCTGAATGTCTTCTAATGTTTTTTCCAACTTGGCGACTTTCTTTTCGATAAACGCCTCTAACTTTTCGGTAGCGTCGAAATGGATCGACTGAATCTTAATTTCCATAGTTACCTCCGTTTTTTAAAAGGTTAGGCCCTTGGATGGGCTTTATTATAAACTCGTTTCAACTGCTCGAAAGTGGTATGAGTGTAGATTTCGGTAGTAGAAGCACTCTCATGACCGAGCAGCTTTCTAACACTTTCTATACTGGCACCATTATTAAGCATCGACGTAGCGAAGGTATGCCGGAGTACGTGCGGACTTTTCTTTTTCAAAGTACAGACAAGCGAAAGACATCGCTTTACCTCTTGTCTTACCATATCCGCCTTAACCCGTTCTCCATTTTCAGTTAGGAAGAAAGCATCACTCTTACGTTCCACCACTTCATCACGGAGTTTCACATAATTAACGAGAGCTTCTTTCAATTCCTGTCCGAAAGGAACAATCCTTTGTTTATTTCCCTTACCGGTAACTTTAATCTCTTTTGTTTCGAGATTCACCGCAATATCATCCAGTCCTATCAGCTCCGACAAGCGGATGCCCGTAGTATAGAACAATATAATAAAGGTACGCGCACGTACATCTTTATAATCTGTCCCCCACTCCACATCATCCAAAAGTTTGTTTATCTCAGACTCCTTTAGAAATTGCGGTAGCGGTCTACTAGCTTTAGGACCTTCCACGACATGAGCAGGGTCTTTATCAACCTTTCCCCTCATGAGTGCAAAACGATAAAAGGAACGCAACGCCGACAGCCTTCGTTTGACAGACGTGGCATTGTTTCCTTTATCCATCATGCTCTCCATCCAGTCGCGGATAATATCAGAGTCTATCGACTCCCAAGAGAGATGAGTATCCAAATTTTGGAAGAACCGCTCAAAAGCCATGAGGTCAGCCTCATATTCTTTAACCGTTTTCGGTGAGCGGTTGCGTTCGTAACGCAAGTAGTCCAAAAATTCTTCTATCATCATGCCGACGTTCAACAATATGTTTTCGGCAACGAATTTACGGAAATATATTCAAACTACCAAATTTTTTCGAAGATTTTTTATTCTTCGGTCTGACGCAACTGCTGTACGTAGATAGCGTGCTCCATCTTGAGTCTCTTCAAAACAGATGGCTTGTCATACTGCTGACGAGCGCGAAGCTCCTTTACAACACCTGTCTTTTCGAACTTTCTCTTGAACTTCTTGAGAGCTCTCTCAATGTTCTCACCATCTTTAACTGGTACAATAATCATTGTTTTTTGCTTTTAAATTTTAGATTAAACATTCATTAAGTGGAACGAGTCCACAATTTGCGGGTGCAAAGTTACATCTTATTTTCCTATCTACCAAAGTTTTAGCAGACTTTTTTACTTTTGCGCAATCTATGCATCATCAAATTGGCAACGTTGCATCCTTCAACCATGCTTTTTCTTCATCGTTAAGATGTGGAGCCAGCTCTCGGTAAACTATAGCATGATAATCGTTAAGCCAATCTATTTCTTCCTGCAGCAGCATCGACTTATCAATAGGCACAGTATCGACAGGACAAAGGGTAAGAGAATCAAACTTAAGGAACTCACCGAACTCTGTTTCCTTATATTTCTCTACGATAAGTGTATTCTCTATTCTCACTCCGAAACGTCCAGCAAGATACAATCCAGGTTCGTCTGTCACTGTCATTCCTTCTACAAAAGGTGTAGACATCCATTCCATACGAATCTGATGAGGTCCTTCATGCACATTCAGATACGAGCCTACTCCATGTCCTGTGCCATGAAGATAGTTCATTCCATCACGCCACATAGCCTCACGAGCCAAGACATCTATCTGTGTGCCTGCAACACCTTTAGGGAATTTGCATAGTTCTATCTGTATATGTCCTTTCAGCACAAGGGTATACACATGTTTTTCTTCTTCGCTTACAGGTCCAAGGGCTATAGTACGAGTAATATCCGTTGTTCCATCTTGATATTGTGCACCACTATCCAAGAGCAACAAACCATGAGGTTCCAACTCTCGGTCGGTCTCTGGAGTAGCTTCATAATGAACAATGGCTCCATGGTCGGCATAACCTGCGATAGTATCGAAAGATATGTCGCAGAATAATGGTTGTTCTGCTCTTAGAGCTGTAAGCTTTCTGTCTACCGACATTTCTGTCTGTCCCCCAGCTTCTACAGCAGGCTTCAACCACTTCAAGAACTTCACCATCGCAATGCCATCCTTCAGCATAGCGCTGCGATAGCCTTTTATCTCTGCATCATTCTTTACCGCCTTCATATAAGGAACTGGCGAGGTTTGACATACTACATCTACATCGCCAACAGCCTTGAATACCGAATAACTTGTTTCCTCTGGGTCGAGTAACAGACTAAAGCCTTCATACTTCTTAACTCCAGACTTCACATTCTGATAATCATCAATATTAATGCCATGCTTACAGAGATACTCCTCCACCCCATTCTGCAACTTCACCTTATTAATATATAATGTAGCAGTCTCAGGACCGATAAGGAGATAAGAAACAAAAACAGGATTGCAATGAACATCCGAACCACGAAGATTCAACACCCATGCAATATCATCGAGCGAAGACACAAGTATACCATCAGCATGCTGACGTGCAAGCGACTTTCTTATCTGTGCCAACTTTTCCGCAGTATCCACACCTGCATACTCCACAGGATGTATCTCTACAGGATTCTGAGGAATGGCAGGACGGTCGGTCCATATATCTCGCAACGGATCAAAATTAGTACGTAGCGTGATACCTCCCTGGCGTCGCAGTTCAAATCGCAATGCCTCTACGGTATTGATAGAGTTCACCATGCCATCGACACCCACCTCTGGACTATCTACACAAGCAAGCTTTCTACCCAACCATTCTGAAATTGTTGGTGTACCAGGCATCTTTAGCTTCATCAGCGCTATACCAGTACCCTGCAGTTGTTCTTCGGCTGCAATAAAATATCTGGAATCTGTCCATAGAGCAGCCTCATTCTGCGTAACCACCACAGTGCCTGCCGAGCCATTGAATCCCGACACCCACTCGCGCGACTTCCAATGATCAGGAACATACTCTCCATTATGAGCATCAGTACTTGGAAAGATGAAAGCCGACAGCTTCTCTCTCCTCATCACTTCACGTAATAACGACAATCTTTCGACGATAATATTGTTCATAGGTAATCATTTGCTAATTCTACTTTACAAAGATACAGCTTTTAAGAATAAACAACAAAAGATAAACATAAATTAATAACTCTTTTCTCTTATTTTTTATTAACTTTGCGCTCGAAAAGCGAAGGAGGAATAATATAAATAGAATATTTATAAACAACTTAACAAATAAATTGTAGTTATGGAATTTTTAACTAATGACAAACTCTTGATCGTCGGTGCCGGCGGTATGATTGGTTCTAACATGGTTCAGAGCGCTTTGATGCTCGGTCTAACTCCTAACATCTGCCTCTACGATATCTATGAGCCAGGTGTTCATGGTGTATTCGACGAGATGCAGCAGTGTGCTTTCGAAGGTGCAAACCTCACCTATACAGTAAACGCAGAGGAAGCTTTCACAGGTGCTAAGTACATCATCTCTTCAGGTGGTGCTCCACGTAAGGAAGGTATGACACGTGAGGACCTTTTGAAGGGCAACTGCCAGATTGCTGCTGATTTCGGTGACAACATCAAGAAGTATTGTCCAGAGGTTGAGCACGTAGTAGTTATCTTCAACCCTGCTGACGTTACAGCTCTTACAGCTCTTATCCACTCTGGTTTGAAGCCAAACCAGCTTACATCTCTCGCAGCCCTCGACTCTACACGTTTGCAGCAGGCTTTGGCTCTTGAGTTCGGTGTACAGCAGGATAAGGTTACTGGCGCCCATACTTATGGTGGTCACGGTGAGCAGATGGCAGTATTCGCTTCTCAGGTTAAGATTGACGGCAAGCCATTGTCAGAGATGGGTCTTTCAGACGAGCGTTGGGAAGAGATCAAGCACCACACAGTACAGGGTGGTTCAAACATCATCAAGCTTCGTGGCCGCAGCTCATTCCAGAGCCCAGCCTACAACGCTGTTAAGATGATTGAGGCTGCTATGGGTGGTAAGAAGTTCACATTGCCAGCAGGATGCTATGTAAGCAACGACAAGCTCGGCTTCAAGAACGTTATGATGGCTATGCCTACAACAATCGACAAGACTGGTGTTCACTTCACAGAGCCTACAGGCACAGAAGAGGAGCTCGCTTCTCTCGCTAAGTCTTACGAGCACCTTTGCAAGATGCGCGATGAGATCGTAGAGCTTGGCATCGTTCCTCCAGTAGCTGAGTGGACAAAGATGAATCCAAACCTCTAATTAGTTAGAGAAACATCTTTCGCAAACATATATTTGTAAGAGACATATTTTAAAGGATGAAGCCTATAATTTTAGGTTTCATCCTTTTTTTTATTTAAATAATATGCTCTACATAACGGATTTTTTTTGTAACTTTGCGATTAGTGAAACTTTTTTTCAACAAAGATACTAAATATACAACGTTTTATGAAACACTTTACATTACTGACTGGCAAAAGGCATATCTTGTTAGTGCTAATCATGCTGCTTTGTAGCGTGAGGGTGGCATATGCCGACGACTCGGGTCTTGTAACACAGCAGATCACGGTGAACGTACCTACCGCAGGCACGCTGAGCAACATCATCCAGAGCGACAAGATGTACAAAATCACCAATCTGAAGATTACCGGTTTTTTAAATTCTGACGACATCCGCTTCATCCGCAAGATGGCAGGATGCTATTACAACGGAAACGGGAGCAAGTATGATGGCCACCTGCAATATCTTGATTTAGGAAGCATAAGTCAGATATCGTATGTCCATAGTTTCGAGTTTTACGACGAGAATGGCTATCGCTCAACTTTGAATGATTGCCTATTTCCATTGGCTTATCTATACAATCTGAAGACGGTTGTCCTGCCAAACCTATATAAGGACTACAACTTCTCGCTTATGGGTTGCCGAAACTTGACAACCGCTAAAATGCCCGATAATCTTGTACAGATAGGCAATAACACCTTTAAAGATTGTAGTAGTTTAGTGGACATTAGTTTATCGCCAACCATTACATCTATCGGCGAATATGCCTTCAGCGGATGCAGCAGCTTGACAGAAATTCAAATACCAGCCAATGTTACCTATATAGGCCAATATGCTTTCTACGGATGCAGCAGTTTGAAAGGCATAAACGTACCGACTGATCTTGTAAATATTTCTGCCTCTACTTTCGAGGGCTGTGCCAATATGCAATATTTCTTTAACTACAACTATATTGAGAGCATTGGCGACCGGGCTTTTGCAGGATGCAGTAAGCTGACATGGATTGCAAATTTATTATTAGGCACTCCGTCAATAGGAACGTATGTGTTTGAAAACTGCAAAAGCCTGAAAGGTATGAGGGTGCCAGAAAACATAAAGACCCTTCCACGTGGCATGTTCAAAGGTTGCAGCAGTCTGTCGTTAGTAAACTTGCCGCAGTATCTCCTCTCTATAGACGATTATGCCTTCGACGGCTGCAGCAGCTTGACCGACTTGAAACTGCCTATCTACCTCAACTCACTTGGCTATCGTGCGTTGGCAGACTGCAGCAAGCTTACAAGTCTGGACCTACCTTCCAGCTTGCAAAGCATAGGTTCGTACGCGTTTGCAGGATGCAACGCCATGGAGCGTATCGATGCCAATATGGCTGCGCCCATCACAGCAAGTCAGAGCACATTCAATGGCATCGACTTCAGCAACTGCTATCTTTATGTACCCACGGGTGCTTACCAAAGCTATTGGTTGGCAAACGGATGGGGCAGCTTTGAACATATCATAGACAACTTGGATCCGCAAAAGTGCAAGATGGTGACGTTGGAAACAGCTGGTACACTGAGGGACAAGATAGGATACAACGAGAAGTTCAGCATCACACATCTAAAGGTGTCGGGTCCGATAAATACTAACGACATACAGTATATCCGCGAGATGGCGGGATGCTACTATGACACCAATGGCTCAAAATATAATGGTTCCTTGCATCATCTGGACTTAAGAGATGCAAGCTACTCAGGCGATGGACCTATGATAGATGTTTACGATCAAAACGGATACAAAGGTTATATGTATATTTATACCCAGAAAAATGCGGTCCATCCAGTATACCTTTTCTCCTATTTGGATGGTTTGCAGACTGTCATACTACCTAATAATGAAGAAGAGATTGGCGAACATATGTTCACAGGTTGTAGCAATTTGAAGAACATAGAGATACCGGCAAGTGTTCAGGCAATAGGTTCCTATGCATTCTCTGACTGTATTTATAACCATAGAACAACCAAAACTAATCAGAAATATCCGAGTGTAAATCTTTAATTACCAGCATATTCTA
>CAKQMS010000060.1 GCA_934254985.1 uncultured Prevotella sp. | reverse complement strand
GGCAGATGCTATTCGCCATTCCTTGGTCCTATCTCCGACCTCTTCGTATTCTTGTCAGGATTGATAATATCGCTGACATTACTTTCTGGATATATCATCCTGCGCAGACAACGAAACCGACGCAAAGCTAAAGTGGCATCTGTGCAGCAATAACAAAAATCGCTAATAATCATAATAATTAAGTAAATTAAGTAAATCAATTTGAAGTATGAAAAAGTTTAAGTTTTCTCTCGCTGCCATGATGGTAGCTATGTTGACAATGTGTGTAGCTTTCACCTCTTGCAGCAACGACGATGATAATGATACAGTGGCAGCAGCCAAGGAGATTGCTGGTTCATATACCAGTAGCCTGGATATGACCGTAATGGGTGAAGCTTCTACTTACGATAACATTACCATGAAGATTGAGGCTGTAGATGATGCTACAGTCAAGGTTACACTACCTGCTTGCGGTGAGGGCATGATGTCTCTTCCTGCCCTGGAGGTTCCTGCTGTGAAGGTTTCTGGTTCTAACGGTGCTTACGCATTCTCTCAGGAAAACTATGCCGGAACTGTTACCGTGAATGGTGCAGAGAAAAAGTATACTGTTACTTTGCAAGGTACATTGAAGGACAATACCCTGACCGTCAGCTATTCTGTGCAGTATGGTAAGATGCCTATGCCGATGATTGGCAAGTTTGTAGCAACAAAAAAGTAAGAACGCAACAGCGCAAAACACATAAGAGATTTCGATGAAGCAAAAGATATTTACAACATTTCTAATCCTTTCAATTCTGTGCCTGGATCTTAAGGCTGCAACCTCGGGTGATATCCTTGGTTGTGTGCTCGATGATTCGGGCACTCCTTTAGCAGGAGCAACCGTGCAGTTGGTGCATGGCAATGGCGGAGTAACTACCGACCAAGATGGCTACTTCCGTATGCCGTATGCCAATACCGATGCTGTGAGAGTGAAGGTTAGCTATATTGGTTTTCAAACTCAGACTTTCGTATTGAAGACCGACGACAAGAGCCAAGATCGCCATGTGCTGCGTCTGCAACCTGATGCTACAGCCCTCGACCAAGTAGTCGTTACCGCCACTCGCACTCCTAAGGCTTTGAAGGATGCACCTGTGGTAACTCGCCTTATCACAGCCAACGATATAAAGATAGCTGATGCCACAAACATTCAAGACCTCTTGACAGAGCAGATGCCAGGCTTGGAGTTTGGCTATGCCATGAACCAAGAAACATCGTTGAATATGAATGGCTTTGGTGGTAATGCAGTTTTATTCCTTGTTGATGGCGAACGATTGGCTGGCGAAACCATGGATAATGTCGACTATAGCCGACTAAGTCTTGACAATGTGGGCAGAATAGAAATTGTGAAAGGTGCAGCCTCGGCTTTGTATGGTGCTAATGCCGTGGCAGGTGTGGTAAATATCATTTCGCGCGAAAACTCAGAGCCTTGGACTGCCAACGTCAACACTCGCTACAACAGCTTTAATAAGGAGTGGCGCCATGGTGGTTCGTTCAGCTTTAATGCTGGCAAATGGAATTCGCAGACCAGCGTTCAGCGCACCACATCCGACGAGGTACAGCTTACCAGTCCTTTCGATACCGAATCGAATATTCTGCATATCTATGGTGGCGAAACCTTCAATGTGAAGGAGCGACTCACCTATAAGCTTTCTAATAAGGTGAAGCTCATTGGCCGTGGTGGATATTTCGCTCGTATCAGCAATCGCAGCAACTACGACGACCACTACAAGGATTATTCTGCAGGACTAAAGTCGGTGATGACGCTTTCTGAGAACGATAACCTTGAGGTTTCGTATGGCTTCGACCAATACGACAAAGTGCGCTACGTCAACGATGTGCGCACCCACGACCATGACTATACTAATCGTCAGAATACTCTGCGTGCGCTCTATTCACACGTGTTTGGCAACAACACCATAACCCTTGGTGCTGATTTCCTCAACGACTATCTCACCACATATCAGTTTGCCGACAATGCTTCGCATAGCCAAAACTCTTGCGACGCCTTTGCGCAGTTCGACTACAATCCTTTGAAGTGGTTGAACATTGTGGCAAGTCTTCGCCACGACTATTTCTCGGCATCGAAACAAAATGCCACTACTGCTCGTTTGGCTCTGATGACAAAGTGGAATGGATTCTCCATTCGTGCCAACTACGCAGGTGGATTCCGTTCGCCAACCCTTAAGGAGATGTATATGAACTTCGATATGGCAGGCATGCAGATGATATATGGCAATCCGGATTTGAAGCCTGAGAAGAGCAACAACTTCAACCTTGCTTTCGAACATTATGGTCGCATCAAGAGTAGTGGTTTCTTTGGCGGACAATATAGCCTCACCCTGATGGGCTATTATAATAAATATGATAAGCGCATCACAACCGAAGATTATGCCGACTATACACCAGGTGCTGGTCAGCCAGAATCGGCTTCGCGCTATTGCAACGAAGATGGCGTTAAGGTTAGCGGCATCGACTTCAGTGCTCAGTATCGCTCGGATATGGGATTGGGTGTGAAGCTCGACTATAGCTATCTGCATGTAGGTGGCAGAAGTGTAGACTCGCAGTTCTCGCAGCCTCGTCCTCATTCAGCCACATGGCGCATCGACTACGACCGCCAGTTCTGCTCGTTCTATCGTTTGAACGCAGCCCTTTCTGGTCGCTATCTCTCTACACCAGATACCAACATCGAGAAGCACGACAGCAGCTATCAGATATGGAAGTTCACCCTTCAGCAGCGATTGTTTGATACCATAAATGTGAATTTCAATATCGACAACCTCTTTGGCTATACTCCCGATAAATATTATTGGAGTTCGGCAATGACCACTGGTCGTACCTTCTCCGTAGGCATCTCGGTTGATATCGACCGATTGGTGAAAGTGTTGTAGTGTATTAAAAGCTTTAAGATAGCACCGCCCTAACTAACTGTTTTAGTATAGTTAGGGCGGTGCTATCGTCTTTTTAAATGTTAATTTTATGACTGAAACTGCTACCATGAGATAGGGAGGAAGATAGATGAAAACGTTGAAAAAACGCCCTAATCCCAAAATTTAGTATGTTTTTTAGGATTGTAATCCCAAAAATGGGTATAAATTTTGGGATTAGGATAAATTTTCCTTATTTTTGCATCCGAAAGAAAGAAGGATTCATAACTTAAAAGAAAGAAAATTTATGATACGTCGTCAAATACAAGATACAATTGAAGCTCGGATGTTTTCCGGGAAGGCTATCATCGTGATTGGTGCCAGACAAGTAGGTAAGAGTACGCTGTTTAAAATGGTGCTCGAGAATCGTGATGAACCTACTCTTATGTTGAATTGCGATGAACCTGAAGTAAGGGAGTTGTTGGCAAAGGCAAATTCTTCGGAGTTGCGTCTGCTTATTGGCAACAACCTTATTGTTGTGATAGATGAGGCTCAACGGGTAGAGAACATCGGGATGGTTTTAAAACGAATCACGGATAATTTTCCAAATGTACAACTCTTGGTGACAGGTTCCTCCTCTTTTGAATTGCAGAATAAGCTCAATGAACCTTTGACAGGACGCAAGTTTGAGTACCATCTTTTCCCTTTTTCTACAGGAGAACTGATGAAGGCTCATGGACTGCTTAGCGTAAAACAAACATTAGAGAATCGGCTTATTTATGGTTCTTATCCAGATATCATGAATCATGAGACGGATGCAAAGGAGTTGCTGTATAATTTGTCTAACAGTTATCTGTATAAGGACTTGTTGAATTTGGAAAGTGTTCGGCGCCCAGCCCTGTTGTCCAAGTTGCTTACTGCCTTGGCGCTGCAGGTTACAAGTGAAGTTTCATATAATGAGTTGGCGCAAACCATAGGAACTGATAATAAAACGGTAGAGAAGTACATTGATTTGCTCGAAAAGTGTTATATCATATTTAAGTTGAATGGCTTTAGTCGCAACTTACGTACGGAGTTGAAACGTGCTAAGAAATTCTACTTTTATGATAATGGAATACGTAATGCCATCTTGCAGAATTTTGCACCTCTTGCTCTCCGGCAGGATGTGGGGGCTTTGTGGGAAAACTTCTTCATTAGTGAGCGAATGAAGGCTAATCAAAATGCTGGACGATATGTAAACAGCTTTTTTTGGCGTACCAGCCAGCAGGAGATTGATTATCTGGAGGAGTGTGATGGGCAGTTTTCATTGTTTGAGATGAAGTGGAATCCTAAGCGTGCCAATACTAAGTTTCCTGCCACTTTCCTTTCTGCTTATCAGGTGAAAGATCAGTGCATCGTGACACCTGAAAATTGGATAGATTGGGTTATGGAGTGATAGTGCTCCCCCTAATGTCCATTTTCAAAACTGATACTGCCATTATGAGATAGGGGAGGAAGATAGATGAAAACGTTGAAAAAACGCCTTAATCCCAAAATTTAGTATGTTTTTTAGGATAGTTATGGCGGTGCTATCGTCTTTTTATGTCCTTTAAATCAGTTAAAAAGAGGACGTTCCCTCATAAAATGTGGGGGAAAGTGATGATATTCCCTCATAAAATGTGTATATTTGCAGCGTTATTCCCTCATGAAATGTGGGTGAATGAGTGATTATTCACTCATGAAATGTGATTGAAGAGAGGATTATTCCCTCATAAAATGTGATTTTAAGATACGGATTATGGAAAGATTAGCTATCGATGAACTTCTGAAATGGAAGAATAAACAATATCGGAAACCTCTTATTATAGAGGGTGCCAGACAGGTTGGAAAGACTTGGTTGGTGAAGGAGTTTGCCCGTCAGAATTATAAACAGTTGGCGTATGTGAACTTTGAAGAGATGAAAATCCTGCAGAATCTCTTTGAACAGGATTTCAATATTCCAAGAATCCTTACAGCTATTGGAGCTGCAACGAATGTAACCTGCACCGAAGGTGAAACGCTGATATTTCTGGATGAGATTCAGGCTGCCCCTCATGCCATAACTTCTCTCAAATATTTTGCAGAGAATGCGCCTGGCTATCATGTCATAGCGGCGGGCTCTCTCCTTGGTATAGAGCTGCATCATGGGGAATCTTTTCCTGTGGGCAAGGTGGAATTTCTCTCTCTGTATCCAATGAATTTTATCGAGTTCGTGATGGCTATGGGAGAGAAGAATCTGGCACAGCTGCTGCAAACGAAGGATTGGAATATGATAACGATGTTTGCTCCCAAGTTTCAGGAACTCTTGAAGTATTATTACTATGTGGGAGGCATGCCTGAAGCCGTATTGAGCTTTAGTCAGAATCGTGACTGGAAAGAGGTGAGAGCCATACAGAATGATATTCTGAACAGTTATCAGAGAGATATGTCGAAGCATGCTCCGTCGGAGATTATTCCCCGTATTACTGATTTATGGAAATCCTTGCCAACCCAGTTGAGTAAGGAAAACAGGAAGTTTATCTATGGAGTGGTGCGTGAGGGAGCAAGAGCCCGGGAGTATGAGTTGGCCTTGCAGTGGCTGCTGGATGCCGGACTGATATATAAGGTATATAATGTGAAAGCTCCCCGACTGCCACTTGCCAGTTATGAAGACCGGGCTGCCTTCAAAATTTTTGTCTTGGATGTAGGGCTTTTGGGTGCGATGTCTAACCTCAAGGCTTCAACGATAGTGGACGGCAGCAGTATTTTTACTGAGTTTAAAGGAGCTTTGACGGAGCAGTATGTATTGCAGCAACTCATCCTCAGATATGAACCTTATTATTATTCCAAGGCTAACAGTACTCAGGAGATTGATTTCCTTCTGCAGAATGAAGAAGATGAGATAGTGCCGCTGGAGGTGAAAGCCGAGACGAATGTCAAGGCAAAGAGCCTGCGCCAGTTTGTTGCTGACAATCAGTCAAAGAAGGCTTATCGCATCTCCATGAATGATTATCAGCAGGAAGATTGGGTTACTAATGTACCGCTCTATGCGGTAAATGGTCTCGAATTTTAACGATAGCACCGCCATAACTATATAAAAATAGGTAGTTATGGCGGTGTTATCGATTATAAGTCCGCCATAACTATGTTAAAAAAGGTAGTTATGGCGGTGTTATCCTTGCAGATTTCATTTTTTTATTTATCTTTGCACCGGTATGATTTAGTATAAATGAAATAAAATCAGAAAGTTATGGATGCAAACGGAATAATAGGACGTGGATATGAGCAGAAACTCATTCAGGAACGTTGTAAAAGCAACAAGGCTGAACTGATAGCTATCTATGGTCGTAGGCGCGTAGGAAAGACTTTTCTGGTTCGAAAAATGTTCAACGACCAGTTTGCCTTTTCGTTTATAGGTATGTATGAAGTGAGCCGTGCGGTACAGCTGGAGCAGTTTCGGATGGCGTTGGCACAGTATGCTAAAAAGACAGTGCCGAGATTGAAAACCTGGTTTGAGGCTTTTGCTGCTTTACGTGAATATCTGTCGGGCTTATCTCTGCAGGAACCGATTGTTCTGTTCTTTGATGAGTTGCCTTGGATGGATACGCCCAAAAGCAATTTCATCGCAGCTTTCAGCTATTTCTGGAATTCATGGGCATCTATGGTCCCTCAGCTGAAACTTATCGTCTGTGGCTCTTCCACAACGTGGATGTTGTCTAAGTTTATAGGCGATAAGGGTGGATTGTATGGTCGTGTAACTCGGCAGATTTATCTGGCTCCCTTCTCTCTGGGCGAGACAGAGCAGTTCTTAAACGAGTTGAAAGGCCTTGCTCTTACCCGTCAGCAGGTATTGGATGTGTATATGATACTGGGTGGTATTCCTTATTATCTTGATATGCTGGAGCGTGGTGTTCCGTTAGACGTGTGCATCGACAGA
>CAKQMS010000059.1 GCA_934254985.1 uncultured Prevotella sp. | reverse complement strand
AGAGTAGGTAACCGCCTTCTTTCAGTTAGAGCTTCGAGGACGAAAGTCTTCGGAGCTCTTTTCGTTTATATACACCTCACCTCTTTTTTACCCATTTACCTTTTTACTCTTTTACCCTTTTATACCTTATTATATATATACATATTATTATATATATACATATTATTATATATCCAATTTACCTTTTTACCTTTTACCTTTTTACTTTTTTTTACTTTTACTCTTTCTCACTTTTCTCACAATATTTTCGATTTATCTTCGTTTATATGTTATGCAGTGGACAGATAGAATACGACAGGTGAAATTTTTCTTGGTTATTGCAGCTTTTGCGATAGCCATAGCTTCGTTGTATTTCTCTCATGTGTTGACAGAAGACCTTAAAAACGAAGAACGTCATAAGATGGAGGTGTGGGCAGAAGCTATGCGCACGTTGAATAATGCAGATGAGAATACCGACTTGAATCTTGTTTTGAAGGTTATAAATGAGAATAATACTATTCCTATTGTAGTCTTGGATAAACAGGGAAATGTGCAGACGTATAGGAATATTACTATTGTTGCTTCGTCAGCTGCTGATAGCTTGCAGTTTGTTTCTGAGTATGCTAGGAAGTTGCAACACTCAAATAAGGATATACGTATTTACTTTGATGATACAGATAAGTCGGATTTTATAGATGTTTATTATGATGATTCTGTATTGTTGAAGCGATTGGCTGCATATCCTTATGTACAATTAGGTATAGTATTGATATTTGTTGTTGTTGCTATTATAGCTTTGCTTACATCTAAACGTGCGGAGCAGAATAAGGTTTGGGTAGGATTATCGAAGGAAACAGCCCATCAGTTGGGTACTCCTATATCAAGTTTGATGGCATGGATAGAAATATTGAAGGAGACTTATCCTAATGATGACCTTATTCCAGAAATGGATAAGGATGTGAAGCGATTGCAATTGATAGCAGATAGATTCTCAAAGATTGGTTCGTTGCCAGAGCCTGTTCCTACAAATCTTGAGGAAGTTCTTATGCATGTAGTAGAATATATGGACAGACGAACTTCAAAGAAGATAAATATCACATACGAATTTCCTGACCATGAAGTTGTAGTGTTGCTCAATGCCTCTTTGTTTGAATGGGTTATAGAGAACCTATGTAAGAATGCCGTTGATGCTATGGGAGGCGAACAGGGAAGTATTCATATCAAGGTGATGGTGAATAATGATGCTGTGGCTATAGAGGTAAGCGACACAGGAAAGGGAATAAAGAAAAAAGATATTGGTAATGTGTTCCGTCCCGGTTTTACTACAAAGAAACGTGGATGGGGACTAGGATTATCTCTTGCCAAGCGCATCGTAGAGGAATATCATCATGGAAAGATTTTTGTGAAATCGTCGGAAGTAGGAAAAGGAACTACTTTCCGTATAGAACTTAAATCATAAATAATATGGCTATTTCCTAAACTTCTTTCTGTTTATTACGAATGTCATTATCATTAATATCAGGTAATAAGCTATTACCTGTCTGTATGTGATATTGATATTCTCGATAGAAGCAAATGGTAAATTGTTTATGCACATGATGAATTTGTTCATCGTTTGTGCTATTATTGCCAAACCAAAGAAGGCTACAGAGCATGGAGCAAAGCAGATAGTTAGGATGGTGGCAATGATAGAACCAAAGATTATTATCGTAGCAAGCGGTATTACCACGAGGTTTACAATGATGAAATAGCAAGAGAATCGACCAAAATAATATGCTACGAGTGGAGCTGTACCTATCTGAGCTGCGATAGATACTACGATGCTTGCCCATATCCATCTTCCTATTTTAGTTTGTGGCGAGAAGATGTTGTAGATATTGTGATATATGGTTAGTATGCTTGCAACCGATAAGAATGATAGTTGAAAGCCAATATCCCATAATGATAATGGGTTTATTAACAGCATAACAATACCTGTGAAGGCAAAGATGTTGAGCGACATCTTTGTACGACAAGTTAATCCAACGATAGAGTAGAGAGTGAGCATAGTTGCTGCACGGATTATGCTTACAGGCATGCCGACCATCAAAACATAAGCCCAAATAAAACTTATGATGATGGCTTGAACAAGGATGTTGCGCTTGCGATTTTTGCCAAAGAAGAAGGAGAGTAAGCTGAATATAATGCCAAGATGCAAACCTGATAGCGCAAGGATATGTGAGGCGCCAGCTACAGAGAAGTTTTCACTCATCGCTTTGTCCACATGCGTCTTGTCGCCCAAAGTCATAGCGAATATTATCGCCATACCGCTATTTACACCCTCTCCAACACCTATTATCTGATGGATATGCTGTTTGATAAACCTTTCAAGCTTCATTTGTAGGCTTATCCTTATTAGTTCGCTACGCGAGATATTTGTAGTAGCTACATTTTGTGGGCTCCATTTATTCCATGGAATGAAAGTTTGTGCCTTATATCCATGACTCTTCATCCACATAGGATAATCGAAATTTGAAGAGTCGTTGAATTGTTTAGGATATTCCAATCGCGAAGAGTGATGCAATCCGTTGCCTATGGCGATAGTCTTCCAATTATTGTTAATAGTATCTTTCAGTATCGAAGCCTTCACCTTTATAGGCTTTGATAATACCTTATTATTAATCTCCGTAATCAGCAAGTCGCAATTGATAGTCTTTTTCTTCTCCGTTATGCGACTGCTTACAATAGATTTGCAGTCCACATATCCCTGTGGTAATACAATCTGCGACAAACGTTCGTTGGCAGTATAAGTAAAACAACCCAGTAAGAATACTGCGAATAAGGATATGATGCTAACAGCAATAGGACGTTTGCGAATAAAAAAAGCTATAGCAACGAGCGCAGCTATTGCTGAAGGATAAAAAGCAAATGGTATAGATACAGGAGCTTTGCTACCTATCCATATTCCAAGAATTAGGAATACGAGAATTCGTACGGCAGGAGCCAACTGTATTATACCATTTGTTCTCACTTAGTGTATTCTGATAAATAGATTAATTTTGCTTTTCCATTACCTTGCTTACCAATGAGTCGCCAGAAGGAAGGATGTAATATTTCACCCTAACCACACGACCGAAGTCGGCACATCCTTCCACCTTGATATGCGCAGTTTTTCCATAAGTGAAAGTGTCGCGACGCGAAGGATAACTCAATAGTTGCAAATAATGTTTGCTGCTGCCCTCGCCTATATAGAATAGGTCGGTACTATCTGTCACAACAGCCTGTGCAGTCTGCTTTACACCCTTCTTAGCAGTTGTTGTAGTGTCTTTAGGGCTAAACACACTTGCTGCAACGGTATCGCCAAGAGGCTCTTCCTTTGCAAAGTGGCAACCTGTGGTAACACCCATAGCTGCAAAACAGATATATGCGAATAATAATAGTTTCTTCATTTTCCTGTTGTTTGTTCTTATCGGTCAATTTCGTTTATTATCAACCAATTATTATAATTATGGACAAAGGTACAGACGAAAATCCGAACAGCCAAGCAAAATAATCAAATATTTGATATATTTTAATATTGCTTCACCTCACATTTGCCTCTCATGGCTGCCAAAGCATTCATGGCGAGAGCCTCCATCTCGTCTTCGCCAGGATAGCAATAGGTAGGTGCGAGGAAGTCGATGCGCTTTCTGAGTCGTGATATGATATATTCAGAACGAGCCATGCCACCCGTGATGAGAATGGCATCGATATTGCCACACAATACTGCACTTTCGGCAGCTATGTTCTTGGCAGTGTGATAAATCATGGCATCAACGATGAGTTCTGCATGTTTATCGCCATTGCTGATGCGTTGTTCTATTTCCTTCATATCGTTGGTGCCGAGATGAGCCGTAAGTCCAGCCTTGCCAGCAATACGCTTTAGCAATTGTTGTTGAGTATATTTGCCGCTAAAGCATAGTTTGATGAGTTCGGCAGCAGGAAGCGAACCTGCTCTTTCTGGCGAGAAAGGTCCTTCGCCATCAAGGGCGTTATTAGCATCAATAGCCTTACCCTTCTCGTGAGCAGCAATACTGATACCACCACCAAGATGACATATAATGAGGTTTAGATCTTCATATTTCTTACCTATCTGATTAGCAAATCGTCGTGCTATAGCCCTTTGGTTTAATGCGTGCCAAATACATACACGAGGCATCTGAGGCGAACCACTAATGCGAGCCAATGGCGATAGCTCGTCAACCACGCCAGGGTCGGCGATGAAGCTTCGACATCCAGGAATGTCTTTAGCTATGGCATGTGCAATCACACATCCCAGGTCGCAAGCATGCTTATGTCCGGCATTTAAGCTATCCTCAAGCATCTGCTCGTTTACCTCATACACACCACCAGATACAGGCTTTGCCAATCCACCACGCCCTATGATAGCATCGAAGTCGACAGGAATACCCATCTGCTCAAGTTCGTCTAACACCACTTTTCTACGCATAGGTTCCTGTTCGCTGATATCAGCAAACTGAGCAATTTCTTCGGCTGAGTGTTTTACCGAACGCAATAAGATTGGTTTTTCGTCTACATATACAGCTATTTTGGTAGATGTAGAACCAGGGTTAATTACCAGGATTTTCATAGACTTTTAGTTAATATAGGATTGAAAGTATCCCTCCCCATTCCTTTTTGGGGAGATGGGGAAGGGCTTTTAGAGTTTTCTTTTATTTCAAGTCGAAGCCGAGGCGAACTCCGTCGTAGTTCTTAGCAATCTCGCCAATGGCTGAAGCCTGCTGCGAACCAGAGAAAGCCGACATAGTCTGAATGAGAGTCAGAAGTTTCTTCGACTCAAACAATAGAGAGATGCCGTTAGTCTCTTTCTTCAAGTATCCGTTCAGGTTGAGAAGCAGACCATGAAGCTGAAGCTGTCCATCGCTTTCAGAGAAAGTATAAGTGCCATTCCAGCTCTTACCCTTAATCTTGGCAGCGAAAGTGCCATCCTCCTTAAATTCGATATATGTGTTAGAAGCCGACATTCCGAGCTTGTTGTAATGTTCGCTTAGGCTCTCCTCAATCTTGCTTGCAGCAATTTCGCCACCTGCCTTAGCCAGCAAGTTTTCTGAAGTGAAAGCCACGCCAGGACCATTATATTTCCAAGTCTTGATGATAGACTTCTGTGTGAGCTTATCCAAGCCGATAACGCTGGAGAAGATGTTTCCCAACACACCAGCAGTATTAGATACGCTTGTTCCTGAATTTGTAGTCTGGCTACCAGTTGTAGTACCTGTACCAATACCTGTCATGCCGCCACAAGAGCTAAGCAACAGGCAGCAAGCTGCTGCCATGATAAAAGTTTTTTTCATTGTTTCAGTTCTTCTTAATTATTGTTTTGCAACTCTATTTTTTAGGGTTTTATATCTTCATACATTTATGTTGCAAAGATAGCACTTTTTTTTATCATTCATATTGAATGAATGAAAATATTGTTTTCTCGTTAGGAAATGTAAACGTTATTTGCATAAACTATTATTATTCTATACTCGTATATTTGTGAGTTAGGATAAAAAGACTTACTTTTGCAGAATAATTTGATTCGATATGAAAGCAAACGAAACCAAAGAAGAACAGATACTAATTAGAATTACAGGCAAAGATCGTCCTGGATTGACGGCTTCTGTAATGGAGATTCTTGCACGCAAGGATGCTAAGATTTTAGATATAGGTCAGGCTGACATCCATTCCACACTCTCGTTGGGAATACTAATCCGTATTGGCGACGACGCCTCAGGACAGGTGATGAAGGAACTTTTGTTCAAGGCTACAGAACTTGGCGTAAACATCGGCTTTGCTCCCGTTACCGACGAGGAATACGAAAACTGGGTAAATCGCCAGGGCAAACATCGCTACATCCTTACCCTTATTGGTCGTACACTTTCGGCTAGTCAGATTGAGGCTGCCACAAAAGTGATAGCCCAACAAGGACTCAATATCGACTCAATATTGCGACTCACAGGTCGTATGAGCATCATGCACCCTGAGCGCAACATGCGAGCATGTATAGAGTTCTCACTACGTGGCACACCTGAAAATCGTGCAGCCATGCAAGAGGAGTTGATGCGTATATCGTCGGAAATGGAAATCGACTTTTCTTTCCAAAAGGATGACATGTATCGTCGTATGCGCCGACTCATCTGCTTTGATATGGATTCTACCCTTATTCAGACAGAATGTATCGACGAACTTGCCGACCGTGCAGGCGTAGGAGCCGAGGTTCGTGCTATTACCGAGAGCGCTATGCGTGGCGAGATAGACTTCAAGGAGAGCTTCACTCGTAGAGTAGCCCTGTTGAAAGGTCTTGATTCGAGTGTGCTCGAAGATATTGCAGCCAAGATGCCTATTACCGAGGGTGTAGACCGCTTGATGTTTGTTCTGAAAAGTTGTGGCTACAAGATTGCCATCCTTAGTGGTGGATTCACATATTTCGGCGAATATCTTCAGCGTAAATATGGTATTGACTATGTCTATGCCAACGAACTTGAGATTGACGAAGATGGCAAACTCACAGGACGTTATAAAGGTGAAATCGTAGACGGACATCGCAAGGCTGAGCTCCTGAAGCTTATTGCCCAGGTAGAGAAAGTGAACCTTGCCCAGACCATAGCCGTTGGCGATGGAGCCAACGACCTACCAATGCTTAGCGAGGCAGGTCTTGGTATTGCCTTTCATGCTAAGCCACGTGTGGTTGCTAATGCCAAGCAGAGCATCAACACCATAGGTCTTGATGGCGTATTGTATTTCCTTGGTTTCAAGGATAGCTATCTTGGCGAACAAGGTAAATTATAGAAGCTTTTTTTATTGGTATGTCTTTTTGTACATATGGTTGACTCCTTAAAATGTAAGTGAAATGAAAAAATCATTAGAAGAGACATTAAAGGA
>CAKQMS010000058.1 GCA_934254985.1 uncultured Prevotella sp. | reverse complement strand
CTTTCAAGACAAGAGCGCATGAAATACGACGAGGGACTGAGAAAGTATCGCGATACTATCTCTGTGCTTCAGGGTGCTCGCGAAGAAGGACGAAATCAGAGGAGCTTCGAAATAGCGAAGAAAATGCTATTAGGAGGAATGGATGAAGCAACTGTCATGGAAATGACGGGGTTGACGAAAGAAGATATTAATCAGATTAAACTATAAATAGCATCGGGGTGTGTCAAAAGTTCAAACAGCACGCCCAGAATGGGCAGAAGTTCTTAGCCCAGGGCAACACCCTGGGATGGATAGTAATTAATAAGTAAAGCGTCCTGTAAGGACAAAAGTATTGATACATAGTTAATTATGTAGGCTTTTGTCCTTACAGGACGCTTGGTTTATATTTCCCCTTTTACCCAGGGCGTTGCCCTGGGCTAAGAGCATAATTGGGCTTTCAGCCCGCTTTGCTTGACTTTTGACACACCCTCATTTATTTTGCTCTTTAAAAGTGTTCTCAGTATTACCAAAAGATGAAGAAATTGCAAAATATTCAAAACGAAATGGGGAAATATCGTTTTTATTTCGTTACTTTGTATATGACTATTTAAAATTCTACAATTATGGGAAAAGGAAAGAAGAGCATAAAGCGACTAAGCATGAAGCAGATGGCAGAGAAATTGGCCGAGCTGTTTTCATCGCAACCTGACAAGGTGTTGTCGTTTAAGGATATATTTAGAGCATTGAAGTTTGTTACCCACCCACAGAAGATGCAAGCCATAGAAGTGATGGAAGAAATGGCGTGGGACGACTATCTGACTCAGGTGTCGGACAACTCGTATAAACTAAACACCAAGGGACAGGTGCAGGAGGGAACATTCGTGCGCAAGTCGAATGGTAAAAACTCGTTTATACCTGCCGATGGCGGTACACCTATCTTTGTGGCTGAGCGCAACTCTATGGGCGCTCTGAATGGCGATAAGGTGAAGGTGAGCTTCATGGCTCGCCGAACAAACCATATCAAGGAGGCACAGGTGATAGAGGTGATGGAGCGTGCTAAAGATACTTTTGTTGGCAGACTGAAGGTGGATAGCGATATTGCATACTTGGTGCCACAGAACGATATTTTTGCTCATAACATCATTATTCCAAAGAAGAAGATAAAGGGTGGCAAGACCGACGACAAGGCGGTAGTGAAGATTGTGCAATGGCCAGACGGCGAGCGCAAGAACCCTGTAGGCGAGGTGGTAGACATCTTAGGACAGAGTGGCGACAACGATGTGGAGATGAACACCATCTTGGCACAATATGGTTTGCCATATAAATATCCAAAGGCTGTGGAAGAGGCTGCTGACAAGATTACAGGCGAGATTACTGCCGAAGACTATGCCGAGCGCGAAGACTTCCGCGATGTATTCACCTGCACCATAGATCCTCGTGACGCTAAAGACTTCGACGACGCTTTGTCTATACGCAAGCTTGATGGCGGACTATGGGAAGTGGGCGTGCATATTGCCGACGTGTCGCACTATGTTACCGAGGGTAGCATCATCGACAAAGAGGCTGTGAAGAGAGCCACTTCGGTGTATCTCGTAGACCGCACCATACCGATGTTGCCAGAGCGATTGTGCAACTTCATCTGCTCATTGCGACCAGACGAAGAGAAATTGGCTTATAGCGTGATATTCAATCTCGACGAAGATGCCAACGTGAAAAGCTACCGTATAAAGCATACCGTGATAAAGAGCAACAGAAGATACGCCTACGAAGAGGTGCAACAGCTGTTGGAAGATAATGGTGTGGTAGACGGAACAGGCGAGCCTGCACCTGCAGCTACAGCCGCACATCCATATAAGGGCGAGAATGCAGAATTGCTGATTAAGCTTGATGCGCTGGCTAAGAAGCTACGTGCAGCACGATTTAAGAATGGTGCCGTGAAGTTTGACTCCGAAGAGCTTCACTTTGATGTAGACGACAAGGGCAAGCCTACTCGCTGCTACTATAAGCGCTCAAAGGATGCCAACAAGCTGGTAGAGGAGTTTATGTTGCTGGCTAACCGCACGGTGGCAGAGAGCGTGGGCAAGGTGGCTAAGGGCAAGAAGGCTAAGACGTTGCCTTATCGTATACACGACAATCCAGACCCGCAGAAGTTGGAAACCCTCAGACAGTTTATCGCTAAGTTTGGCTACCGAGTGAAGACCGATGGCACAAAGGGAGCTACAGCACGAAGCCTCAACAAGCTGATGGATGAAACAGAAGGACGCCCAGAACAGAAGATGATTCAGAGCGTGGCGCTGAGAGCCATGATGAAGGCGAAATATTCCGTTCATAACATCGGCCACTTTGGTTTGGCATTTGAATATTACACCCACTTCACATCGCCTATTCGCCGATATCCAGACACCATGGTGCATCGTCTGCTAACGAGATATCAGGCAGGCGGACGCTCTGCCAACGAGAAGCACTATGAGGAACTATGCGAACATAGCTCAGACATGGAGCAGATAGCACAAAACGCCGAGCGCGACTCTATAAAATATAAGATGGTGGAGTTTATGGGCGACAAGATAGGCGAGGAGTATGATGCCCACATAAGCGGAATAACAAGCTATGGCATTTATGCAGAAATCGACGAGAACCATTGCGAGGGTATGATTCCGATGCGCGACCTTGACGACGACTACTACGACTTCGACGAGCGCAACTTCTGCTTGGTGGGCAGACGTCGCCATCATAAATATCAGCTTGGCGATGCTGTGAAGATAAAGGTGGCTAATGCCAATATCGAGAAAAAGCAGCTCGACTTTGTGCTTGTGGATAATGATCGCCCAAAGACCAGCGACGAGGGTGAGGACAATAAGAAGTATTCAAAGAAAAACAGTAAGAAGAATAGAAAGAAATGATTAAAATACACTTCAACCACAAAGAAGAACTATGGAATTCGTGGTCGCATGCTGGCGGCATCGTCATAGCCCTTGTCTTTGGAGTGCTCTTCCTGGTATGGAGTGCGCAGAGTGAGAACGGATGGGCTACGGCAGGCGTGATACTATATCTGTTTGGTATGCTGATGTCGTATCTCGCATCAACCGTCTACCACGCAGTCTCGGCATGGAGCAAATGGAAAGAGAGACTCAGAAAATGGGACCATGCAGCCATATACTGGAACATAGCAGGATGCTATTCGCCAATAACGCTTATCGCCCTTCGCGACCAAGGATATTGGGGATGGACGCTATTCATCTTTATGTGGGCAGCAGCAATAGCCGGTACCGTGATGAGCTTTGTAAGGCTGAAAGACCATAGCAACCTTGAGACTATCTGCTTCGTGGTGATGGGATTGGCAGGCCTCGTGGCTTTCAAGCCGCTGATAAATGCCCTGTCGCCAGCAGCCTTCTGGTGGATAATAGGCGAGGGTGTGGCTTATATCACGGGTGCCGTATTCTATAGCCTAAACAAGAAGCGATTTATGCATACCGTGTTCCACTTCTTTGTGCTGGTAGGAAGCATCTGCCACATCATAGCCGTGTGGGATATCTTGATGGATTATCTATAAAGAGGAAGCGACCCTTTCAACTAAAAAATACTAAATATTACCTTTGGGTAACTTACCTTTGGGTAATATTTAGTATTTTTTATATTGCTTTCGTTATTGATGCTTATTTCTTAAATGCAAACAATAATGGAAAAAATTGCGAAATTCATAATTTCTTATTATCTTTGCCAGTCGAACTAAAAGACGTTACTAGTAGAATTAAAAGACATTACTAGTAGAACTAAAAGACATTATCGTCGAACTAAAAGATATAACAAGATGGCAAAGAAAGATGGTGGCGTGACGCCAATGATGCAACAATTCCTTAATCTGAAGGCGAAACATCCAGACGCATTATTGCTGTTCAGATGTGGTGACTTCTATGAAACCTATAGCGACGACGCTGTGGAGGCTTCAAAGGTGCTGGGCATTACGCTAACCAAACGCAGCAATGGCGGAAGCCAAGGCGAAACACCTATGGCAGGATTCCCATATCATGCGCTCGACACTTATCTGCCTAAGCTGATCCGTGCCGGTAAGCGTGTGGCTATCTGCGACCAGCTGGAAGACCCTAAGCTCACGAAGAAGCTCGTGAAGCGTGGCATCACAGAACTGGTGACGCCAGGTATCGCCATGTCGGATAATGTGCTCAACTATAAAGAGAACAACTTTCTTGCTGCCGTAGACTTTGGAAAGTCGGCTTGTGGTGTGGCTTTCCTCGATATTTCTACTGGCGAATTCTTGACAGGACAAGGCACCTACGACTATGTGGAGAAGCTATTGAGCAATTTCTCGCCTAAGGAGGTGCTGTATGTGCGTAGCCGTAGACAAGACTTTGAACGATATTTCGGCACCAAGATGTGTGTGTTTGAGATGGACGACTGGGTGTTTACGGAGCAGAGCGCACGACAGAAGTTGCTGAAGCATTTCGGCACAAAGTCGCTAAAGGGATTTGGCGTAGACCATCTGCATAGTGGCGTTGTGGCTGCTGGTGCCATAATGCAATACTTAGAGATAACTCAGCATACCAACATTTCGCATATCACTTCGCTGTCACGAATAGAGGAAGAGAAATATGTGAGACTGGATAAGTTTACTATACGCTCGTTGGAGCTGTTGGCTCCGATGCAGGAGGATGGTGCAGGACTACTGAACGTGATAGACCGCACGGTAACTCCTATGGGCGGACGAATGTTGCGTAGATGGGTGGTATTCCCATTAAAGGACGAGAGTCCGATAAAGCAACGCCTGGATATCGTGGAGCATTTCTTCCGCGAGCCAGAGGTGAGAGATGCCATTGACGAACAGCTGCATCGCATAGGCGACCTTGAGCGAATAGTATCGAAGGTGGCTGTAGGCAGAGTTACTCCACGCGAGATAGTACAGCTGAAGGTGGCTCTCGAGGCTATAGAGCCTATAAAGAATGCTTGCTTGGCTTCTGCCAACAAGGGACTGAACGTGATGGGCGAACAGCTGAACCTATGCAAGAGTATTCGTGAGAGAATAGAAAACGAGATACAGCCCGACCCTCCACAGCTTGTTAGCAAGGGCGACGTGATAGCAACAGGATTCTGCCCCGAGCTTGATGAGCTAAGGGCAATATCGCATAATGGTCGCGGATATCTGCTCGAACTGCAGCAACGGGAAAGCGAGGCTACAGGAATAGCATCGCTGAAGGTGGGGTATAATAATGTGTTTGGCTATTATCTCGAAGTGAGAAATACATACAAGGACAAGGTGCCTGCCGAGTGGGTGAGAAAACAAACCTTGGCGCAGGCAGAGAGATATATCACACAAGAGCTGAAGGAATACGAAGAGAAGATATTGGGTGCCGACGAGAAGATAATAGCTTTGGAGACAAAGTTGTTTAATCAGCTGGTGGTAGACATTCAGGAGTTTATGCCGCAGATACAGATTAATGCTAATGTGCTGGCACATATCGACGTGCTGTTGGGCTTTGCCAAGACTTCAGAGGAACATCGCTATGTGCGCCCTGTGGTAGACGGTTCCGACGTAATAGACCTTAAGCAGGCTCGCCACCCTGTGATAGAAACACAATTGCCTATTGGCGAAAGCTATGTGCCAAACGATATTTACCTGGATAGCGAGAAACAGCAGATAGTGATAATTACTGGTCCGAATATGGCAGGTAAATCAGCCCTGTTGCGTCAAACGGCTTTGGTGGTACTGATGGCGCAGATGGGATGCTTTGTGCCTGCAGAGAGTGCGAGAATAGGCTTAGTGGATAAGATATTCACTCGTGTGGGAGCTTCAGACAATATTTCGCTTGGTGAATCAACCTTTATGGTGGAGATGACGGAGGCTTCAAACATATTGAACAACGTTACGCCACGCTCTTTGGTGCTCTTTGATGAGCTGGGTCGTGGTACTTCTACCTATGATGGTATTTCTATAGCATGGGCAATAGTGGAGTATCTCCACGAAAATCCAAGAGCAAAGGCACGCACACTCTTTGCCACTCACTATCATGAGCTCAACGAGATGGAGAAAAACTTTTCTCGCATCAAGAACTACAACGTGAGCGTGATGGAGAAGGATGGCAAGGTGGTGTTCTTGCGTAGGCTGGTGCGTGGAGGTTCGGAACATTCGTTTGGTATTCATGTGGCTGAGATTGCCGGTATGCCACGAAGCATAGTGAAGAGAGCTAACGATATCTTGCGACAGCTGGAAGCCGACAATGCGCAGGTGGGAAGCGTAGGCAAACCATCGGTAGAAAGACTCGGACAGTCGAGAGAGGGTATGCAGCTAAGCTTCTTCCAACTCGACGACCCTGTGTTGAGTCAAATACGCGACGAGATATTGCATGCAGATATAAACAACCTTACGCCTGTGGAAGCCCTCAACAAGCTCAACGATATCAAGAAGATATTGACGGGAAAATAAAGGGAAAGGTAAAAAGGTAAAAAAGTAAAAGGGTAAAAAAGTAAAAGAGTAAAAAGGTAAAAGGGTAAAAAAGAGAAAAACGATATGGCTTATAAGATGATAGTGCTCGACTTGGACGGCACTCTAACAAATAGTAAGAAAGAGATTACTCCTCGCACCTACGAGGCGTTGATGGAAGCTCAGAAGAAAGGTATCGTGGTGGTGTTGGCTTCTGGCAGACCTACCTACGGCATTATGCCGCTGGCTAAACAGCTGAAGCTTGCTGAATATGGCGGATATATTCTGGCTTATAATGGTGGTAAAATTATGGATTGCAAGAGTGGCGATACAGTCTTTAATCAAGAATTGTGTCCCGACCTTGTGCCTATGCTCTATGATGAGGCTATGGCTGCAGGAGTACAGATATTGACTTACCAGGGCGACGGCATTGCTGCAACTAAGGCTGACGACGAATATGTGGAGCACGAGGCTTTCATCAACAAAATGCCTGTGGTGGAATATTCCGACTTTAAGAATCAGGTGGAATATCCTATTAATAAATGTCTCATCGTTGGCGACCCTGAGCCTTTGCATAAGCTTGAGCTAAAGTTGGCTGCCGAGATGGAAGGTAAGATTTCGGTTTATCGCTCAGCACCATTCTTCTTGGAGTGTGTACCTTTGGGCATAGAGAAGTCGCAGTCGATAGATAAACTGATAAAGACTATCGGCATAAAGCAAGAAGAGGTGATAGCTGTAGGCGATGGCTACAACGATATGGGCATGATACAATATGCCGGACTGGGTGTTGCCATGGCAAATGCCGAGGATGAAGTGAAGGCTGCTGCCAACTATGTCACACTAAGCAACGAAGAAGATGGTGTGGCTGCGGTAGTGGAGAAATTTATTTAAGTGAAGAGTGAAGAACGAAGAGTGAAGAATTTAAGTGAAGAGTGAAGAACGAAGAGTGAAGAATTAAATAGCCATAAAGACTAATGGATTCTTCACTCTTCGTGGTAGTGTAAACAGAACTGTGTCACGGCTCTGATTTTTTATTCTTTCCCTCTTATTTGTGTGCAGATTTCATATC
>CAKQMS010000057.1 GCA_934254985.1 uncultured Prevotella sp. | reverse complement strand
CGTAACCCAGGGCGATGCCCTGGGCTATGCGCTTGTTGGGCTTTCAGCCCGTCCCTGCCTAAATCCGAAACTTTAGTTATTAATTGCCGTCTGGCTTCAATGATTCGAAGATTGGAGCCAAAGGCCAATTCCACTTATTGAAATCATCTGGCTTAGCTGGTGAATAGTCTTTCCAGTCTGGGCGTAGATGGCTTACGATAGGCAAACCGAGCTGCTTCATTCCCATCACAATCATTTTTGAAACCTCATAGGCTCCCCATGTATTGAAGTGGGTATTGTCTGCCAATGCCTTATCCTGTCCAGGGAAGGTTCCTGCAGCATAGTGAACGAGGGCACGCTTAGAATTTTCCTCACCAAGTGTCTCGAAGAATGTGCGAGTCATATCATGAAGTTCTATAACTGGCACATGCTCACGCTTAGCTACAGCACGCATAGCATCAGGATAGTCGCCATGAGTTTCCATAATCTTTCCATCCTTGAAGGCACGACGCTGGGTAGGAGTAACGAAGATGATGTTTCCCTTGTTTTTGCGTACTTGATCGATGAACTTCTTCAGATTATATGAGAAGTTATACCATGCACCTGATCCTGCCATTTTCTCTTTCTGGTCGTTGTGACCAAACTCGCAGAGCACATAGTCGCCAGGTTTCATCATAGCGAGAATTTTATCCAAGCGGTTGCTGGCAAGGAAAGAACCTGCTGTTAGTCCACTCTCTGCATGGTTAGAGATAGCGATGCCATCATCAAACCATCGTGTAAACATCTGTCCCCAACTTGCCCATGGTTCACGACTCTGGTCTACTACTGTTGAGTTACCACAGAGGAATACTGTTGGCACATCAGCCTTCTCAACATTGATAGAAGCTACAGCAGGAGCCGAGCCATTAAATTCGAGGGTAAGACGGTTGTCCCAAGTGAGATAATCCTTCTCACGATCCTTTATCTTCACGTTCATCTTATTATTAATATAAGGTGTACGCTTGTTTACTACAAACGAGAATGTCTTCAGTTCACCCTTCTTTGTTGATAGTGGTTCTATGAAGAGTCTACGGTTTTCTGCTCTAACAGTAGTGTTGGCAGCATATTTCTTTGAACCAATGGTTACTGTCACCTTATAGTTGCCGTCTGGAACTTTAACAGAGAAGTATACAGGGCGCTTCAATCCTTTCTTCAATTCCTTAGCAGTTGGCATATTGGTAACATCCCAACCATAACCGATAGAATCATTATAACTTGGCTGCGCCACCTTCATATCGAAGGTCTGCGCATTGAGGCAAGCCACACAGAATAGGCTCGCCAATGTAGTAGATATTAGTTTTTTCATTATCTTGCTTTACTTTACAACTACATCATTTATCTTCACATTCTTAACCACTGTATTTGGGATAAGATCTTTCTTGAATGCGTTCTTCTTGTCGTTAACCAAGATATTCTCGAAGGTGAAGTCGCGGAAGTCGTACTTATCAGATGCACCAACATCGAAGAAGTTGCGGCAGTCCATCTTGATATTCTTCATCACGATATTGTTACACAACGACTTAGGCATATCGTCGCGTTTCTCTGGCTTGAAGAACTGAGTCCAAGGGCGGATAACGAGGAATGAGCCGCAGTTGCCAACAACATTCTCTATTGTTACATACTCATAATGCTGAGGTGTATCAGGGCGCATCTTTAGCCACAACACACGGTTGGCATCGTCGGCACGACAGTTGCGAAGTATCACGTTCTTATCTGTAACGCTCTCTGAACCAAGGGTCAAACAGCCATGTACCTTACCGTAATGGCAGTTCTGAATAAGGATGTTGTAGTTAGGACCATTCTCTGGAGCCTTGTCTGCCCATGTTCCCTTACCACCTTTCAATACCACAGCGTCGTCGTTGACATTCATATAGCATCCGTGAACCATCACATCGTGGCATACGTCGATATCTATGGCATCCGAGCTTGGTGCCTTCACACCGCTTGTTGGTGCATAGATATACAAATCGAGGTAGCGTGCATGGTCGCTATTATAGATATGGTTTGTCCAGAAAGGACTGTTGATGAGTCTTACATCCTGCACGGTTACGTTCTTACAGTTAGAGATATATGTAAGTCGTGGGCGCTGAGCATCCTTGTTAGTGCACTGTGGATTCCACTTACGGCGAATCCAGAACTCATTCCAGTAATGATAGCCATTGCCATCGATGGTTCCCTTACCGGCAATAGTAAAACCATCGATACCATCAGCATTCACCAAGGCGGTGAAATACTTACAGGTCTGTCCCTCTATACGTGTCTCTGCAATCTTAAAATCGGCAATACGCTCAGAACCTTTTAGCTTGCCACCTTCTTCTATATAAAGATGTGTACCCTGCTTAAAGAATAGCGAACCAGAAAGGAAGGTTCCTTTTGGCACCACCACTACTCCACCGCCCATCTGGGCAGCCTTGTCGATAACAGCCTGTATCTTGGCAGTCTGCACCACGGTGCTATCCATGCCAACACCATATTCGGTGATTACATACTTCTTGCCAAGAGTCTCTACATCAACCTTGGTAGTATCAGAAAACCATTCCGACATCACGCTACCATCAGGCCATAGCTGCTGCTTTGGCTGCTTCTTCTTTGCACCATACATCACGGTGCTCATTGCCACAAGGGCACAAAACAAAAGTGAAATTCGCTTCATTTTATTATTTTAGTTATTAGTATATACAGAGGTTTAAGTCTACGTTTTCGTAACGTATGGCAAAAGTACTATATATATATAATAGGTGAAAGAAAAATTTGGGAAATATACTTTGTTTTTTGATTTTACGGCTCTATCTACAAGTTTTTGTAGTTTTTTATTATACATTTCCGTCTAATATAAATAAAAATTCGTATATTTGCAAATTATCATTTCAACAACACTACGACATGAAAGATTTTATTAAGAACGTGGGCGCCACTATTGTCGGCATTTTCCTCTTCGGAATTATCATCGGCATATTCGGCGTTATGAGCCTCGTAGGCATGGTGGCTTCCGGTCAAGCCACAAAGAACGTGAAGGAAAACTCTGTTTTGGTACTAAAGCTTCAGGGCGACTTGCAGGAGCAGGCGCAAGATGATGTTTTGGGTCAACTAACAGGCAACACCTTCAACTCTCTCGGCATGGATGCTATTTCTTCGGCTATCAAGAAGGCGAAGGCGAACAAAGATATTAAAGGTATTTATCTTGAGACTGGTATCTTGGGTGCTGATGTAGCTCAGCTACAGGAATTGCGCGACCAACTTGTTGACTTCAAGAAGTCGGGCAAATGGATTGTTGCTTATAGCGACAACTATACTCAGGGTTGCTACTATCTCGCTACTGCTGCTGACAAGGTGTATATAAATCCTGAAGGTAGCATCAACTGGCATGGTATTGGCTCGCAGCCTATGTTCGTAAAGGATCTTCTTGCTAAGTTTGGTGTAAAGATGCAGGTGATAAAGGTGGGCAAATATAAGAGTGCCACCGAGATGTTCACCGAAGAAAAGATGAGCGATGCTAACCGCGAGCAGACTCAGCGCTATA
The DNA here is from genome assembly GCA_934254985.1 of uncultured Prevotella sp. GTDB lineage: Bacteria > Bacteroidota > Bacteroidia > Bacteroidales > Bacteroidaceae > Prevotella. Next base: position 4,723 of record CAKQMS010000057.1, on the reverse strand, counting down.
TCCAAAGCTTGTGGGACAACATGTGCAAGGATGTTAGCAAGAGCAGAAACATCAGCGTAGCAAAACTCAACGACTTGGCTGATAATGGCGTCTTCGTTGCTAATGGCAAGATGCTATTGGCTGAGAAGATGGTCGACGGCGTGAAATATGCCGACGAGATGAAGGCTGAGGTTAAGAAGCTCTTGAAGCTTGATGCTGACAAGAAAATCAGCCAGCTTTCTATTGCAGACATGGCAACTGTTAAGGAAGAGGGCAATGATGGCGACGACGAGATAGCTGTATACTATGCTTATGGCGACATCGTGGATAGTCCTGCAGCCGGTAGCCTTTTCTCTAATTCGCATGCTATCGTGGGCAATGATGTTTGCAAAGACCTCGAAGAGCTTGCCAATGACGACGATGTAAAGGCTGTTGTTATCAGAGTCAACTCTGGTGGTGGCTCGGCTTATGCTTCTGAACAGATGTGGCACCAGATAGATTTGCTTAAGAAAAAGAAACCTGTGGTAATATCTATGGGTGGTATGGCTGCTTCGGGTGGCTACTATATGAGCTGTAATGCCAACTACATCTTTGCAGAGCCTACTACTCTCACTGGTAGCATCGGCATCTTTGGTGTAATTCCTAACTTCAGCGACCTTGCCACAAACAAGCTCGGACTGAAGTTTGATGAGGTGAAGACCAACCGCAATGCACTCTTCGGTTCGCAGGCTCGAATGATGAACGAAGAGGAGCTTACATTCCTTCAGGGTGCTATCACTCGTGGTTATCATCTGTTCCGCCAGCGTGTTGCTGATGGCAGAAAGATGTCTGTCGACCAGGTTGAGCAGATTGCTCAGGGTCATGTGTTCACAGGCGAGGATGCTCTGAAGATAAAGCTCGTCGACGAACTTGGCGGTCTCGACAAGGCTGTTGCCAAGGCTGCAGCTCTTGCTAAGACCAAGAGTTATTACACTCAAGGCTACCCTGCTCCACTCGACTTCTTCGACCAGTTGCTCCAAGAGTCTACCGACAATGGCTCTTACCTCGATGGCAAGCTAAAGACTTCTCTTGGTACTCTCTACGAGCCAATGAAAATGGTAAACAACATCACTACCATGGACCGCATTCAAGCAAGAATGCCATGGTGGTTAAATATTAATAACTAATGCGCACAGAAGGCGATTACATAAAGATTAACGAATGGCTGACACCACTTAGCTGGCTATATGGTTTGGGTGTGACGATAAGAAACAAGATGTTTGATATCGGCATACTAAACCAGAAGGCTTATGATGTGCCCGTGATTTCGGTGGGCAACATCACAGTTGGTGGCTCTGGCAAGACTCCGCATGTGGAATATCTCATATCACTAATGAAAGACAAAGTGAAGACTGCTGTGCTTTCAAGAGGGTATAAGAGGAAGACACGTGGATATGTGCTTGCCGACGATAACTCTACTATGAGGGATATCGGCGACGAACCATTCCAGATGAAACGTAAGTTTAAGAATATATATGTTGCCGTAGACAAAAAACGCTGCGACGGCATAGAACATCTCCTCAACGACGAAGCAACAAAGGATGTCGAGGTGATACTCTTGGACGACGCTTTCCAACATCGATATGTAAAGCCGGGAATAAACATCCTACTCGTAGACTATCATCGTCTTATCATCTATGACAAGCTGTTGCCTGCCGGACGTCTCCGTGAACCGATGTCGGGAAAGGAGCGTGCTGATATGGTGATAATAACAAAATGTCCTAAAGATCTAAAGCCTATGGAGTTTAGAGTGCTCACTAAGGCTATGGACTTGTTCCCTTATCAGGAACTGTATTTCACCACTATCGAATACGACAAGCTGACAAAGATGTTTGGCAACGAGGATGAAGCAAAGAAGACGATAGAAAAAGAGGAACTAAAGGATGTCAACGTGCTACTCGTTACGGGCATAGCATCGCCTAAACTCTTGCTCAACGACATGAAGCCGTATTGCAAGTCGATAAAGACTATGGCTTTCGGCGACCACCACATGTTCTCAGCCAAAGATATCGACAAGATAAACGATGAATTCGCTGCCTTGCCTTCACCAAAGATTATTGTGACTACAGAGAAGGATGCCACAAGAATCGAGGCTGCAGAAGGACTAAGCACAGAGGCTAAGGATGCCATCTACGCTCAGCCTATACACATTAAATTCATGCTCGATCAACAAGAAATGTTTAACAATAAAATAAAAAGCTATGTACACAAAAATTCAAGAAACAGCATCCTGGTTAAAGCAAAGGATGACAACAAATCCAGAAACAGCAATAATCTTAGGCACAGGTCTGGGACAATTAGCTTCCGAGATAACTGATACCTACGAATTCCCATATTCTGAAATTCCTAACTTCCCAGTATCTACAGTTGAAGGTCATGCCGGAAAGCTCATCTTCGGTAAGCTCGGTGGTAAGGATATCATGGCTATGGAGGGTCGCTTCCACTACTATGAGGGCTACAACATGAAGGAGGTTACTTTCCCTGAGCGTGTGATGTACGAATTGGGTATCAAGACTCTCTTTGTTTCTAATGCTTCGGGTGGTATGAACCCTAAATTCAATATTGGCGACGTGATGGTTATCACCGACCATGTAAACTTCTTCCCTGAGCATCCATTACGTGGAAAGAACTTCCCTACTGGTCCTCGCTTCCCTGACATGCACGAGGCTTACGACCACGAGCTTGTGGAGTTGGCTAACAAGATTGCTGAGGAAAAGGGTATCAAGCTCCAGCATGGTGTATATGTTGGTGTTCAGGGTCCTACCTTCGAGACTCCTGCCGAATATCGCATGTATCATTTGTTTGGCGATGCAGTTGGTATGAGCACCGTTCCTGAGGTTATCGTTGCTCGCCATTGTGGTATCAAGGTCTTTGGCGTAAGCATCATCACCGACCTTGGTGGCTTCGATGTTCCTGTAGAGGTTAGCCACGAGGAGGTGCAGAAGGCTGCTAATGCCGCTCAGCCTATCATGACTGAGATAATGAGAGAAATGATTAGAAGATCATAAAATATTATATGAACATATCAGAACTTGGTGAGTTTGGTCTTATACACCGACTCACAGACAATATCGAATTAAAAAATGAATCAACAAAGTACGGCGTAGGCGATGACTGCGCCGTACTTGAATATCCTAACAAGCAGGTATTGGTTACTACCGATATGCTTATGGAGGGTGTGCATTTCGACCTTACTTATATCGACATGCGCCACTTAGGATATAAGTCGGCAATGGTTAACATCAGCGACATCTTTGCTATGAACGGCACTCCTCGCCAGATGGTGGTGAGCATCGCTCTTAGCAAGAGGTTCAAGGTGGAAGACCTCGATGAGTTCTACGTAGGACTAAAGGCTGCTTGCGACAAATGGAATATCGACATCGTGGGTGGCGACACCACATCGTCGTATACTGGTCTTGCCATCAGCATTACTTGTATTGGCGAAGGCGATAAGGATAAGATTGTTTATCGCAATGGCGCTAAAGAGACTGACCTTGTTTGCGTAACTGGCGACCTCGGTGCTGCCTATATGGGATTGCAACTCCTGGAACGCGAAAAAGCTGTTTACTACGGTCAATTGTCCGACCTCGACAAGAAGATAAAGGATGCTAAGGCAAGTGGTAACGATGAGCTGGTGAAGAACCTACAGAAGAAGGTCAACGAGCTCAACGACTTCCAACCAGACTTTGCCGGCAAAGAATACCTATTGCAACGCCAGTTGGCTCCTGAGGCTCGTGGCGACATCAAAGAGAAGCTTGAGGCTGCAGGCATACAGCCTACTGCCATGATGGATATCTCTGACGGTCTAAGCTCAGAACTGCTGCATATCTGCGAGCAGAGCAACTGCGGTTGCCGCATATTCGAGAAGCAGATTCCTATCGACTATCAGACAGCGGTAATGGCAGAGGAAATGAACATGAACGTAACTACTTGCGCCATGAATGGTGGCGAAGACTACGAGCTATTGTTCACCGTGCCTATCGGCGACCATGATAAAATCAAGGATATTGAGGGCGTAAAGCTCATCGGTCACATCACTAAGCCTGAGCTTGGCAAACAGCTCGTAGCACGCGATGGCAACGAGTTTGAAATCAAAGCACAGGGATGGAACCCGCTGAAAAAGTGAAAAGGTAAAAAGGTAAAAAGGTAAAAGGGTAAAAAGGTAAAAGGGTAAAAAGGTAAAAAGGTAAAAAGGTAAAAGGATAAATATAAAGAGCAGAGGATTAAGTATCCTATGCTCTTTTTTGTTAATAATCCCTAATACATTTGCAGGGTTTCTTTTTTAGTATTACCTTTGCACCGCTTTTACGCACAGAGGGTGCCATAGCTCAGTTGGTAGAGCAAAGGACTGAAAATCCTTGTGTCCCCGGTTCGATTCCTGGTGGCACCACTCCTCCTTTCATTAGTCCAGTTCTTCTTCGGAAGTCTGGGCTTTTTTTGTTTATGACATAAACACTAAACACAAACACTAAACACTAAACATTAAACACTAAACATTAAACACTAAACATTAAACACTAAAATAAATGAAGCAGGCTTCGATGGCAAACGAAGCCTGCTTCATCAGCCAACGAAGCCTGCTTCGTTGGGCATCGAAGCTATATTCATTTTTTTGTGTATTATTGGGCAATGTGGTTTAACGATTTTAGTTGACCACTTTAAGCTTTATTTATAATACGAGTTGACTCAGTTATTACTTATTTAT
>CAKQMS010000056.1 GCA_934254985.1 uncultured Prevotella sp. | reverse complement strand
TTTCAAAGATCTCTATCTTTTGCTGTCTCTTAAACAACCACCGTGGCGGTGTTCTCGAAAGCGGATGCAAAAGTACTGCGAATATTTCATTCCACCAAATCTTTCTAAGAGTTTTTTGCGAAAAAGTTGCATTTTTGTGTCATATTTGATATAAATCAAGCAAAATAAGCCTTTTTAAGGCCATTTACAGCCATTTTCTGCTTAATTCCATAAAAAGTAGTGGTTAGAAGAGAGATTGAAGCTTATAGAGAGATTTAAACGTATATACATTATTATATATATAGGAAGCAAAAATAGATTACGCAATGATTAAACTATACACAACGTTATCTAAGGCTTAAGCTAAAAGCAAGAAAAAAAATGCTGTTCGCTACAAATTAATAGCAAACAGCATTATTATCATGAGTATCACTCTCTTGAATTATTTCACAATAATCTTCTTTCCATTATGGATATAGATTCCCTTATTCACAGGACGCAGAATCTCCATACCCTGAAGATTATAATATTTCTTGTTGTCTTTTGAAACTTCAGCAACATTTGTGAAAACAGCCGATGTATTGCTTTCAACCTCTTCGAAGAGCCAACGCAGACGAGTGCGATTAGCAGGATAAGCAAACGAGAGGTTACCCTGCATACCACTTGCATCCGGAGTTCCTACATTCAGACAACGATTGTTATCGTTGGAAGTTTCGATATAGAAAGCATGCTTACTATTGTCTTCGGTCGCATAGTATGGATATACACTCACAGGATTAGCAGAAAGAGTATTGGCAATTTGAAGATAAGTACCAGTTTTGAAATTCTTCAAATATACCATACCATTGTTGGCATCCGAAACCATCCATTGAGCCTCAGCACTCTCTGCTATAGGATTTTCAGCTCCGCCATCTATATCAGCATCACTTGGACCAACTTTGAATATCAACGAGTCAGCCTGTCCATCCTGTGTTTTTATAGCAACCAAATAGCGACGACCAGTAGCAGCATCAGCAGTTGTTGTGCTAGCACTAGATATTGTGCCATAGCTAAAGATATTATATGTAGCATTGGCATCATAGCCAGCAAAAGTCATAATCTGTGTCTTCTTGAAATCTGCGACAGCGGCATTAACAACTGCCACTACAGAATCAACTTGCGACTGACTGCAAGCATCACCATCAGCAGAAGCCTTAGTAAGAAAAGCCCTGCCCTCTTCAACCTTTTGTGATAATATATTTTGAGCCTCAACAGGATATCCCAAAGTGACATTACCAACAACAGCTGAGGCAAGAGTCTGCTCAGCTTGACTGATAGCAGCATTTAGTTGTTTCAAATATAGACGCACCAAAGCCTTGTCTACTTCGCTGAATGTAAACACCATATCAGAACGATCCCATGTGCCACCACCCCAAATCCAATTATCAGTGAAATTCTTTGCACGAATCTGCTGGCCTTTGAAATTAGGACTAGTGATACGGAAAAGTGATATCTGCTCCGACAAGCCCGACTTTGCAGGATTACCATTACCAGTATAAACGATATTGAATACAGCAGCTGTGTCTACACAACCTATTCTATCCTCGCCATTGATAGAAACATAACCTGGCGAAAGATATTTTCCTGTAGCCTTATTCTGAATAATAAGAGCTGTAGGGTCATCATCCTTAACCTGAATATCCCATAGTAAAGCAGGATTATCCCACTCGTAATCCTCTGTTGAGCCAAGTGCACCATCGTTGGTAAAACATAGATATTTAGGTGTTCCATCAAGAGTGGTACCAGAATTATATGCAACAGTAGCATAGTTGATGATACGATATAGCTTCTTTGGATTTGGTGTAAACATCTTAGTATCTGCAGGAATACCACCACCAGCTCTCATATATTCGTCGTTTATCGATACCACGCTTGAATAAGAAGACTCCTTATCGCCCTTGATAGACTTCAGTCGAAAGAAATACACCTGCTTAGGAGTTAGTTGGCTCACGGTATATGTAGTCTCTCCATGTTCGAGCGAAGCTATCAGAGTATAGTTATTGCCATCTTCCGATTGTTCAACAATAGTTTTCTCCACCTCATCATCGCTATTAGCCCATGTCAATACCACAGTACTCTCATCAGCAAGTTTAGCCTTCACGTTAGTAGGAGGCATCATATAGTCGCTCTTACGAGCTAAGCTATTGATATAAGTTTCGATATTTGTATATCCGTCGCCATTAGCATCTTCGTTAGCATCATTTTTGTTTTTATTAGTGCCATTAGCATCCTCCCATTCGTCAGGCATACCATCGCCATCAGAATCTTTCAGAGCCGAACCGCCAGCAAGTGTGCCGATACCACCAACTCCGCTTTCATCATCAATAAAGGCACCCTTCTTGCCCAACGAAGTCAATTGGTCGATAATACGCTGGTCGTGTGCATCCCTAACTCTTGATGCTCCCACATGCTCTACGATATCATAATAAGCCTCTTCGGCAGTCTTTAGATTCATAGGATGTGTGGTCTTGAAGTTAGGATTAGCCATAGGTGTAGCTCCGTTGTAGTCGGTGATAAGCGTTCCATTCAGCACACCATCATTATTGCCATCGGTATAGTTTCCTGTGCTATATAGATGGTCGGTTTCTGTCCATTGGTCGAAATACTTGTTCGACGAGCCGCTATTCGGACCTGTAATGAAATAATTATTTATCACATCCTGATAATGATGAGCCGACGAGTGTCCACCAATGATTCCGTTGCCATAGTTGTATACTACATTATTATAATATTGTATACCACACTTCATCTTTGGGTTACGACTCTTGTTGTCAGCCCAAAGACAATGAGCCACAGTCCAGTTTGTGGTGCCATCGGTTATAGCACCAAAACGCTGCGGATCAATACCCTCGCTAATGATACAGTTTTGCCATGTTATGTTAGTAGCATCTTTGATATGTACATTATCCCAACGTCCCCAAGAAATAGAACAATGGTCAAGAATCACCTTGTCGCAGTTGTCAAGAGTAAGCGTACATTTAGAACGATTCATTGCTATGCTTCCTCTCATGCGGATATAGCGGATGATAACATTAGAGCTACCAGCTGCTATTACGCGTCCACCATAAAGGGTGATACCCTCACCTGGAGCAGTCTGTCCAGCGATGGTAATATTGGAAGCAATAGTAAGGTTAGACTTTGTGATGTCGATAACTCCACCAACATCAAACACTACGATACGTCCAGGCTTGCTCACAGCATCAGCCAATGAGCCAGCTCCAGAGTCATTAAGATTAGTTACGTGTACCACGGTGCCACCACGTCCACCAGACGCATATGCACCATAACCCTCAGCACCTGGGAAAGCCAACTGCTGACCATGTATGCCAAGGCTTGCTGAAGCCAATGCCATACACAAAAATACTTTTCTTTTCATCTTTTTATTATATTGCTTTTGTAGTTTCTATAGTTATTAGCTTTAGATTGCTACAAAGATACAATAAAAAGGTATACACCTATATATATTAAGGCATAAAAATGCATATATATGTGTTTATTTAACACTTTTATTCCTCTCCATTCAAACATTCACCTGTTTCATAACTCTTCGTCATATCCTTTAAGATACCAATCATCTCCAGTCTCAAGCTCTCAGGCTTCAGTACGATGATATTTCTGCCATGCCATAGCAATTCCTGCAGGAAGTCACGGCTAGGTCTAACGGTCAATGTATATTCCCGGTACATTCCGTCTTTCGACTCCTTTACTTTCTGCTGACTCTCGTGTAGCGGCACCTCCTCTATCAGATTGTATTCTGGATAAAAAGCTCGAATACGGATCTTCTCTACCGGCACATCTTCCATCCGATAAATGCCAAAGCAATCTTCATAATAATTCTCTGGAGTCAGGAACATCTTCATCTTTGCCGACAAGGGATGCTTCTCGCAAATAAGCCTCAGGAAACTGATACGGTCGAAAGGAAGACAACGAACGAGTTTTCTCACATCTTCCTCTGCACTTGAATTGGCTTCCCCTTCGGACGCCGAACGTTGTTTCTTCACTCCTATCACGTACCATCGCTGCTTAAAATATCTCACGAAAGCCGGTTGCAGCACGATATCGCTCTCTGCTCCGAACCCCGAAACATACTTAAACTTCAGCAGATATTGCTTATCTATCGCAGCAAGAATATCATCCAGATATTCCGTGTTGTATGGCGGCGTATCGAGCATCACCTTGTTATGATACTTCAGCATATCACCTAACGAAGCCAGTCGCAGGGAACTCAGCATCCACACCGTTACATCATCGTTATCCACGGGATCACGCTTCAGATAATACCGATAGCCATCGCTCTTGTTGCATTCCACAGTAATACCAAACTGCGACTGGATATTCTCACGATAACGATGAAAGGTACGTTTGTCCAACACATCATTGTCTTGATTACCACGGGCTTCCTTCCATTCGTCAGCAATCTCCTCAAAGGTAAGATGCTTACGATCCAAGAGGCCTATCAGCCAACTATAGAATTTTACACGATTGTCCATAATCTCTAAAAATCTAATGAATATTTACAAGAAATGCCTAAAAAGAAAAGGAGAAAAGATAGCCAACAAAATGGTAATGCTAAATGCTGGCGTTTCTGACTTTTGTCATATACCAATGCGCGATACACTTGTGCCCGATGCTTGAAATGAACTGTGAACAAACTCGTCTCTTTGCATGAAACACATGAATTTTTAATAATGCTAACACAGACCTATTGCCTGATGTCAGCCTCTTGCTGCCTCTATCTTTTCTCCGAAAGTTTTAATCTACTTAATGAAAATTTCAATCCTCGCTCCATTATCGGGGCAAGTCTTGCAAATCCACCAAATCTACAGTCCAGTTCAAACTCTGAATTTTCAGGTCGAGCTCCCGATACTGCTTGGCATAGGTATCAGCCTCCTTACGAAGAGCCTTTATATCTATGGTTCTAACATATTTCAGTTCGTTTCTGCCAAAGCGAGTATCGTTGGCAGCTACGTAGTTCACCACCTCTTTCAATGCCTTGACACGCATCGACAAGACGTCTCTCTTGGCTATCAATCGAGTCAAGGAGTCTCCGTCCTGAACTATCTGAACGTTGGTGATGTTGATGCGATAAATCAAGTCTTCCAACTGGACGAGTGCTTCATCCAGTTCCTTGTACAGTTCCTCCACGTTATCGCAGGGCTCATCGCCCTCCTGCACTTTGGCGCTCTCCTTGATACGTTCTTTCAGTTGAGCCACTTTCTTCTGCAAGTCGGCTCTGATGCTCAATGCTTCTGCTAACTTCATAATCTTCTATTTTTTATATATGACGTTAAACTTCTTGTTTTATTATATATGCTATTTCTTTCTTGTCGGATTCAGCGTATGTTTTCCTCCGAACTCTTTCACATCTTCCTCTACAAGTTTTTGGAACCACGATGGTTCATTATCGAGCGGTCCAATCTCTGCATCTCTCGTATCGCAAACTTCATTCTCATATTGCAAATGAACATTTACCACGAAGTCATCCATGCGAAGTATGTCGGGCAGGCAATAGTCTTGATGCGTATGCAGAGCATGCATGGCATAACAAACGCAAATATCAGAAAACTCAGGTTTATGAAGACTACACTCATCCCAGGAATCTCCATCATCCAGCATGTTGTTTATATGCTTATACCCATCCTCGGTAGCCACATCAAATGTGCAAAAGACTCCATTCAAAATTGTATCCATCTTATAGCGTCCTGCACTCATCAGTTCATCTAACAGATGAATCATATAATGAAAATCAGATCCGTAATAATCATCGTTCTCCATCTTTACTACAGCATCGTCATCACCATACTCGAAACGCAACACTCCTTCCACCTCATAACGATAGCGATCATCCACCTTATAAGGCGTATGAAACAAAGTGCGCCACATGTTTCTGCACTGGGCATAACATTCCTGAGTCAATTTGAAGAGTTTATCATTCTGATAGCGAAATCTCTCCACTTCGGCAGGAGTCGGATGAAGCATCATCTCATTCAATACAACATATCTTACTCCCATTAAGACTTCAACGACATCATGCTCGCTTTCACTCATGCGACGTAGGAACCATGCCTTTGCAAAATCATAGTTCACGATTTTCTTCACACGTTGCTCCACATTTTGTAGCACCTCACGTTTCTCATCAACAGTAGCCACCTCTCGGATATATTCGAGAATCTCTGAATAAGCATCATAGTCGTCAAATCCCTTATCCTCAATTCTGTCCAAGCATTTTTTCCAATCACAATTTTCCTTCATATTCCCTTACTATTTTACCATTACACACTTCCTTTATCTTATCATCGCCGAAGCTTCCGCCCCGTACCTTGTAAGGAGAGTTTCGTTTCAACGTCTTCTCCAAATACTCCAAGTCCTTGGGACGAAGATGAGTGAGAGCGAAATCCACCTCATTCAGTTGCGACTGATTGCTCAAGGCGAGATGCTGGAGATTGTGACACATGAAGATGCACAAACGACGCAACTTGTCGTTCTTACTCAAATTCAAAGACACCAAATCTTCGGATCCATCAATATGCAACTCCTCCAAGAGTGGATTGGCAGAGAAATCCAACTTCTCGTTTCTTGTCTCGCTGAAGTCTATGAACTCCAACAAAGGATTCTTGCTTACGTCGAGCAATTGCCCACCATATCCCGAATATCCCAGGATACGCAAGCTAGGACATTCCGTGAGAATCACATCAAAGGTTTTCACCTCGAACATGCCACAGCCATTAAATCCGATAATAGCATCCTCCTCTTCCGAACAGATGGTAATGGTATAGTTCACGCCCTTCTCAGGATAGGAATGACCAGCCTTAACCCAAGTCAACTTCTCAGAATTCTGTTCCTGTTTGCCTGTCACGACCTGTACCCTTCCATCGCCCCATGCAATCCCTGCCTTGCTGTCTTTCTTCAACATCAAGTGCAAGCCTACGGTTTCCCCCATTGTCCAGTCCATAGTCTGGATATTGATTGTAATCTGTGCCATAATCTTCTTGTTTTATGTTTACAGCAGCAAAATTACAGGTTAGGTGTGTCAAATGATGTCACAGGTTTCAACTATTTCTCAAAAATCTTTGTATTACCTTGTACCAATAGTCCCAAGAATAGCCTACGGAAGGATGGTTCACCGCCATCACTTTCACCTGCTTGCCATTACTCAGAAGATAAGCACCTGTAACAACAGGATAACCATCCACAACGATGTCGTCGCCATTCTGCCAGCGCACATTAGGAAGATTGTTCCAAAGCCTCTTGCCCCATACGATGATGTACTCAGGTTGGTACTTTTCGATGACCTCGAAGAAAGCCTTGCCTGCCTGGTGATATTGTTCGGCTGTGCCAGCCTCACGAGGACCACCCATCGCTGCTTGCAGATAGTTGAAGAAGATGGCCGAGTTCCAAATCTTCAGCCTCATCGCCTGATCAGTCTCCTCACCCACCAGCGAACGCTCGAACTTCAAGAAAGTCCGCATCCAGTTCTGCCGTTCCTTGTTCTCATTGAGATAATCATCAAGCACCTGCTGCGTAAAGCCCATACACTCCCGATGCAGACGGCAGTCACCACAATCCGCACATTCCTCATCACAATAGTGGCTCTCGCCCAATATCATGAGTCGCTTGCCGAATATCCCTCCGTTGGCATAATCCTTGCCAACGAAGGGTTGAAAGAAAACATTACTATTCATCTTTTAAACTTCATAATGTTCCACACTGCTTATTGTCTCAGGCAACAAAAACCTTTCTATGTCCAAGCCAAAACTAAGGGTCTGATTAGCTATCGCCTTTGTTGTGAGCTCTGTTCCGTTAGTCTCAATCCATGTCACCTTAGCAGAAAGGACATCATTATCATCAAGTTCTGGAGCATGTTCCCCATTACCTAAGGCAAAGTTTAACTTAACCTTATCTCCAACGGTTAGTTTACCAGAGACAACATATCCTATACAAGTAGTACCTAATTCTCTATAGTTTAATGTTGCAACAACTTCTATTGAAAGTGGAGCATTGGAATTATCTACCTGTTCCAACAAAGTTGGCAAAATATTGTGGTCTATGTCTATTGTTGAATTAAAATTGCATAGCTTAGATGTTACTAAATCCTCCATTTTCTTAACGACATTGAATTCACTATCATCCTTCAACTGCCACACCTCAGAACTTATCCCTATATCATGCTGAAGTTTATCTATGATTGAGCGATAGTTTATATTTCCTCCTACAGTACAGCTTTTAACTACTCCTAAACAATAAAAGTGGATATTGCACCAAGACTTCTTTTCAAAGTAGTCTGGCGCACCCGACAAACCCTGTGGAGTAGGCCGTGCAGATGCTAACCCAAAACTGTTGCTAAACGATACATGAAGAA
>CAKQMS010000055.1 GCA_934254985.1 uncultured Prevotella sp. | reverse complement strand
CATACTCTTTGATATTGCTATGTTGGATTTCATCCTTCGTTTTCTCGCCACGGCATAGCTCAAGCAAGCTTGGCTCTGCTCGTTTGGCTTAACGAAAACGTTCTACATACTTTGAGTATTCCACCGATGGAGTAAACGGAAGTGAACTATTGACAACCTTTGTCAACCCAGTCCACGATATAACGCTTTTTGCCTATCAGCTTCAAATCTGTCCTCCATTGTAACCACTTGTAAACCCTTGTCAACTACGTTCACGATATGACAAAATAAAAGCTCCGCAAATTCTCCACGGTAGAAATATGCTGCAAAAATATGTGGAAAATCGGGAACTGCCAAAAAGCACTCAGAAAGTGTTAAAAATCAAATAGTATTGAAAATCAAGGATTTATGTTTTGTTAGTCATAGTAAGTTATGGTTAGTTATAAGGCTCTAAATACATTCAGCGAAAATATATTTTTTAGTTTCATTGTTTTGTCGTTTTAATGTGGTTATACATTTAGAAGCTGAAGTTCAAACCTACGGTGAATGATCTTGTTGGAGGATAGTTGTAGTCGCCCAACTCAGGATCAAAGCCCTTGTAGCCTGTGATGGTGAACAGATTGCTTGCGGTGAAATAAACACGTGCCGACTTCATGCTGATACGATTTAGCAATGTGCTTGGCAAGTTGTAAGCCAAAGTCAGAGTTGCCAATCTCAGATATGAAGAGTTCTGAATATATCTGTCTGTTTCGCCAGCCTGGAATTTAGAGTATCCTTCTGTGCCTGCCATCACGCGTGGGAAGTAAGCAGAAGTGTTGTCTGGAGTCCAGCGGTCGAGCAAGTCTGGTGAAGCATAGCTTTCGCCAGTAGAGCTTATCAAGCCTTCGTAGTAAGAGCTGATGCGATGACCGCCTACAGAGTAGTTGAATACAGCATTCAGAGTTAAGCCCTTCCATGAAAAATCGGTAGAGAAACCTCCGTAAGCCTTAGGGTCTGTATTGCCATAGATATATCTGTCGTAAGCATCTACCACACCGTCAGGTTTGCCATTAGGTCCGCTAATGTCGAGAGCAAACAAGTCGCCAAGTCCTACGGTACGTCCGTTGAAGTCGATATTCTCCCAAAGTGCACGGTTGTTCTCGTTAGCTATACCGCCACATTTATATGTATAGATATTGCTCAACGACTCACCGATAAAGATGTTGCCCTGTCGGTCGGTACCATTCAGAATACGCTCTACGCCGCTATATAGTTTAGTAACCTTGTTGCGGTCGAGTGATAAGTTGGCGCTGATATTCCATTTGAAGTCCTTTGTGCTGATAGGCATGGCATTGATGGTGAGCTCGAAACCCTTGTTCTCCAATTCGCCGATGTTCTCTGTGGTATATGTATAACCAGATGTTGTAGCCAACGAGTGGGTCATCAACAAGTTAGAGTTCTTGATGAAGTAGTAGTCGAGAGCAAGGTTCACTCTGTTGTTGAAGAATCCGAGATCCAAGCCAATGTTAGTCTGCTTCTGCTTCTCCCATGTAAGGTTTGGTGTACCGCGACGTCCGTCAGTACCATAATATGCGTTACCGTTCGACTGCGAAGGAGCATAGAGAGTAGCATATAGATAGTTGCTGATGTCTTGGTTTCCTACCACACCATATCCTGCACGTAGCTTCAGACGAGAGAGTGGGGTAGACTGTGGGAAGAACTCTTCGTTTGTTACATCCCAAGCAACAGAGAATGAAGGCATAAAGCCCCAACGGTTGCCAGCAGCAAACTTCGATGAACCATCGTATCTACCTGTGAAGGTTAAGAAGTAGCGATAGTCGTAGTTGTAGTTGGCACGACCAACATACGACATCAATGAGCTTGTCTGATAGTCAGATTCTATGCCGCGAGTATTGGTGTCGGCAGAAGCCTGAAGCACGTTGTAGCCAAGTTCGTTGCCTGCAAATCGGCGTCCGCTTCCTTTCAACACTCTATAGGTGTTTTTAGATGATGAAGTTCCGATAAAGGCATTGATGTTATGCTTCTCTTGGATTTGTGTCTCGTAGCTTATGGTGTTGTCCCATTGCCATTGAGTTTCGGCAAAGCGCTGCTGAGTAGCATAGTTGTCGCCACCATAATAGCGGAATGCCTCCTGAATGTTGTTAGGTATAAACTGGTTCCAGCTCTGCTCCGCACGGTTCACAGCCAATGTAGAGCGCAAGTTGAGACCTTTGATAGGGTTAATATTGATGTAGTTAGAAGATGTGAAATGATAGCGTTCGCGGTCGGTTTGTATATCCATCGAGTTGAAAGGATTGAAGTTGTTGTTGTTGTCGCCGCTATCGTGTACACGCCAATATGTGAACAAATAGTAACTATTGTAGCGTGTGGCATCGCTCTTATAAGGAGTATAGTCGATAAGAGGGTTCGACTTCTGCAAAGCATGGTTGTAAACAGCACCACTTGGCATTTCGTCTCTTACGTATGTATATGATGTGTTAGTACCAATCTTGAGCCATGGCTTGATGTTGCTTTCTGCATTCACACGACCATAATATTTATCTTGCTCAGTTCCTTTTACCACTCCGTCGAGACCGCTATAGCCTAAACTTACGTATAGGTTAGAAACGTCAGAAGCCTTTGAGAAACTTACGCTATGGTTGTGCTCTACGCCAGTCTTTGTCACCTGCTTAAGCCAATCGTAGGTCTTACCACTCTTGTAGCCATCAAACTCTTCGTTAGAGAATATGGTGTTAGAGCCCATGATGGTGTTGTCCCAATATGCCTTTAGCTCTGCAGCACTTGCCTCAGGATGATTATAAGCATAACCATTCATATAAGCTTCGGCACGAAGGTCGAAAGTCTGCTGTGCTGACATTGTCTCAGGACGATGTCCAAACGAAGAGAATGATACCCAACCATCGTAGGTAACCTGTCCTTCGCCCTTCTTTCCCTTCTTTGTGGTTACTACAATCACACCATTAGCACCACGCGAACCATATAGAGCTGTTGCAGAAGCGTCCTTCAACACTTCGATAGATTCCACATCGTTTACGTTGATAGAGTTGTAGAAACCAAACTGGTTGTCCATAACCAAACCATCGACAACATATATTGGTGAAGAACCGGAGTTGATGGTGTTTGTACCACGAACCTTTATCGATGAGTCGTCGCTTGGTGTTGTACCCTTCGAGATATTTACACCAGCTATGCGACCTTGCAAAGCTTCGTTGATATTGGTAACAGGTTTTTCGGTGAGCACATCTGCATCAACATGCGAAACAGCACCTGTGAGGTCGCTCTTCTTCATAAGCACACCTACCACCACAACACCTTCTATCTGGTTGTCGTCGCTCTTAAGAACGATTTTCATTTTGCCAGAAGCCGATGTCTTAACTTCGCGTGTGGCATAGCCGAGGTACGATACCTCCAAGGTAGAGCCTGGAGCAACCTCGAGTTGGAAATTACCATTGATGTCGGTAGGCATACCAATGGTCGTACCCTTAACTTTTACAGACGCTCCGATTAGAGGTTCGGAACTTTCGTCTAATACTTGTCCTGTGATTTTTGACTGAGCGAAACTCGCCTGTATGCCAAACAATGATAGGACAAACAAACTTAGAAGTCTTGTTTTCATATTAATAGGTTATTTGATAAGTTTACGATTATGATCGTTATAAATTTAGGTTGTCGTTTATTGCTAATATCTTGTTTCTGTTTGCAAAGTTAGCCATTTTCACGTGCGTGAAATGAAATAAATATGGCATAAAATAGCAAAAACGCTTCAAAATAGCCTCTTTTCGCCCTTTTTCATGGTTTGCACCTCTTTTATGCCTTTTATTCTGAAGCTACAGTCGTGAGTAGCCGTGATTGTTGCCGACGTCAGCTTCCCGTTGCTCCAAGTCATATCTACCACGAGTCCGCCCTCTGCACATAGACCTTTCACGCTACCGTTGCTCCATTGTTGAGGCAAGGCAGGCAGAAATTCTATGTAGCCATCATAGCTTTGCAATAGCATTTCGCACATGCCTGCCACACTTGCTTCTGTGGCATCGAAACTAAAGATGTCGTTCTCGGCTCCTGCCACTCCCGATGGTGATACCGTCATAAGGTTTTCGCGCATAAAACGTCTGAACAGATTTTGCAACCATCCATAGGCTGTTTGCGTCTCTTTCATTCGTGCATAGAAACATAGCATGTTGGCAGTGCTCCATTCTGTGTCTTCCCAGTTTGGCGATGCCGTCTGCATCTCCAGTCCTTTTCTTGCAGCTTTCATAAGATGAGGCTCGTGCGAGAAAGATATCTGATTGAGCGGAAAAAGTGCCAATAGATGTGATGAATGACGATGTGATGGGTCGCTACGCTTCACGTCGTCGAGCCATTCCTGTATCTGCCCGTCGCTACCTATCTGTAGTGGTGGCAGCAGTCGGATATCTTTCTTCAAGCGTTGGCGCATGCTTTTGTCTACTCCCAATATCTCTGAAGCTTGTATGCAGGCACTATATATATAATGTACTATGTCGCGGTCTATCGTTGGCATCATAGCCAAACTCAGGTGGCTACCTTTTTTCGTTACATAGCCATTCTCAGGCGATACGCTTGGTCCGGTGACTAAATAATGCGTGTTTGGGTCTATAGTCATGTAGTCGATGAAGAATTCTGCTGTTTCCTTCAATAAAGGGTAGCCTGTGGTGGCAAGCCATTGCTTGTCGTGAGTATAGAGATAATGGCTCCACAGATGTGTGGCAAGCCATGCACCTCCGCTAACATTCATTCCCCAGCCCACGCCCCATCCTGGCGAAGTGTAGCCCCAAGCGTTGCACACGGTATGTGCCACCCAGCCACGACTGCCATACATCTTCTTTGCAGTCTCGGCTCCATGCTTGGTCAAGAAGTCTATATAGCAGAATAGTGGAAGATTGCATTCTGCCAGATTCGCACGATTGGTAGCCCAATAGTTTTGGGGAATATTGATGTCGAGATGATAGTCGCACGTCCAAGGCATATTGCAAGCCATGTTGTCGTTCCAGATACCTTGTAAGTTAGCACATAGTGGAGTGCCGTTAGGACGTGATGAGGCTATGAGCATGTAGCGACCATATTGAAAGAACAAAGCATCGAGCGTTGGGTCTTCTGCTCCGTCTTTAGCCAAGTATAGGCGAGTGTCGGTGGGTATGGTAGAGCTATTGTTATTACTATTGCCTAACTGTATCTCCATGCGCTTAAAAAGCTTTGTATAGTCTGCTATATGGTCTGTAAGAAGGTTGTCGAAGCCTTTGATAGTGGCTTTACGGATATTCTCCATTTCGCTTGCTTCGTAGGCAGGGTCGTTGTAGTTGGTACGAATGTCAACGAGGATAGTCACCATATTGGCATTGTTGAAACTCACGTGTGCCGAGTCGTATTGTATATTTCCGCCGTCCGCAATCAAGCGGATGTTACCACAAAACTCTACTCCTCCTTCTCCATGAAGATGGAATAGGGCTTTGCCTTTGAAAGATATTCCTTCGGCAGATGTTGTGATGTCGGCATTGCGCAATAGCTGTAAGCCGAGTAGTCCGCTTATGGCTGCCTTTTTGCTTGCTGATAAGCGCAAAGCAATGATATTGTCGGGATAGCTGGCGATGTATTCTCTGCGATATTCCGTATCGCCAATCTTGAATGCCACCTTAGCAATGGCGCTATCCATGTTGAGCTCGCGCCGATAGCCTGTAACCTGATATTGCGGATAGAAACAATCTATCACGAGGTCGCCCATAGGCAGATGAGTTCCGAAACCTTTGCCTCTTCCGTTCAGATATTTCTCTCCTAAGGCGTTTCCCTCTTCTGGGTTGCCATTAAAGAAACATTTCCTCATTTCGTCGAGTTTATTTCTTCCACATATATTATTATTAGTGGAATCAGGTTGTCCCGACCACAGGCTAATCTCGTTGAGGGCAACACGCTCTTTGGTAATATCGCCATAGACCATAGCTCCCAGTCGGCCATTGCCAATAGGCATAGCCTCCATCCATTTTGCAGCCGGCTGCTGATACCATAGTGTGTTGTCGGCTGTTGCCGTTTGCCTAAGCAATAATAAAATGGCAAATACTATAAACTGTTTTGTTCGCATAATGATTGTTTGGTATGATGTTATAGATATGATAGTATGTTCAAGTTGCAAAATTACGTCAAAGCAGCATTGTGGATAGCAGCAAATAAACCACAAAATGATACTTTTACGTCATTTATCGAAGTTTTGAAGAATAAGTAGACATAAGTAGTATTAGTTGCGATACATCTAAGAACATGATTCTGGATATTAAATATAGAACTCAGATTAATCAGACCTGCTATATATTATATAAGGTGTAGTAGTGGTAAAAAATACTTTCTTGTTAAAACGTGTGAAATGAATGTGCGAATTCTTGGTAGTTTAGAATAATTGTTATACCTTTGCACTCGCAATCAAAAACAAGGGCGTTTAGCTCAGCTGGTTTAGAGCATCTGCCTTACAAGCAGAGGGTCGGCGGTTCGAATCCGTCAACGCCCACTTCCTTTAAGACTCGTATTCTTACAAGAATGCGAGTCTTTTTTGTTTTTTATCCTATTTGTATTTTCGATAGCCAGTCTAACTGGGGATTATCCGACAAACATAGGGGATTATTTCATAGATAGTGTTTAATGTTTAATGTTTAGTGTTTAGATGGTCTTTTAAACATAAACCTTATAACCCCCTGTCATTTCTCTGTGAAAATGCTACATTAAGACAAAGAATGCGTTCTTTTTATTTTCATCAGTATCTTATCTGCCTTTGTGTCTTAATGTCCCATTCTTGATGTATCTACAGCCTTTACGTTCTTTTCCTTGTAGCCACCAAACTTATAGATAACTGCAAAAGTGACAGATGCCCAGTTGTAGTTGATTTTCATACGGTAGTCTTGGTTGCCTTGCACGGAACGGGTATCGTATTTATTGTTGAAGATGTTGTTGCCATTAAGGCGCAATCCCCATTTACCATCATGCGACGACCATTGCAGTTTGGTATTCATTCTGAAAATAGGACTTATGTCGTAGACTCCTTGTATAGCCTTTGTTTGATAGAAAGGATTAAGAATTAGGCGCAAGTCTTGTGTTTGGCATAGTTTTATAGATGCCGTACCTCCAAGTGCAGCTGTCAGTTTCTTGCGATTGAATGGCAAATCGAAGAAATAGTCACTTTTGTCGTGCTTGTAGATTCCAACGGCAAACACATTGCCATTGAGCCATTTGCCAGCGCTGAACATTGCAGAGGCTTGTAGTCCAAAACTATTCTCATAGTTGAAGTTGGTTTCCTTCATTATCACAGCCATACGGTCTGTGGTTTGATATGGCAACTGCACCGAATAATCAGGCTTCAGACTTGCGAAAGCCATGAGCGTATAGCGTCGCTTTATCTGCCACATCAGGTTGACATTATAATAAGAGAAGGGCTTCAAATCGGGATTGCCATGTATCTCTGAGTATGTTGAAGAATAGAAAACGTTACTCATGGTCGACCAATAACTAGGGAACTCCGAATTGGAACTGAATGATAGATTGAGCAAATGGTTGTCGTTGACGTTCCACAAAGCATTGAGCGTAGGATATACGCGCCATTTATCCCATATGGGAGAGTGATATTGCTCGGCAGCAACAGATGCTTCAAGACTAATAGCCTTGTTTATCTGCTTGCTGAAACCAGCATATATGTTCCATATCCGTTCGTTATTGTCCACGCTGCTTGTTCCATCAGGCAGGATGGTTCCATCCTTATCTATTGTGGTCTGATAACTCTTGTTGCTTGTGAATTGCCCTTTCACGCCATACGACAATCCCCAACCATTTGCCAAAGAATGGGTTTGGTCGGCTGTGAACATCCATTTGTTGATGGTCTGCTCGCTGCCGCTTGTCAGGTTGCGTTCAGTTTCATTTTTGTTTTCCGTAGTTATCGTACCATCGAGGGCTTGTTGCTGAGGCGTGCGATAGTAAGTGTACGAACCGCTAAGGGTTAGTCCGAAAGGAAGCGCGTAGTTAACATCCACATTGTGCAGATATTCATGACTGTCACGATGCATTCCGCTGATGCTTGAACCTGTCGTGCGGCTGTTTGAGTTTGTCTTGTCCCATTGTCCCGTATAGGCTACGTCAAGACGATGGTTCTTGCTAAAGGTGTAATTCATCCCCAGTCGGTAGTCGTGTGTAATGCCAAACGACTTCTGCCCGGTTTCATCATTATAGTGTATACGATTGTTGCCAAGTGGATGATTGGCTATGCGTGAAGACTCACCGTAGGAATTGCCGTTTACATATTTATATTGTGCGTCAAGTCCAAACTTGCCTCTTTGCAAGGAAAGATATAAATCGCCAAAACCTTTGGCGTATTTGCTTTGCTTCATGCCGCCAATGACCTGCCCCGAAAGCTGATTGGTACCAGCATAGTCTTTCGTAACGATGTTGATAGCCATACCACGCACATGATAGCGAGCAGGGGCAGACAGCATCACCTCGGCTTTTGCCAACTGTGCGGCAGGCATTGCCTTCAGACGCTCTGTCAGTTGTTCCTGCGTCAATGTGGTGGCTTGTCCGTTGATAATCAACGTTACTTCATTGCCGGAGAAGGATATGCTGCCTGTGGCATCGCTGACACCAGGTATGCGTGTCAATGCCTCGTAAGCGTTGTCGGCAGGCAATTGTTTTAAGAGTAGCGGCATATTGTACGACAGCATACCCCGCTCTGCCTTGACAATGGGGCGAGAACCTTTTACCATCACTTCTGGAAGATTGTGCAACATTGTCTCCATTGTGAGCGAATCCGTTTGCGTCAGAGTTTGAGCTTTCACGTTGGCAACAGAAAGCAGAAATAATCCTAAAAGAAATATCTTGTTGGCCATATTTTATCTTTTTAAGTTATCTTTTTCTATGTTATTCAAAAGTACGAAAAACAATCCACAAACGAGAAAGTTCTGCTATACGTATAGTAGTGTATTAACCTTTGTTGATTCTTTCCACCAATTCTATAGGTGAAGTAAACTAATAATTATTGATTTTCATCATCTTCTATGTTCATCCACTCAGTCAATATATAACGATAGTTCTTCCGCTCAGTATTATTTATTTCA
>CAKQMS010000054.1 GCA_934254985.1 uncultured Prevotella sp. | reverse complement strand
AAAGATGTTTGCAGAAACCAAGAATTGTCGCATCCCATCGTCATTAATTCCTCGCTGTCCTATTTGTGGCGAGAAAATGACTGTCCACGTGCGCTGTGATCAATTCTTTGTTGAGGATGAAGCATGGCATTCAGCAGCCAACCGCTATTACGATTTTCTTGAAAAGTCAAGAGATAAGAAGACTGTTTTGCTAGAGCTTGGAGTAGGCTTCAATACTCCAACCATTATCCGTTTCCCATTTGAAAAAATGGTCAACGTGTGGAAGAATACATCACTTGTGAGAATCAATAAGGATGATGTTCTATCCATGTATTCCTCTAAGAGAATAATTGCGATTAAAGATGATATCTCTGCAGTATTAAATGCTATATTCTGATTTTTTTTTGTATTTTTGCAGATATAATGCGACAATATGGGGGTTGAGCATGACTTATCCTCCTGGATTATAGGCGCATAAGCATCCAACGAATAGCGCGTGAAGAAAATATGGATAAGAATTTCGAACCAATAGAGCAACTGTATCTTTCGCAAGCGTTTGATACGGAAATAGACGAAGAACAGATGCTTACTGAATGTAAGATGATAGCCAGGACATACGCCATGGCAGAGAATGCTGTTGTCTCTATGGGAGATAACCGCAAAAACTGCAGCTACTGCTATTTTGGCGGAATAGCTGACGTGTTGGGCATTTTGCCGGAGGAACGGGTCAGCCAGCTGCCTTCGCTTTACGAGAACTTCATCTTCGACCGTTGCCATCCCGACGATCTCAGCAGACGTCATGCAGAGGAGATTGCCTTCCTTCACCACATCGCCAGTACCTCAACTCCCCAGCACTATCGTGATTATGTGCTCTGCAACTACCTGCGGGTAAAAGATGCCTGCGGAGAATACCGCTGGGTGAAGCACCGGATGATTCCGCTTGCCACCGACAAGAACGGTTGTCTGCTGCTCTGCACCTGCATCTATACGCTGGCAACTGATGAAGACAGAAAAGCAAAATTCGCCAATACCCGAACCGGAGAGGTGCGGATATTGACGAATAAGGATTACGAAAATATACTTTCAGAACGAGAGCTAGAGGTGCTGCGTCTTATCGACCAGGGACTGCTGTCGAAAGAGATTTCAGACAATCTCTGCATCAGCATCAACACCGTGAACCGCCATCGCCAGAACATTCTCCAGAAACTGAAGGTAGATCGTGCCATCGAAGCATGCAAGCTGGCACATGTGATGGGATTACTCTGACGCAGATTCTACTCTCCCATTCGGAAGTCACCCACCGTCTCGGTTGACAGGCGCAGTTCTGAGAATTCACTCACACATTCTCCCTTTTGAGGAGCCTGAGAACAGATGCCCACCTTCAGGTTCTTGGGATAGTTGTTGCGGTAAAGGCGAACCATCTGCCATTCCTTGCCATCCAGCGAATAATAGGATGCGATGGTACGTGTGTCAGAACTTATCTTATAATAGATATAATCCTGATTCACAACCTCGTGGTTGTTGTCATCGCTCGTACCCACGGTGCGCACGGTCACCACACGGTGCTTGCCACGTTCATCCTGCTCGAAGCAGAATTTCTGATAGAGGGTGTCGTTAGCCATCACAACAAGATCGGCAGCATTATAGAGTCCATCAGGAGTAAAGCCAGGCTTCATCTTGGCAGAGAAAGTAAACGGCTTGGTGTTGTCAACCTCCGTAAAAAGCACCTTTGCCGTATTGGCGGTCAGTTTTGCATCGTTGGGGTCGATGAACAAATCGGTTTTCTCAGGAGCAACGAAAGTGATGACACCGTCCTTCTCGCTCACCTGCTTGTCGGCATCATTAAGCATCTTAGTGAAGTGAATACCGCCAAGCGTAATGTCACAATCTTGAAAACTCATTATAGATGTCTGAACAGAATCAGCCGAAGCGCCCCCTGCTTTCTCCTGTTTAGAGGAATTGCTGCACGATGCCAGCACGCACAAGGCAGCCATTGGTAAAAATGATTTAAATGTCATATTATTTATTATTTTTGATTCGCGATTCTATTATTTTATTTCGCGCTGCAAATGTACGATATATAAGTCTTTCTGGCAATAATCATTTATAACCAATTGAGGATGACGCATGGCTGTAGTACGCATAAATGGTAATACATTCCGAATTTGAGGTATAAAGGAATATAGATAATGTGCGTATCTTTGCAACAAGAAATTTTAAAGGCTTAGGATTATGAAGGAATTTTTCTTTAATACCATACAGGAGTTCAACGACTTCATAGGGGTGGAAACGCTTCATCCCCTGGTAAGCGTTGCGCGTGTAGAGAACAGAACACCGATACTGGAGGCTGTGAATCACTACGGAATTTATGCCCTCTTTCTGAAGGAAAACAAGGGCTGCAAATTGTCATACGGCAGAACAGAATATGATTTTGACGAGATGACCGTAACCTCGTTTGCTCCAGGACAGTCGATTAAGGTGGAACCCATCCCTGGAGTTCCGTTTGCCAAATATACGGTATTGGCGTTCCATCCCGACCTACTCAACCGCACCCAGCTTGGCAAGAACATCTCCCGATACGAGTTCTTCGATTATACAAGCAACGAAGCCTTACACCTGTCCGCTGCCGAGGTCAATATCTTCCGTGACGTGATCTCAATGATCAAGCAGGAACTGCAGCATCCTATAGATAAGCATTCGCGCGAACTCATCGTTTCAAACATCGAATTGCTGCTGAACTACTGTCTGCGTTTCTACGACCGCCAGTTCATCACACGCGAGGAGATTAATCATTCGGTGGTAAAGAAGTTCATCTCTCTGCTCGATGAATACATTACTCGGAAAGCGGAGCGTGAGGGTCTGCCTACCGTAGCCTACTTTGCCGACAAATGCTGCTATTCTACCAAATATTTCGGTGAATTGGTCAAGACAGAGACTGGCAGGACAGCCAAGAGTATGATAAACGACCGATTGCTTACGGCATCCCGCCAACTGCTTGATGATGAAGCCCTCAGCATCACGCAAGTAAGCCAGCGCCTCGGCTTTGAATATCCACAGCACTTTGTCCGCTTTTTCAAGGCGCAGACGGGCAAGACACCGAGCGAATATCGCAAGACTGCATAAATATAAGGAAGAATGATGAAAGTTATCGGAACATTCATTATATTAACGACTATTTCACTCAACATCATGGCACAACAGAAAATAGTACAGACAGCAGGGCGCACCCAACTGGGTGAGTTTGCCCCTGAGTTCGCCCACCTCAACGACGACATTCTCTTCGGAGAAGTATGGAGCCGCAATGACCTGCTTTCATTGCGTGACCGCAGTATGGTAACAATCACTTCGCTCATCAGCCAAGGAATCACCGACAGTTCGTTGAAATATCACCTGCAGTCGGCAAAGAATAACGGAATTACCCGCACGGAAGCGGCAGAAATTATCACTCACATCGCCTTCTACGCTGGCTGGCCAAAAGCCTGGGCAGCATTCAATCTGGCTAAGGAAGTATGGAGCGAGGATGTGAAAGGCGAAGATGCCAAGGCTGCATTCCAGCGCGAGATGATCTTCCCTATCGGTGAGCCTAACACCGCTTACGCCAAGTACTTCAAGGGAAACAGTTATCTGGCACAAATATCTGACAGTCAGATACCTTTCTTCAACGTAACCTTTGAGCCAGGTTGCCGCAACAACTGGCACACACACCACGCCACAAAGGGTGGCGGACAGATGCTGGTAGGCGTAGCCGGACGTGGTTGGTATCAGGAAGAAGGCAAGCCTGCGCAGGAGATTCTCCCTGGCACAGTCATCCACATTCCAGCCAACGTGAAGCATTGGCACGGTGCTGCAAAAGACAGCTGGTTTGCTCACCTCGCCTTTGAAATTCCTGGTGAGAACAGCTCCAACGAGTGGCTGGAGCCTGTGAGCGATGAGGAATATAACAAGTTAAAATAACAATAAGATTTTATGACATCACTTCAAGAAAGGCTGTTCGCCATGCAGGATAAGCAGTATGCTGCTTTCCAGGCAAAACTGACACCGGGAGTGCCTATGGAGAGTTTCATAGGCATTCGCGTGCCTGTGCTCCGCAAGTTCGCAAAAGAATTTACAAAGGCGGAGGAATGCGAGGAATTCCTTCATCAGCTTCCTCACGAATACTACGATGAGAACATGCTTCATGGTCTCATCATTTCCGAGGTAAAGGACTACGAGGAATGCGTTCGTCTTACAGATAAATTCCTGCCATTCGTGAACAACTGGGCGGTTTGCGACATCATGTCGCCGAAGGTGTTTGCCAAACACAAGGAGGAGTTACTGGCGAAGATCAAGACTTGGAGTAAATCATCACACGTCTATACTTGTCGTTTTGGAATAGAGACACTTATGTCTCATTACCTGGATAAAGACTTCAAGGCAGAATATCTTGAAATTCCTGCATCAGTAAGGAGCGAAGAGTATTACGTAAAGATGATGGTAGCCTGGTTCTTCGCCACCGCCCTTGCCAAGCAATGGGACGCAACGATTCCCTACATCGAGCAACGCCGCCTTGCTCCCTGGACGCACAACAAGACCATCCAGAAGGCCATCGAGAGCTACAGAATCACGCCCAAGCAGAAGGAATATCTGCGGACATTGAAGATAAAATAATTATGACACAAGATACTTCTACATATTACGTTTGGATAGGTGGCTCATGTTATTATGTTTAGAAGCAATTTCCGGTCATTAAGGTCACGGTCATTAAGGTCATTAAGGATTTCCGGTTATTCAAGATGTCCATCAACAACCCTCAACCAGATAAATAAGGTTAAAGACCGACTTCAAGCTTATTGCCTAAAATCAGTCGGTTTTGCTATTTTAGAAATCGCATGTGTCTGGGTCTGCACCTATTCTGTCAGCCTTCAGCGATGCTGTTTCGAGCATTTCCTGCTGAGAGAGTTCAAAGTCGAAGACATCGAAGTTTTCCTTGATTCGGCTTAGAGTAACCGACTTTACCAGCGGCAGCACGCCTGTCTGAATCACCCAGCGAATAACTACCTGAGCCACGCTCTTGCCATTGTTAGAAGCTATCGACTTCAAGAGAGGATTGTCCAAGACATTGCCTCTTCCCAATGGGCTCCATGCTTCCACAAGAATGTCGTTCTTCTGGCAGAACTCCACACACTCCTTCTGGGTGAATCCTGGATGATACTCTATCTGGTCAAGCATCGGACAGATGTTTGCTTTCGCCATTACTGGCTCTGCATGATGCGGCATGAAGTTGGAAAGACCGATGCTGCGAATCAAGCCCTCTTCATGAAGACGCTCCATCGCTTTCCAAGTATCTACATTCAGCTGATTTGCATCCTTGCCAAACAGCAACTCGTTGGCTGGCCAATGAATGAGATAGAGGTCGAGATAATCAAGACCTAAATCGCTCAATTTGCTGAGTGCAGCTATGTATTATGCAAATACTTTGCAAACGAGCGCAAAGAGAGTTTACTCTCAATTTGCTGAGTGCAGCTATGTATTATGCAAATATAGTCAATTCTCTTGAATAATGTGAACTATTCGGAATAAAAACGATGTTGAGGTTTTGTTTTTTAGTGTTTGACTGGCATTTTTTCAAATAAAAAGCCTTATTTTTGCATATTGAATAAAACAAAGCAACAACAATATTAAAACAAATAATATTATGCCTACTAAAAACAAACTAACCGTACCGAGTAACTACCCCGTATGCGAGCATAGCAACTGCCCGTTGGCAGTCTCGTGCTTGCACCATATTGCCTACACCATGATGCTGGAGCAGAATGCTGAGTTTCTGCGTTTGATTAATCCTACAAAATGCAGCAAAGACGAGGCATGCACATACTATAGAGATAAAAAGCCCGTAGTATTTGCCAAAGGCTTCACCAACTTCCAAAAGCACATGTATCCTGAGCAGTACGACAAGTTTATGACAACCCTCGTTCTCCACTTCGGACGCAACCAATACTACAAGCGCAGACGTGGCGCCATCCTTATTTCTCCCGAGGAGCAAGAGGTGATAAGACTGATGCTTGAAAAGGTTGGAGCAGACCCAAAAATGGACTTCGATAAATACGAAGAGTACATCAATTGGACTGCCTAATTTATGCCATAAAAATACCCCTTCAGTACCACATAAGTATCACTCTTGTGTCAGCAAGCTGATACTCCAGTACCATCAAGGTGAAACTCCAGTACCACCTAAGCGGTACAAAAAGTGGTACTGGGAGAAGGTGTATGAAACCATAACTTCAAATTTAAAAAGTAATGAAACAAGAGATAAAAGACATAATGCAGCGTTTGCTCAAACGCCATAAGGAGTTGGGCATAACAGAACAGATAGACTATGAGAAGTTCTACCTGTACTCTATCATTACCCACAGTACAGCCATCGAAGGAAGCACTGTGACGGAGGTGGAAGCACAGCTACTCTTCGACGAAGGCATTACGGCTAAAGGAAAGCCTATGATAGAACAGTTGATGAACCTCGATCTAAAAGTAGCCTACGACTATGGTCGCATTTGGATAAAGAGACATGAGGACATCAGCATAGAATCTCTTGTTACTCTTGCTGCAAAAGTAATGGCTCGTACTGGTGGTGAATACAATTCGTTAGGCGGTAGCTTTGACGCATCTAAAGGAGAGCTTCGTAAGCTGAACGTTACAGCAGGTGCTGGTGGACGATCGTATATGAACTGGATGAAGGTACCAATGAAACTGAAGGAGTTTTGCGAGGAACTTAACAAACGTCGCAAAGAAATAGATGTAACAGACGAATTGTCTATATATGAGTTGAGTTTCTGGGCACACTACGAACTTGTAACCATTCATCCATGGGCAGATGGCAATGGAAGAACAAGCCGTCTGCTTATGAACCTTCTACAAATGGAATATGGTGTATTGCCAACAAAGATAACTAAAGAAGATAAAGCAGAATACATCCAAGCTCTCATTGACACAAGAGAAGCTGAGAATACAGACATATTCATCAACTGTATGGCAAAACTACATTGTGAACATCTGCAACAAGATATCGACCAATTCCTATTATCAACATCAGAGGAAATGGTCGATAAAACTGCTATCCAACAAGAAATGGTCGATAAATGGTCGATAAAACCAACTCTGGCAGGAAAACTGGCCGATATTATAGTTTTCATGGCCGACAAAGAAGAAATCAGGACCGAGCAGCTTGTCACACAATTGGGTTTGACTGAAACCACAGCCAAACGATATCTACGCCAGCTGACCGAGTTCGGTTACTTGGTAGCTCATGGTGGCAACAAAAATAAATCTTACACAAAAAAGGAATAATAAAAAGCAGAAATAACAAACAGCATTAAGACTGCAACATTAAATGCATAACAAGTATTATGCAAGACTTATCCAAAGCATCCACTTTTCAGACTTAAGAAGCAAGGCTTATTATCCTAATTATCAACCTGTTATACTAAACACCAAGCAACAGAGTCCACTATTAGTTTTTAATACATTGTGTCATCAAGGATTAGTATGTATATTTGTAAATAAGACAACTACATCTATACACTAAATAATGATGAACATGAAAAAGAAAAATTATCTTATTCTATCGTTGTCGCTATTGTTATGCATGAGCAGTGAAACATCTTGTGCAAATACAGGAGGCAAGAAGAGAGTAAAAAAGGAGGTAAAGAATATCATCCCTACGGGTAGCAATTATGTTATCGTGAAGGGCGAGAACCTTATCAAACCTGATGGTAGCACACTCTACATCGTGGGAACCAACTTGGGTAACTGGCTAAATCCAGAAGGCTATATGTTTAACTTCAAGAAAACCAACTGCGAGTGGATGATCAACGGAATGATTTGTCAGTTAGCAGGTCCTGATTTCGCCAGAGCGTTCTGGCAGGCTTTCAAAGACAATTATATCACAGAAGATGATATCGCCTACATCGCAAGCACAGGTGCCAACACCATCCGATTGCCTTTCAACTACAAACTCTTCACACGCGAAGACTATATGGGCAAGAACGATGAAACTGAGGGATTCCGAATGATGGACAAGACCATAGAATGGTGCCGCAAATACGGCTTGCATCTGATTCTGGACATGCACGACTGCCCTGGCGGACAGACTGGCGACAATATTGATAACGGACATGGTTATCCCTGGCTTTTCGAGAGTGAAGAGAGTCAGCAGCTATTCTGCAACATCTGGCGTAGCATAGCCGAAAGATATAAAAACGAACCAGTAATACTGGGTTATGAACTGATGAATGAGCCTATCGCCACCATGTTTACCAAGGAGGTACAATCCAAGCTGAATGCGAAGTTAGAAGACGTGTACAAGCGTGCTACAAAGGCTATCAGAGAGGTAGACCAGAATCATATCATCCTCTTAGGCGGATCGCAATGGAACAGCAATTTCGAGCCTTTCAACGATTGGAAGTTTGATGATAAAATCATGTATACCTGCCACAGATATGGCGGTGCTCCTACGAAGGAAGCCATCCAGAGTTACATCGATTTCCGCGACAAGACCCAGTTGCCGATGTATATGGGCGAGATAGGTCATAACACCGACAAATGGCAAGCCGATTTCTGCGAGACCATGCGGAAAGCCAATATCGGCTATACTTTCTGGCCATACAAGAAGATTGAAAATTTCTGCATGATGGGCATCAGGAAACCGGCAGAATGGGACAGCATCATCGTAAAGTTTGCAGAGGCTGACCGCAGCAGCTTTGACGGAATACGCAAGGCACGCCCTGACCAGGAAAAGGGCAAGAAACTGCTGATGGAATTTGTTGAGAATGCGAAACAGAAGAACTGTGTTCCTCAGACGGGATATATCCAGTCGATGGGACTGAAAACAGAATAAAAAGAAAAAGGTCTTAGGAGTAAGTGCAGGTTAGACTTCTCCTAAGACCTTATTATTTATATAGTTAAAAAAATCAAGCCTTATTTTTTCTGGAATACTCTCACGTAATCCACTTCCATCTGAACAGGGAGGGCGCTTTCGTCAACACCCTTCATGCCGCCCCAATCACCGCCCCAAGCCAGGTTGAGGATTACATAGAACGGTTTATTAAAAGGCCATGAACCTACATCATTTATACCGTCATTGTTGAAACTGAGCAGTTCCTTACCATCTACGTAGGTCTTGATATAATCAGGAGTCCACTCCAGGCGATAAACGTGGAAACCGTCTTCAGCACCCGCAGTCAGGCGCTCCTTGGTAATCTGAGTTCCCATCACATGATTAAACTTCTCAGTATGGAGCGACGAAGAAGTATAGTTAGGATTAACACCGACCTCTTCCATAATATCAATCTCGCCACATTTAGGCCAAGGATTGGCTCCGAAATCATTGTTGCAAGGCATCATCCAGAAAGCAGGCCATGTGCCTTTACCTTTGGGCAATTTGATGCGAGCTTCGAAGATACCGTAAAGCCAGCCCTGGGTTTCGTGAGCATATACGCGACCCGAATAAAT
>CAKQMS010000053.1 GCA_934254985.1 uncultured Prevotella sp. | reverse complement strand
TTCTTCATGTATCGTTTAGCAACAGTTTTGGGTTAGCATCTGCACGGCCTACTCCACAGGGTTTGTCGGGTGCGCCCAATATTTGGCAAAGAGTCCGAGCACACCCTCTATCAAACCACCAATGATGACGGCTCCTATCAGCGTGCCCATGCCATATACGCTGGCTATGCTTATGGATAGTGAGAGGAAGGTGAATGATATTCCCATTACAATAGGCAAGCGTGAGCCTATGCGCCATATTGGATATAGCTGTACCAATGTGCCGATACCTGCAATAATCATACAGTTTTGTATCAGCATAGCGCTAACAGCACTATCGAGGCCAATGGCGCTCGATAGAATCATGATAGGGGTGATGTTGCTAACAAACATCGCCAGAATGTGCTGAAGACCGAATGGCAATGCTTTGCCTACAGGCACTCTGCCATCAAGAGAATAAAGATTTTCTATTGAAGGTTTCATATTTTGTTGTTTTTCTATGTGTATCTATTGGTTGTGTTTATATATTAGCTAACCTTTTCCTGTAAACCAATGGCACGAGACATAAGGCGTACAACGTCTTTAAGTTCGTTGTAGCGCTCGAGTTTTATCTGTTGGTTGATGGCATAGCCTTTGATAAGGTATTGCTTGAGGATGGTGGTGGCCCAGCGGCGGAATTGTACACCTTGCTGACTCTTTACTCTATACCCCACAGAAATTATGACATCAAGATTATAGAATGGTACAGGTTTGTCAGAATTAGCAACACGCAAAAAATGCGTGTTACTTTCCTTTACTAATTCACCATCTGCAAATACATTATTTATATGCTTACGTATCGTCTTTGCATCACGATCAAAAAGTATTGCCATTTGATTTGCACTTAACCAAACAGTCTCATTTTCCAACTTTACATTAAGTTGTATGCTTCCATCTTGTGAACGATATATTTCTATTGGATTATTCATACTTGTCTTTTCTTATATGGTAAAAATTAATCGCAAAATCTAAGCTCACATTTCTCTCTTTTACTCTTTTATTCTTTTACCTTTTTACCTATTAAGAATATACTCCTCTCTCAGCCCAGTCGCCTCTGTCGAGTTGGCGATAGCCTATGGCTTCGGCTATATGAGGAAGCTGTACCTTTTCGCTACCATCAAGGTCGGCGATGGTGCGGGCAACCTTTAGAATACGGCTGTAGGCACGTGCGGAGAGAGATAGACGTTCCATAGCAGAGCGCAATACTTCTACCGAATCTGCATCAGGTTCGGCATATTGATGAATCATGCGTTCCGTCATCTGAGCATTACAATGTATGCCTTTTATATCCTTGTATCTCTGTTCTTGAATTTGGCGGGCTGCAATAACCCTTTCTCTTATCGTTGCACTTGGTTCGCCTGGAGCAGCTTGCGAAATATCCTTGAATGGTACAGGAGTAATCTCGCATTGTATATCGATACGGTCAAGAAGCGGACCGCTAATCTTATTCATGTATTTCTGTATTTGTCCCGGAGTGCATACACAGCGATGCGTTGGGTCGCCATAATATCCACAAGGACAAGGGTTCATAGAGGCTATGAACTGGAAGTTGCAGGGATATTCCACACTATATTTCGCCCTGCTTATAGTGATAACTCTGTCTTCGAGAGGTTGACGAAGTACCTCGAGAGTGTGTTTTGAAAATTCTGGCAATTCGTCTGCAAAAAGAATTCCATTATGGGCAAGACTAATCTCGCCAGGCATAGGATTGATGCCGCCACCTACCAAAGCGGCTTCAGATATCGTATGGTGCGGACTTCGGAATGGACGCTGAGATATAAGCGACGAATTCTTAGATAGTTTGCCTGCCACACTATGTATCTGCGTTGTCTCAAGACTTTCAGCAAGCGACAAAGGAGGAAGAATAGAAGGTAAACGCTTGGCCATCATACTCTTACCACTACCAGGAGGACCTATCATGATCAGATTGTGTCCACCAGCCGCTGCCACTTCAAGAGCACGCTTCACATTCTCTTGACCTTTCACGTCGGCATAGTCGAGGTCGAAATTATATTGCTGCTCGTAAAACTCCTTGCGAGTGTCGATAACCATTGGCGAGAAGTGTTGCTGACCAGTGATGAAGCTTATCACCTGCATGATATTCTCCATGCCATAAACCTCGAGATTGTTTACCACAGCAGCTTCGCGCTCGTTGGCTTTAGGCACTATAAGACCTTTGAAGTGCTCTGCCCTTGCTCTGATTGCAATGGGCAGAGCACCTTTTACCGGTTGCAATCTACCATCAAGACCCAGCTCGCCAACCATCATATAGCTTGCAAGATTTGTTCCGTCAATCTTCTCGTCGGCAGCCAATAGTGCCATAGCCAAAGGCAAATCAAAGCTACTACCTTCTTTGCGCAAGTCGGCAGGAGCCATGTTTACTGTTGTGTCTTTGCGTGGAAATAGGTAGCCATTGCATTGCAGCGCTGCAGCAATACGGTTGCGACCTTCTTTCACAGCCTCGTCGCCGAGACCTGTGAAATGATACATCACGCCGGGTACTATGCTTACCTCTATGGTTACAGTCGTGACTTCCATTCCGTTGACGGCTGCGCTATATGATTTTACGAGCATAAGTAGTGTTTCTGGGTTAGTGATTAAGTAGGGTTTTAAACCAACTTAGTTTTCTATCTTTTCTTTTAGTTCGTTCATTCTTAGGTTGCGACCAACAATCTTTCCGTTCTTTAGCAAGATGTTGGCAGGCACTTGTGATAATCCCAACTGCTTGGCAATCTTAGTATCAAACATCATACCATCGTTGATGGTTGGCCAAGAGATGGAGTCTTGGCGAAGATATTGTTGCATCTCCGACTTCGATGGGTCTATGCAGACACCAATTACAGAGAGACCATTGCCTTTAGCTGCTTTCAGCCTTTTTAGCTGTCTCTGCATGTCTGTACTTTCATAGTTCCATGATGCCCAAAGGAAAACAACGGCATTTGGCGATTGCGTAAGATTAGCTTGAGTAACCTTATTGCCATTTATGTCTGTTGCTGTAAATATTGGTAGCGACTTGCCGACAGTTGCTGCTAAACCAATGAGTTGTTGCTGTAGATTTACGAGTTTACCATTCTTTGGTTGCTCTGCTATCATCAAGTCTAACAGCTGTTTAGCCTTTGCATAGTCGGGCTTTGGAGCTAAGATAAAGTATTTTCGAATAAGCCAAGCCGAAACGTCCGACTTTGGATTGTGCTTAACGAATTCTGCAGCTGCATCAATAGCTTGCTGAGGCGACATGTTTGAAACCTGTTTGCGGAAAGCTGTCATGAGTTTGTTGTTGTCGGTGCCTTCTGCCTCCAGTTCCTTAAGGTGCGAAGCATCAGCCTTTATCTCAACAGTCTTGCCTGGTTGAGTAAATACCGGTTGCTCAGAGAAGTTAGGGAACACCATAACCAATGTACCTTCCTCATCGCATGGAATCTCGTATGCAAATCTTCCTCCTTCAATCTTTATGGTGTCTATGCCATCCAGTACGCCATCAGTACTGTATACATAGAACTCACCCTGGTTTAGGTGTAGGAATCGTCCTTCAAGCTTAAAATGCTTTCCGTCGACTCCACATGATACCAAAACCAGGGTGAGTAATATAAGATATGTAATATGTTTTGTCATTCAACAATGATTACTTGCTAACCTTAGCCAGCTCGATATCGTTGGCAGCGTAAGCAGCCAAAGAAGGATCTTTCTGGAGGGCGAGCTTCAAGGCGTCAGCAGCAGCTGCGTTGTTACCTTGGCGAGCATTTACGATGGCTGTAAGATACTCTGTCATTGCGTCACGATTCTTGATAGCGCTAAGTGTAGATGTTGCCTTTGCATAGTTCTTGTTAAGAATCTGTGCCAAAGCTGCGCTGTTGCATGTAGCATCGTCGAAGTTCTGCTCTGCCTGAGCGTAGTTGCCCTTAGCGATGTTGAGGTTACCAAGAACTGCATTGAAGTCCTGAGCGTCAACAGCCTTCGACAAGTTAGCCTCAGCCTGCTCCAAATCGCCATTCTTGAGAGCCATAAGAGCGAGTGTACCATTAGCCTCTGGAGCCTTAGCGTTGTAGCTTAATGCCTTGTTCAAGTATTCTTTAGCCTTAGCGTCGTTGCCTTCAGCGAAAGCAAGAGCTGCGAGGTTGTTGTATGCACGGTAGTCCTTATCATAGAGCTTTGTTGTTGTCTCATAGATTTCCTTCTTCTTAGCAGCCGACTCCTCAAGAGTTGCAGCGTATAGAAGTTCATCAGCAGAGAGCTTTGCAGGATCTGCAGTATACTGCTCCTTAATCTGATCATCGCTACGTCCGATTGTTTCGTAGTTGATGATGAGACGTGAACGACGCAACTCTGGCAAGATGCCATCAGCTAGCTCACGGAATACAGCGCTCATATTGCGAATCTGCTTCTCGCGCTCCTCAGGATCCTTATACATAGAGAGCACACGAAGGATAACGTCCTTATCCTGGATGTTGCTAACCTGTACGAGCTGCTGGAAACCATCCCAATCCTGAGCAGTATAGCGTGCTGCTACGTTAGCGTCAACCTTAGTAGCCTTAAGCTGCTTCTTTACATAGTCTTCACTTGTAGACTGGCGCTTGCTTGCAAGCTTATCGTTGAATTCGAAACCACCCTCAGGAGAAGCATATGCCAAAACCTCTACATTTCTAACGTTGAGTCCCTCACGGTCAGCATTAATCTCTTTGAGCATCTTAACGAACTCCTGAACAGAGTTGTTCTTCAATTCGCTCTTGCGGAGGTTAGCCTGGTTAACAAGGAACTTGATATTAGCTTCGAGCTTCTTCTCGTTAACACGCTGGAATGTGTCAGGAGCAATGCATGAATTGCCATTCAAAGTATTGCGATAGAGCTCAGATGTTGCAACAACACCATAAGCAACCTTTACTGCAGGAATTTCAACCAATTTCTTTCCTACCTTAGCATCGAAAGTAAGATACATATCGCTCTTTTCCATGCCTGGCTTGAAAGCGAAGCTGGTCTTCATGTTGTAGCGTCCACCTACCTTGTATGAAATTGTCTGGTCGTTGCCCATAACCTTTTCACCCTGGAATGTAGCTGCATCACCACGAGATACCTTACCGTCAGCATAGCGAAGTTCTGGAGTTACAGTAACTACAGCCTTCTTCTTCATGTACTTAGCTGGGAAAGTACCATTGATAGTTGCTGGAACTTGTCCACCCTGTGTTTCAAGTGGAACAGGATTAACTGTAAAGTTGTCAGCAGACAATGGGCCCATCTTAGAGCATGAAGCTAAAACAAATAATGAGCATGCTGACAAAAGATAGAAAATATTCTTGCGCATATTAAAAATAAAATAAGTTTTTAGAAGGTGCCGCGAGCGGGACTCGAACCCGCACAGCCATTACTGGCCAAGGGATTTTAAGTCCCTCGTGTCTACCAATTCCACCATTGCGGCATAGGTCGTGTAATAATTGATACGTGCAAAGGTATATGTAATTATTGAAAGTGCCAAAGGAATTTACACAATTTAAGGATTTCTGCTTCTGTTATCTTCGAAAAAGCCTTTATTTCCTTAGTTTACGCTCAATATTCCGTATGGTTTTGTAGGTGGACAGTTGTATTTTGTCATCTTTTTGCCTTTGTCCCCCTTACAAATAAAGCCTCCAATATTAAGGTTGTATTGGCGTTTGCAATAACTGCATGTAGCAATTCCATCCTCAGATACCGACAATGGTCGGCTCTTTAATGGTAGCATATTTGGGTCGAAACAGTTTGGGCACTCTCGGTCGAAGGCATACAGAACACCATCTATCGAATTGCCATAGCCAACAATCAGTCCGCCATTATAACCCAATATCAAGCTACGTCGCTCATCGTATGCATTGAATATAGATTCGGTATGTTTGCCAACATTATTGGTAAATGAGAAATAGCGTGCTCCCGACTTAGTGATAATGGTTATAGTAACGTAGGTGCCTGAATATTGAGTCAATGCACTTGCCAACGTAGCATCTTGGTGCAAACTGTTATCGATGATGAGATAGCATGGGGCAGAACTATATTCAAATTCCGCCTCTCCACACGACGAGAACATCATCGTGAGGAGAGACAAAATAAATGTAGATATAGTGAAAATGATTTTTCTCATCATTCCTTTTTCTTTTACCCTTTTACCTTTTTACCCTTTTACCTTTTTACCCTTTTACCTTTCCAACAGTTTCTTCTCTGCCTCTGTCATTCTTTCGAAATTGAAGCCTTTGAGCACATTGTTCATCAAAGCATTAATTTCGTCATTACACAGATTGCCGATAGAACCCTCATGGGTATGATGGATGTTGTGGTCGGCATGGAATGTGCCAGCCTCTATCTCCAGTCCCACCTTTTTATATGCATCGCGGAAAGGCATGCCTGCAGCAGCAAGGCGGTTCACCTCTTCTACAGAGAATATAGGGTCGTACATTGGGTTGTCGAGTATATGCTCGTTCACCTCAATCTTATTGATGATATATGCTGCCATCTGCAAGCAGTCTGCCAACTCGTCGAAAGCAGGCAAGAATACCTCTTTTATAATCTGCAAGTCGCGGAAGTAGCCTACTGGCAGATTGTTCATTATCATCATCACCTGCTGAGGCAGAGCCTGAATCTTGTTGCATTTAGCTCTGATAAGCTCAAACACATCAGGATTCTTCTTGTGAGGCATGATACTTGAACCTGTGGTACATTCCTTTGGAAGTTTTACGAACGAGAAGTTCTGGCTATTGAACATGCAGGCATCGAAAGCCATCTTTGCCAATGTGCCAGCAACCGAAGCAAGTGCAAAAGCCACATTGCGTTCCATCTTGCCACGTCCCATCTGAGCATATACCACATTATAATCCATTGAGTCGAAGCCCAAGAGTTGGGTCGTCATGGTGCGGTTCAGAGGAAACGAACTGCCATAGCCTGCTGCCGAACCAAGCGGATTGCGGTTGGTCATCTTGTATGCAGCCTGTAGGAATAGCATATCGTCGGCAAGGCTCTCGGCATAAGCGCCAAACCACAAGCCGAAAGACGAAGGCATAGCTATCTGCAGATGTGTGTAGCCCGGCATCAACACCTCTTTATATTGGTTGCTCTTCTGTAACAGTTCGTCGAAGAGCACCTTTACAGCATCAGCAATCTCCTTGAGCTGATGGCGTGTGAAGAGCTTGAGGTCTACCAACACCTGGTCGTTGCGTGAGCGTCCAGAGTGTATCTTTTTTCCCATGTCGCCAAGTTTACGAGTCAGCATCAACTCCACCTGCGAGTGTACATCCTCTATACCGTCTTCTATCACAAACTCGCCCTTTTCGCAAAGCTCATAGATATTCTTTAGCTCATCGAGCAGAGGCTTTAGTTCCTCTTTCTCGAGCAAGCCTATAGATTCGAGCATAGTGATGTGAGCCATAGAGCCGAGCACATCATACTTGGCAAGATACAAATCCATCTCGCGGTCTCTGCCCACGGTAAATCTTTCAATCTCGTGGTTTATCTCGTAATTCTTTTCCCAAAGTTTGTTTGCCATTGGTTTAAGCGTAATTAATCATTTGCAGGGCATCAGCAATCTTTTCGATACCCTCTTGCAGAGGTTTCGATACCATGCCCTTGATAAATGGGTTTAGCTCAGCCTTTATGGTGAGCTTCATTTTGCATGTAGTGTCTGTAACTGGCAATATCTGAATCCAGAAATTGAATGGCAGAGGACTCTGCTCCGTCTCAAACTTTATGCATTTTGGTTCTTCGCGGTCTACAATCTTCAGCTTCACCGCTCCCATAGGAGTAGATATCGACATGCTGTCGGCATCGAAAGTGAGGTCGTTGAGCTTGTCGGCAGGTATGCGGTCTTTCACTCTGTCTATGTTGCTGAGGTCAGAGAGCATATTGTAAACCGCCTGCTGAGAATGTGGAATCTGTCTTACAGAACTTTCGAATGTTGCCATATTCCTTATTTCTTCCAGTTAGCAGGATCCTTACGCCACTCGTTCAAAACCTCGATATCGCTCTCTGCGATATAGCCAGTTTCTGAAGCCTGAGCCACTACATGCTCATAGTCGGTAAGAGTGATGAGCTTAACGTTAGCGTCAGCGAAAGCCTTCTCTGCTATTGGGAAACCATAGGTATATGATGCTACCATACCAACAACTTCGCAACCAGCCTGGCGCAAAGCCTCTACAGCCTTCAATGAGCTACCACCAGTAGAAATCAAGTCTTCAACAACTACTACCTTCATACCTGGCTTCACTTCGCCTTCGATGAGGTTTGTCATACCATGATCCTTTGGTTTCGAACGTACGTAAGAGAAAGGAAGACCGAGAGCGTCGGCAACCAATGCACCCTGAGCGATAGCGCCAGTAGCAACACCAGCCACAGCCTCTGCCTCGCTAAAGTTCTCGAGTACAGCGTGTACGAGTTCAAGCTTAACGAATGTTCTAAGCTCAGGATAAGCCAATGTCTTGCGGTTATCGCAATAGAAAGGAGATTTCCATCCACTTGCCCATGTGAAAGGGTCGTTTGGTTGAAGCTTAATGGCCTTTACCTTCAAAAGGCGTGATGCAAAGTCTTTTTTCAAGTTGTTCATAGTGATATTATCTTTAGTTCTTTTGTTTATCAATATGTTGGCATTATTGCCAATCTGCTTGCAAAGGTAATGCAAACGAGTGGAATGACAAAGAAATACGAAGTTTTCTTTTCATTCCCGAGTGCAGCTTACCTTTATATAATGATCTAACAAGAAGTATTTATTTCCTCTTTTAGATATTCGTAAATATATAATGGACTTTGAATAAATAATCCATTGTTTACATTGATAAGCTTTTCGTAAGTTTTAGAATTATAAATAGTATCAAAAGCTTCGATAGTGCTCATGCCATAATCTTCTTGAAGAAAAGATACAATCTCTTCTACGTCGCAATTTATGATAAACTGTTGCTGCTTTTTTGTAGTTCTCATATACGTCTAAGTTTTGCAATGGCCTTTTCTGTACCAAAGAAATATTGTCTATTCAATTTCTTATATGTCAATCCTTGAACAAGTTGATCTATAGTTATAAAATGTTGCATATAAAGGTTTATTTGATATACCACACCATCATCTGCAATAGGACCGATAACAATGTCGTACTCATGCATACGTTTTCCTTTGGCCTGCCTGTTCTGAATTATGAATTCTGCCCATTCTTTAGATACGCCTTCAAAGCTTTTAACTTTTAGTTCGCCGCTCGTTAAAGCATTCTCGTCAAATTCATATTCTAATACTATTGGTGTGCCATTATTTTCTATGTCACATCTTCTTACAGCCATGTTTAAGGCTTGTTTTTTGATATCCGTAAGATAGAAACCTCTGCCAAAATCTTTGTTGGGTTTACATTTTTGAATATCTATGGCTGTAAAGTCTATATTCGTACCATGATACAATTTCATCCGACAGTCCCTCCATTTCTTCTGCAATATGTGCTCATGTCTTTCAGAGTGTCGGCAAGGGGAAGAAGATGCTCTGCTTCATAGTTTTTGTCTATGAATTCCAGAGCTTTAAATCTTTTTAGGTAATTAAAAGCCATAGCTGCAGGCATTCCGTATTTCTTACCGAACTCAACAATGCATAAGTTGATATATCTAATCTTGTTCATACTTCGTAAAAGCTTGTCATTATTGCGCAAATATATCAATTATTTCCTAAACCTCCAAATAATCAGTTTATTTTTGCTATTGCACATTTATTCTACAAACACAAAAAAGGCAAGCAATCCTTGTGGGACTGCTTGCCTCCGATTCACCTATGTCTAACTGTGACTAACCAATTTAACCAAATATCCAATCATGAACAGATTAGCCAATCTCAATCTGACGCAAGGCCTTCTTCTCTTCTTCCTTAGTCTTCTTAGGCATTGTGATGGCGAGAACACCATTCTCAACAGCTGCTGTTACATGGTCTTTCTCAACATCCTCAGGAAGAACATATACTTGCTGATAGTTAGAATATGAGAACTCACGACGCAAATAGTGCTCTTTCTTGTCCTCATCCTTGTGTTCCATCTTGTTTTCTATAGTTACTTC
Organism: uncultured Prevotella sp.; assembly: GCA_934254985.1. Lineage (GTDB taxonomy): Bacteria > Bacteroidota > Bacteroidia > Bacteroidales > Bacteroidaceae > Prevotella. Next base: position 533 of record CAKQMS010000053.1, on the reverse strand, counting down.
CAAGTTGCCCTCGTTGTTGATGCAAACTCTGCAATATTCTTTCTTGATACCAGGAACAGCCAACTCCATAACGTATGCCTTAGCATCTTCCTTTACGTTAACTGCTGGCGCTGTGGCTTTCATCTTAGGCATCCAATCGTTGTTGAAGAAATCATCGAACATTGTTGGAAACCAATTGTTTGAACTCATTACTGGTAACATAATAACCTCCTATTTTAAATTTGTTGTTTTTTTTAATGTTGTTCGTAACCCTCCACCCTCGTTCTCGGGGGCTTCCGATTACACCTAAGTATAGGCAATATGCGTGCCCATTGGCATATTCCTCGTGCCATAATGCCATTGTGTCCAAAATCGTCAGCAAAGATTAATTTATTTAAACTTTGCTGTCAGTTAGGCATCTGATTTCTCTCCTTTATATAAAAATAGGTGTAATTACTAAAGTTTCGGATTTAATTTCAAACGGGCTGAAAGCCCAACAAGCGCATAGCCCAGGGCAAGCGAAGCGACACCCTGGGTCAAAGCACATCCGTTAG
>CAKQMS010000052.1 GCA_934254985.1 uncultured Prevotella sp. | reverse complement strand
TATAAATAAGTAATAACTGAGTCAACTCGTATTATAAATAAAGCTTAAAGTGGTCAACTAAAATCGTTAAACCACATATAGCAAAAAAATGAAGCAGGCTTCGATCGCCAACGAAGCCTGCTTCATTGGCCAACGAAGCAAGCTTCGTTTGGCAATGAAGCCTATTGCGTTTTTATCCTCTTTTCCCCTTAAAGAATTCTTGCATTATGGTGCGACACTCTTCTTCGAGAATGCCGGATGTGACGGTAGTTTTAGGATGAAGGGCATTAGGAGCATAACGCAAAAAGCCACGCTTTTCGTCAGACGCACCAAATACCACACGAGGTATCTGGCTCCAGCCTAATGCGCCTGCGCACATCACGCAAGGCTCTACCGTTACATATAATGTGCAATCGGTGAGATATTTGCCACCAAGCATGTTGGCAGCAGCCGTAATGGCTTGCATCTCGGCATGAGCAGTTACATCGTGGAGAGTCTCTGTAAGATTATGCGCACGACTAATGATGCGCCCCTTACAAACAACAACTGCGCCAATGGGTATCTCACCATTGGCGCCAGCCTTCTCGGCTTCTTTCAAAGCCATTCGCATAAATGATTCGTCTATGCGAAGAGTTTCGTTATTATCCAAAGTCAGAATGGAATTATGTGTGAACAAAAGTTCTTTTGGAACTATTAGTTGTGAACCAAAGTTCCAATCTCCTCACCATCCATAACCTTCTTCAAGTTGCCTACAATATCCATATTGAAGACATAGATAGGAAGGTTGTTCTCGCGACACATGCAGATGGCAGTAAGGTCCATAACCTTCAAGCCCTTTTCGAGAACCTCAGAATATGTGATGTCGTTAAACTTAGTTGCGGTAGGGTCTTTCTCAGGGTCTGCTGTGTAGATACCATCTACGCGAGTACCCTTGAGCATAACGTCAGCCTCTATCTCAATACCACGGAGTGAAGAACCAGTATCTGTGGTGAAATAAGGGCTACCAGTACCTGCAGAGAAGATACAAACATAGCCAGCTTCCATAGCCTCGATAGCCTTCCACTTGCTATAGAATTCGCCGATAGGCTCCATGCGAATAGCTGTGAGCACCTTGTTCTTAACGCCATAAGCACCGAGAGCTGAGCTAAGAGCCAAAGAGTTGATGACAGTAGCACACATTCCCATCTGGTCGCCCTTTACACGGTCGAAACCTTTCTGCGAACCACTCAAACCACGGAAGATGTTACCACCACCAATGACGATACCAATCTGCACGCCCATAGCAGCTATTTCCTTTATCTGACGAGCATAGTCCTCCAAACGTTCAGGATCTATGCCATGACCTTGCTTGCCCATAAGGCTCTCGCCGCTGAGCTTCAGAAGTATTCTCTTAAATCTTGCCATAATAGAATATTATTAATGTAATGAATTTATTTCCACAAAGATAGTGCAAACGAGCGGAATAACAAAAGAAATACGAAGTTTTCTTTTGTTATTCCCGAGTGTAGCCTTTCTATCCAAGAATCTAAATATAAATGCTATCGCTTAGGGATAACAATTGCCACTTCCTTGAAGGCGTAGCTGCGAAGTCGGTCTTCGTCGTCTCTTAGCACAAGATGGCCATCTGCCTCCACCTTTTCTATTGATGCCATGAAGATGCCGTTGGAATCTCGATATGGATAAAGTCCTGTGCGACGATATAGACTGTCGTGATATAAGCCAAGTATCGTCGATTTGCCACCAGCGATAAGGATGTTGTAATATCGTTCGAAGGAGTCGAGGATTCTCTGTAGTAGCAAATCAATGTCTTCTTCATGCTGCGTGATGCTGCAAAGCGAAATAGGGTTTGGCGCATCGCTATGAAACTCTTGTTGGTTTACATCGATACCAATGCCAAAGATGCAAGAGTCGATGTTGCCAGCTTTAAGTGATGTTTCGATGAGAGTGCCCGAGAGTTTGTAGTCGTGCCAATAGATGTCGTTAGGCCATTTAAGGCTAAAGCCGTCGGCATAACAATCTAAGGCTTCTTTTATAGCTACAGCCATGGTCATAGACAAAAGAAACTGGGTGCGCACCTCTACATTCTTTGGTTTCAGTTTCAAAGAAAAGAGTAGGTTTTTGCCTGGTTCGCTCTCCCAAGTATTAGTTCCTTGTCCACGTCCGGCAGTCTGATAACTTGCAACGGCAACAGCCATTTCGTCATCATCGGCAAGAGCGTACTTACGCATATAGTCGTTGGTGCTACCAATCTCGTTGAGCTTTATAATATTTCTTTTCATAGCAGTTTCCTTCTATATCAAATTGGGGTTAAAGGCATCAACGATATGCTCGTATCGTTTTACATTATTTTGGGTACCTATTATACAGACGATATCGAAACGGATATCGTCTACGATATTAAACATCTTAATATACTGGTTGGCACAGATACCAAGGTTGCGTATCTTCTTTATATCCACAGCCTCTTCGGGTAGCACAACCTCGTCGTGCGAACGAGTTTTTACTTCTACAAAAACTATTGTGGTATGGTCGGGGGTATAGGCAATAACATCTATGTCGCGATGGCTACCTGGTGGCGACCAATTAGTCTCCACAATGATATATCCCTCGCGATCGAGTACATCGGCAGCATGTTGCTCTCCCCATTTACCAACCTTATTGTGTTCTGCCATGATTGTTATTCGGTGGTATAGTCTACATACTCACCCTCGTCGCTTGGAATAATCTTCCTGTTTGCTGTCTGAGGGTCGCGAGTGTCGATGATAGTTTCGCCTGTAGAAGTGTTTGTGGTGCGATGACTCTGGTAAGAGCCATTGCTATATCCTGATGTTTGCTTATTTCCTTTGCCTCCCTTCTTCAAACTTCTTACGAGTGCCATAGCCTTGAATACCACGAAACCAATAATGGCTATGAAGAAAACGAAGATGAGGACAAAGAATAGCAATAAAGACTTCAACATAAGCTCAAGCTACTTTTTATTACGTAAGTTTACAACTACCGACAACACCACATACCATGCTATAATAACAGAGAATGCTGTGATGCCAAATATCATGAGCAAAGGCAAGCACGAGATAAGAAAAATGTATTTCACCTCGTTGCCCTTCCATCCCCATTGCTTGAACTTTAGTGCAAACATTGGTACCTCGGCAATAAGCAACCAGCAGCTAACGCATATCATCAGCAATACTACAGGAAGCATATAGGCTGTAGACTCCATGAAATTCTGTGCGCCTACAAACAGCGCTCCCCAGAACAAGGCATTGGCAGGAGTAGGCAAACCGATGAAACCCAACGACTGGCGCTCATCAAGATTAAACTTAGCCAAACGCAAAGCTGAATATGCTGCCATAACGAAAGCGAAGTATGGCAAATATGGTTTCAGCATCAGTAGCTCTGAAGGATATTCCATGATGCTAAGTTCATAGAAGATGATGGCTGAAGGAGCAAAACCAAAGGTTATGTCGTCGGCCAAAGAGTCGAGCTCCTTGCCTATAGGCGACGACACCTTGAGCAAGCGTGCCGACATGCCATCAAAGAAATCGAATACTGCGCCAACGATAATCCACAATAGAGCCATGCGGATATCGCCAAGAAAGGCATTGTACGTAGCTATACAACCAGAGATGAGGTTGCAGCATGTTATAGCGTTTGGGATATTTCTAACAATAATATTTGCCATAGTTTAATTCTATTAATGGTTATATATATAATAATGTGTAAAATAAAAAAGGCAGATACGGTGATCTGCCTTTATATTTTGTTTTATTTCAGTTTTGCTATCACCGTAAGGTCGCCTGTTGTTGCTTGTCCCATTTTTACGCAAACCTCGGTGCCAATAGGTAGGAATACGTCTACTCGAGAGCCAAGCTTGATAAAACCAAGGTGCTCGTCGATGTAGCAATCCTCGCCATCTTTAGCGTATGTCACGATACGACGTGCCACAGCACCAGCAATCTGGCGACACAACACATCTACACCATCAGGAGTGGTAATCATGATATCAGCATGCTCGTTTTCCTCGCTTGCCTTAGGCAACCAAGCTTTATGGTAGTTGCCGTCGAAATGCTTCACGAACTTCACCTTTCCGTCTACTGGAAACCAGTTAGCATGAACATTAAAGAGGCTCATAAAGATAGAAATCATGAGACGACGATCGTGGAAATATGTGTTTTCCTCCACTTCCTCGATAACAACAATCTTGCCATCGGCAGGAGCTACAACAATCTTCTCTGTATCTTCGTTTCCATAATATCTAATCGGACACCTATAGAAATTGAGGACTATTGCATATACTGTTCCAAATACAGCTACGAAGATCCAGAATGGAATTTTGTTGTCAAATGATTGCCATAGGACAATAGCTACTGCTATAATTCCCATCAAACCATACAACAAAGTATCTGTTCCTTCACGATGTATTCTTATCTTCTTTATTTTCTTGATTCTGTTGCCCATGTATATATTGTAAGTGTATATATTAAGAGTAGATTTTTTGCAAAGTTAATTGTTTTTTATCTATTGACAAAATTTTCTATCCCATTCTTTTGGCTATGCGCCTTTTTTGTAGTACTTTTACGGCTCAAAACGCATAACTACATGGAAGATTTCATACATTTACACGTCCACACTCATTATTCTATCCTTGACGGACAGTCAAAGATTCCCCGCATTGTAGACAAGGCGGTGGCTGACGGCATGAAGGGAATGGCCATCACCGACCACGGTGTGATGTTTGGTATCAAGGAGTTTACCGACTATTGTGCCAAGATAAATAAAGGTAGAAAAAAGGAGGGACTTGAGCCTTTCAAACCTATCATCGGATGTGAGATGTATGTGGCTCGCCATAGCAAGTTCGACAAGGTTGCCGAGAATGGCGACAAGTCGGGCCATCACCTAATTGTGCTTGCCAAAAACTATGAAGGTTACAAGAATCTTATCAAACTTGTATCAAGAGCATGGGTGGATGGCTACTATTATCGTCCACGTACCGACCGTGAGGATCTTGAGAAATACCACGAGGGTCTCATCGTATGCTCGGCTTGTATAGCAGGCGAGGTGCCAGCTAAGGTGTTGAAGGGAGATATCGAAGGTGCACGCGAGGCTTGTAAATGGTATCACAATATCTTTGGTGATGACTATTATCTTGAGCTTCAGCGCCATGAGGTTACCGACCCTACGCTTATTGCTAATCGCGAGACATTCCCTTTGCAGCAGCAAGCCAACAAGGCGCTGATAGAAATGGCACGAGAGTTTGGTATCAAACTTGTGTGTACCAACGACTGCCACTTCGAGGATAAGGAAACTGCTGAGGCTCACGACCATTTGCTCTGCTTGTCTACAGGTAAGGATCTTAACGACCCTGACCGTATGCGATATACTAAGCAGGAGTGGTTTAAGACTCGACAAGAGATGAACGATATCTTTAGCGATATTCCAGAAGCTCTTTCAAACACTCTCGAAATCCTTGATAAGGTAGAGATGTATAGCATCGAACATGGTCCTATCATGCCTTTCTTCCCTATACCTGAAAGTTTTGGTACTGAGGAAGAATGGCGACAGAAGTTCTCTACCGACGACCTGTATCGTGAGTTTACTACCGACGAGAATGGCAACAACCAGTTGTCGCCAGAAGAAGGTCAGAAGGTTATCGACCGTCTTGGTGGCTACGACAAGATATATCGTATAAAATTTGAAGCCGACTATCTTGCTAAGCTTGCCTATGATGGCGCTCGCGACCCAAGTCGCTATGGCGAGAATCTTTCAGACGAGGTGAAAGAGCATATCAACTTCGAACTTCACGTAATGAAGACGATGGGTTTCCCTGGCTACTTCCTTATCGTGTCTGACTTTATCAATGCTGCCCGCACCGAACTTGGCGTGATGGTTGGTCCTGGTCGTGGTTCGGCTGCAGGTTCTGTTGTGGCTTATTGCTTGGGTATCACCAAGATAGACCCTCTGAAATACGACTTGCTGTTTGAACGTTTCTTGAACCCTGACCGTGTGAACCTCCCTGATATCGATACCGACTTCGACGATGATGGTCGTGGTAGGGTGCTGCAATGGGTAATGGATAAATATGGTCATGAAAACTGTGCGCATATCATCACCTACGCCAGTATGGCTACCAAGAACTCTATCAAGGATGTGGCGCGTGTAGAGAAACTGCCTCTCGACATCTCGAATGCGTTGTGTAAGGCTATCCCTGAGCGTTTGCCTGATGGCTTGAAGATGAACTTAACGAATGCTATCAAGTGTACACCTGAGCTTCGTGAAGCTGAATCGTCTGCCGATCCACGTGAGCGCAACACCATAAAATATGCAAAGATGCTTGAGGGTACTGTGCGTGGTACTGGTATCCACGCCTGTGGCTTCATCATCTGTCGTAATGCCATCAGCGACTGGGTTCCTGTGTCTACAGCCGACGACCCTGATTTCAAAGGCTTGAAGGTTCCTGTCACACAGTATGATGGTCATGTTATCGAGTCTACTGGTCTTATCAAGATGGACTTCCTCGGACTGAAGACTCTCTCCGAGCTTAAGGAGGCTTGTAAGGTTGTGAAGCAGACCACAGGTCATGACATAGACCTCGACACTCTGCCTATCGATGATGAGCTTACATATCAGCTCTATCAGCAGGGACGCACCATTGGTACATTCCAGTTTGAGTCGCCTGGTATGCAGAAGCACCTCCGCAATCTGCACCCTACGGTATTCGAAGACCTTATTGCCATGAATGCTCTGTATCGTCCAGGACCTATGGACTATATTCCAGAGTTTATTCGTCGTAAGCACGACCCATCGCTCGTTACCTACGATATTCCTTGTATGGAGAAATATCTGAAAGATACCTATGGTATCACGGTATATCAGGAGCAGGTGATGCTTCTTAGCCGTCAGCTTGCCGACTTCACTCGTGGTGAGAGTGATGCCTTGCGTAAGGCCATGGGTAAGAAGAAAAAGGATATCGTAGATGCCATGAAACCTAAGTTTATCGAGGGTGGAAAGAAGAATGGTCACGACCCTAAGGTGCTGGAAAAGATATGGGCTGACTGGGAGAAGTTTGCTTCGTATGCCTTCAACAAGTCGCATGCCACATGCTATTCTTGGGTAGCCTACCAAACAGCATATATGAAGGCTCACTATCCTGCCGAATATATGGCTGCGCTTATGACCCGCCGCTTTGCACAGATTACCGAGATTACCAAGCTCATGGAAGAGTGTAAGGCTATGAATATCGAAACACTTGGTCCTGATGTCAACGAGAGTTTCGTGGGCTTTGGTGTTAACAAGAAGGGTGAGATTCGCTTCGGACTTTCTGCTATCAAGGGTATGGGTGGTGCTGCTGCCGATGCCATTGTTAACGAGCGCCAGAAGAATGGTCCTTATAAGGATGTCTTCGACTTCGTGATGCGTGTCAGCCTTAAGGATGTAAACCGCAAGGCTATAGAGAGTCTTGCTCTCAGCGGTGGTCTCGACTGTTTCAATATTCGTCGCGAAGACTATTTCGGCAAGAATTCTAAGGGCGACATGTTCCTCGACACTCTTGTGCGTTTTGGTCAGAACTATCAGCTATCTAAGGCGCAAGCCGTAAACTCGCTATTTGGCGAAGAGGAAGTGGAAGTAACATATCCTCCTGTGCCTAAGGGCGAAGAATGGAGCACCATCGAACGATTGGGCAAGGAGAAAGACCTTGTAGGTATCTATCTCTCGGCACATCCGCTCGACGACTATGCTGTGGTATTGAAGTCGATGTGCAACACTCATTGTTGTGAGCTCGAAAATCTCGACAGCCTTATGGATAGAGAAGAAATCGTAGTTGGAGGTATCATCACCGAAGTGCGTCCATCGTTTACCAAGCGAGGCGAACCTTTCGGCTTCGTTACTATCGAAGACTACGAAGGTCCAGGCAAGATAGCTATCTTTGGAGAAGAGTGGGGCAAATGGAACGGAAAATTCATCACAGGCTCTTCGATATACATGATCTGCAAATGTTTCAAGAAGTTCCCTACGAGCAACTTCATCAGCCTGCAGATAAAGAGCATAGAGTTTATGCAAACGGTAAAGGAAAAGCAGATAGAGAAGTTCACCATCATCGCCGACTCCGACAAGATAGACGAAGAAATAGCCACCGACATCTCTACTCTCGTAGAAGATCATCCGGGCAATGTGCAACTCTATTTCCAGATTACCGACAACGAGCACAACTCTACAATCACTCTCCGCATGCCTAATGCCGGCATCGAACTCTCTAAGCTGTTCATAGAATATGTAGACAACCACGAGGATTTGAGCTACAAAGTGAATTAAGTGAAGAGTGAAGAATGAAGAGTGAAGAATGGAATGCTATCTATAGTGAATTGTGGGTAAATATAATAAAAATGTGTAAATAGGGCGCTATATGGAATATTTTGCCTAATTTTGCAGCTGATTTACTCTAGAAACAGAACATAAACAATAAAAATAAACATGGAAGTAACAATTACAACCGAAAATTTCGAGAGCTATAAGAATGGCGAATTGCCATTGGTAGTAGACCTTTGGGCTACATGGTGTGGACCTTGCCGCCAGATTGCACCTATCATCAGCGAGTTGGCTGAGGAGTATGCAGGCAAATTGGTAGTAGGCAAATGCGACGTTGAAGAAAACGACGATATCGCTATGGAGTTTGGTGTTCGCAACATCCCTACAATCCTTTTCTTCAAGGGTGGACAGTTGGTAGACAAGTTCGTTGGTGCTGCCTCTAAGTCAAAGATCGAAGATAAGTTCAAGGCTCTTTTGTAATAAGAGAACTAAACACACAAAATAATAGAGTGAAGATTCAATAGGCATCAAGCCTTTAGAATCTTCACTTTTTTTTGTTTCTTATAATTATTTGCTCTTTATTTCACAATTACTTTTCTTATTGAGCCATCGCTATACTTTATGACGTTGATGCCCTTGATTGGAGTGGTTAGTTGTAGACCGTTACTGTTGTATCGAGATAAGTCTGCTCCGCAAGGGGTATTCCATTAGGGATGTGGCGAAGTTGAGTGGTAAAGGGGTAAGTACCGTACAACGAGTGAAGCGATTACTAAAAGTACAATTATCGCAATAATACTATTGATTTTACGTTATTTTCAAAGACAGGGGTTGTACAATAGTGGCTTAAAGGCTAAAAGCACTACCTTTGCATACAATAATAAGTAACAACACGTTTAAGGTCACAATTTGTGATTTTGGAAAAATGAATATAAATATGACAGACATAACGGAAAAGACAGAAAACGGTGAACTAGTCACAAATCGTGACCAGTTGCAAAGGGTAATACACTACTTTCAGTAACTTTGTCCTCGGTGACCATAGCGATTATTGTTTGTAAACTTTTGATTTTTATCATCTTAAAGTTACAACAATTTTCGCTAATTACCAATTTTTAGACACTTATATTTCGTTATGCTCACGTTATATTATAACAAATAAATTAATAAGCAATGAAAAAATTAGTAATTTTTATAATGGTTTTTATAATTATAAGCTGTAATGCAGATACCAAAACTGTTGCAAATATAGTCGTAACAGAATCTCTTGACACAATATCAGATGAAGGATTATCAGATTGGGAATTGTTTATAAAGCATTTTCCAAGAAAAAAATCCACCGTGGTAAGAGATTATGCAGGTAATGTAATAAAAGAGCAATCACTTGGAGTTTTAAATACAAAAGTAACATCAGTACAGCAATGTGCAGATGCTGCAATACGCTTAAGAGCTGAGTTTTTCTATTCTAGAAAAGAATATGATAAAATAAAGTTTAAACTTACATGTGGTTTGGAAGTTCCATTTTCTAAATGGGCTTTAGGTTATAGAGTAAAAATTAATGGTAATAAAGCAATTCTTGCCAAAACACAAACCGCAAAAGATTACAGCAGAAGTACCTTTGAAGAATATCTGAAGGTGATAATGACTTATGCAGGTTCTGCTTCATTATCAAGAGATTTGCCTCACAGTAATTACCCTAAGATAGGTGATTTGCTTGTGCTTGGTGGTTATCCTGGGCATGTAGTAATAATAATCGATAAAAAGACAAAAAACGGTGTAGATTATTATCTTTTTGCTAATAGTTGGATTCCTGCACAAGATATAGAAATAGTTACGGGAACAAGTACAGGAGGGGAAACTATAGATAATTATATTCCTATAATAGGGAAAACAATTATACAGATTAATGGATATAAATTTCAAACACCAATGGATATAAGAACATGGCAAAACCAAAATTAACAAAAACGAGGAAATACTTGGTATCGTAATGGTAAGGCAGTAAAACCTGGTACCTCTTTTACTTCCTTTTCTTTGTAGCCACCAAACTTATGATGATGGCGAAAGTTACAATACTCTTCTGTAATATTTGTAATAAGAGAACTAAACACACAAAATAAAAGAGTGAAGATTCTAAAGGCATCAACCTTTAGAATCTTCACTCTTTTTTATTATAAGTATTATACGCTCTAAATGGTAGAAAAGCGGCAATGTGGATTCTATGTAGATACGAAAACGTGTGAGATTTAACGTTTTTAACCTTCTATCACACCGGGCGAATTCAACTGGCAAGTGCAATCGTTACTATTGTATGTTGTCTATCTCATCGTTAAGAACTTGCTGGACAGCG
>CAKQMS010000051.1 GCA_934254985.1 uncultured Prevotella sp. | reverse complement strand
AAACGGGATCGTTTTTGTGTCAAGGTTTCTATTCTTAGAGATGAAGAAGTTGACAATTACATAGCCATTATAGTTCAGAAGAGTAATCCTAAGTTGAATGACATTCTTCGAGATTTTGATGAGTTTATCAGTTTCTTTGACACAAAGCCCGAATAACAGTAGTAGGACATTCCGCAAATACCTCATGGCACTCAATGCCATGGGGTTTTTGCGTTATTATTTTGTCTGTATTGTCGTTTTTGAGGATCAACCGACAAACATAGGGAATTATTGATTACGACTTGCCTTCCAGGCTGGTTGTTGCGACTATTCCCCACGAAATATCCACAGAGCAAGGTATTGTCGTTGATAAACTATCTGAGGTTGTATTTGTTGTATGAGTTGTATTTGTTGTTTTCTCTCATAATCCATAAACCACGGGATTAAAATCCACAAATCACGGAATTTAAATCCACAAATTACGGAAAAGCCTTGTTTTCGATTTGGTATTTTCATGCTTTATGTGTATATTTGCAGCACATTATCAATCAGTTATCGTTATGTCACAGTTCGAATATAAACCACGTGTTGCGGATGGTGTGCTGGAAAAGAAACTAAAGTCTTCTGGTGCCGTCCTGGTAGAAGGTCCAAAATGGTGTGGCAAGACAACCACATCGGAGCAGCATGCCAAAAGTATAAATTACATATCAGACCCTGCCAATCTCAACAAGAATATGATTTTGGCAGAGATGAACATAAACGCACTTCTTGAAGGCGACAAGCCAAAGTTGCTTGATGAATGGCAAATCATTCCGCAACTATGGGATGCTGTACGATTTGAAGTTGACCATAGCAAAGGTATCGGACAGTTCATCATGACAGGGTCGGCAGTTCCACCAGATAAAGAAAAACAAGCTAAGATACACCATACTGGGACTGGTCGTATCACAAGCCTAAGAATGCGCCCCATGTCATTATGGGAATCTGGAGAAAGTAGCGGAGAAGTCAGCCTTGCCAATCTTTTCAATAATCCTGGTACTCCGATTTTCAGCGAGTCAAAGGTTTTGCTTGAACAAATTGCCTTCCTGATATGTAGAGGAGGCTGGCCTATTGCGACTACTCTTGAGAAAGAATATGCTTTGGAAACAGCATTTTCTTATTATGATGCAGTAGTAAATACAGACATATCACGTATAGATGGCGTATCACGAAGTTCTTCACGAACTCACCGTCTGATGCGTTCGCTTGCACGACACCAAGGAGCACAGGTCACCATAGCTGGTATAAGGGCAGATATGATGGCAAATGACACAGAGACACTGGATGTTGACACAGTATCATCATATATAGAAGCATTAAAGAAAATATTTGTTATAGAGGACATGGAGGCTTGGAACCCAAATATTCGTTCCAAGGCTGCTATTCGCACAAGTGATACAAGGTACTATGTTGACCCTTCTATCGCTACTGCAGCACTTGGAGTAGGACCTGCAGACCTTGTTAAGGACCTTAACACCATGGGACTATTCTTTGAAACCATGGCTATACGAGACCTACGTGTCTACGCTCAAGCTCTTGATGGTAATGTGTTCCACTACAGAGACAGCAATGGTTTGGAATGTGACGCTGTAATACACCTAAGAAATGGTCAATACGGTTTGGTTGAAATCAAGCTTGGCGGTCAGAAACTGATAGAAGAAGGTGTAGAAACACTAAACAAATTTGCATCGACCATAGATACAGAAAAGATGAAAGCCCCATCATTCAAAATGATTCTAACAGCTGTAGGCAACCTTGCCTACAAACGAGAAGACGGCATATACATAGTTCCCATCAGCTGTCTAAAGCATTGAATGAGCTATCAACAAATACCTCATGGCACTCATGTCATGGGGTATTTGCGTTATTATATTGGCGTTGATTATCAGTATTGGCGTTATATTAAACACCATCCGAGAATGTATTTGTATTACATTTTCTTAATAAGCGCAAGAAAAAAAACATATTATTATCAAATTTGAGAAATATAGGTATCGCGACGAGGTAAGCTACTTTCATTCAGCAACTTAGCAAGCTTCAATCGTTATCGAAGCTATTTTTGAGCAATCTATGCTTTCTGGCAAAGATATCTATGCTTTCTATCAAACTTAGCTTTGCTTACTATCAAATGTCAATATGATTACTACCAAATATCTGAGATTAATAATCCGTATTGTCGTTGTATTAAATAGTATCTGAACATTAAAATTGAGTGCTTATTAAATAAATATTCTGTTTTTCCCCTTTCGTATTAATAAATTTCTTATATTTGCATAATCGAAAGGCTATACTGAACAATCGGAATTATTACTAACCATTAAACATATTTTTTATGAACAACATTCCATTAGTATTTTGGCTAATCCCTATAGCCAGCATTGTGGCATTGGGAATGGCATGGTTCTTCTTCCGTTCGATGATGAAAGAGGATGAGGGTACAGACAGAATGAAAGAAATTGCTGCTCACGTGAGAAAAGGTGCTATGGCTTATTTGAAACAGCAATACAAGGTGGTGACGATGGTATTCATTGTGCTCGCTATCATCTTTGCGTTCATGGCTTATGTGCTACAGGTGCAGAACCCATGGGTGCCATTTGCTTTCCTTACTGGTGGTTTATTCTCAGGACTGGCAGGATTCTTCGGTATGAAGACTGCCACTTATGCTTCTGCCCGTACTGCCAACGGAGCACGCTCAAGTCTTGACAAGGGATTGAAGATTGCTTTCCGCAGCGGTGCCGTGATGGGCTTGGTAGTGGTAGGTCTTGGATTGCTTGATATTGCCATTTGGTTTATTGTTCTTAATGCCGTTTATGATGGCGAGGCAACAGCCCTTGTCACAATAACCACCACTATGCTTACGTTTGGTATGGGTGCTTCTACTCAGGCGCTCTTTGCTCGTGTAGGTGGTGGTATATACACCAAGGCTGCCGATGTGGGAGCCGACCTCGTGGGTAAGGTAGAGGCTAATATTCCTGAGGACGACCCACGAAATCCTGCTACTATTGCCGACAATGTGGGCGACAATGTGGGCGACGTTGCAGGTATGGGCGCCGACCTCTACGAGAGCTATTGCGGTTCGATATTGTCGACAGCAGCCTTGGGAGCTACAGCCTTTGCTATGAATGGCGACATGCAGCTACGTGCTATCATTGCGCCAATGATTATCGCAGCCATCGGCATCTTCCTTTCGCTAATAGGAATATTCTTGGTTCGCACCAAAGAGGGCGCAACGATGAAGGAGTTGCTCCATTCGCTCGGTCTTGGCACCAATGTTAGTGCAGGACTCATTGCCGTTGCCACATTTATTATATTATATCTGTTGGGCATCGAGAATTGGCTTGGATTATCGTTCTCTGTAATCAGCGGTTTGGTGGCAGGAGTGGTGATTGGTCAGGCTACAGAATATTACACTTCGCATAGCTATAAGCCAACGCAAAAGATAGCAGAGGCTTCGCAGACAGGTCCTGCCACGGTTATCATCAAGGGAATAGGCACAGGTATGATTTCTACCATGATTCCTGTTGTCACCATTTCGGTAGCCATTATGTTGAGCTATCTCTGCGCTAATGGTTTCGACATGTCGCTTTCGGCAAAGTCGATAAGCACCGGTCTTTATGGTATCGGTATTGCAGCTGTTGGTATGCTGTCTACTCTCGGCATCACCCTGGCTACAGATGCTTACGGTCCTATTGCCGACAACGCTGGAGGAAATGCAGAGATGAGCGGACTGGGAGAAGAAGTGCGTGAGCGCACAGACGCCTTGGATGCTCTCGGCAATACTACTGCTGCCACAGGCAAGGGCTTCGCCATTGGCTCAGCAGCCTTGACGGCTCTCGCCCTTTTAGCTTCGTATATTGAGGAAATAAAGATTGCGATGATTCGTGCGGTAGAAAATGGTAAGCAGTATGTGGATGCTGCAGGCAACATCTTCGACCCAACGAATGCAACAACAATAGATTTCATAAACTTCTTCCAGGTAAACCTCATCAACCCTAAGGTTTTGGTGGGAGCATTCCTCGGAGCTATGGCAGCATTCCTGTTCTGTGGTTTGACCATGGGAGCAGTAGGTCGTGCTGCAGAATCTATGGTTCAGGAGGTGCGCCGACAGTTCCGCGAGATAAAGGGAATACTCGAGGGCAAGGCTACTCCTGACTATGGTCGCTGTGTAGAGATAAGCACCCGTAGCGCACAACGCGAAATGATTATTCCTTCGCTTCTTGCCATCGTCATCCCTATCGTTGTTGGCTTGGTGCTTGGCGTAGCAGGTGTGCTTGGTTTACTTACAGGTGGCCTTGCAGCCGGCTTCACTCTCGCTGTATTCATGTCAAACTCTGGTGGCGCATGGGACAATGCCAAGAAGATGATTGAAGAGGGCCATTTTGAGGGCAAGGGTAGCGAAAACCATAAGGCTACTATCGTTGGCGACACCGTTGGCGACCCATTCAAAGATACATCTGGTCCTTCGCTCAATATTCTGATTAAGCTTATGTCGATGGTGAGCATCGTCATGGCAGGATTGACAATAGCGTTCCTTTGAGTAAGGGAAGAGTGAAGAATTAAATACAAACAGTAATAAACAACTAAATGAAAAGATTATTTCTATTATCTGCTACAGCCTTAATGGCAACGATGATGTCGGCACAGACTGTAGCACGTATGGACAGCCTGAAACCAGAACAGAAGGCGATGGCTGTGAGTTTGAAACTTACAGGCGAACTGTCTACCGATGTGAAGGGCGACTATCGTCAGATGCGCGACCTATGTTTCCAAGTACGCAATATCGACCTTAGCGATGCGCAGAGCACCATAATACCTAAGAATGCTTTCCACTCACGCCATCAGC
Organism: uncultured Prevotella sp.; assembly: GCA_934254985.1. Lineage (GTDB taxonomy): Bacteria > Bacteroidota > Bacteroidia > Bacteroidales > Bacteroidaceae > Prevotella. The sequence goes on along the minus strand of CAKQMS010000051.1, from coordinate 7,060 downwards.
TGCAGAATATTGCTCTGCCAAAGGTGCTGAAGACTATAGGCACTCAGGCTTTCTTTGCTTGCGACAAATTGCAGAGCATCACCATTCCTGCTACAGTAGAAACTATCGGTGCTGCCGCTTTCTCGGGCTGCAAGAGCATGACAGAGCTGACTATCGAAGGCAATCCAAACATCGGCGAATATGCTTTTGCTCGTTTGCCAGAACTAAAGACGGTGAGAGTGAAGTCGAAGGTGCCACCAAAGGCTATGGCATCATCGTTTTATGGAATAGTAAGAGGTAGCGTTCGCCTGATAGTTCCGAAAGGTTGCGAGAAGGCTTATATGAAGGCTGCAGGCTGGAGCAGTTTCTATGCAGAGCCAAAATATGCTAAGGAGGTGAGCAACCCTATGGAGTGCATAGCTCCTATGCCTCAAGAGGTGAATGTGCAGAAGGCTAAGACGCTGAATGTGCAGACAGCATGGAATATCGTTGTTTCGCACAATGATGGTGCTGGCACGATATTGAACAACGAGGTGGAGCAGGCACGCGAAATGCTCAATAATCGAATTGGCAACATCGTGAACAGCCGTCAGCGTGGCATACAGCTTGCGCTCGGCATCGACTCTTCGCTTGGCGACGACGAAGCTTACACCATGGCAGTAGATGCTAAGGGGGTGACCATTAATGGTAAGACCGCATGCGGAGTGTTCTGGGGATTGATGACTCTCGACCAGATATTGCGTGGTTCGGGTGTGAAGGAATGCGTAGATGCTATTCCACACCTTACTATAAAGGACACTCCTCGCACTCATGTTCGTGAGCTCATGGTAGACCCTGCCCGCACATTTATTCCTTTTGAAGAGTTGAAGGCTTTTGTGCCTGAGATGGCTCGCTATAAGCTCAATGCCTTACACCTACACCTTGTAGACGACCAGGCATGGCGCATAGAGATAAAGAAATATCCACAGCTAACTCAGCAGGCTTCTTCGCGCTGGGGACAGGACGACCTGTTGGCACCATATAAGGGATATTACACTCAGGAGCAGATGCGCGAACTTGTGAAGTTTGCTGCTCGCTATCATGTAGAGATTGTGCCAGAGATTGAAATGCCTGGACATGAGGTTGCTGCTATCAGCGTGTTCCCTGAGCTTACTTGCCATCAGCGCCAAGTGCCTATCCGCACCACTTGCGGAGTGTCTAACGAGTTGTTGTGCCCAGGCAATGAGTTTACATACGAATTCCTTGGTAATGTTTTCAAGGAGCTAACCGACATTTTCCCATCTAAGTATGTGCACCTTGGTGGCGACGAGGCTGGTAATCCTGCCCTCGACTGCTGGACAGACTGTCCAAAATGTCAGGCGCTAAAGACTAAACTCGGCATTACCACTACCGACCGTTCAGAGAACTGGAAACTGCAAGGCTATCTCTTCGACCGCATCATCAGCCTATTGCGCGACACATACAATAAGACTCCTATGTTTTGGTATGAGACTGACTTCAAGAAGATTCAGCCAGGATGCGTGACCTTTGCATGGCGCAACGGACTTACCGAGAAGGCTCTCGAAACAGCGGTAGAGAACAACGCTCGCATCATGCTATGCCCAGGCGAGCATTGCTATTTCGACTACCCTATGGCTGAGGGCGATATGCCGGAAGTTAACTGGGGTATGCCTGTGACAACTCTCAAGGATGCCTACAGCCTCGACCCTGCATGGGGACACGACAAGAACTTTGAGAACAACAATCTCTTTGGTGTGGCTGGTACCCTGTGGAGCGAATGTATCACATCGCCAGAGCGTATCTACTACCAAGCTTATCCACGTGCCATCGCATTGGCAGAAGCAGGATGGAGCCAACAGGAGAATCGCTCATGGAAGTCGTTCCTAAAGCGTATGCAACCATTGGCTAACGACATGATGCGTCGTGGCATCTCGTTCTCAATGGAATACTAATAACTGAAAAAACTCAAGCTGCGTCATTTACTTTATGTATATGACGCAGCTTGAGTTTTTTTAATGACTACCATTTTGTTTTCCCTTTCGTTTTGCAATCTTACCTAAAGCATTGATAGATTCTAAATAAGCTTGTTCTACAGGAGTTAATGTCTTGACCTGATATTTTCTATATTCTGCCAAAGCTTTTTCCATTGCTTCTTGATGACTGATGCTGCCAGAGCCTTTTAGCAATGGACGCCCTGTAGATTGAAGAATTGTATCGAGCTGTTTCACATAGTCCATCATATAAACAGGGCGATGCTCCATAGCCATAATTTCTGCAAAATCAAAATATCCAGAAACGAGATTGTTAAGTATCTTTAGCTCGTTTTCATGCAGATAATTCTTTGCTATCTTGATATCCTTAATAGCAGGCAATTCTCCTTCAAAAGTTTTCAAACCCATAAATGGTTGCTCAGCATCGGCACGTTCATAAATGACCTCAGCTGCCGTATGACCATGAGCAGCATAATGCAATTTATTTTGTACTATTTTGAAGAATAATTTCGAGGCATCGGTGCGAGGATCGTAATCTACACTCGTTGCATAGATATCTAATACTTGTCGATATAGTACTTTTTCAGAAGAGCGAATATCGCGAATGCGGTCAAGCAGTTCTTTCCAGTAACTACCACCACCAAGATTCTTGAGTCGCTCATCGTCCATGGTGAATCCCTTTACAATATATTCATGGAGTCGTTCGGTAGCCCATTGGCGGAAGCGTGTACCCTGAATAGATTTTACACGATAGCCTACAGAGATGATAACATCAAGATTGTAGTATTTTACCTCTTTACTCTGTGTTTTCCCTTCTATAGCGCCATGTTGAGTGGTTTGTCGGAATTTCCGACAGACCACTTTTTCTTCCAATTCTCCTTCCTTGAAAATATTGGAAATATGTTCACTAATAGTGGTACGCCCTTTATTGAACAGTTGCGATATTTGTTCTATACTCAGCCAAACGGTTTTATTCTCCAATCTCACATCAAGTCTCACTCCTTCGTCAGATTGGTAAATAACCATTTCGCCAAGGTCTGTCTGTATCTCATCCTCCCATTTGTAGCCACAATCCATACAAAGATGAATTACTCCTTCAGATTGTATATTCTGAGAGTTGCATTTTGGACAAGTTATCTTATTATTATCAGCATCCATCATTTTCTTATTTGTATCAGACCGATTATTACTAATCAGCCGTAATTTGTTTTCTTATTTGGGTGTAAAGATACAGAAAATATTTCATGTCTGTAAATGAACCATCTATTATTTTTCAATAAAGTTTCATAAGGCAATAGAAGTATAGAGCACTATAAGTATTCATGCAAGTTGCTGGCGCAGGGTGTCGAGATATTGGTCTACATGTGGGTCGTTGATACGACTCCAGATGTCGCCTAAGAAGGCGGCACCACCAAAGTGCCATGACTTTATTTGTGGGATGTTGGCTGATGATACGCCTCCTAAGGCTATTACCTTAGAGTCGATGATAGCATCTTGGGCTGCTTGCTGCAAGATGGAATCCGAGAAGGCAGCTTCGTAGCCTACCTTAGAGATACTATTGAAGATAGGACTCAAGAATAGGTAATTGCGCAAAGGCTTGTTGGCAACAACCTCTTCGAGACTATGGCATGAGCACGAGATGCTACCCTTGAAACCTTCGGGAACCTGCGAACAGCGACGATTAAGATGGATGCCATGAAGGCGAAACTCACTTGTAAGCTCGAAATGCTCGTGCAAAACTATACGACTATGCCAACACTCAGGAACGAGAGAGAGCAAATGGCGATAGTCTTCTACTGATGCTCCAGGCTTGCGCAAATGTAGCAAGTCCAGACCATGACGAAATAGTTTATCTATAAAAAACGCCTCTCCCGACAAGAAGTCGGGAGAGGTTATAACGATCCATTTCATACAAAATAATTCTTTTGTTTATACGTATGTATTGTACGTAGGGAATTGTTATATGTAGGGGAAATGGCTTATTTCTTCAATTTCTCGATAATCATATCGGCTACCTTCTTACCAGAAAGCATCATGCCACCGAAGATAGGTCCCATACGTGGTGTGCCTGCAACGGCTGAAGAAGCCATACCGCAAACATAAAGACCAGGATAAACCTCGCGTGTGCCTTCTACTACCATACGCTCGCCTTCTACAACATCTAACGAACGCTCACCGATAACACCACCAGTAGGAGTATCCAACTGGATGCCATTCTTACGAGCTACAACCTTACACATCTCGCTGTCGTGACCAGTACCGTCGATAACGCACTTTGCCAAGATGTTCAATGGGTCTACATGCAAACCCTCGCGGAGTACAGGAGTCCAGTTGACAACAACACCGCTAACAACATCGTTCTTGAAGATTACATCTTCTACAGAATAGCAGTTGAAGATAGTAGCACCAGCATGAACAGCATGATACAAGAGTGCTGAAGTGCTCTCTACAGAGTCGATAGTGTAGAGTCCGTCTTCGAAAGCCTCGTAGTTTATATCGAAATCCTTTACGATGTGCATAGCCTCTTCCTGAATAACAATCTGGTTGAACATCATGGCACCGCCCCACATACCGCCACCAGGAGAAAGCTTGCGGTCGAACTGAGCAACCTTAAGGCCAGCCTTAGCCAAATAGTAAGCTGCAACAATACCAGATGGACCACCACCAACGATGGCTACATCGAGATCAAGATTACGCTGTAGTTTGTCGAAATAGGTACTGATAATACCTTTAGATACTTGTGTTTCAATCATTTTTTATAAATGTTTATTGGGTTTATGTGTTTTATATTTCTACTTTTTGCTTATTGCCATGAGCCTTTATTCCTCACAACTCTTTAGCGAATGGCTGATGCGAGCAGCGCAGAAGTTAGGTCCGCACATGGTGCAATAGTTGGCATCTACCGAGTTGCTCGACTTATAATATTCGAGAGCACGCTCAGGGTCGAGAGCCAAATTGAATTGGTCTTTCCAACGGAAGTCGTAGCGAGCCTTGCTCAACGCATTGTCGCGAACAGTTGCTCCAGGATGTCCCTTTGCCAAATCGGCAGCATGGGCAGCAATCTTGTAGGTAACAACGCCAACTCTCACATCTTCTTTCTCAGGCAAAGCAAGATGCTCTTTTGGAGTAACATAGCAGAGCATAGCTGTGCCATACCATCCTATCATCGAAGCACCTATGGCAGAGGTGATATGATCGTAGGCAGGTGCAATATCGGTAACGAGAGGGCCGAGGGTGTAGAAAGGAGCACCATGACATTTTTCAATCTGGCGTTCCATATTCTCCTTAATCTTATGCATTGGTACATGGCCAGGACCTTCGATAAATGCCTGTACATTCTTAGCCCAAGCACGCTCTACGAGTTCGCCCATAGTATCGAGCTCGGCAAACTGTGCTGCATCGTTGGCATCATAGGTAGAACCTGGACGCAAGCCGTCGCCCAACGAAATGGCAACATCATATTTAGCGCAGATGTCGCAGATGTCATCGAAATGTTCGTAGAGGAAACTCTCCTTCTGATGCACCTTGCACCACTTAGAGATGATGCTGCCACCACGGCTCACGATGCCTGTCAAACGAGTATCGGCAAGATGGATATTCTTTAGGCGAATACCGCAATGGATGGTGAAATAGTCAACACCCTGCTCACATTGTTCGATAAGAGTGTCGCGGAATATCTCCCATGTCAGGTCTTCAGCCTTACCATTCACCTTCTCGAAAGCCTGATACATAGGAACAGTACCTACTGGCACAGGACAGTTGCGAAGAATCCACTCGCGAGTTTCGTGGATATCATTACCTGTAGAGAGGTCCATCAAAGTGTCGCCACCCCACTTGCAACTCCATACAGCCTTCTCTACTTCCTCTTCGATGCCCGAAGTGGTAGACGAGTTGCCGATGTTGGTATTTATCTTAACCAAGAAGTTGGTACCGATAATCATAGGTTCCGACTCAGGGTGCTTGATATTGGCAGGAATCACCGCCCTACCCTCAGCAATCTCTTTGCATACAAAGGCAGGAGTGATATGAGTCTTTATGCCAAGTTCTTCGCAATTCATATTCTCACGAATGGCTACATACTCCATTTCCTGTGTTATGATGCCTTGCTTAGCAAAATACATCTGAGTTTCGCCTTCCTTGCGACCATCAATCCATGATTGGCGCATTTTAGGCAAACCTTTCTCTAAATCTATCTCCACATTAGGGTCGCTATAAGCACCGCTGGTGTCGTAGATATACACAGGCTCATTAGGTTCCATATGGCGCTCGTTTCCTTCGACAGTAACGGTTGGAGTAAGTGTCACTCTGCGCATTCCTACCTTGATTTCAGGATATAGCTTTCCACTTAGATACACCTTCTCGGAAGAAGGATAGTTGAATTTGATTTTAGTTTCCATTAATATTTCTTTTATTTAGGTTTCTAATTGCACTTTCGCAAGTTCAGAAGTTATACAAGCTTCAAGAAGCGTTGCATCTCTTCTGCAGGATTCTCGGCATTCAATATGCCTCCACTCACGGCTATTCCGCTTACGCCGGTTGCCAATATTGACTTGATATCCGACTCCAATATGCCACCTATGGCAACGATAGGAAGATTGATACCATGCGACTTCATCTGGTCAACGATATGCTGATAGCCTTCTAAGCCAAGAACTGGCGACAGATTCTTCTTGGTGGTGGTGAAGCGGAACGGACCACAACCTATGTAGTTGGCACCCTGACGATACAGGCGCTCCACATCTTCGAAGGTGTTTGCTGTGCCTCCGATAATCTTGTCGTTACCAAGAATCTTTCGAGCCTCATCAATAGGCATATCGTTTTTGCCAAGATGCACGCCGTCGGCTCCTGTCTTCTCTACCCATTCCACATGGTCGTCGAGAACAAACGTAGCGCCATGTTCCTTGCATAGTCTGCCTATTTCTGCAGCAGCAGTCATAAACTCAGTTTCTGTAGCTTCCTTCATTCTTAGTTGCACCCATCGGCAACCTCCTTCGAGAGCCAAGCGTGCGCCGTCTACATAGCCGTAGCGATTGTTGGAGTGTGTTATAAATTGTATCATAAGATGATTGTTTTTTCGGGATTAAACAAAT
>CAKQMS010000050.1 GCA_934254985.1 uncultured Prevotella sp. | reverse complement strand
CTAACGGATGTGCTTTGACCCAGGGTGTCGCTTCGCTTGCCCTGGGCTATGCGCTTGTTGGGCTTTCAGCCCGTTTGGAATTAAATCCGAAACTTTAGTTAATAATCCTACGAATATCATCCTAATAAAATAAGCAACCGCAAGCTGCACATAGTGTGTAGCTTACGGTTGTAGTTTATTTCAGCCTTATATCGTATATTATATGTTCTCCTTTTTTTTTTGATATTCTTCTACTTTTTTTGATATTTTTCTATTGAGTTTCTGTATTTTACATTATCTTTGCAAGCATAATTGTATTTTATACAATTTCTAAAAGTTATACCCTAAACTTGCTACAAGATATTTGTATACTAACTGAAAATAAAGAATCTAACTAAAATAAATATGATCAAAAAACTACTATTTGCAGCTGCACTTACAGCTGTGGCAGGTGGTGCACAAGCACAGCGCCAAACCGATAAACTTGATCGTGGTGTTATCGCCATGAAGGTGTCGGGCGGTGTATACGTCAATTGGCGTATTCCTGCAGAGGAGTATTATGACGTTACCTACAACGTTTATCGCAATGGTGTGAAGCTCAACGACAAGCCATTGACAGTTTCTAATTTCACAGACAAATCTGGTACTCTTGCTAATACCTATACTGTTTCTGCCATTGTTAAAGGTCAAGAACAGGCACAATGCAACCCTGCATCTGTATGGGCATCAAGCTATAAAGAGATTAAGCTAAAGCACGAAGGCATCAAGAGCACATTGGTTCCTAACGATGCTTGCTGTGCCGACCTCGATGGCGATGGTCAGCTCGATATGTTGATGAAGTTTGATAACGCAAACGAAAGAGAGGCTGGCTACCCAAAGGAAGGCTACCAAGGCGAATATAGCATCTTCGAGGCTTTGAAGCTCGATGGCACCCGTTTGTGGTGGGTAAACTGCGGACCTAACATGGGCGACTTCCAGAACAATGAGCAGAATATCGTTGCTTACGACTGGGATGGCGACGGTAAGGCAGAAGTTGTGATGCGTGCTGCTGACGGCACTACTATCCATTGCGCTGATGGTTCTACATATGTCGTTGGTGATGCTTCAAAGAATTATCGTAGCGGCACCAAGAGCGGACAGTGGTTTATGTGTACAGGTGCGGAATACCTTGTATATATGGACGGTGTGACAGGTAAGCCATACGAATGTAAAGAATATCCTTTGAAGAGACTCGAAGATGGAGAAACAAGTCTTGAGAAAGCTTGGGGCGATGGTTATGGTCACCGCTGTACAAAGCATTTCTTTGGTGCTCCATACCTTGATGGCAAGAAACCAAGCATATTCTTGGCCCGTGGTATATACACCCGTCATAAGATGATAGCTTATGATGTAGACCCAGCAACACACACATTGAAGGAGCGTTGGCGCTGGTTTAACAATACCAATGGTCCTTGGAAGGGACAGGGATATCATAACTATGCTATTGCCGACGTTGACTTGGACGGACGCGATGAGATAGTATTCGGTTCGATGGTTATCGACGACAATGGTATGGGCTTGTCTACAACAGGTTTCGGTCATGGTGACGCTCAGCATGTTGGCGACTTGAATCCTTATGCTCACGGACTTGAGCAGTTTGCCTGCAACGAGGATGAACAAGGTTTCAACTATCGCGATGCTACAACAAGCAAGGTGTATGTTTCGCAGCTGAAGGTAGGTAAGGATATCGGTCGTTGCATGTGCGGTAACTTCACCAATAACTTCCCTGGATGTATCGGCTTTGCATATGGCGATCCTGTAAGTACTGTTGCCAATAAGGCATCTTCTGAACTCTCAGCTTCTGGTGTAGCTTACAACTTCAATATCTATTGGGATGGCGACCTTCTTTCAGAGACATTCAACTATGTTGCTGGTAAGAATACTGAGGGTGGTATATATAAATATGGTCAGTCGGGTCCTATCTATACTTGTCAAGGCTCATTGACAAACAACGATACTAAGGGTACACCATGCTATCAGGGCGATATCCTTGGCGACTGGCGTGAGGAGATTATCATGCGTACTGCTGACAACAACATCCGCATTTATTCTACTCCTACTCCTACAGAACATCGCAACTATAACCTTTGGTTCGATCATCAGTATCGCAACGCTATGGTATGGCAGATGTGTGGCTACAATCAGCCACCTCACGTAAGCTACTTCATGGGCGAACTCGAAGGTATCACTATAGCTCCTCCTCCATTGACAACAACAGGACGTACAGAAGTTGCTGACGGTGGAACTATCGGTTCAAGTCTTGATGGTGAACATGTTCTCGTTTTCGACAATGCAAATACCTCTGTAAATATCGCTGATGGTGCTAAGCCAAGCGTATTGACATTCAATGTTCCTACATGGGTACAGGGTTCTGCACCAAGCGAGGCTTCTGCAAAGACCTATCCTATCAACACAACAACTTACACATGTACTGTTGCAGGTGGCGGACTTGCTGGCGATGCACGACTTGTTAAGCAGGGTGATGGTATCTTGACATTGCCAAAGGCTGACTTCAAGCATACTGGCAATACGGATATTTGGGCAGGTGTTGTAAACTTCGATGGTTCAATGCTCAACTCACCATTGTGGCTCAACCGCTTTGCAGAGCTTAACTCTAATGGTGGTAAGTTTAGCAGCATCAAGATGGAATACGATGCTAAGCTTCGTCCAGGATGTGCTGACGCTAAGGGTACTATCACTACCGATAACCTCAGCCTTGGCTTCGGCTCACGTGTAGTATTCGATATCTATGATGACCTAAGCTCAGACTTCATCCAGGGTAAGGTGCTCAGTATCGAAACTAAGGATTGGCAGTTTGGACCACAGTATCTCACACCAGTCTTTGAATTCAACAACCATGGTACCAACGGTCTTGCAGCAGGTAAGTATTTGTTGGCTACATTCGACAAGGTTGAAGGCGATGTTTCTGTTATCAAGCTTGAAGGTTTGGACAACACAAGAAAGAGTCACCTCGCTTTGGAAGACAACAACCTCTACCTCGTAGTAGAAGGTGTTCGCGATGCTTCAACTGTTGTATGGACAGGTGCAGAAAGCAATACTTGGGATGTTGCAAATACCGAGAACTTCGCTATGGCATCAGATGCTACAAAGGCAAACTTCGTGAATGGCGATAAGGTACTGTTCAACGACGATGCTGCAATAAAGAATGTCGTTCTTAACTCAGATATCGAGGCAGACAGCGTTATCTTCGACAATACTGCTGCTTACAACCTCAGCGGTGAGGGAGCTATCACTGGCAACACCGTATTGGTAAAGCGCGGAACCGGTACTACTACTATCCGCACCGACAATACATATACTGGCGGTACACGCATCTCTGGTGGTGTGCTCAACGTAAATGCTTTGGCAAGTGATGTTAAGAACTCCGGTAACCTTGGTGCTAATGTCGTTTTGGCTTCAAAGATGGTTATCGAGAATGGTGCAACTCTTCGTACAGAAGCTGCCGTGACAACAAACTCACCTATCAAGTTTGAAACAGAGGATGGTGGTGTTATTGATAATCCACAGGATTTCACTGCCAATAAGACACTCTCAGGAACTGTTGCCTATAAGAAGGGTGCAGGTACAATGATATTGACAAACAACAATACCTCGCTCAATAAGCTCGTTGTTGTTGCTGGTACTGTAAAGAACCAGTCAATCACAATTCCTGCTAAGACAGTAGAACTTCAGGGTGGTACTTTGACAGAAAGCCGCTCAACAAGCTATGCTATCTCTGTAGCAAAGGGTAAGAGCGCCACATGGAACCTTGCAGAGCGCAATACTTATACCAATAAGATTACAGGCGAGGGTACTCTCTCTATCTACTGCCCATTGGTAAATGGTGGTTCATGGATGGCTGCTCGTACTCCTGTTAAGTGTAACATGTCAGAGTTTGAAGGAACTCTAAAGCCTCAGATGCCTTACAAGGATAATCGCTTCACCCTCGACAATAGCTATGGCTTGCCAAAGGCAACTATGGATATCCCTGATGGTATGGAAGTTCAGAACACTGGTAAGACCTTCGCTATCGGTAAGGTTACAGGTACTGGAGCACTCGGTGGATTGGTAGACTTCGGTAATGGAGTTTCCGGCAACAACACATGGAAGGTTGGTAACGAGACAAGCTACAGATGGATCGGTAAGGTTACTGGTGCAAATACCGCCTTCGTGAAGATTGGTACAGGTAAGCTTACTGTTGGTGCAAGCTGGGATAATACAGGTAGCGTAAAGGTTGCAGAAGGTGAACTATGCTTGACTTCAGGCAATGTAATCGGTACTGGTGCCGTAGTAGTAGACAAGGATGCTTGCTTGAGTGGTGTTACAGGTACTACTGCTCTTACAAACTCTTCATTCACTATCAACGGTGAATTGGTAGTTGGTGCATTCGCTAATGCTACTTCCGGTAAGATCAACTTCGGTGGCAAGAATGTAACCATATCTACTACAGGTAAGTATGTTGTAGGTAAGGGATCATATAGCAACACTACTATCGAGAATGTGAATACTTTGACCATCAATGGTACTGTCGAGGTAGTATTAGGCTCTTCATACACTCCTAAGGATGGTGATGTAGTAACACTTTGGACAGCTAATCAGTTTGCTGGTACACCTAACTACGTGCTTCCTAACCTTCCTCTCGGAATGGCATGGGATATGAGCAAGATTTCTGAGGGTAAGCTCACTGTTGTTTCAGACCCTACTGCTATTGGCGTAGTTCCTTTCGGAGCTAAGTATGGTCGCAACGATATCTACGACCTCAAGGGTCAGCTCGTTCGTAAGAATGCTACTTCAACAGAAGGTTTGCCAAGTGGTGTATACTTCCGCAATGGTAAGAAGATCATCGTTAAGTAACTTGTAATTTACTATATATCTATCAAAGAGCCTGTTCTCTAAGGGGAATGGGCTCTTTTCGTATAAAATTCCTATTTTTCATGTCCTTTTTACAAGGAAGATACCACTATCTATGCTATCTTTGCAAATGAAAAAACAATCGATTTTCAGATATGACAAATGCTATTAAACTAATCAGACAAACACTTTGTGTTGTGATGATGCTGTTGCCATTCTTGGGTGCTTCAGCATCTACACGTCAAAAGCTAAACTTCAATAGTGATTGGCTCCTCCATATCGGTGATATGGAAAAAGGTGAGGCAGTATCAGTAGACGATGCTGCATGGTATAAGGTGACATTGCCTCGTGCATGGAATGATGGTGAGGCATATAAGGTGCCTTGTCATGACTTGTCGGATACCGTGGTATGGTATCGCAAGCATTTCACAGTTGAAGAAATTCAAGACAAGAAGTATTTCGTTGAGTTCGAAGGTGTGCGCTTTGGTGCCGACTTCTATCTCAATGGTCATCATCTCGGTCTATCTGAGAATGGTGTTATGGCAAGCGGCTACGATCTTACACCTTATATTATAAAAGGTGAGAACGTCTTGGCTGTTCGTGTAGACAATAGTTGGACTTACCGTGAGCGTGCTACCAATAGCCGCTATCAATGGAACAATAAGAACTTCAATGCCAACTATGGTGGTATACCAAAGAATGTGTGGTTGCATGTAACGGGTACCGTATATCAGACCTTGCCTCTGTACAGCAACCTTGGAACTACTGGAACTTATATCTATGGCTCTGACTTCGACATCCCTGCTCATAAGATGCAGCTCAATGTAGAGGCTGAGGTAAAGAACGATGGTAAGGCTCCACGCACCTTTAATCTGCATACCGAACTCATAGATGCAGACGGTAAGACTGTGGCATATATGGATGGCAACAGCGTGACATTGAAGCCAGGAGAAAAGACCATTGTTACTGCCGACGGAATGCTTAGCAACGTTCATTTCTGGAGTTGGGGCTATGGCTATCTATATACCGTTAAGACATTCCTCGTAGATAATACAGGTAAGGAGATTGATGAGGTCGTTACTCGCACAGGTTTCCGTAAGACTAAGTTTGCGGAAGGCAAGGTGTGGCTCAACGACCGTGTTATCATGATGCACGGATATGCTCAGCGCACAAGCAATGAGTGGCCATACGTAGGAATGAGTGTACCTGCATGGTTGAGCGACTATAGCAATAATCTGCAGGTGGAGTCGGGAGGTAACCTGGTTAGATGGATGCACGTAACACCTTGGAAGCAAGATATAGAGAGTTGCGACCGTGTTGGTCTTATCCAAGCAATGCCTGCTGGCGATGCAGAGAAAGACGTAGAAGGCAGAAGATGGGAACAACGTGCGCTGTTGATGCGCGATGCTATCATCTACAATCGCAACAATCCAAGTATCCTATTCTATGAGGGTGGCAACGAGAGTATCAGCCGTGAGCACATGATAGAGCTCAGAGCTATACGCGATAAATATGATCCTAAGGGAGGAAGAGCCATCGGTAGTCGTGAGATGTTGGACATCAACGAGGCTGAATATGGTGGCGAGATGCTATATGTAAACAAGAGCCATAAGCACCCTATGTGGCAGATGGAATATCATCGCGACGAAGGCTTGAGAAAATATTGGGATGAATATAGCTATCCTTTCCATAAGGAAGGCGACGGACCTTTGTATCGTGGTAAACCTGCTCCTGACTATAACCATAATATGGATATCTTTGCTAAGTCGATGGTGGTTCGTTGGTACGACTACTATCTGGAGCGACCAGGTACTGGCAAACGAGTTAATTCAGGAGGTACAAAGATAGTATTCTCGGATACTAACACCCACTGGCGTGGCGAGGTAAACTACCGTACAAGCGGTGTCACCGACGCTATGCGTATACCAAAGGATGCCTTCTATGCTCACAAGGTGATGTGGGATGGATGGGTAACTCCTGAGCGTGACAATACATATATCGTTGGTCATTGGAACTACGACAAGGGTGTGAAGAAACCTGTATATGTTGTTTCTACTGGTGATAGCGTAGCATTGTATCTTAATGGTAAGGCGTTGGCTGCAGGTAAGCGTTCGTATGAGTATCTATATACTTTCGACAATGTGGCTTATGAACCAGGCAAGCTTGAGGCTGTTAGCTATCGTGATGGAAAAGAGATTTCACGCTATGCTATCGAAACTGTTGGCGAACCATATAAGATTAAGCTTACTACAATAGAAAACCCTGAAGGTTTCAAGGCTGATGGTGCCGACTTGGCATTGGTACAGATAGAAGTTGTAGACAAGCAAGGTCGTCGCTGTCCATTAGACAACCGCATGGTAGACCTTCATCTATGGGGAGAAGGCAAGTTGCTTGGCGGTATTGCTACTCCTATAACCAAGAATGCCGACAAGGCTAAGGCTAAGAAGAATGCCGAGAATGGTAAGGAAGGTATGCTTGATGGTCCACAGACTGTATCAACCTTCACCAACTTTATTGGTGAATCTTCATTGCCTGTAGAGTGTGGTGTAAACAGAGTGTTGGTTCGTAGTACCGTTAATGCAGGCGAGATTAATCTCACAGCTGCTGCTAATGGACTTGCTCCTGTCACCATCACCATGCACACTTCGGCTATTGATACCCATAATGGTGTTAGCACATATAATCCTTCGTTGACTCTGAAGTCTGTTCTCACTCGTGGTGAGACTCCTTCTACTCCTTCATACAAGGATGTTTCAACATCTGTAGACATCGTTTCTGCTAAGGCTGGCTCTAACCAGGAGAATATCGTAAACTCATACGACGACAATGAACTCTCTGAATGGAAGAGCGATGGCAATAAGGAGAATGCTTGGGTGACATATACCTTTGCAAAGAAGGAAAAGGTTGACGAAGTAGTGATTAAACTCACAGGCTGGCGCAATAAATGCTATCCTTTGGCAATATATTCAGGCAAGAAGCTACTATGGAAGGGTATGACATACGCTACACTTGGCTGTGTTCATATTCCACTCACCAAGGTTGTTGCCACTAAGGATATCACAATAAAGATGCTTGCACCTTCCGTAGACAGCAATGCCTTTGGCGATACCAAGGAGTTGGCTGGTGGCAATGCAGGCGAACTTGATAGATTTGTGAGCAAGAAGGGTAAAGTGGACTTGCGAATTGTGGAAGTAGAATTCCATAAGTCGGTAAAATAATCAATACTTATTATTATTTTTACAATAATTCATGTTTCATAAGTAGATTAATGTAACCAAAGTATGGTTATTTATTTTAGAAAAAATGTTAGGTGATTTGATTGGGCGGGGCAGTGATGTTCTGCCCAATTGTTTTATTATAGCTTTAACTTCTCTATATAGTTAATAATAGAAAAGTTTTAGGATAAATCGTCCTAAAAGTATATGAAAACGGAAAGTTTTAGGATAAATCGTCCTAAAACTTTTGAAAATAACTACTTTTTAGGATGAATTGTCCGTAAAATAATGTATCTTTGCAGCATAACATATAATGATTAAGCAATGAAACGCATAGAACGAGCCTCTTATTTGAATAAACTGATAGCTTTTAAAGATAAGAATCTGATAAAAGTTATCACTGGTATACGTAGATGTGGTAAGTCTACCATCATGGAAATCTATCGTGATTGGCTTAAAGAGCAAGGAGTTTCTATCGACCAAATAGTATACCTGAACTTTGAAGATTATGACAACTTTGAACTTCGTAATCCAAAGAATCTGTATGCTTATATCAAACCATTGCTCATTGAAGATAAGATGAACTATCTTTTCTTTGATGAAATTCAGCATGTGCAAGATTTTCCTGATATAATAAATAGCCTGAATTTGAAGCCTAATGTTGATATATATATCACAGGTTCAAATGCCTATATGCTTTCGAGCGAAATAGCAACCTTGTTGTCTGGCAGATATATTGAGATTGCTATGCAGCCATTGTCGTTTAAAGAGTATGTTGACGGTACAGGCGAATATGATAATCTTCAGAAAGCCTACAATGACTATATAACAAAGAGTAGTTTCCCATATACCTTGGAACTGAATACCAATTCTGAGGTTAGTGATTATCTTACAGGACTCTACAATACAATTGTGGTAAAAGATATAATGAGTCGTAAGCGATTGCCTGATGTTATGATGCTTGAAAGTGTTATTAGATTCACAGCTGATAATATTGGCAACATATTGTCTACAAAGAGAATCGCTGATATTATGACGGCTGATGGAAGAAAGATAGATCAAAAAACTGTAGAGCGATATCTAAACTCTCTTTGTGAAACATTCTTTGTTTATGAAGCCAAACGATATAATATCAAGGGTAGACAATTGTTGAAAACTCTTGGTAAATACTATCTTGTTGATATTGGTTTACGTAGGATGCTTCTTGGTTCTCGTTCTTTTGATGCTGGTCGTATCTTGGAGAATGTTGTCTATTTGGAGCTCTTGCATCGTCAAAAGAAAGTATATGTTGGTAAGAATGATAACCTTGAAGTTGATTTTGTGGCTATTGATGAAAACAATATCGCATACTATCAAGTTGCAGCAACAGTTAGAGATGAATCGACATTGAAGAGAGAATTGGCTTCGTTGCAACAAATTAACGATCAATATCCTAAGTACATCCTAACTCTCGATGACGATCCTGTTGCCGACTATGATGGTATAAAGCGTATCAATGCATTGAAGTGGATGATGGGCGAATATGATTGATAAAAGATAATAATCAAAACTAAAAACTAAACATAAACAATGAAAAGACTAATTCTATTAGCGTTGGCTTTGCCAATGTTGCTTGCTTGCGCCAATGCGCAGACAACACGCAAGGTTAAGATTGTAAACTCTGCCGATGGCGAGTCTACACTCGAAGTATTCTTGCCTGAGACTCCATCGGGTAGGGCTGTAGTTGATTGCCCTGGCGGTGGCTATTCGCATCTTGCTATGCAACACGAAGGTTACGACTGGGCTGAGTATTTCAATAAGCAAGGTATTGCACTATGCGTATTGAAATATCGTATGCCAAAGGGCGACCGCAACATTCCGCTCTCTGATGCTTATAATGCGATAAAGACAGTTAGAGATAGTGCTGCCCAATGGCATATTAATCCGCATGATGTAGGTATCATGGGCTTCTCTGCTGGTGGACACCTTGCTTCTTCTGTTAGCACCCATGCTCCTTTCTATGCTCGTCCAGACTTCTCGATCTTGGTTTATCCTGTTATTTCTATGGACGAACGCGAAACCCACAAAGGTTCTTGTGTAGGATTCCTTGGCGAAGGTAGAAATGACAAAACATTGGTGAAAGAATGGTCTAACTATAATGCCGTGCGTCGTCATCTCACTCCTCCTGCCATCCTTCTTATGGCAGCCGACGATAGAGTGGTGCCACCATTGACTAATGGTATGAAGTATTATGAAGCTATGCGCAGATGTGGCAACGAATGTGCTATGTATATCTATCCTTCTGGTGGTCATGGTTTTGGTTTCCGTCGCAACTACACCTACCACGACCAAATGCTCTACGAGCTTACCACATGGTTAAAGAATCTTCCTTCGGCTAAGGCAGATGCTCAGCGTGTGGCTTGCATCGGTAATAGTATCACCGATGGCGCAGGTATTGATATGGCAGAGGTAAATGGTTATCCTGCTCAGTTGCAGAAGATGCTTGGCAAAGACTATTATGTGAAGAACTTCGGCGTAAGCGCTCGCACTATGCTCAACAAGGGAGACCATCCTTATATGAAGGAGTTGGCATGGAAAGATGCTTTGGCTTTCAATCCTAAT
The DNA here is from genome assembly GCA_934254985.1 of uncultured Prevotella sp. Taxonomy (GTDB): domain Bacteria; phylum Bacteroidota; class Bacteroidia; order Bacteroidales; family Bacteroidaceae; genus Prevotella. The sequence goes on along the minus strand of CAKQMS010000050.1, from coordinate 3,586 downwards.
ATCGTGGTTATAAAACTTGGCACCAACGACTCAAAGGACCAAAACTGGAAGTATGGTAATGAATATGAGGCTGATATGCAGCAGATGATAGACTCGCTCAAAGCATTGCCTGCAAAGCCAAGAATTTGTATTGCTACTCCTATCCCTGCTTTCAAACCATCGTGGACTATCAACGATAGCGTAATTGTTAATGGTATTACACCTATTATATATAGGCTCGCTCAGAAGAACAAACTTGAGGTGATAGACCTGCATTCAGCATTCAAGGATAATGATGGCAAGCAGATGCAGCGAGATGGTATTCACCCTAATGAGAGTGGATCCAAGCAGATGGCAACTATTATAGCAGCAACATTAAAATCAGAGCCTAAGGTAGTTACCAAGGCTGTAATTAAGAAGGTAAAGCGTAAAAAATGATTTTTTACTATAGATTTTGATAAAACGACACTCGTAGCGTATTATTTTCCAAAAATGAGGAGAAAAATACTTTGTGAGTGTCGCTTTTTTATTTAATTTTGCAGCAGAATCATGTTATTGGGTGTTATTACACCAATATATTCTTCAAACGAACTAAGATAAAATAATACCTAAATTAATAACTTAAAAACAAAACGTATGAACAAGCGATTACTTCTTTCTTTCGCTGCTATCATGGGTGCTATGACATCGTTCGCTTATAATGTAGGTGAATATGTTTATACTCACGATGCAAAGTTTAAGGTAGTTGGTGAGAATATTCTTACCAATGGTAATTTCTCTGCCAACTACGATGGTTGGAAAGACTATGCTGACGGAGCTCTTAGCCCAGACTATTGGTCAATTGAGACTGGTGCTGCTCAGGATGGTAAAGGAAATGTTATCCAGAGTGCTGATGCTGCTGCCGATCTTACAGGCAACTATATGTATCAGGCTGTTCCTTTCGAGTCTGGTAAGAGTTATGTCATCACATTTAAGATGAAGGGTGTTGAACCAGGAACATCTTCTATCACTCAGAAGACATCTAACTATGTTGACGTTTTTGCCAACGCAGATGGTACTACAAGCAAGACAGCAGACCGCTTCCAGCAGGTAGCAACAACAGATGCTATCTCTGCAGAGTGGACAAGCTATTCTTATTCTTTTACTGATACTGTTAGTGGTGGTTCTACTGGCTATATCGTTGTTAGCTTTGGTCAGTTGGCTCAGGGTACACAGATTTCTGATATCGCAATCAATGAAGTAGAACAGGTTTACGATTCTCGTATTGCTGATAAGGAAATTGCTTATGGTAAGTCGCTCCTCGAAATCGAAGACTTCAAGAATGGGCGTGATGATTTTAATGAAGTCTTAGTGGGTGTAGAAACAATGTTTAAGGAGGATCCAAAAATGGATGATGTTGCTGCAGCTGAAGACGCTCTTAGGAGTTTCGTAGATGCAGAGAATGACTTCCTCAATGCTAACTCTTACGATGTGTCAAGCATGATTGATAGCAAGACTCTTTGGAGAACAAAGATGCAGAAGGCTGGTGGTACATATGGTGATTGGTATGTAGAGGGTAGCGGACGTTGGTTCCATGATCCATCTTCAGATCCATATATCCGTGATTATTTCCCAGGTGCTTTCTCGTTGAATGCTGGTACAGCTAAGATTGTTAAGAAAATGCCTGCTGGTAAGTATTTCTTCTCTTGTGAATCAAAGGGACATCGTATGGCTGGTTCAAGTAAGGCTCTTAATGGTGTTCCTGATTATACTTGGACAGTTGAAGGATGTAAGGTATTTGTAGGTAAGGACTCTGTAGCCTTTAACCTCGATCAGCGTAACTTCGAGCGTCACTTCGTTATGAGCACTGTTGCTGATGGTGATACTCTTAACGCAGGTTTTTGGCATCCTGCTTTGACTGAAAAACTTGGTGGTCAGATCTACGTTCAGAACCCTGTTCTCCGTATCGTTGGCGACAACTCTAATGGTGAGATGCAGAAATACGTAGAAGACTATGTTGCTCTTAACGCTATCGCTACACAGGCTAACGCTCTTAAGGTTATGCTCGACTCTGCAGTAGTTGTTTCTGCAAAGGCTGATTATCCTTGGGGTAAGGCTGAGTTGAACGACACTACTACTAAGTATCAGGCTGTTTATAATGAACTCTCTGTTCTTCAGCCAGGTGCTGAACTCTTCGATGTAGCTGCTGATTCTTTGATGCAGAGTATGCGTATCGTTCGTTCTGCTATCAATGCTTACTATAGCTTGAACGCTCCTTATACAGATCTTAAGGAACAGCTCGTTATTGCTAACGAAAGCTATAACTTGCCAGCTAATGCTGGTGCAAACAAGACTGCATTCAAGGCTGTTATCGATAAGGCTCAGGGTCTTATCAACAACACTACAGCAGAATACAGCGAGGAAGTTGCTCAGCAGATGATTGATGCTAAGACAGAACTCGTAGCTGCTCAGGTTACATTCGAGGCTTCTTCTGCTTCGTTCGCTAACCCAAGCGAAATCCAGCTCGTTAACCCTTACTTCGAGGAATTCAAGAACCAGTCTAATGTAAATGGTTGGATTATGGCTGGTCAGACAGACAATGGTCGTTGGAAGCAGGGTAGTCTTGCTCCATACGAGAATGGCAAGCACCTTACAATGTGGCGTGGTTACACAGCATTCTCTAAGAATAGCGCTGCTCAGCAGCTTTCTATCCTAAACTCTGGTGTATATGTTCTTTCTTGCCAGGCTGCTGCTTGTAACGAGAATAGCGGTACTGATGGTGGCCGTGAGATAGCATCTAACGTATTCTACTATGTTAAGGACGTTGAGAGCGCTGACTCTATTGGTGTTCACATGATTCACACAGACTATAAGAACTACCTCGGTACTGAGTGTAAGTGGGGTAACTTCTATCCAGAAAGATTTGCTATCGTATATGAAAAGAAGGATGATGTAGCTGAAAATATTGAAATTGGTTTCAATGCAATGAACAATGTTCAGTGCAACACCTATGGTTTCGGTGGTAACCACGTACGCTTTATGGGTAGCAAGGCTGCCTTCGACGCTGCTCTTACTAAGGAACTTGCTGCACTTCTTGAGAAGGGCGCTTCTGAATATGCAAGCCTCGAATCTTTGTCAAGCGACGAGACTGTTGAGCCTACTTCAAACATCAGATACTCACGTATCTATGCAACCCTCGGTTATGCTATTGAATATGCTCAGGCTGCTGAGAATGACAACCAGAAGATGACTGCTTACTACAAGCTTCAGGATGCTATCAATTATGCTGATGTACTTGTAACAGGTGTTAAGGGTGTTATCGCTGAGCCTGTTGCTAAGATTCAGAAGGGTGTTTACACTCTCACAGGTGTTAAGGTTGCTGACAATGCAGCTAACCTCCCACAGGGTCTTTACATCGTAAATGGCAAGAAGGTTATCGTTAAGTAATCCGTATTAAATATTAGTTCTTTCAGATTTTAGAATATTTTCTATTATCAATATCAAGAGCCGTCCTCAAGTAGGGCGGCTCTTTTTTTGTAACACAAATTATTACTAAAGTTTCGGATTTAGGCAGGGACGGGCTGAAAGCCCAACAAGCGCATAGCCCAGGGCATCGCCCTGGGTTACG
>CAKQMS010000049.1 GCA_934254985.1 uncultured Prevotella sp. | reverse complement strand
GCAATCATAGTTTTACCTTGATTATTTAACATTTATGCGACTGCGTCGCATTCTTCTGCAAACTTAGAGTGTTATTCGGATTATTCGTGTTCGTAAAATCTCCAGCTGTTTGTGGTTAAAACGAACACGAATCGTGCGAATCTACCGAATGTGGATTAAACCTTCAAGCAAGAAACGCAAGCTATAGAGCCCAGCGGGCTCAAATCCGAAAAATCTGTGTTATCCGTGTGCGACATAATGAAAGACCAAGGTAAAGCCTTCCAGGCTATTGTCTGCTTATACGCATTACCGCGCACATCCTCGTCACTATCGTTCCGAGTATGTACGCGGTTACCTACATCGACAAGCCGATGTGTATTGCCTTCCAGGCAAGGCTTCGTCCTTCACTCAAGCAAGAGGATTATATATTCGCAGTATCTCGGCATAGAATTTATCATACGACAAATGGGTATCGAAATATTCTTTTGCCTTTTTGCCTATAGTGGCTTTTGTGGTAATAGCGTTACGAATGGCTGCCGTTAGCCCTGCTGCATCGCCTGGAGCTACGAGCAAGCCTGTGATGCCGTCGTCTATATATTCTGCTTGTCCACCATTATCAGTCGTTATCAAGCATTTGCCAAGCATCATATATTCCATACACGATAGTCCACATGCCTCTTGCGCTATGGTTGGGATTATGCCGATATCAGTCTGGCTGATATATGGGCGCACATCATCCTTGAAACCAAGAAAAGATACGTGACCAGAGATATTGCGGTTGGCTATCTGCTGCTTAAGCTCGTTGGTATATTCTGCATCGCCAGCACCAACGAGAAACAGATGGTAAGGAATATCCTTCAGCCTTGCCACAGCATCTATGAGCACATTAAGCCCCTTTTCTTTGGCTATTCTGCCATGATACATCAATATAGTGGTGTCGTTAGGCAAAGAGGCTTTAATATCGTCTACGGCAAAGCTATTGGCATTGTCATTAGTCTTGATACTATTGCGCACCACACACAACTTAGCCTCATCAACCTTAGGCTGCGAAGAGAGAAAAGCCTTGCGGGCAAGGTCGGAAACAAAGATTATCTTCTCTACATTAGCATAAACCCAGGTGTATAGACGCGAAGTCTTGGCAGGGCGCACAAGGTGGCGTGTGACGACAATCTTGATGTTGCTATGCGTAAGCTTCTTGGCAACAGCAAGTTTTAGTGCATCCTTGAAGTTGTGTACATGCACTATGCCATCTCTTAGCTTCATGACGTTCTTTAGCGAATAGTCGTGTATGGGCACACCAAGTGTGGCAACCTTGCCGACGATGGCAGGAATAGGGCGAGTGAATATCTCCACATCGTTGCCATCAGAGATAAGGTTGCTGCATAGGTCGTAGACATATTGCTCGCCTCCGCCCCACACCTTATTAGATATAATATGTGCTATCTTCATATTGAGAGCCACATTATATAATGTTTCTGAACAACTCAGCAAACTTACCGAAGCTTGCCAGCGATAGGCTTACATTCTTTTCTTTCATCCAGCATAGCGGAATATCATGATACATGGCTGCCACGAGCGAGAAAGTGCTTGGAGCACCTATCAGATAGTCGCACTCTGAAAGCAAGCAGAGGTCGTCTTCTTGTCCGCCTTGTGGAAATACCACATTAATGTCTTTTAGAGCCTCGTGATACGAAGCTTTGTTGAGTGCAGGGTCGTTGCTGCAGACGTATACCGTGAGCTTCTTGTCAGGGAAGAGATTGCGGAATTGCTGTATGTAGTCTTGGTAAACGCCATCGTCGTAGAAATAGCGACCATTATGCCATGTCTTATAGTCGCCACGACGAATATGCACGCCAAGGCGCAACTCGTTGTCAGCCTTCTTGCCCATGAAAGCCTGAGTCTTGCTCAATATCGCCTTGTCGAAAGCAAAGAGCGAGAGTATCTCTTGTCTATATTTCAAGAACAGGTCGTAGAACCTCACATACCATCCTTTCACCACGAAGGTGGAATGAGAGAGCATAAATTCCTCGTTCTTCTTGGCTGTCTGCTCCGAGTCGTCATTATACACCACAGTAGGTATCAGTCCCCATTTAGCGCCATATTTGGCAACCACATAAGAGAAGAAATTGTGTCCACGAGAGTGGCAGATATTGAAATACTGGTATTTGTAGCTGAAACGCATGGAAATACTCTTTCTGCCATGCTCACGCGCCCAGGCATAAACATGACCATACTGCAAGATGTTGTTACACATGCGTCCTTTATCAGATGCGAATATCATAGAGTTTTCTTATTTATAACATTATTATTATTTCACCACCAGCTCGTTTTGCGTCATACGCTCCATATACGACTGGATGATGGCTTTCACTTGGCGCTCCATAGCCTCGCGAACCTTAGGCTCTTTGTTGGCTATGTTGTCTTTGAGCAGAAGGTCGGTACGGAAACGATACAAGGCTTTGGTCTTGCTGCCATCCCATTGCAGGAGATAGTCGCCCTTGACATACTGATAGAAGCCATTATTATAGTTTACCGCCCATGTATCTTCGGCAGGAGTGGTGAGAAGGTCGATGCCGAAGCCCACATATTTCTTGTCGTAGCCAAGATAGCTCAAAACGGTAGGCATGATGTCTATCTGCTGAGCTATGGCATTGCGCATGCCAGGCTTAAATTCGCCACTTGGGTCGAAGAAGATGATTGGCGAGCAGAAACCGCCAAGGTCGGTCTGATAATAGTCGTGATCGCTAAGGTTGGTATGGTCGGAAGTGATCACGAAGAGAGTATTCTTATACCAAGGCATAGTCTTTGCTTTCTCAAAGAATTTGCGAAGAGCATTATCGGTATAGCGTATGCACTTATGGATTTTTATTCCCTCTTCAGGATAAACCTTTTTATATTCCTCAGGCACCACGTAAGGATGATGCGACGAAGCTGTGAAGAGAGCAGTCATGAAAGGCTCTTTCATTTCACCCATTTTGGTAGCATAGAACTGCATGAAAGGCTCGTCCCATATTGCCCATGTGCCATCGAAATCCTTGTCGCCATTAAATCGCTTGTCGGCATTATACTCTGTGCGTCCGAAATAGTCGGTAAAGCCTGTGGCACGAGCAAAAGCCTGGAAGCCCATAGAGCCATTCTCGGCACCATGGAAGAAGGCTGAATAATAGCCCTTGTTCTTTAGCTCGCCAGCCAGTCCGCTAACATTATTCATAGAAGCAGGAGTAAGGAAGAAAGGCTCCACAAACATCGGAATGCTCGAAAGGATACTTGGCATTCCGTCGATACTCTTTCTGCCATTACAGTAAGAATATAGATATGTGGCGCTATGCTGCATCAAAGAGTCGGTGAAAGGAGTATAGCCCTTGTATTTTCCACCGTCGAGCCATTTGTTGAAGCCACCAATATATTCACGACCGAAGCTTTCGATGATGATGACAACAACATTCTTCTTGCGCGCTACGAGCGAGTCGCCAGGAGTGTGAATAGGAGAATATATCTCATCGAGCTCTTGCTGCGAATAATAGTTAGGCACAACGAATACCGATTTGCCTATGGTGCGGATGATAGAGAAAGGAGTGTTCAATACTATGGCAGCCTCTTGCGGACGGTCTACATACTGATTGGCATTGCTGATGGTGATAGGGCGCACGGCAGTAGTGAAGCCACCACGGATGCCAGCCACACACAAAGGAACAAAGAGGGCAAGGAATATTGCTTGCAGCACATAGTATTCTGCCATTCCCTTAGCCTTGTATGGTTTAGAAATCTGAACAGGTATCTGTCCCTTTGGCATACGATAAAGATACCACATGCCAACGATTAGCAGTATGCCAATAACCACAAGATACCAATGGTTTATCACCTCTGCACCAAAGATGCTACCAAGGTTGTTTTCGTTTTGGAATTCAGAGAATACCGTTACGGTAGTACGTCGAATGGTATACTTGAAGTATACGCAGTCGGCAAGGTTGGCAACAACGCAGATGGAGTTGCACACCAAGAACACCCACTTAGCAATCTTCTGATATATAGCTGTTTCCTTATAGTGAATAGGGAAAAGCATCAGCAGAGCATACAAAGCGTTGGTGTATAGAATGGCAGAGGTATCGAACATCAAGCCGCCACGTGTTATTTCCCAAAACGAGCTCCATGTCATCGTCTCGGAAAACATACTCCAGTTGGTTGCCAAGAATACCAATCGGCATATCTCATAGACAACATAAACCATCACCATGTTTACCACAAAGCATAAAGGTGATGAAAACAAATTTCTTTTCAACTTCATTGTATCCTTAATCTTTTTCCTAAATCTATGAATAAATAATCTTCTCTACTATCGGCGCCATGTCGTAGTATTTATATTCAGCCAGTCTGCCACCGAATATCACATCGCGTTCAGCAACTGCCAAAGCTCGATACTTCTGATAAAGAGCGTTGTTGTCGTCGTTGTTTACAGGATAGTATGGTTCCTGTCCTTCGGCTGTCTCCATAGGATATTCACGCGACACAACAGTCTTTGGATTGTCGTACACCTGCTGTCCGAAGACTTCGAAATGCTTATGCTCTATCACTCTGGTGTAAGGCACTTCAGCTTCGGTATAGTTGATTACGGCATTACCTTGATAGTTGGCAGTATCAAGAAGTTCGTGCTCAAACCTTACTGAGCGATATTGCAAAGCGCCATGGCAATAACCGAAGTATTCGTCTATCTTGCCTGTATACAATATCTTTGCGCAACGGCATTCAAAATCGGCATGCTTAATGATAAAACCTCCTTCTGGCTGTCGCTCAACCTTACAATCAAAGAAGTCTACATCAACAAGAGTGTCTATGCCATCCAAGAGTCCCTGAATAAGCTTGTTGTATCCTCCCTTAGGCACACCCTGGTAGGTGTCGTTGAAATAGTTATTGTCGTAGACAAACCTCACAGGCAGTCGCTTGATGATAAAAGCAGGCAAGTCTACAAGCTCCCTACCCCATTGCTTCTGCGTGTAGCCTTTTATCAGTCGCTCGTAAATATCGCGCCCCACGAGCATCAACGCCTGCTCTTCAAGGTTGCGAGGTTCGCTCACACCCTCAGCCTTCAGCTTCTGCACTATCTCCTGTCGTTGTTCCGCTATCTTTGCCTTTGCCTGTTCTGGAGTCGTTACGCCCCACATCTGGTAAAAGGTGTTCATATTGAAAGGCAGATTATAGAGTTTGCCCTTATAGCATGCCAAAGGTGAATTAGTATAGCGATTAAACTCCACGAAGCTATTCACGAAGTCCCACACCTTTTTATTTGATGTATGGAAGATGTGTGCACCATATTCGTGCACATTTATTCCAGCCTCCTCACGGCAGAATATGTTGCCACCAAGGTTGTTGCGCTTGTCGATGACGATACAGCGCTTGCCTTGCAGTTTTTGTTTGTAAGCATAGGTGGCTCCATATAGTCCTGAGCCCACTATCAGAAAGTCATATTGTTGCATATTTCTATTTCTCTTTGCTTAGAGTTTTTGTCTCCTCCTTATTGTTTTCAGCCTGCGAATATACGAAAACATTTTGATATATGAGATAAGAAGGTAAAAAAAGAGTGGTTTTGTTTTGCCATTCCGTCTACTTACACTAATTTTGCCACAAATATAGCTATCATCATGACAAATCTCACCATAGGCTTCGATGCCAAACGAACAGTACGCAACGCCACAGGACTTGGCAACTATTGTCGCACCCTGCTCAACGACCTCGGTTCTATTGACCATACAGACTCCTTGCGTCTGTATGTCCCCGACCTTGGACGCGACGACCTACGATCGCAACTCAATATGCAACCCAACATGCAGTTTGTGTTGCCTACATCTACACCAAAAATACTAAAAAGTCTATGGAGAATACGCAATATCGTCAACGACCTGAAACGCGACCATGTAGATATCTATCATGGTCTTACTGGCGAATTGCCTATGGGCATACATAAGGCTGGAATAAAGAGCGTGGTTACCATTCACGACTTGATATTCCTGCGCCATCCTGAATACTATAAGCCTATCGACGTGATGATATATCGTTGGAAGTTCCACTATACTTGTCGTGAAGCCGACAAGATTGTGGCTATCAGCGAATGTACCAAACGCGACATAATGGAGTTTGGAAATGTGGCTGAAGACAAGATAGAACTGATTTATCAAAGCTGTGGCACACGCTTCAAGACAAAGGCAAGCGAAGAACAGAAGGAGCATGCCCGTAAACAATATGCTCTGCCTAATCGTTATATTCTCTTCGTGGGCACTATCGAAGAGCGCAAGAATGCTTTGCTTGCAGCCCAATCCCTACCCTATCTCGATAATGACATCCATCTTGTGCTCGTTGGCAGACGCACTAAATATGCAGACAAGATAGAAGACTTCGTAAAAAAGAATAATCTTACAGAGCGTGTACACTTTCTTAGCGGAGTGCCCACGAACGACCTCTATGCCATATACCAGATGGCAGAATGCTTCGTTTATCCTTCGCGCTACGAGGGTTTCGGCATTCCTATCATCGAAGCCATACAGAGTGGACTGCCTGTGGTGGCTTGCACAGGTAGCTGTCTGGAAGAGGCTGGCGGTACTGACAACCTGTATGTAGACCCCGACAAACCTCAGGAAATGGCAGAAGCAATAAAAAGCCTCATCGCTAACGACGAGGCTAAAAAGCAGATTGTGGCAAAGAGCCAACAATATGTTACTCGATTCGAGAATAATGATATTGCTGCCTCGATGCTAAAACTATACCACTCACTTTAGAAGTTCTATGAGCTTCTTCATTCCCTCGCTTGCACCTGCCTTGATGTGAGTGATATTCTTGTATGCTCCCGACATCACCTCGTTAGGGTCGATGAGGTAAATAGGTATGCCAGACTTGGTATATTGCACCAAGCCTGCAGCAGGATATACATTCAAGCTTGTGCCTATGATAACAAAGATGTCGGCATTCTGAGCCTCTATGGCAGCAGGCTCTATCATTGGCACATTCTCGCCAAAGAAAACTATAAATGGGCGCAATAGCGAACCGTCACCCGCCTTGGTGCCTGGTTCTACGGTACAGTTGTCGGCAGGAAGGTCTATTATATAGCGCTCATCATAAGGCTCACGGCTTGAGCACACTTTGCTTAGTTCGCCATGCAGATGAATAACATTCTTAGAGCCTGCACGCTCATGCAAGTCATCTACATTCTGAGTTATCACACACACATCGTAATCATTCTCAAGACTTTTTATAAGCTTATGCCCCTCGTTAGGTTGTGCAGCATATAGCTTCTTGCGAAGCATGTTGTAGAAGTTGGTCACTAAGGTAGGATCTTTCTCCCACCCCTCATGTGTTGCAACCTGCTCTACAGGATAGTTTTCCCATAGACCATCATTGCCGCGAAATGTCTTGAAGCCACTCTCCACCGACATTCCAGCACCAGTAAGGAATACTAATTTCTTTTTCATAAAGCAATTCATTATTCAAGCATGGCAAGCCATACCTATTAATATAAAAGCTAAACATTTACAAAAATACTATTTTTTTGAAAATAAATGTAGGTATGACCAATAAAAATGTTATCTTTGCACGAATTTTGATATTAACACATTATTAAACAAGACTAAAAGCATTTATGGACAAAGTTAGTTACGCTTTGGGTATCGGCATAGGCCGCCAATTGGCAGACATGGGAGCCAACGACATAGTTACTGAGGATTTCGCAGCAGCGATGAAGGATGTGCTCACAGGTGCAGAGCTTAAAATCGATGAAGCCGAAGCGCAAGCATTGGTTCAGGAATATCTCCAGAAGAAGGGAGAAGAGAAGGTGAAGGCCGTAAAGGCTGAGGGCGAGAACTTCCTTGCAGAGAATGCCAAGAAGGAAGGTGTAGTAACATTGCCAAGCGGATTGCAGTATCAGGTGCTCAAGGAAGGCAACGGCAAGAGCCCTAAGGCTACCGATCAGGTGAAGTGCCACTATGAGGGAACTCTCATCAACGGTAAGATCTTTGATAGCTCATATCGTCGCAACGAGCCTGCTACATTCCCTCTCAATGGCGTTATCGCAGGATGGACAGAAGGTTTGCAGCTTATGAAGGAAGGTGCCAAGTATCGTTTCTTCATTCCTTTCAACCTTGCTTACGGCACACGTGGCGCTGGTCAGGACATTCCTCCATATGCAGCTCTTATCTTCGATGTAGAGCTCATCGAGGTTATCTAATCGTGTACCCCTACCCTGTTGTGGCGGCTTTTTAGTCGCCACAATATATATTAAGAAACAAAAAAACAAAAACATAATAAACAAAATGAAAAAACTTAGTTTTGTAGCCACTTTGGCTATTGCTGCCGCAACATTTGCTTCTTGTGGCAATTCAACTCCTAAGGCTGACATGAAGAACGATGTAGACTCTATGAGCTACTGCATTGGTTTGGTTCAGTCACAGTACATCCGTCAGGCTATTGAGCAGGGTCAGGTTATCGATACTGCTTATATCGACGAGTTTATCAAGGGTATCAACGAGGGTGCAAATGCTGGCGACGACAAGAAGAAGACCGCTTACTATACAGGTTTGCAGATTGGTCAGCAGCTTTCTACACAGCTCGTAAAGGGTGTTAACTACAATGCTTTCGGTAGCGATTCTACAAAGACGATCTCTTTGAAGAACCTCCTCGCAGGTTTCCTCACAGGTGTCAAGGGCAAGAAGGGCATTATGACTATCGACCAGGCACAGATGATAGCACAGGAAAAGATGAAGACTATCAAGGCTGCTTCTATGGAGAAGGAGTTTGGTGCCAACAAGGTTGCTGGCGAAAAGTTCCTTGCCGAGAACAAGAAGAAGCCAGGCGTTGTAACTTTGCCAAGCGGTTTGCAGTATAAGGTTATCAAGGAAGGTAGCGGCGCTATCCCTTCAGATACAACAATGGTTAAGGTTCACTACGAGGGACGCACCATCGACGGTAAGGTATTCGAAAGCTCTTACAAGAATGGTCAGCCTGTAGAAATCCAGCCTAAGCAGTTTATCAAGGGTTGGACAGAGGCTCTTACCCACATGCCTGCTGGTAGCGTTTGGGAAGTTTACATTCCTCAGAACTTGGGTTATGGTGAGCGTCAGGCTGGCGACATCAAGCCATTCTCAACCCTTATCTTCAAGATTGAATTGATTTCTGTAGGTAAGTAATAACATAATTATATTATGAACAAAACTATCATTCTATCTCTTCTCTTGCTTGCAGGAAGCGCTAACATGGCTTTCGCAGGCAAGAAGGACAAGAACAAGAAAGCAGTTGCTACTGAGCAGGTGAAGCTCGCTACAGCAAGCGACTCTCTTAGCTACATGGCAGGTAAGACTGCCACAAAGGGTTTGCTACCCTACCTCATTAATCGTATGAATGTAGATACTGTCTTCATGGCTGATTTCGTAAAAGGCTATGAGGATGCTATCAGCAAGGCCAACGACCCACAGTTTGTTGCATACTCTGCTGGCGCTACTATCGCTGGTCAGGTAATGGAAGGCGTATTCCCACGAATGAAGTCTGAGATGGAAGGTTCCAACGACTCTATAGCAGCAAAATTCTTCCACAAAGGCTTTGTTGCTTCCCTCAACAATGACAACAGCATCTGCACAGACTCTGCTGCCGAGAAGACTTTCCAGGAGCGCATACAGGCTTATCAGACTCAGAAGACTGAGGCTTATAAGAAGGAGAATGCTGACTGGCTTGTAGAAAACGGCAAGAAGGCTGGCGTAAACACCACAGCAAGCGGCTTGCAGTATAAGGTGCTCGTAGCTGGTCAGGGCGAAACTCCTAAGGCTACCGACCGTGTAGAGGTTGTTTACGAAGGCAAGATGATTGACGGTACTGTTTTTGATGCTACTTCACGCCATCATGGTCAGAAGTCTGATAAATTCAGATGCAACGAAGTTATCAAGGGATGGACAGAGGCTCTCACCAGCATGCCTGTAGGCAGCAAGTGGGAAATCTATGTTCCTCAGGAACTTGGCTACGGTCAGCGTCAGGCTGGTCAGATTAAGCCATACTCTACCCTTATCTTCACCGTTGAGCTCAAGGGCATTGAAAAGCCTGTAGAAACAAAGCCTGCTACAGAAGCTGACTCTAACAAGAACGCAGAAAATGCTAAGAAGGTAAAGGCTGCTATTGCAAAGAGAAAAATCATGAAGAAGAAATAATAGCTAAAAACTATTAATAACTATAAGACAGGCAACATGCAAAATATGGCACGTTGCCTGTCTTTTTTATTCTATGTGTAAGCAAATATAAGCAAATAAAGACATTATGGCATATTTTTTTGCGCAAAAGGTTTGTCAATTCAAGAAAATTACCTATATTTGCTCGGTAATAAGAACATATTGATATATACATAACTGAAAATGGAAAAAATTGACAACCTCGACCGTAAGATACTAAGCATCCTTTCAAAGAATGCTCGTATTCCTTTCAAGGATGTTGCAGCAGAGTGTGGAGTATCACGCGCAGCAATCCATCAAAGAGTTCAACACCTAATCGAAGGTGGTATCATAACAGGTAGCGGATTTGATATAAATCCTAAGTGTCTCGGATATAGCACTTGTACATACGTAGGTTTGAACCTCGAGCGTGGCTCTATGTACAAAGAGGTGGTAAAGGAATTGCTTGAGATTCCTGAAATCATAGAGTGCCACTTCACAACAGGTCCTTACACCATGTTGGTAAAACTCTATGCACGCGACAACGAGCAGCTTATGGACTTGCTCAACAACCGTATGCAGGGTATCAAGGGCGTAGTTTCAACCGAAACTCTTATCTCTCTTGAGCAGAGCATCAAGCGCGAGATTCCTGTTCACCTCGAAGAGCAACAGTAATGCAAGACTTTAACCTATCGTCGCATCTCGATAATATCTATGCGACTTTCCCTGAGGCCGATCATCGCCCGATGATTGGCCTTACTGGTAATTGTGCAGATATAGATGTCACCATACGCAACTACTATCACAAGCAGATAGTGGCTGCGGGTGGTGTTCCTGTCATTATTCCTCCCGTAGCCGATAAGGATGTTATTATCAACACCCTTGAGCGTCTTGATGCCATAATCCTTACTGGAGGTGCTGACTATAACCCGTTGTGGGCAGGTGAAGAACCATCGGCAAAGCTTCATCATATCAACGCTCAGCGCGACCTTCCCGAACTTCTTATCACTCGCTTGGCTTACAACCGCAATATTCCTATGCTCGGCATCTGCCGTGGCATACAGACTTTGGCTATGGCTCTCGATGGCAAGGTTATTCAGGATATATCTGAAACCATACCTAACACCATCAAGCACTCGCAGGATGCTGATACTTGCGAACCTACTCACTCGGTATCTGTAGCCGAAGGGTCTATGCTGCATGCTGTATATGGCAAAGACAAACTCTACGTAAACTCTTTCCATCATCAGGCTGTGGGCGACTGCGGACCAAAGTTTATTGTTACCGCAAAGGCTAACGATGGGGTAGTGGAGGCTATAGAAAGTAGCGAATATAGAAAGATAATGGGTGTGCAATGGCATCCTGAATGTATGGGCGACGATGGACAGCCACTATTCAAATGGCTCGTTGATGCTGCCGCAGAACATAACAAGGCTAAAGCCATCCACAACCGAATACTCACCCTCGACTCTCATTGCGACACTCCGATGTTCTTTCCACAGGGTGTGAAGTTCGACCATCGCGATTCTCGCATCCTTGTAGACTTGCACAAGATGACGGAAGGTCATCAGGATGCTGTCACCATGGTGGCTTACCTGCCACAGCCAAAGGCAGGCGAGGACTTCCGAGAGAAGGTGGAATTCCCTGTAGAGGGACCAAAAGAGTATGCTGAACTTATATTCAGCAAGATAGAAGATATCGTTGCTGCCAACAAAGAATATCTAAGCATAGCTCGCACTCCAGTCGATCTATACGTAAACAAGCTGGCTGGCAGAAAGTCGATAATGCTTGGCATAGAGAATGGTTTAGCTCTGGAGAGCGACATCAATAACGTGAAGCATTTCGCCAACCGCGGTATCGTCTACATCACACTTTGCCATAATGGCGACAACGATATCTGCGACTCTGCTCGTGGCTCAAATACTCACAACGGAGTGTCTGCGTGGGGCGAGAAGGTTATTAAGGAGATGAATGCGCAAGGAGTGATGGTAGACCTTAGCCATGCTGCCGAAAAGAGCTTCTACGATGCCTTAGACATCAGCTCTACACCTATCGTCTGCAGCCATTCTAACTGTAAGTCGCTCTGCGATCATCCTCGCAACCTCACCGACGACCAGCTACGCAAACTAGCACAGAAGGGTGGAGTAGCACAGATAACTCTCTACCACGGCTTTGTATGCAAAGATGGCGAGGCTACAATCCTTGATGCCATGAAGCATCTTGAGCATGCCATAAGCATCATGGGAATAGACCATGTGGGCTTGGGCACCGACTTCGATGGCGACGGAGGCATACGTGGTTTGGCTAATTCGTCAGAGCTAATGAACTTCACCATAGAGCTTATGCGCCGCAGATACAGCATCGAGGATATGGAAAAGATATGGGGCGGCAACTGGCTAAGAGTGATGAAGCTGGTACAGGATTCAAAGCTGTAGGCTACCATATAAGCAACAAGCATCAATACCGTAAGTAATTACTGGCATTAAAACAAAAACTAAGAAATGAAAAAAAGTAAGATAATGATAGCATTACTGATAGTGGCGCTCATAGCTGGTGCTGCATTCAACTTTCTACCTTCAAACAAAGCTGAGGTAAGCGAAACGGAAGAGATAGAGAAGGTGCAGCCAGTAGGTCCTGACTTCAACGCAGACTCTGCCTATATTTATCTTCAAGAACAATGCGACTTCGGACCTCGCACCATGAACTCCGTGGCTCACGACAAATGTGAGAAATGGATTATCCAGAAGTTTGAGCAATATGGTTGCAAGGTGACAACACAAAAGGCTACTCTCAATGGCTACGATGGCACTCCGCTTCGTAGCACCAATATCATGGCTTCGTATAATCCTGAGGCTACAACAAGAATTATGTTTTGTGCTCATTGGGATTGCCGTCCTTGGGCAGACAACGACCCTGACAGCACCAACTGGCATAAGCCTATAATTGCAGCCAACGATGCTGCAAGTGGAGTGGGAGTGATGATAGAGTTGGCTCGCATACTCAAAGGCAGCGGCCTTGAGCTTGGTGTAGACTTCGTCTGCTTCGACGCTGAAGACTATGGCACACCACAATGGTTTGAAGGCGAAGACCCTGGCGACACATGGGCTCTCGGAGCACAATACTTTGCTAACAACCTGCCAGAAGGCTATGCTCCACGATATGGCATATTGCTCGATATGGTAGGTGGAGTAGGGGCTAAGTTCTATCGCGAAGGCATGTCTATGCAATATGCACCTGCCATAGTAAAGAAGGTATGGAACGCAGCACGCCAAGTGGGCTATGGCAGCTATTTTCCTAAGGCTGATGGCGGCATGATTACCGACGACCATATACCAGTAAACCAAACTGCCAACATCCCTTGTATCGACGTAATTCCATATTATCCTGACTGCGCTCAGAGCAGCTTCGGACCAACATGGCACACCATAGCCGACAATATGGACAACATCGACAAAAACACTCTTAAAGCTGTTGGTCAAACAATGGTGCAAGTATTGTTTACAGAGAAATAAACAAACCTTATAGCCTATTCGTCTAACAGCTGTTAGACCGTAAAGTATCCTATATTACTCTTTGCGGAGTAATATAGGATATTTTTTGCTCTATTCATACATTGCTAAGCCCTAAATATAGGATTATATTTGATAGCAATCATATTGACATTTGATAGAAGGCAAAAATAGGTTTGCCAGAAAGCATAGATAAATTTGATAGAAAGCATAGATTGCTCGAAGCATAACTTCGAAAGCAAACAAAGTCTGTTAAATCATTGAATGAAAGCTACTTACTACACCACCGCATCTATAATCATCAATTTCTGCTTTAAGATAGGTTTTTTATTGCATTTATTAAGAAAATACGCTACATAATGTTTAATGTTTAGTGTTTAGTGTTTAGTGTTTAGTGTTTAGTGTTTTAAAAAAACAAGTGTAAGTATTAATAGTAGCCTAAAGGTTTTCTTGCGTCAGTTTCTTTATCGCTCTGAGGATAGTGTCAGAGCTACAAGTACGAAGTGTAGGATGAAGCGAGAGATGGTCCTTCAAATAATCGGTCATTAGGATTTCTCCGTGTCGTACGGCAAAGAAAAATCCTAATGACTGATTTGGTATAAACAGCCTCTATTTATTCAGCCCAAAAATATCCGTTCTCATCTACCATGTCGGAAGAAACATTATTCGTATTGCCCTTTTTGATAGTTTCTGTCGTTGCAGCCATGATTCCTACTGCATCGATAGCGATAACATTGATTTGGGGTTTATGATACTTTTTCTTTTCCATATTCTTTTGTTTTTTTTTTATTGATTCTATTTATTGAACATTCAAGAGTTCTGTTATTTGATAATTATCTTCTTAGTCTTTCCCGACTTCATTCGCACGATGTTTACGCCGCGCTGTGGTTCGTCAAGACGCTTGCCGCTGAGGTCGTAGTATTCAGCCTCGGCATCGTTGAGGGCATCAATAGCGTCGATGCCAGTAGTAGAGCCGTCTATGCGCATGCTGAGTCGGGCAGGGGCTTTGGCAGAAGTGCCGTCGAGCCAAGCGCGGAACGGACGAACCTTGACGCCATTAACCGAAGTCGAATTTTTCAGTTCCTCTACATTCCAGAAACTGTTCTTTGATATTACATATCCGCTGTTGACTTCCTCAGTCCAGTAAGTGCCGCGGAATGTCATGTCGCCCACGTTTTGATCTGATATTGCCATATTCAACGCTGCCTTGTTAGCGCCAAATGTCAGCTCTGCTTCGGTGCCGTTGCGCTTTACCACGCATGGAGTTCCGGCTGCCACTGTTCCTTCTAAGCGGCTCAGCACAAGCTCGTCGCCATCCATCTTGTCGATGGTATACAGGCGGTAAGACTCCTCGCCAGTCAGCGTCAATGAGTAAGGCAACACGAGTGTGCCCCAGTTGTTCGACATCTTGCGCGTGTAGGATATCTCATTAACTGTGCCGCTTGCCTGGTCGCTGATATATGAGTCATCGCTCAGACTGACTGCCTTCTTCTTCTGACCTAAGAATCCCGATATACCTTCTGGTAATGACTGGAAATTAACAGTGTTAATATTATCAGTGTTAAGAAAAACATCTTTACCAATTTTTTTCAGTGATTTAGGCAGCGTCACTTGTCCTGTTACTGCACTTAGATTTTGGCAATCATAAAATGCAAGATTTCCAATTTCCGTCACCGAGGCAGGAATTACAAGTTCTCCTGATAGACTTCTACAATGCATAAAAGCTTGAATAGGGATTACACTCAGAGTATTTGGCAACTCAAGAGATGTAAAACTGCGACAAGCACTGAAAGCCGATTGTCCGATAGTTGTTACTGAGCTGGGTAATGTCAAAGATCCCGTAAATCCAGTACATCCGTTGAAAGCTGATACCCCTATTGTTTCCAGTTTATTTGACAGCGTTAGAGTGCCATCGAATCCAGTACAACCTGAAAAAGCACTGGCACCAATCTCTTTTACCCCATCAGGTATGACAAGGCTTCCTGAAAGACCCTCACAACCTCTAAAAGCAGACCCGGGG
>CAKQMS010000048.1 GCA_934254985.1 uncultured Prevotella sp. | reverse complement strand
GAAAGTGCACGACTTACCACCTTCTCATTATCATTGATGTCCGAGAAGTCTGAGATGAAGAGAATCTGCCCTTCACTCGTCTCGCATATACGGTTTGCTATTTCTGCCATATCGTTTCCTTTCTTTAATGGTGCAAAAATATATAAAATCAGCAATATGCGTAACATACCACTGATTAAATTAACTTTTTTTATGTAGAAAACTTTGCAAATATTTTCTACAACCACTTATTCTTATTCACACTTAGCTGTCTGTGATACTCACAGCTCTTGCGTTGTAGTTCTTCCTTATGACTGGCATAATATCGACGTTGATGTTTTTGAGATGAAGACAGTCTTTCTGTAGCAAATAATTATAAAAATATACTTTTTATGCGACCTGACATATTTTTTCGGTCTATGTTTGGTCATTTCAATTAAATTCATTACATTTGTGGAGCAAATTTGTACCTTTACGTGCGATGATGCTAATATCCTGAGTTCGGGATAAAGTTCTAAGCAATCATTAGAAATAAGTACGATAATTTATGAAGAAACCCTTTACTATGCTTTTGGCACTTTTTGCCTTTAGCCTGTCAGTGTTCGCTGGTAATCCTGGCGTAACATTCCTACTTCGTAGCGGTCAGAAGGTGAGTTTTTCCTTTGCCGAGAAGCCTGTCATTGCTTTGAGCGATGACTACTTATCCGTAAGTGTGCACGGTGTGGAGCGCATCATCTATCTTTATGCCGATGTGCAGCGCGTGGTAGTGGCTGATGATGTCGTTAGTGCTATTGATAATGTGGTGGCAAATGACAAGAGTCAACATGTGGTCTTCTCGTTTCCTGCTAATGTATTGAATGTCTCGGGTTTGGCAGCTAACGAATCAATTGCTCTTTATGCTACCGATGGCAAACTCATGCTTCGTGAAAAAGCCAATGCAGAGGGCAAAGCCGCAATGAATCTTTCATCTCTTCAGCAAGGCATTTATGTAGTCCGCACCCAGAGCGGCATTAGTTACAAACTCTTTAAGAAGTAAGCTATGAAAAGACTCTTTACGTTATTGGCTGCATTGATGTTGACTGTTACCGCATCATTCGCGCAGCAGAACTTTTATTTTTGGGGAAAGAATGGCAACGTTTCCATCGAGCCTGTATCAGAAGTCGATAGTTTGACCTTTAGTGTAGGTTCTTGGTTGTTCCAGATTTCTAAGCCTGTGAACCTTGCTGCAACTACCAGTAGTTTCCAAGGTTCGGCTAAGGTGGCTTTCAATGACAAGGTAAAGTCAATTGATGTTACTCCAGAAGTGGGAATCTGTTATTCTGATGTGAACCGTACGCCAAATTATGATGATTTCAAGAAGAAGTTAGGTAGTGCTATGCAGGACTATTCGTTTACAATCATGAATGTCGCTTCTGGTACTACTTATTATTACCGTACTTACGTCAAGCTCCTTGATGAGGTCTATTACAGTGCTGTCAATTCTATTACCACCATGGGTGAGAAGCCTCAAAACACGCTTATCAATGGTCACGAGTTTATCGACCTCGGTTTGCCCAGTGGTCTGCTTTGGGCAAAGACTAATGTGGGTGCTTCATCATCTTCAGATGATGGAGATTATTTTGCTTGGGGTGAGACGGAGCCTACGTCTTATTATGCATGGAGCACTTATAAGTGGGGAGATGATAATATGACAAAGTACAACTCTTCAGATGGTAAGACAACTCTTGATGCAGAAGACGATGCAGCCACTGTCAATTGGGGTGCTCCTTGCCGTATGCCAGATTCTTCAGAGTTTGAAGAACTTTATAATAAGTGTGATTGGTCTTGGCAGTCAAGTTACAAAGGTACAAGTGGTTACCTTGTCAAAGGTCCTAACGGCAACACTATCTTCTTCTCTGTTTCGGGTTTCCGCTGTGACGATTTCCTCAGCAACTATGGTCGGCTCGGTCTCTTTTGGTCTCGTTCGCTCGGCTCGGGCGACACCAGCTACGGCCTTAGCCTCGGCTTCCGCAGTGACAAAGTCAACCCGACGTCCAACGACTGGCGTTACAATGGGTTCACTGTCCGCCCAGTCGCAGAAAGATAAGGCAGGCTAAATGCCCACCGCTTCACTTTTTATGCCGGTAGGCTATTCCGTGGAGCGGACGAAAAATTATTTAGAATTACAACAAAGACAATAATATATATGAAACGCATATTTTCATTCGTTTTGTCAGCATTGTTAGCTATAGTATTCACGACAGCTCATGCTCAGCAAAACATTTTCATTTGGAAGGGTGGTAACATCTCTGTCAAGTCTGCAGCCGATATTGATAGCATCACCACTTCCGCAGGCAGTTGGCTCTTTGATATCCGTACTTCTGCTGCCACTTCAGTTACGACTAACACGCTTGAAGCATCCATTAGTGTGTCTTATGCCGATAACGTGCAATCTTTGTCTCAAACTCCCGAAGTCGGTGTTTGCTTTTCATCATATAAAGCTACTCCTACTTATATATACGAACGCAGACGCTTAGGTACTTCAGTTGGAAGTTATGACTTTACGCTTTCTAACCTTGACTCAGGCACCACTTATTATTATCGTGGTTATGTCAAGTTAGGCGATGAAGTCTTTTATGGCAACGTGAAATCCATTATGACTTTTGGTGAAAAACCAACTTTTTCTTACATCATAATCAATAACCACAAGTTCGTTGACCTTGGTTTGCCCAGTGGTCTGCTTTGGGCAGAGACTAATGTTGGTGCTGCATCATCTTCAGATGATGGCGATTATTTTGCTTGGGGTGAGACGGAGCCTAAGTCTTATTATGTATGGAGCACTTATAAGTGGGGAGATGATAAGACAAAGTACAACTCTTCAGATGGTAAGACAACTCTTGACTCCGAAGACGATGCTGCTACCGTCAATTGGGGTGCCCCTTGTCGTATGCCAAATTCTTCAGAGTTTAAAGAGCTTTATGATAAGTGTGATTGGTCATGGAGGGCCAATTATTACCTTGGTAGAAACGGTTTCCTTGTCAAAGGACCTAACGGCAACACTATCTTCTTCCCTGCTTCGGGCTACCGCATCTACGGTGACCGCTACGACCATGGTTTGGACGGCTACTATTGGTCTCGTTCGCTCGAAAGTTCCGGCCTCGCCTATGACCTCGAATTCCACAATCTCAACGTCTACACGGCGTCCTACTACGCACGTAACCATGGGTTCCCTGTCCGCCCTGTCGCAGATTTCGGTGAAAAGCCATCTTCTTATCATATCTATTACATGGTAGGTCAATTAACTGGTTGGGATGCATCGAACAAGGATTTCGCATTCTATCCAGAGAGCAACACTGTTCACTCTTATACTGCTCAGTTTACAGGTGACTTGAAGATATGGATGAAGGACGATTTCGGCAATTGGGACACTGCGTATGGCGCTATCTTTGATGGTGACGATTCTGAGTCTGGTTCACTCACACAGAGTGGTGCACGTGCTATCGTTTGTCCTGAGCCAGGTGCTTATTACACGTTGACAGTAGATTTCGCTAATATGTCATACGAATGGACTAAGGTTGCTGACCAGAATCCTACAACTTATTACAGTGTCTCATTGATTGGTGGATTTAATTCTTGGACAGATGATTATGACTTAACTGAAGTTATTCCTCATAACTGGCATACAGTACTTACCCTCGTATCAGCTACGGAATTGAAATTCCGCGCTAACCATGATTGGAGTGTTAATTGGGGTGATGGTGGTGACATCAACAAGAAGGAGTACGGTAAGGGCAGCATTCTCGGTGGTAACATCAATTGCCCAGCAGGCACTTACGATGTATTCTTCAATGACATTACTGGTGAATACTTATTTGTAGTGAAGTAATTCCTTTTATGTTCACAACATAACCCAAAAGGCGGTTCCAGGAGCAATCCCGAAGCCGCCTATTCTCTTTTTATTGCTACTGTTAACCTTGCTTTGGGAGAGGGCATATCATCAATGATTGGAGTTTGTAACTGGGATGTGGTGTGTCATGACACACCCTCCTTTTTTCTGCATAAACTCGCTCTGTGACGCCTGTTGAAGCGTGACCTAACAAATCTGCTTATCTCACTGATTTCAGCTCCGTGTGCAAGCGCTAAAACTGCCGAGGTGTGTCTTGATACATGGACGGCAAAAAGCCATATAGGAATTTCATAAGAAATCACCTATATGGCTCATTTCCATTATCTTATACTGATAATCGTAATCGATAAACGATTAGTACTCGTCATCATCACAGCTAAAATAATCAAATTAGGGTAATAATAATGTTTTTTCTTGTATTTATTAAGAAAATCCGATACAAATACTACAAAAGTTGATTAAGCAAAGATTGCTGCCTAAAAAATAGTAATCAACTTCTCTATTACCATTTTATCTGCAGGCAACCACTTCACAGAGTTTAGCGTGCTGCGAGTGAGCCATTTTGCTGCTTCATGTTCAAGGAGCGATAGCGGACCTCGATTGATGGTACAGAGATAGCAATGCATAGTGAGATGAAACTTCGGATAGTCACACTCTACAGTTGTGAGTAAATCGCCTACAGAAATATCTGTAGCCAACTCCTCACGAATCTCTCTGCGCAGAGCCTCCTCAGGCCTTTCGCCCTCCTCCACTTTTCCTCCAGGAAACTCCCACCAATCTTTCCACTCGCCATATCCTCGCTGAGTGGCAAATATCTTGTCGCCATCACAGATTATTGCAGCAACAACTTCTATGTGCTTCATATATTTCTTATGCTTAAAGTTAAAACAGCCTATATTTGATTAAATACTTATATTATATAGCTTTAGCCGATTCAAGTATAAAGCCAGGAATATTATTATGCATATTCCAAACAACATTCATCGGACATTCTCCATGACTACTTTCATAGTCCATAAAGCCAAGACAATAATAGGCGTTGGTAATGCCATATTCATCTTGTTTAGCATCACGCACAAAGAGCAGATATTTCCAACCATTGGTTCGTTGCTCAAAGATTCGTAATCCCTCTTCGCTATTCTTGCGGACTTTATTCATCGACTGCCAATGAAATTGCTGAGGCGAGATAGCATAGTCTTCGTATAGTGTGCTTGGAGAGTAATCTTTATCCGATTTGTTGAGCGTAACGAATACCATGGCAAACTTTCGTTCCATGTTATATTGAGTGCCAAAGACTTGCCAACGACCCAACTTATTTTCAAGCAACAAGTGTATCTCGTCGGCACTATAGCAACCATATAGCTCTATTTCGCCTTGGTCATCAACCTTAAGCCACTTCGTTGTCTGACTAAGCTGGCTACTACGTAGTGAAACCATAAAGCGAAGTTCGTCCATAAACCATTCAAGATTGGCTACCGAACAAACAGCATCTTCCAAGCTATCAAATGATTGATTATAGGTTTTATTCACCTTATCCACATCATCCATCCATACAGTATAGTAGAATAGCTGAAGGAATTTATCTTCACGTGATGAAGGATTTGCAGGATGGCGCATACCATCATTCATTAAGATTGTATTTGACATTATATAGTAGCTTTATGTTTTATAGTTAACGTTTCTTTATACCTTTCATGGCGGTAAAGTTACGCCTTTTTATTGTAAAAAAGGTAAAAAATAAAGGAATTGTGGAGAATTATCAATTAACTTAGCTAACTTTGTGATTAGTAGAACAATAAACTATTAAGAATATGAAAAAGATAGCACTTATTACTGGTGCCACAAGTGGCATTGGAGAAGCCTGTGCAAGAAAGTTTGCTGAGGGTGGTTACAACCTTATTCTGACAGCTCGCCGAAAGGAGAAGTTAGAGGAGATAAAGGCACAGTTGGAGTCTGAGAACTACAACGTAAAAGTGAAAACATTGGTTTTCGACGTTCGCGATACTGATGCTGCAAAAGCTGCTGTAAACTCACTTGAAGACGAATGGCAAAAGGTGGACGTGCTGATAAACAATGCAGGATTGGCGCTTGGACTTGAAAAGGAGTATGAGGGCGACATGGAAGATTGGAGCACCATGATAGATACTAATATTAAGGGATTGCTTACGATGACGCGCTTGATTGTGCCAGGAATGGTGAAGCGCAACGAGGGACACGTGATAAACGTGGGAAGCGTGGCTGGCGATGCTGCATATGCAGGTGGCAACGTGTATTGTGCAACCAAGGCTGCTGTTAAGGCTATCACAGATGGTTTGAGAATAGATGTTGCAGAATCGGCAGTAAGGGTTACAAATCTTAAGCCTGGACTGGTAGAGACGAATTTTAGCAACATACGTTTCCATGGCGACAACGAGCGTGCAGACAATGTATATAAAGGTATAAAACCACTTACTGGCGAAGATATAGCAGATGTGGCATTCTATGCAGCCTCGGCTCCTAAACATGTTCAGATTGCCGAAGTACTGATACTTGCAACTCATCAAGCAAGCGGAAGTGTAATACATAGAGAAAAGTAAAAGGGTAAAAAGGTAAAAAGGTAAAAGGGTAAAAGGGTAAAGAAGTAAGCAATGTTTTTACTTTTTTACCTTTTTACTTTTTTACCTTTTCATAAGCCTTTTTATAAGCCTTTTTACCTTTACTTAAAGAATCCGAAGAGTGTGGCATCAATCTTGTCTGTGATGTAGCGGAAAGCTTCGGGATCTGATTCAAACTTTAGAGTGTCGCCATCGACGATGATGAGTCTACCCTTGTAGTTTTTTATCCAATCTTCATATCTGTTGTTAAGACCTGTAAGATAGTCAAGGCGAATGGTCTGCTCGTATGAACGACCACGTTTGCCAATTTGTGCTATAAGATTAGGAACGGTAGAGCGAATGTAGATCATGAGGTCGGGCAACTTGACGAGCGACATCATAGTGTCGAAGAGGTCGGAATAGTTGGCGAAGTCGCGATCTGACATATAGCCCTGACCATGAAGGTTGGGCGCAAAGATGCAAGCGTCCTCAAAGATTGTACGGTCTTGGATGATGTTTTCATCGCTCTGACTAATTTCAACCACTTCTTTGAAGCGCTTGTTGAGGAAATAAATCTGAAGGTTGAACGACCATCTCGACATATCACTATAGAAATCGTCGAGATAAGGATTGTGTTCTACTGGCTCGAAACGAGGAGACCAATTATATCTTTTTGCCAACATCTTGGTGAGCGTGGTCTTGCCGCTACCGATGTTTCCGGCTATTGCTATATGCATTGTTTTAGCTGTTTTATTACAAATCGTTGAGGTCAAAGAGTCCGAAGAGGATGGAATCTATCTTATCTGTGATAAATTTGAAATCCTCAGGACGATTCTTGTAGTCGAGATTGTCGACATCGATGGTTAACACCTTGCCTTTATACTTATTGCGGATAAAATCCTCATACTTATCATTAAGACCGCGGAGATATTCGATATGTATCTTCTGCTCACACTCACGTCCGCGCTTCTGAATGTTTTCTACAAGATGTGATACCGACGAACGAAGATATATCATAAGGTCGGGCAACTTCACTTTCTCAACCATAAGTTCGTAGAGCTCCATGTAGGTTTCAAAGTCGCGGTCGCTAATATTTCCCTGCGCATAGTTGTTGGCGGTAAATACGAAGACACCCTCATGGAGAGTGCGGTCTTGAATTATCGTATGGTCAGCCTGCGCTATTCCAAGCACATCTTTGAATCGTTCTTTAAGGAAGTAGACCTCCATGGCAAACGACCATCGTTGGATGTCTTTATAATAGTCTTCCATATAGGGATTCTCCACGACAGCCTCGTATCGCGGATCCCATTTGTAATGCTTGGCAAGCATCTCGGTAAGCGTTGTTTTTCCGCTTCCGATATTTCCTGCAATTCCTATATACACGTTGTGATTTTTAAGTTTAAGATTATAATTATGCAAAGTTAATGAAAAAAAGTTATTATCATAAGAAATATGCCGATTATTATCCAAAAATGTTGCTATGGCTGCATAATATGAAAAAGCAAATGAGTATCTTTAAATAAGATAGACAGCACTCGGGAATGAAAAAGAAAACTGCGTATTTCTTTTTCTTTCCGCTCGTTTGTAGTATCTTTGCATTATCATAGAAAAACAAAAGATATTATGATACAACAAACTGAATTTCGACTATCAGCAAAACGTAGAGGATGCCACTTGGTGACGCGCGAAATATTAGATAATCTTCCTATGCCATTGCCTAAAGCTGGATTGTTGAACCTCTTTGTGCAACATACTTCGTGTGCGCTGACGATAAACGAGAATGCTGACCCAGATGTACGCTCGGATATGGAAAAGATTATGAACCATATGGTAAAAGAGAATGAACCATACTACGACCATGTGTTTGAGGGTGCCGACGATATGCCTGCACATGCCAAATGTTCGCTCTTTGGTGTGAGCATTACTATCCCTATCACTAACGGAAGGGTGAACCTTGGCACATGGCAAGGAATTTATCTATGTGAATTCCGCGACTATGGTGGAGCTCGAAAGATTGTGGCAACAATCTACGAATAATCGAGAAAGACAAATAAACAAAGAATGATGCAAAAAAACTATATATTATCCAACGACACCATCATACGCAAAACCACTATTGACGACATTCCGAAACTAAGAGAAATCTTCGCTATTGCACGACAGTTTATGGCTAACACAGGAAACCCAAGCCAATGGGTAGACGGATACCCAAGCGACGAACAACTGACGCAAGATATAGAGAGCGGAGATAGCTATGTTGTGGAGAAGAACGAAAAAGTGGTGGCAACATTCGTGTTGCGTGGAGGTATTGACCCTACATACAATATTATCTATGAAGGCAAATGGCTCAACGATAAGCCATATGCAACCATACATCGTATTGCAAGTACAGGTGAAATAAAGGGCATCATGCATATAGCCATGCAATTTGCTCAGCAACAATACGACAATATTCGCATTGATACGCATCGCGACAATATGGTGATGCAACATCTTATAGAAAAAGAAGGGTTCAAATATTGTGGCATCATACATTGTTGGTCGGGTGATGAGCGTGTAGCCTTTCAATTCACGAAAGAGGAATAATCGCTTGTTTTATGCTCGATTTTTATTACCTTTGCATCATTAATATATAATATAGGTATAAAAGAAGAAATAGTGTATGTTACATATACTTTCATCAAGTTTACACCACGAAGAGTTAGAAGTGCCATTCGCACTCTCAGACCAATGGAAGCAAAGCCATCAGGCTATTGCTGTGCTAACAGGTGGCACCGAAGGCTTATTTCTTGAAATGGTAGAAAATGGTAAGATTTCACTTGCACAACCGATTTATATCATTGCCAGCCAGCAGAGCAATTCACTTGCTGCAAGCATGGAAATATTGACATGGATAAACCAACATGGAGGCAAAGGAGAAATAATTACCGAAAAGCCAGACGAGAACGAAAGCCTTTCTGATATGAAGTCGAAGGTTATAGACCGCATCGGAATGATTGGCGCCTCAAGCGATTGGCTAATATCATCAACTTTCGACCGCAAGGTTTTACTATCGAAATTAGGTATAGAGATTATAGAAATAGACATTGCTGAGATAACAAAACTTGGCAAAGTTGATGGAGGAATGTATGGAGCTGAGACTATCTACCGACGTATAAAAGAGATTATTGCCGAATATCAGCTCACAGCGATAACCCTGCGTTGCTTCGACCTACTGACTACCGTCTGCAACACAGGCTGCATAGCTCTATCTAAACTCAACGACGAAGGCATTCCTGCATCATGCGAAGGCGACATCCCTACCCTAATCACTATGGTATTGAGCAAGAGAATCACCGGCTGTCCGGGATTCCAAGCCAACCCTGCCCGCATAGATGTTGGTACTGGCGAAATGCTATTTGCTCATTGCACATTGCCACTAAGCATGACCACACAGCACTCGTTTACCACACATTTCGAGTCGGGCATTGGCGTGGCAATACATGGCGAATTGCCAATTGGCGACTACACTTTGGTGAAGATTGGCGGCGACTTGAAACGAGTATTTGCAGAAGATGTAAAGCTTACGAGAAATCAGTATGAGCAAAATCTATGTCGCACTCAAGTATGGCTACAAGCAACTTCGCAGGCAGCACGCCAGCTACTCACAAACCCTATATCCAACCATCATGTAATAGTGCCAGGACATTGGGCTAAAGAATTCAAAAAGATAACACAAGCATAAAAAACTATATAACGGTATAAAGGAGACAAGTCTTATGTCAACAGTAATATATCCCTCACCAATATTTGGTCCGATACACTCACGTCGACTCGGTGTATCGCTGGGAGTAAACCTTATGCCTGCCGACGGCAAAATATGCACCTTCGACTGTCTGTATTGCGAATGTGGTTTTAATGCCGACTTCCGACCAAAACTAAAGCGACCTACAAGAGAGATAGTAAAGGTAGAGTTGGCAAAGGTACTACAGCAACGACATGGCAACCATGAACCATTAGACGTGATAACATTTGCTGGCAATGGTGAACCAACAGCACATCCTGACTTCAAGGCTATCATAGAAGACACTATCGGCTTGCGCAACCGCTTCTTCCCAGAAGCTAAGGTGTCGGTATTGAGCAACGCTACAATGGTGTATAAGCCAGAGGTGCGTGAGGCGCTGATGATGGTGGACAACAACATACAGAAACTCGACACGGTAGACATGGAATATATACGTCGTGTGGATCGCCCACAGCAACCATCGTATGATGTTAAGGATGTGATAAACAACCTTAAGCTCTTCAATGGTCATGTGATAATACAAACCATGTTTATGTGTGGCGACAATACTGACAACACATCCGACAAATACATCCTACCATGGCTTGAAGCTATGAAAGAGATAAAACCACAGCTGGTGATGGTATACACAATAGACCGCGAGACTCCAGACAAACTGCTAAGGAAGGCTTCGCACGAAACTCTCGACTGCATAAAAGCAAGAGTAGAGAAACTGGGAATAGCTTGTTCTGCAAGCTATTAAGTTAAGAACGATAAAGAAAAGGATGAAACAAAAAAACAACATTCTCATTATAAGCGATATGTGTGGCTATGGCAAGGTGTCGGCGGCTGTACAAATGCCCATTCTCTCGTATATGGGGCACGACGTTTACAACTTGCCAACAATGCTCATTAGCAACACCTTCCCATATGGCAAATATGCAATATTGGAGAGTACATCGTATATAGAAGAGGCACTACAGAAATGGAACGAGCTTGGCATTCATTTCGATGCTATAACAACAGGATTTATGGCATCTGAACATCAAGCACAGATAGTAGCAGCTTATTGCAGACAACAAGCGGAAAAGGGAACCGACATTTTCGTAGACCCTGTGATGGGCGACTATGGCAGACTGTATGGTGGTGCAAACGAGGGTACAATAAGATGTATGCAGGAGATGCTTAGCGTGGCTCACTTGTGTTTTCCCAACTATACCGAAGCTTGCCTACTTACGGGAGCAGAATATAAGCAAGAAGGTATTAGCCAAAAAGAGGCTTACGAACTGGTAGACAAGCTGAGAGCAATAGGTTCGCACTCTATATTAATAACATCATGTGTGGTTGAAGGTAATCATGCCGTGGTAGGTTACAACCATAGTACAGAAGAATATTTCTGTTTAAACTACGAAGAGATTCCTGTACAATTCCCAGGTACAGGCGACATTTTCTCAAGCATCATCGAAGGCAGACTTATGGATGGCGACAACCTGAAGCATGCCACACGAGTAGCTATGGACACCCTGCGCCATTGGATAGATATCAATAAAGACGACGAAGACATAAATCGCGGAATACCTATTGAGCGACATCTTGCTGATTTATAAATATATCACCTTTGCATCATATGAAAAAGATTGTTCTTGCTTTCGACTCTTTCAAGGGCTGCATGTCGGCAGAAGAAGCTTGTAATGCAGCAGCAAAGGGTGTGCATTCAACTTTGCCAGAAGCTGAAGTAGTGGCTCTACCGATTAGCGATGGTGGCGAAGGCTTGGTGGAATGTGTTAGAAAGATGATACCTACTACTCCAAGAAGCATCATGGTTGTAGGACCAATGAGCAAGAAGGTAGAGGCAACATATGCCATAGCCACAGATGGATATACTGCATATATGGAAATGGCGGCAGCAAGCGGACTTACTCTTGTGGCAGAAAATGAACGCAACCCTATGATGGCAACAACATATGGCGTGGGTGAGATGATTGCAGACGCTATACAACAGGGATGCAAGAAGATAGTTATGGGAATTGGCGGTAGCGCAACATGCGATGGTGGCAAAGGTATGGTTGAGGCTTTGCGCAATTGTGGACTGCTTAGTTCGGATGCCATTAAAGACACAAAAATTGTAGTGGCATGCGATGTAGACAATCCGCTATATGGTGAGAATGGTGCTGCTTATATCTTTGCTCCTCAAAAGGGTGCAACCAAAGAGGATGTAGAAGTGCTCGACGAGAGACTACGCAGCTTTGCCCACGATACAGAACTATTAGGTATAGCTACTCCGGCTACTGCCCTACTGCCAGGAACAGGTGCTGCTGGAGGCTTAGGTTATGCTCTATTAGCATATCTGAAAGCAGAACTAAAAGCAGGCATAGAGATAATGCTTGATATTGCAAACTTCGACAATACTATTAAGGATGCAGATATCGTGGTGACAGGCGAAGGCAAATCTGACCACCAAACAATGATGGGAAAGGTGGCACATGGTGTGATGAAAAGATGCCGAAAAGCCAACAAGCCTATATGGTTGGTCTCTGGCGCTATAGATGATAAAGAAGGAATGTTGACTAAAAACTTCGACATGGTGGAGAGCATCAACGATGGCGACTCTCGCCCTTTACCGATATTAATGCAAAAAGAAACGGCAATGAAGAATATGGAGAAAACAATTAGAGACCTTTGCCTACACCTTATTATATAATATACAGTCTTCATACACCTTGTTATATATATAGGACAACATTAAATAATCATACAACAACTAAATTTCTAAAGCAATATGGACATCAAGAAAATTATAAACCCTTGGACAGGCGTTGAGGGTTACAACTGCATAGGATGCTCACCCGACAATCCTATTGGACTTCACCTATGTTTCTACGAAGATGGCGATGACATTGTGAGCCGTTGGAAGCCAACAGCCAACTATCAAGGATGGCTCAATACCCTACATGGTGGCATACAAGCACTATTGCTTGACGAGATATGTGGATGGGTGGTAACAAGAAAACTGCAAACTGCGGGTGTGACATCAAAGATGGAAACACACTATAAGCGACCAGTTTCAACAAACGACAAGGAAATAACAATCCGTGCACATATCCGTGAGCAGAAACGCAACATCATAATCATTGATGCTACCCTCGCCGACTCTAATGGCAACATCTGCACCGAAGCCACATGTACATACTTTGCTTTCTCTCGCGAAAAGGCAGAAAAAGATATGCACTTTAGACCTTGTGAATTAGAAAATGAAAAATAAAGAATGAAGGAAAAACAATAGCTATATAAAAAAGGAAACCCCAGCACGCAGTATCACTACTCTTGCTGGGGACCTTTTAACCTTTAAAAAACTAACCTTAAACCTATTGAAACTGTTATTTCTTTGTTAATACAATTTCTATTTTAATTGCATCATTATTAAGAGATGTATGATTATATGATATTCATTTCATCTCTTTTTTAATGACCTTTGTTTCATATGTGCTGCAAAGATAGAAAAAATTATTGAACATAACAAGAAATCTAAATAAATTTTGTATTTTTTGCATTTTTAAGTACTTGAAAGTCTTCAAAGGTGTATCATTTGGGACTAAAAAACAAGATTGGCACGCTATTTGTAACTTAAAAGGCAAAACATACATATATAAATAACTTTCTAAAAATACAAATAAACAACTATGAAGAAAGGTAATATTGGGGTTACTACAGAAAATATCTTCCCCGTTATCAAAAAGTTCCTCTATTCAGATCATGAAATATTCTTGCGTGAAATGGTTTCTAATGCCGTTGACGCAACTCAGAAACTTAAGACTCTCGCAGCTCAAGGCGACTTCAAAGGTGAAATGGGCGACATCACAGTTCATGTGGCTGTAGATAGCGAAAAGGGTACTTTGACCATCAGCGACCGTGGTATCGGCATGACTGCTGAAGAGATTGATAAATACATCAACCAGATAGCATTCTCAGGAGTTAACGACTTCCTCGATAAATATAAGGATACTGCAAACTCTATTATCGGTCACTTCGGTCTTGGCTTCTACTCTGCTTTCATGGTTAGCAAGAAGGTGGAAATAGTTACCAAGAGCTATAAGGAAGGTGCAACAGCTGTGAAGTGGAGCTGCGATGGTAGTCCTGAATTTGAACTTGAAGAGACAGAGAAGGCAGACAGAGGTTCTGATATAATCCTTTATATCGACGACGACTGCAAGGAGTTCTTGGAAAAAGCTCGCATAGAAACCCTGCTGAACAAATATTGCAAGTTCTTGCCTGTACCTGTAGCCTTTGGCAAAAAGAC
The DNA here is from genome assembly GCA_934254985.1 of uncultured Prevotella sp. Lineage (GTDB taxonomy): Bacteria > Bacteroidota > Bacteroidia > Bacteroidales > Bacteroidaceae > Prevotella. The sequence continues at coordinate 1,672 of CAKQMS010000048.1, read as the reverse complement.
AGAATGGAAGGATGGTAAGCAGGTAGAAACAGAGGAAGACAACGTGATAAACAACGTAGAACCTCTGTGGACAAAGACTCCAAGTTCGCTCAAAGATGAAGACTACAAGAGTTTCTACCGCACCCTCTACCCTATGCAGGATGAACCATTGTTCTGGATTCACCTCAATGTAGACTATCCATTCAACCTCACAGGTATTCTCTACTTCCCACGAATCAAGAACAATATCGACTTGCAGCGCAACAAGATTCAGCTGTATTGCAATCAGGTATTCGTTACAGACCAGGTAGAAGGAATCGTGCCAGACTTCCTTACTCTGCTTCATGGAGTTATCGATTCTCCAGATATTCCATTGAACGTTAGCCGTAGCTACTTGCAGAGCGACAGCAATGTGAAGAAGATTTCTACATATATCACTAAGAAGGTGGCAGACCGCTTAGCAAGTCTCTTCAAGGAAGATCGTAAGGCTTACGAAGAGAAATGGGACAACCTAAAGATATTCATCAACTACGGAATGTTGTCACAGGAAGACTTCTACGATCGTGCCAAGGATTTTGCATTACTAAAGGATACTGAAGGCAAACACTTCACATTCGAGGAGTATAAGACTTTGATTAAGGACAACCAGACCGACAAGGAAGGCAACCTCGTATACCTCTATGCAAACAATGCAGAAGAGCAATATTCTTACATCGAGAGTGCAAAGGCTAAGGGATATAGTGTATTGCTGTTTGATGGTCAGTTGGATGCTCCAATGGTGTCTATGCTTGAACAGAAGTTTGAGAAGTCGCGCTTCACACGTGTAGACAGCGACATCATCGATCGCTTGATAGTAAAGGATGATGTAAAGAAGGACGAATTGTCAGTAGAAGAGCGTGACAATATGACACAGGTATTTTCATCTCAGATGCCTAAGCTTGAGCATGCAGAATTTATGGTCAACGTTGAGGCTTTGGGTGAAAATGCTCAACCTGTAGTGATTACTCAGAACGAGTATATGCGTCGTATGAAGGAAATGAGCCAATTCCAACCAGGAATGAGTTTCTATCAGCAGATGCCAGATAGCTACAGCTTGGTATTGAACAGCGAGCACCCATTAATCAAGAAGGTTTTGGACGACACCAAGGCAGCTTGTGGCGAAGCTCTCGCTCCTATCGATGGCGAGATAAAGTCGCTCGAAGCTAAGCAGTCTGCACTTAAGCAACTTCTCGACAAGAAGAAACCAGAAGAGCTTACTCAGGAAGAGAAAGACGAGCGTCAGAACACCGAGAAGGCTATCAGCGAACAGAAAGAGAAGAGAAACTCTATCATCGCAGGTTATGTTAAGGACAACAAGATTGTTCATCAGCTCATCGACCTTGCCTTGCTTCAGAATGGTATGCTGAAAGGTGCTGCTTTAAACGAATTCTTGAAGAGAAGTGTTGACATCATAGGCAAATAATGATGAGAAGTGGTGTCATTAGTATTAAATGATGGCGAAAACAAGTGCTATTATTGATGATTAATGGCGAAAACACTATAATTCTATAAAAAAGTAGCGATAAAATTTGGTCAGTTCAAGTTTTATCGCTACCTTTGCAACCGCAAATAAGAAAACGGCTCCGTAGCTCAACTGAATAGAGCATCTGACTACGGATCAGAAGGTTACAGGTTTGAATCCTGTCGGAGTCAC
>CAKQMS010000047.1 GCA_934254985.1 uncultured Prevotella sp. | reverse complement strand
CTTGCTGATTGCCATCATACCCAGGGCGATGCCCTGGGCTAGGAGCTTTTGGGCCTTCAGCCCGTACTTGAATCACATGCGAAAGTTCAGTTACTTTTATTTCTTATATGTGTATTCATTCATCAAAAGAGAGTCTTCTAACGAGATGATGAATACACATATTTTTTACCCGTCCACACGAGCTTGCGCTTATCAGCAATGGCTGTCATGCTTGCCTTATTGTCCTTAGCTGCCATTGGCAATGACAACGAAAGGCAGATATCGTCGTTTTCTATCGACTGCTGAGCGCTAACGAGCGCCACTACAACATCGTTTCTAAGCTCTGCATATCGCTCTTGGTTTATGCTATCAGGCTTGGTATATAGGCTGTCGGCAGCATCTGCGATAGATGCAAAAGGCAGATATTTGCTTGCATCCAACTGCTGCCAATCAAGGCTATAGAAGCTTATCTTGCTCTCGGGTTTTGGAGCCTTGTAGGTGTAGACCATGCACACCAAGGTGTCGCCATCGGCAGTAGGCAAAAGGCGCATAGAGAGTTCACTGGCTTTTGAAACCATAATGTGGAGATAGTTTGACGTGATGGTATCCATAACGCTATGCGAACCGAGGCGATTGTTGACCTCTGCCTTCACCTTATAGTCTACGAGGTCGAGCATTTCGAGTCGGCGAACTTTATCGATAGCAACAACTACAGAGTCGGGCATCGACTTCCATACGCTTCTGATTTCTTGCGCTTGAGCTGTAGCAGAAAGAGCAATGAGCATCAAGGCTAATATATTTGTTTTCAGCGACATATCTTTATATTATTAAAGTGATTATAAGCTTCAGAATTCAAAGGGGCCATATCTTAGCTGTGTGGTCCACCCACCTTTGTAGGGCGAAACAAAGATTGTGAAAAGATGACCAAAATCCATTGGCGAACGTCCACCTTTATAGAATGCGGTATACTTATCCTCATAGTCTTTCGTTATAGCATGGCTACGTTTTAGCACCTTTGCTACTTCCTCAAGATGGCGCAACGCTTTCGCCTTTCCTGCCTGGCGACTATAGAAGCGAGCTTCGACCAGCTGACCATCGGAAAACTTGAAGTAAGCCTCGTCCCATTTCATGCCCTCGTATTCCACCTTATTATATATAACCTTATCGGCTTCCACCTTTGCAGGCTTGCCCAAAATAGATTCTATATTTCTGAGAGCATCTGCATATCGAGTACCAAATAGTTCGGTCGACAGACCATGCGAATACGATAACGCTGTCATCATAATGCATACTGCCAACAACATCATTTTCTTCATTTCTTCTATTCTATAATTCCTTTTCTGATTTATCAAGCTGCAAAGTTAATCATTATCATCGAGAAATGCAAAAGAGAAACGATATTCTATTTCCCTGAAGCTTTATAAGAAGAACGCAAATGCAGTACAAAGTTAGGCGTTTATATCGGGAAATTGAATTATTTTAGCTAATTTTGCAAAGTTTTTCAAAATAAGCACAAGAAAAAAGAAAATATGATTACAGTTGATGGACTGACCGTTGAATTCGGCGGCACCACCCTATTCAAAGACATTTCCTTCCAAATAAACGAGAAGGACCGTATAGCCCTCATGGGTAAAAATGGCGCAGGCAAAAGTACGCTGCTCAAGATAATAGCTGGCGTACGACAAGCCACTCGCGGCACAGTTTCCGCACCTAAGGATTGCGTCATAGCATATTTGCCACAGCACCTGATGACCGAAGACGGACGTACCGTTTTTGAAGAGACATGCCAGGCTTTTGCTCATCTCCACGAGATGCAGGCAGAGATAGACAGCATCAACAACGAACTTGCCACTCGCACCGACTACGAGAGCGACGAATATATGCAACTCATAGAGAAAGTGTCTACACTCTCGGAGAAATTCTATGCCATCGACATGACTCACTTCGAGGAAGATGTAGAGAAAACGCTTCTCGGTCTTGGCTTCGAGCGCAAAGACTTCAATCGCCCTACAAGCGAATTCTCAGGCGGATGGCGTATGCGTATCGAACTTGCAAAGTTGCTGCTAAAATCGCCTGACGTATTACTTCTTGACGAGCCTACCAACCACCTCGACATTGAATCTATTGGCTGGTTGGAAGACTTCATCTGCAACAGTTCTAAAGCTGTAGTAGTGATTAGCCACGACCGCAAATTCGTAGACAATATCACCACACGTACCATCGAAGTTACCATGGGACGCATCTACGACTATAAAGCCACATACAGCCACTACCTGGAATTACGCAAGGAACGTCGCGAGCAGCAGATGAAACAATATGAGGAACAACAGAAGATGATTGCTGAGACAAAGGATTTCATCGAACGTTTCAAAGGCACATATTCTAAGACTTTCCAGGTGCAGAGCCGCGTGAAAATGCTCGAAAAGCTGGAGCTTATAGAAGTTGACGAAGAAGACACCAGTCGTCTACGCCTAAAATTCCCACCAAGCCCACGCAGCGGTGCATACCCTGTGCAGATGAGCGATGTGGCTATGGCATTCGACGACAAGCAGATATTCAGCGGAGTAAACCTCACAGTAGAGCGTGGCGACAAGATTGCTTTTGTAGGCAGAAATGGCGAGGGTAAATCTACTCTTGTAAAATGTATCATGGGACAACTACAAAATCAAGGCAAGCTGGAGCTTGGTCACAATGTTCAGATAGGCTACTTTGCTCAAAACCAAGCATCGCTACTCGATGGCGAGCTTACGGTATTCCAAACTATCGACGATGTAGCCAAGGGCGAAATTCGCAACAAGATACGCGACTTGCTTGGCGCATTTATGTTTGGTGGCGAAGATTCTACAAAGAAGGTGAAAGTGCTATCAGGTGGCGAGCGCACACGTCTTGCAATTCTCAAATTGCTGCTTGAGCCAGTAAACTTGCTTATCCTCGATGAGCCTACCAACCATCTCGATCTCAGAACAAAGGATGTGCTAAAGCAGGCTCTTCAAGATTTCGACGGCACACTAATCGTAGTAAGCCACGACCGCGACTTTCTTAATGGCCTTGTCACCAAAGTATATGAATTTGGTCATGGTCGTGTACGTGAACATCTCTGCGGCATATACGAGTTCTTGGAATCAAAGAAAATGGAAAGCCTTCAAGAATTGGAGAAAAAGCACTAAGGATTATACAAGAGAACAAACAACAAGAGGCAGCATATTTTATTGCTGCCTCTTTTGCTATTTTATCAATTGCTCTTTTTTCTTTTGCTAAGCAGCAGTATTGTAAAACACGTGTAAAACATGCCCGCAAAAACTGTAAAACATGTGTAAAACATTTAGCACCCTTAGCTTCATTCTTGAGTTACAATCACTTTATATAAAAAAATAAATGGAAAGTATTGATACACAACACTTTCCACTTAAATTATTTAGAGATAATATTTGCTATTAAGCTTCCTCTACAGCAGCCTGCGCAGCAGCCAATCTTGCGATAGGCACACGGAATGGAGAACATGAAGCATAGTTCATGCCAATCTTAGCGCAGAACTTAACAGAACTTGGCTCACCACCATGCTCACCACAGATACCACAACGGAGGCTTGGGCGAACGTTGCGACCCTTTTCAACTGCCATTTCGATAAGCTGACCAACACCATTCTGGTCGAGAACCTGGAATGGGTCAACCTTCAAAATCTTCTTCTCCAAGTATACAGGCAAGAAGCTTGCGATGTCGTCGCGGCTATAGCCGAATGTCATCTGTGTAAGGTCGTTAGTACCGAATGAGAAGTACTCAGCCTCTGTAGCAATCTTATCAGCTGTGAGGGCAGCACGTGGAATCTCAATCATAGTACCGATTTCGAACTTGATTTCGATGCCATACTCTGCGAATACTTCCTTAGCAGTCTTCTGGATAATTTCCTTCTGCTGCTTAAACTCGTAGAGAATACCGATAAGAGGAACCATAATCTCAGGCATTGGGTTCTTGCCTTCCTTCTTAAGTTCGCAAGCTGCAGAAAGGATAGCGCGAGTCTGCATAGCTGTGATCTCAGGGAATGTGATACCCAAACGGCAACCACGATGACCGAGCATAGGGTTGTTTTCTGCCAAAGAAGCTACACGACGCTGGATAGTAGCAACGTCTACGCCCATCTGCTTAGCCATAACTTCCTGACCAGCAAGATCGTGAGGTACAAACTCGTGGAGAGGTGGGTCGAGCAAGCGGATGTTTACTGGACAACCATCCATTGCCTCGAGGATACCCTTGAAGTCAGCCTTCTGATATGGCAACAACTTAGCCAAAGCCTTCTCACGTCCCTCTACAGTATCAGCGAGAATCATCTCACGCATAGCAACAATCTTCTTGTCCTCGAAGAACATGTGCTCAGTACGTGTAAGACCAATACCCTTAGCACCGAAAGAGCGAGCCACCTGTGCATCGTGTGGAGTATCAGCATTTGTGCGAACCTGAAGCTTGGTGTACTTGTCGCAGAGGTCCATCAATTCCTTGAAGTCACCGCTGAGCTCAGCAGCCTTTGTAGGAACCTCGCCAGCATAAACCTGACCTGTAGAACCATTCAATGAGATGTAGTCACCTTCTTTATATACAGTACCGTCGATTTCTACGGTCTTTGCCTTATAGTCAACATTGATGCCACCAGCACCCGAAACGCAGCACTTACCCATACCACGTGCAACAACGGCAGCGTGAGATGTCATACCACCACGTGCTGTGAGGATACCCTCTGCAGAAGCCATACCAGCCAAATCCTCAGGACTTGTCTCGATACGAACCATGATAACCTTGTGGCCATCAGCATGCCAAGCCTGGGCGTCGTCAGCGTGGAACACAATCTGACCGCAAGCAGCACCTGGAGATGCAGGCAATCCCTGTGTGATAACCTTTGCCTGGAGCAAAGCCTTCTTGTCGAATACTGGGTGGAGAAGTTCGTCGAGCTTCTGTGGCTCGCAACGCATGATAGCAGTCTTCTCGTCGATCATACCCTCGTGGAGAAGATCCATAGCGATCTTAACCATAGCAGTACCAGTACGCTTACCGTTACGAGTCTGGAGGAACCATAGCTTACCTTCCTGTACGGTGAACTCCATATCCTGCATATCGTGGTAGTGGTGCTCGAGCTTATCCTGCAACTCGTCGAGCTGCTTATAAATCTCAGGCATAGCCTCTTCCATAGAAGGATATTTCTCTACGCGCTCTTCTTCGCTAATGCCAGCACGCTCAGCCCAACGCTGTGAGCCAATCTTTGTAATCTGCTGTGGTGTACGAATACCAGCCACAACGTCCTCACCCTGTGCATTTACGAGGTACTCACCATTAAAGAGGTTTTCGCCATTTCCTGCATCACGGCTGAAGCATACACCAGTTGCACTTGTCTCGCCCATGTTACCGAATACCATGGCCATAACGCTAACAGCTGTACCCCACTCGTCAGGAATACCCTCCATCTTACGATAAAGAATAGCGCGCTCATTCATCCAGCTGCGGAATACAGCGCAGATAGCACCCCAAAGCTGCTCGATAGGATCAGTTGGGAAGTCCTTGCCTGTGCGCTCCTTGATAGCAGTCTTGAAGAGGCTAACGAGCTTCTTCAATTCCTCTACAGAGAGGTCCTTGTCAAGCTTAACGCCACGCTCAGCCTTTACGCTCTCGATGATTTCCTCGAATGGATCAATATCTTCCTTGTTTTCAGGCTTCATTTCCAACACCACGTCACCATACATCTGTACGAAGCGGCGATATGAGTCGTAAACGAAGTGAGGGTTGCCAGTCTTCTCTACCAAGCCTTCAGCCACCTCGTCGTTAAGACCAAGGTTGAGGATAGTATCCATCATACCTGGCATAGACGCACGTGCACCTGAGCGCACACTAACGAGCAAAGGATTCTTGGTATCACCGAACTTTGAGTTCATCAAATTTTCGGTATGAGCAACAGCTGCCATTACCTCATTCTGAAGAATTTCCTTGATTTTTTCCTGTCCTACTTCATAGTATTCGTTACAGCAGCTTGTTGTAATAGTAAAACCTGGAGGAACAGGCACTCCAATAAGGTTCATTTCTGCCAGGTTGGCACCCTTGCCACCTAGTTCTTCACGCATTTTTGCGTTACCTTCAGCTTTACCATTACCGAAGGTGTAAACTCTTTTTTCACTCATGGTTAATTTAGGTATCCAAATGTTTATAATATAGTTTAAGATATTTCGATGTCAATGAGTGCAAATTTAATATTTTTCGTTTATTCTACAAAATATTTATTAGAAAAAATGTCAAGCATATATTACAAAATAATATGTTTGCGATAACAGAAAACAAGCTTTCGCCTACATTAAGGTAAGGAAGAATATATAAATACCGAAATAAAAACATTTTTCTTAATATTTTCCTATCAATTAGACATATTTACATCTATCTTACCAACCTTAAAGTAGAAATAAAGAAAGATAAGTTAAGCGGCACTCGGAAATAAAAAACAAATGAGATTTGTTTTTTTATTCCACTCATTTGCATTAACTTTGCACACCAATTATAATATAAAGAAAAAACATGGCAAGAAAAAAGAAACCACTTCCATTATACGAGAATGTAACAATGACCGACGTTGCCGCAGAAGGCAAATGTCTGGTTAGAATAGACGACATGGTGGTGTTCGCACCTTTCTGCGTGCCTGGCGATGTAGTCGACTTGCAAGTCACCAAGAAGCGCAAGAGCTATTGCGAGGCTAAAGTAGTGAAGGTACATAAATATAGCGACACACGCGTAGTTCCTCCATGCAAGCACTTTGGTGTTTGCGGTGGATGCAAATGGCAGAATCTGCCTTACGAGGAGCAGCTCAAGGCTAAGCAGAAGCAGGTGCACGACCAGCTTACTCGCATTGCCAAGGTAGAGCTTCCTGAATTCCGCACCATCATGGGCTCGGTGAAGACTTTCGAATATCGCAACAAGATAGAATACGGATGCTCTAACAAGCGTTGGTTCACCCAAGAGGAATTGCAGGCTATGCCTAAGTCTGACAATCCTGACGGTTCTTTGTTCCAAAGCGACGGCAACATCCTCAACGCCATCGGTTTCCATATTCCTGGCGCTTTCGATAAGATTTACCCTATCACCAAGTGTTGGCTTATGGACGATTTGCACAACGATATGCGCAACTCCATCGACGCTTATGCCAAGGAGCATGGTCTTAGCTATTACGACCTTCGTGCACAGCATGGTTTGTTGCGCGACATCATGATTCGCAACTCTAATACTGGCGAATGGATGGTATTGGTGCAGTTCCACTACGACGAGCCTGGCGACGAGGAGCGTGCAATGGCACTTATGCAGTTCATTGCCGACAAGTTCCCACAAATCACCTCCCTACTCTATGTAGACAACCAGAAGGGCAACGACACCTTTGGCGACCTCGACCTCACCGTCTACAAGGGCAACGACCATATCTTCGAACTTATGGAAGACCTCAAGTTCAAGGTTGGTCCTAAGAGCTTCTACCAGACCAACACCGAGCAGGCTTACCATCTTTATAGCGTGGCACGCGAATTTGCTCAGCTCACAGGCAATGAGCTTGTCTACGACCTCTATACCGGCACCGGCACCATCGCCAACTTCGTGGCTCGCAAGGCTCGCAAGGTTATCGGCATCGAATATGTGCCTGAGGCTATCGAGGATGCAAAGGTGAACAGCCAGGTAAACAACATCGACAACACTCTTTTCTATGCTGGCGATATGAAGGATATCCTCACCGACGACTTCATTGCTGAGCATGGTCGCCCTGATGTTATCATCACCGACCCTCCTCGTGCAGGTATGCATACCGATGTGGTAAAGACTATTCTTCGTGCGCAACCTAAGCGCATCGTTTATGTAAGTTGCAACCCTGCCACTCAGGCTCGCGACCTTGCCGACCTTGATATATTATATAAGGTGGCAGCCGTTCAGCCTGTCGACATGTTCCCACACACTCCACATGTAGAAAATGTGGTATTGTTGGAGAAGAAGTAATTACACAATATAATAAAATAGGCAGCAAGCTCAAAATGATGATGAGCTTGCTGCCTATTTTTTTGATTATTGCTATCGCTATTTGCTTCAAGTAGCGCTATTTCACTTCATACTTTCTTTTCTTCTTCACCGCACGATGTGGGGTTTGGCTTCCGCCACCAAACGACGTGAAGCCTGAAGCACCGCGAGCCACACCACGATAGTCGGCATAGCGGGCGTTGATGCGGTCTACATAGTTGGCAGTTTCAGAACCTCGCATATAGCCACTCTTCACCACAGGGTCATTATAATAATGTGGAGTCTGCAAGCCAAGGATAAACTCTCTGACGTCAGCCCAACGATATTTATTCTTACCATATTTCTCTGCCAACGCCATGGCATCGCGCACATGATAAAAACCACCATTATATGACGCCAACACAAAGTTGATGCGCTCTTGGCGTTCTCTCACATCCGAGAATTTTCCGTTGAGCATGGCAATATACTTACATGCAGCTGCAATATTCTTCTCAGGGTCAAACAAGTCGTTGCGCGATAGTCCCACCACGTCAGCCGTTGTAGGCATAATCTGCATCAGACCGCAAGCTCCAGCCCACGATCGAGCCTGAGGGTCGAAGGTTGATTCCTGATAGCATTGTGCCGCTATCAGTCGCCAGTCCCAACGAGCCAACGGGGCATATTGCTGGAAATGACGGTCGTAGCGACTTATCACTCCTCCTGCCCTATTCAGCATAGGAGAGAACACACGTCGCTTCACGCTTCCCGTTGACAACAAGAAATTCTCGTCTTTCAAAGTCTGCGCTATCATTCCTTGCTTAAACCATCCGTTCAGCGCCTTTGCCAGTTCGCCATCCTTATCAGCCACCAGCCATCCCTTTTGTCCGCTGCTGTCGCGAACTCCAGCCATAGCCAGCTCCGCAGCCTTAGCCTTCGGAAGCATATATGCCACGATGTCTGCCTCGCCATCTTTCAGTCTGCGCACCATCTCGGCAGTATCCTTGCACACGTCAACTCTCAACGACACTCCCAACTTCTGGGCAAACTTCTCAGCCAACAGATATTGCACACCCATACCCTTGCCATGATATTCATAGTAAGAGTCAGGACCTGTCATCGTCAACACTATCAGCTCACCATTCGTCTGTATGTCGCTCAACGAGAATGCGTCATCATCATCAGGAATGCTGTCGCTCCCCACCACGGTTCCCCATGGTGTGGTTTCCACTTTCGGCTGACTGTCGCATCCTGCCAACAAGAGCAAAGCCGAAGATAATATGTATAAATATCTAATATTCATATAAAGTGAGTACAAAAGTAACACTTTATTTGCATATAAAGGCTAAAAACCTTAAATTTGCAACAAATTTTATCGAATCAACATCAAATTTCAATATGTTACGAATAGCAGTACAATCAAAAGGCAGGCTTTACGACGACACCATGAACCTGCTGGCTGAAGCCGACATAAAGGTTAGTTCCAGCAAACGCACATTATTGGTGCAGAGTTCCAACTTTCCACTCGAAGTGCTTTATCTTCGCGACGATGATATTCCTCAGAGCGTAGCCAACGGAGTTGCCGACATCGGCGTAGTTGGCGAAAACGAATTTGTGGAGCGTGGCGAGGACGCACAGGTTATAGCGCATCTCGGTTTCAGCAAATGTCGCTTGTCGCTTGCTATCCCTAAGGAGACAAACTATACTGGCCTTCAATGGTTCAACAACCGCAAGATAGCCACCAGCTACCCTAACATCTTGCGCAAGTTTATGAACAAAAACGGCATCAAAGCCGATATCCACGTCATCACAGGTAGCGTAGAGATTAGTCCGGGCATCGGTCTTGCTGATGGCATCTTCGACATCGTTAGCTCTGGCTCTACTCTCGTCAGCAACAACCTCAAAGAGGTGGAAGTGGTGATGAAGAGCGAGGCTTTGCTCGTGGGCAACTGGCACATGGACGACGAGAAACATCAGACTCTCAACGAGATGTTGTTCCGCTTCGAGGCTGTGCGCTCGGCTCAAGACAAGAAATATGTGATGATGAATGCTCCTAAAGACAAGATCAAGGCTATCACAGAAGTGTTGCCTGGCATCAAGAGCCCTACCATCATTCCTCTTGCCGACGACGAATGGTGCTCTATCCATACCGTGCTCGACGAGAAGCGCTTCTGGGAAATCATTGGCAAGCTGAAAGAGCTTGGCGCTCAGGGTATCCTCGTAACACCTATTGAAAAGATGATATTATAAAATTCAGAAGAGGCTGACGCCTTATATATAATAGGAGAAACAACATGAACATAATAAAATATCCAATAAAAGAAGAATGGAGCAGCCTCATAGAGCGCCCACACCTCGACACTTCGGCTCTCAACGCTACTGTCAGCGAGGTGCTCAACGATGTGCGACAAAATGGCGACGAGGCTGTGAAGAAATACGAGCTTAAGTTCGACCATGCTTCTCTCTCTTCGCTTGCCGTGAGCGACGAGGAGATTGAGCAGGCTTACAATTCTGTCGACCAAGAACTTATCGATGCTATCACCCTCGCCCACTCCAACATCTACAAATTCCACCATTCGCAGCTTTTCCATGCCGACAAGGTGGAGACTGCGCCTGGCGTAACTTGTTGGCAGAAGAGTGTAGCCATCGAAAAGGTGGGACTATACATCCCTGGTGGCACAGCTCCATTGTTCTCTACGGTATTGATGCTCGCTACTCCTGCCAAGATAGCAGGCTGCAAAGAGATTGTGTTGTGCACTCCTCCTGATAGCCAAGGCAACATAAATCCTGCCATCCTCGTGGCTGCACGCATAGCTGGCGTCAACCGCATCTTCAAAGCTGGTGGTGTGCAGGCCATCGGTGCCATGGCTTACGGCACAGAGAGTGTGCCAAAGGTTTACAAGATATTCGGTCCTGGCAACCAATATGTTATGGCAGCAAAACAGCAGGTGTCGCTGCATGATGTTGCCATAGATATGCCTGCCGGACCAAGCGAGGTTTGCGTGGTTGCCGACGACACTTGCAACGAGGTTTTCGTGGCTGCCGACTTGCTTTCGCAGGCAGAACACGGCATCGACTCCCAAGTGTTGCTCATCACCACTTCCGAGGCCTTCGCTTCAAAGGTAGAGGCTGAGGTAGAGAAACAGCTCGCTCGCCTTCCTCGCAAAGAGATTGCTGCCAAAGCTTTGGACAACAGCAAGATAGTAATTGTGGCTAACAATACCGAAGCCATGGCTCTTGCCAATGCCTATGCGCCTGAGCATCTCATCTTGCCTTCCGACAACTATGAGGAGTTGGCACAGATGGTGGTAAATGCGGGTAGCGTATTCCTTGGCAAATATGCTTGCGAGAGTGCTGGCGACTATGCCAGCGGCACCAACCACACCTTGCCTACCCACGGTTATGCCTTGGCATATAATGGTGTCAACCTCGACAGCTATAATCGCAAAATCACCTTCCAGCATCTCACAGCCCAGGGTGTAAGCTCTATAGGCAAAGCCGTGGTGACAATGGCTGAAAACGAGCAGCTCGAAGCGCATGCCAATGCAATGAGAGTGAGAATGTAAACAGCCTCACCCCCATAAAACATTAAAAATAACTCAATAATTATGTTCAACCTTCAACAACTCGTACGCCCCAACATTTGGACTCTCGCACCATATAGTTCGGCACGCGACGAATACTCTGGTCACGAAGCCACGGTATTTCTCGATGCCAACGAAAATCCATACAACAAGCCCTTCAACCGCTATCCCGACCCTTTACAGCATGAGCTAAAGGCTGAATTGGCAAAGGTAAAGCGTGTGACTGCAGAATGTATGTTTCTCGGCAATGGTAGCGACGAGGCTATCGACTTGCCTTATCGCATATTCTGCGAGCCTGGAGTAGACAACGTGGTGGCTATAGAGCCTACCTACGGCATGTATCGCGTGTGCGCGGATATTAATAATGTAGAATATCGCCCAGTACTCCTCGACGACAAATTCCAGCTGCATGCCGACCAGCTTCTTGCAGCCACCGACAGCCACACCAAGCTCATCTGGATTTGCTCGCCTAACAATCCTACGGGCAACAACCTCAACCGCGACGAAATAGAAAAGGTAATCCGCAATTTCCATGGCATCGTAATCGTTGACGAGGCCTATAGCGACTTCTCGTCGCAGCGCCCATTCCGCTACGATCTTGCCGACTATCCTAACCTCATCGTGCTCAACACCATGAGCAAAGCTTGGGGCTGCGCAGCCATCCGTTTGGGCATGGCTTTCGCTTCTGAAGAGATTATTGCGCTCATGAACAAGGTGAAATATCCATACAATGTCAACCTTCTCAGCCAGCAGCATGCGCTCACCGCTCTCGACCACAAAATCGAGGTTGAGAAATGGGTAACCATCTTGCTACAAGAGCGCACACGCATGATCAACGCCTTCTGCGACCTGCCTATATGCGAAGAGGTGTATCCTACTGATGCCAACTTCTTCCTTGCCCGCATGACTGATGCTCAGGCCATCTACGACTATCTCGTAAACAAAGGCATCATCGTGCGCAACCGCACTCGCGTCACACTTTGCCACAACTGCTTGCGCGTAACTATCGGCTCAAAACCCGAAAACCAGGAGCTCCTTGCAGCCCTAAGAAATATCGACAAAATATAAGTTTTCAGCTTGTATTTTTTCATACAATATTCCTCCACACAACCACAATCGAGACAACGATAGACAATCCTCTTTTGCCTATCATTGTCTCGATTATTGTTCTTAATAAATCATAAATCGAGACTTCTTTATATATTTCTTCATCAAAAAATACTTACCTTTGCTGATTAGAATGTTCTAATATTAAGCTATACAGTTATGATTACTCAAGAAGAATTGTGTTCGATAATTCGGGACAACAAGATTTTGGATGATACAGGTGCTACATTCATAATCATCGACGAGACTCTAAGAGTCTTGTTTGTCAACCACTCTCCAGTAGACGAGCATACAAAGATGTGCCCTGGCGATTTGCTGAAATGCGCAAATGCCATAGAGGAAACAAAAGGATGTGGCTTTCATAAAAATTGCGCCACATGCCAACTTCGCAGCATGCTGAAGAAATCACTACACACCAAAACGAGGTTGACTGCCGACAGCGATATGTTGGTAGACAATGATTGTGTATTTAGCGTTCATGTCATTTCTACTCCTTTCACCCACGAAGGCAAAACATACGCAGCAGTAATATTGGTCGACAAAACCGACCAATATCGCGAATTTATGATGGAGCGAATATTCTTCCACGACCTTATCAATCTCACAGGTGCCCTCAACGGCTTGCTCGAATGTGCAGAGTTTGAAGATCCCAAAGAGATCATCAAAATGACTAAGAGCATTTCTAAGCAATTGTCAAGCGAGATTGCTGCCCAGCGCGACCTCGTCTTTGCCAAAAACGGCAAACTTGAGCCTAACATTTCTCGCTTCAAGGCAAACAGCGTCGTACAGTTCATCAAAGACAGCCTTTGCCCAATAGCTAAAGAGCGCTATGGCGTAATCGTCGACATCAATTCCACAATCACCGACGAAGAGATAGAGTCTGACAAGTCGCTCATCAACCGTGTGCTCACCAACATGGGCAAAAACGCATGCGAGGCAAGTCCCAACTCCACAATCACATACAACATCCACTCCACCGACGACAAGATAATATTCTCTGTCCACAACGATGCCGTAATACCAGCCAAACAGCAGCCACGCATCTTCATCTATGGCAACTCTTCAAAAGGCGAAGGTCGTGGTCTCGGCACCTATAGCATGAAGCTCATTGGCGAAAACTATCTCCATGGCCGCATATGGTTCAAGTCAGAAGAAGGTTTCGGCACCGAATTCTACTTCGAAATAGATCGCGCAAAGTAGGTTTGCTACAAAAAGTCCCTTGAAAAACGTGCATAATTCTAAGAAAAGTCCCTTGAAAAACGTGCAAAACATCAAGGAAAGTCCCTTGAAAAACGTGCACGAATATAATTCAAACACATACAACTCATTAATAACCAAACATTTAAAAAAACAGAAATCAACATCAAAGGAATAAACAATTAATCATATTAATAAAGTTATTTCGTTATTTTTCAAACATTTATGCACATACAAGAAAGCTTTATTTGTGGCAAGCATACAGCTGCCGACTGCGAAGACGGCATGGTGATAACACCTCACTTTGCAGCCGTGATAGATGGTAGCACAAGCAAAACGCCCCTGCGCCTCAACCCCACAATGAAGAATGGACGCTTCGCTATGCTCATCATAAGCGACTACATACAGCAGATGCCAGCCTGCGCCACTATCGACGACTTCTGCCAAGGCGTCACCATGCGAATAGCCAACGAATATGCCAAACTCGGCATCACAGCCCAAATGACGGCTCATCCCGAAGAGCGCCTCACAGCCTCTGCCATCATCTACAGCCATCAGCGACAAGAAGTATGGATGGTGGGCGACTGTCAAGCCATCATCGACAATAAATATTACGACAATTCCAAGCCTTTCGAACAAGAAATAGCCCTACAGCGAGCTAAGCTCATCAAGAACGGTATGTCGCCCATACAAGCCCGCCACGCCATAGAGCCACAACTCATCAAAGCTATGCTCGAAGGACAAAATCGACAGTATGCCGTTATCGATGGCACACCTATTTATATGCCAGGCACTCGCACCATCCCTGTCTCCCACTCCGTGGTCCTTGCCTCAGATGGCTACCCCACTCTGCATCCTACCCTCCGCGATAGCGAAGCAGCATTAGCCCAACAATTAGCCAACGACCCACAAAATATCGCCACCTTCATAGCCACCAAAGGTCTTGTAGAAGGCAACTCCAGCTTCGACGACAGAGCCTATATCAGCCTCACGGTTTAAGGCAATATTGCAAAAAAATCGTCCATTTCCACAGTTGATTGCCTATGCTTTAGGCAATTTTCCCTCTATTTTTACCTATGTTTTAGGAAAGTTTTACGCTATTTTTGCCTATGCTTTAGGAAAAAGAACTATCTTTGCAGCAGTAATATAACGACATAAGCCTTATGATACACAGACAATTAATCGACAATCTTAGCGAATGGAGCAAACGCGATAATCGTAAGCCACTTGTTCTGCGTGGAGCACGACAAGTAGGAAAGACAACCCTTGTCGATGAATTTAGCAAACAATACGACTGCTATATAAAGCTAAACCTTGAACAAAACGCTGATACTAAAGCTTTTAGTATCTCCGACAACGTGGACGAAATATTCCAATATATTTGTCTGCAAAAAAAGATTATTGCAGACAAAAACAAGCGTACACTACTCTTCATCGATGAAATACAAAATGAGCCTAAAGCCGTAGGCCTACTACGCTATTTCTATGAAGAAATGCCATGGCTACATATCATTGCAGCAGGCTCACGACTCCAAACTCTAATAAAGCAACGCATCTCGTTTCCTGTAGGCCGCGTGGAATATCTTTCACTTCGTCCATGCTCGTTTCTCGAATTTCTTAATGCTACAGGTAATGAGCCTTTAGCAGAAATGATACGCCAGCTGAATGTTGCACCAATTTACCATGATATGCTTATAAGCCTTTTCAACCGCTACACCCTCGTAGGCGGTATGCCAGAGGCTCTTGCAGAATATGCTACACACGAAGATGTCACAAAACTCTCGCCTATCTATCGCTCATTGCTCGATGGCTATAATGAAGACGTAGAGAAATATGCAAAAAACACAAATCAGGTGAATGTTATACGCCATTTGCTCACCCATGGATGGGCAGAAGCTGGACAAACCATCACATACAACCGATTTGGAGGTAGCAACTACACCAGCAAGGAAGTCCACGAGGCGCTCGAAGTGCTACAAAAAGCATTCTTGCTTAATCTCGACTATCCTGTCACAACAGTTAAAGCACCAACTATTCCAGCCCTCACTCGCCAACCAAAACTGGTATGGCTCGACTCTGGTATTATGAATTTCTCTGTCGACATACAAACAGAATACCTACAAAACCATTCACTACTCGACGTATGGAAAGGACATGCTGCCGAACAGATTGTAGCCCAAGAGCTGCGCATCGTTCTCGACCGCAACTACCGCAATGAGCAATTCTATTGGGTTAGAGACAAAAAAGGGTCAACAGCAGAAGTTGATTTTGTATGGCAACACAATTCTTCTATTGTTCCCATCGAAGTAAAATCAGGCACCAATGCCCATCTGCGCTCACTACATTCTTTCATGGATACTGCCGATTCCACAAACATTGCCATAAGAGTATGGCCAGGCAATTATGCCATCGACGATGTTACCACACCAAGGGGCAAAACTTTTCGACTCATCAATCTCCCATTCTATTATGTAGGAATGATAGATAAAGTGTTGAGCAATATCGAAATAAGTTAATAGAACGACATTCAGGAAAAGACATACACTATCAAGTTGGATAAATTCCTGCCTTTCTCCTTTGGAAATTCATGAAAAATGTGCATCTTTGCCCCCATAT
>CAKQMS010000046.1 GCA_934254985.1 uncultured Prevotella sp. | reverse complement strand
GTATCTTTGCATAAGATAAGCTGCACTCGGCAATTTGAAAGCAAGCTTTCATTGCGCTCGTTTGCATTATCTTTGCAAAAAATAGTAAGAAAATAGCAAAAGACAGCATAACTTTGCAGCCACTATGAAGAAAGAAAAAGACCCTATGGGAATGGCAATAGCCGACTATTATAAGAATGGTGTAGCAGGAAGACTACGTGTGTTCTCGCCCGATTTTGATGAGGACGAGATTCCTGTCGACACCTTGTATCGTGAATACGAAGAAATGCCAACATTGGAGCAGACGGCGCTAACGATGGCTAAGGGCAACATCCTTGACGTTGGTGCAGGAGCTGGTTGCCATAGTCTTGCTTTGCAGGATATGGGAAAGAGGGTTGTGGCTATCGACATTTCGCCTTTGGCTGTAGAAACAATGAAGCTTAGAGGTGTGGAAGATGCAAGAGAACAAGACTTCTGGCTCATAAACGAGAAGTTCGACACCATACTGATGCTGATGAACGGAATCGGCATTGTGGGCACAATCAGCCAATTGCCAAAGTTCTTTGACCATATTGCCGAGATTATGGAGCCTGACGGTCAACTCCTTGTCGACTCTACAGACATCTGCTACATCTTTGAAACCGAAGATGGCATAATAGAATTGCCTAAGGGGGATGGATATTATGGTGAGCTGAAATATCAGATGCAATATAAGCGCACTAAGGGCGAGGAGTTTCCTTGGCTGTACATCGACTTCGAAACTCTCGCCACAAAAGCTGCCGAATGTGGCTTTTATGCTGAATTGGTGGAGCAAACCGACGACTACAACTTCCTGGCCCGCATCACTAAAAAGGCGTAGAAGAAGTAGAAAAATAGCACTATATTATTGTATTGTGAAAAAAAATATGTTGTTACGAGGCAAGATTTTTATGTTCATGCTATTTAATAGATAGAATGAACATAAAAATCAAAGAATTATGAAAAAGTTTAGTTTGTATATTTGGGTAGTGGGCATTATGGCTTCATTAGTATCGCTAACTTCTTGCGATATAGATTCTGATTATGATGAAGTAAGACGCCCTACGGCTCTCGTCACCGTTTATCCTCAAGGCGCAAACGGCTTCTATATGCAGCTGGATAGTGTTACCACACTTGTGCCAACAAACCTAAAGTCGTCTCCTTTTGGTGAAAAGACTGTTAGAGCATTGGTAAACTACAATGAGGAATCGGGCTCTAACGGAGGAGTGAAGAATGTGAAGGTAAACTGGATTGACAGCATCCGCACCAAGTTGCCTGTTGCCACTACTGGCGAAAACGACGACAAGACTTTTGGCAACGATCCTATAGAGATTGTACGCGACTGGGTTACCGTGGCTGAGGATGGCTACATCACTCTCCGCATTCGCACAATATGGGGAAATGGCTCAAAGCATGAGATAAACCTCGTGACAGGAACCAACAAGGACAATGTCTACGAGCTAACTCTCCGCCACAATGCCAATGGCGACTTGCAAGGACGTTATGCAGATGCTCTCGTGGCTTTCGACCTAAACTCACCATACAAGAATCATGGCGACAAAGTGAAACTACGCCTCAACTGGCAGTCGTTTAGCGGTAAGAAGTCGCTGGATGTTTCGCTAAAAATGCACTCGGCAAAGGCTAAGGTCATGGAAGAAAGACTGCCGATGTGTAGCAGAATAGACTAATAAGGTTTATGAGAATATTTGAAAAATCGTTGAAGAAGGCAACAGAAGAAGAAAAGTTGCTACAGAAAGTGCACAAAGGCGATAAAGCGGCTCAAGAGCTGCTCTATCGCCAGCACGTGCGCTATCTCGCGGCTTTATGCTCCAGATATGTTGCCAACGACGATGATGCAAAAGACGTCTTACAGGAGTCTTTTATCAAGATATTCTCTTCCATAAAAACCTTTGAATATCGAGGAGAAGGCTCGCTTCGAGCCTGGATGGCAAGGATTACGCTAAACGAAGCCTTGGCTTTCATACGCAAGAATTGCAATGCCGCCCTCGTTGATATTGCCGACTATGACGACAAGGTTGCTGACGACGAGATAGAAACCGAGGGCATTCCTACGGATGTGATTTATCGGTTTATCCGCGAACTTCCGGATGGCTATCGAGCGGTGTTCAACCTTTATGTCATCGAAGATAAAAGCCATAAGGAGATTGCCGAACTGCTCGGAATAAAGGTCAACACTTCGGCTTCGCAACTACATAAGGCTAAGGCGATTCTCGCCAAGAAAATCAATCAATATAAAACCATCAACACCATTTGAATATGAGCAATAACTGGCAAAAAGATATTCACGACCGCATGGGCAACTACGAGATAGATGCTCCTGAGGGTTTGTGGGATAATATTTCTAAGGGGATGGGCTCTTATGGAATGGATTCTAAGAGCATGGGCGAAGCAAATGGTGACAACAAGCAGACCACCAATGGCGCAACCATCTTTCAGCATAGATTTCAGCGTGCTGTAGGTATTGCCGTGGCTGCATGCTTGGCTTTCGTTGTTGGTTTTTATTTCTACAGCTCTGATGATACTACTCCTACTCTTGCCGATAATTCCGCATCACAAAAAACAGTAACAAAACAACAATATAGCAATCCAATTAGTGATAATAAAGATTTAGATATAGATAACAACCCGACTATCGGCAAAGATACTGAAGATAATACTATAAAAACCACACAAAGGCTTCTTGCAGCAAACGGAGAAGTAAATGGAAAGGCAAATGGAGAGGCAAATGTTGGGCAAAGCATAAACAACGCTCCTGAAAACGTAGCAACTGCTGAATCACAGAGCACAGCAAGCAACAACAATATCGCCACAGCAACTGCCAACGAAGAGAAAACTGCCAGCAAAGAGAAGCCTAAAGCCAAAAGCCAAAAGGAATCTGCCCACAACGAGAATTATCAAGACCTCTGGGCTAAAGAAGATTTCAACAATGTGCGCAAAGCCAACAGCCGTACATCGAAATGGCAAATCGGAACAAGCGCTACGGGACTTGCCGGCACATCGGTAAACACTCGTTCAGTTGGCGACCTCATTGTTGCTACTGGTTCTGACGGCTACGATTGGGAGGGAAGTCCGATGCTCGGCATTGGTCTCTACAACCAGGGACAAGAGGTGAAGACTGAATACAAACACCATCTTCCTGTGCGCATAGGCTTAAACATTGCTTATGCTCTCGCTGACAGGCTAAGCCTCGAGAGTGGCGTTAGCTACACTCGTTTGTCGTCTGACATGAAAGATGGAACATCTACGAACTTCATTTCGGGCAGTCAGAATCTCGACTACATTGGTATTCCGCTAAATCTGAAATACAAGGCTTTATCGTATGGCGCCTTCGACCTCTATGCTTCTACTGGAATTCTTGCCGAACAATGCGTAAATGGCAAAACGAGCAAAGACTTCGTGATAGAAGGCAATGTCAAGAAGACTGAGCAACAGAACATCCACTCACGCCCATTACAGCTGTCTGCTAATGCTGCCATTGGCTTACAGTTTAAGATTGCCGACAACATCGGCATCTATGCAGAACCTGGTTTGAGCTATTTCTTCGACGACAACTCGTCGCTCAACACCATCTACAAAGAAAAACCGCTCAACTTTAATCTTAATATAGGATTTAGATACGAAATAAAAGGAAAGGTAAAAAGGTAAAAGGGTAAAAGGGTAAAAAACTAAAAAAGGTAAAAAAGAAAAAGCACAATAATAATAGGTAAAAAAGTAAAAAAGGTAGGAAAGTGGGGATTATCCTCATCTTTCTTACCTTTTTTCATTTATATTTATTCAGCTTCAGCAAAAGCCGATGCTTTTATTCAGCTTTAAACAAAAGCCGATGCTTATTAAGCTTCAGCAAAAGCCATTTCTTCGGCTGCGGCAATAATGTCTTCGCGCGATTGTGGCTTTGCAGATATGTCGCTCAAATCAAATTCTTCGTCAGAAGTCTGTGCGCTCTTTGTTGTTGGCGCAACGGCTTCTGTTGGTTTCTCTTTCTTTGCAATAGTGGCAGGCGACTCTGTAGCTGGTTCCAACTTAGTAATCAAGAAATCCTGTTTCACCTCAGTATCAGGAATTGCCTGTACTGGTTCCTCCTCCATCTTTGTGCGATTAGCCTTAGCAGCAAACACCTCGTCGATGAATTGTGGTTTCTTCTTCAGTTTGTCGAGCGTAAGCTTGCTGGCAAGCTGCTGACTCTCTTTCTTGCTAAAACCTCTACCTGCGCAGCCCTCTACACCTTCGAGCACAACCTTGAACTCAAAGATTGGGTTGCCATTCTTGTCCTTTTCCTGCAACACCTGCTCGTAGCTGAGACGAACCTTGTTTTTCTGACTCCATTCTATGAGCTTACTCTTGAAGTTTACCTCTTTGTAGGCAACCTTGTCGATGTTTATCATTTGAGCCAAAATGCGCTTATTCATAAAGCGCATGCAAGCATTGTAGCCCTGGTCGAGGTATATTGCACCCACCAATGCCTCAAATGCGTTGCCGCCCATATAACTGTTGTGTGACGACGTATGGCCCGAGCTTAATATAAGCTGGTTGATTCCCATTTCCTGGGCAAGCTTGTTCAAAGTGTCTCTCTGTACGAGTTTGCTTCGTGTGTTGGTAAGAAATCCTTCACGTTTGCCCGGAAAATGTTGATAAACGATATCACCGACAATAGCGTCGAGAATGGCATCGCCGAGAAACTCCAGTCGCTCATTGTTTACAGGCTTACCCTTTGCATTGCGTCGCATAACGCTTTTGTGCATCAAAGCAAGCTTATAGTAACTGATGTCGTGTGGATAGAAACCGATGATGTCGTATAAAGAAGAATAAAGCTCCTTCTCCTTACGGAAAGGGAGCCTTATTCTATCAATGATATTATTCAGCATACTTCTTGAAAACAACGCATGCGTTATGACCACCAAAACCGAAGGTGTTGCTCAATGCTGCACGCACCTCACGTTTCTGAGCCTTGTTGAACGTAAAGTTCAAATTATAGTCAATCTCAGGATCCTGGTCGTCCTCCTCATGGTTGATAGTTGGAGGTACAATATCGTTCTTTACAGAAAGGATGCAGACCATAGCCTCTACAGCACCAGCAGCACCAAGAAGGTGACCTGTCATACTCTTTGTAGAGCTGATGTTGAGCTTGTAAGCAGCGTCACCGAACACGTCCTTAATAGCCTTAGCCTCAGAGATGTCGCCTACGTGTGTAGATGTACCGTGTACATTGATGTAGTCGATATCTTCTGGCTTCAAGCCTGCATCGTCGAGTGCATTCTGCATAACGAGCTTTGCACCAAGTCCCTCTGGGTGAGAAGCTGTGATGTGATAAGCGTCAGCGCTTTCGCCTTCGCCAACCATCTCAGCATAGATCTTAGCACCACGAGCCTTAGCATGCTCAAGTTCCTCAAGGATGATACATCCAGCACCCTCAGCCATAATAAATCCATCGCGGCTTGCGCTGAATGGACGGCTTGCGTGCTCAGGATCATCATTGCGGGTAGAAAGTGCCTTCATGGCATTGAAACCACCAACACCACATGCACAGATAGCTGCCTCAGCACCACCCGATACGATTACATTAGCCTTACCCAAACGGATGTGGTTGAATGCATCAGCCAAAGCGTTGCTTGAAGAAGCACATGCACTTGTTGTTGTGTAGTTAGGACCATGGAAGCCGAAATGGATGCTGATCTGACCAGATGCGATGTCAGCAATCATCTTAGGGATGAAGAATGGGTTGAACTTAGGACCATTCTCAGGGTGAGCACCATAATACGAAACCTCTTCCTCGAAAGTCTTAATACCACCAATTCCCACACCATAGATAACTCCAATGCGGTTCAAGTCTTCTTTCTCTAAATCGAGTCCTGAATCCTTTACACCCTGCATAGCAGAAATCATTGCCAACTGAGTGTAACGGTCGAGCTTGCGTGCTTCCTTGCGATCAATGTAGTCATTGATGTTAAGGTTCTTAACCTCGCATGCAAACTGTGTCTTGAACAATGAAGCGTCAAAATGGGTAATAGGCGCAGCGCCGCTCTTACCAGCAAGGAGGCTTTCCCAAGTCTCCTCAGGAGAATTTCCTAACGGAGTTACGGCACCGAGACCTGTTACTACTACTCTCTTTAATTCCATCAAGACGTAATATTACTTAGCGTTAGCCTCGATGTAAGAGATAGCGTCGCCTACAGTCTGGATTGTCTCAGCCTTATCGTCTGGAATAGAGATACCGAATTCCTTCTCAAATTCCATGATGAGCTCTACTGTATCCAAAGAGTCTGCACCAAGGTCGTTTGTGAAGCTTGCTTCTGGCTTAACCTCTGAAGCCTCTACACCAAGTTTATCAACGATAATTGCATTTACTTTGCTTTCAATTTCTGACATAATTGTAATTTTTAAGTGGTTAAATGAAAATTCTAATTAAAAAACGGTTGCAAAGGAACGAATTTTATTTGATATTTGCAAATAATTTCTATAAAAAAGACCACTTGTTTGCACACACACCATACCTT
Organism: uncultured Prevotella sp.; assembly: GCA_934254985.1. Lineage (GTDB taxonomy): Bacteria > Bacteroidota > Bacteroidia > Bacteroidales > Bacteroidaceae > Prevotella. Next base: position 11,609 of record CAKQMS010000046.1, on the reverse strand, counting down.
TGTGCATGTTTTATATGTTTTTTGTATACTTTTAGTTGGTCATTTCATATTTTCTCCTTATCTTTGCAGAAGATAGGCTGCACTCGGCAATCTGAAAGTAACTTTCATTGCACTCGTTTGCACTATCTTTGCAAAATATAGAGCGCTATACGGCAATACTTTAAAAAAAATATTTTGCCGTGAAGCTAAAAAACTGTAGAAACCTTTAAATATAAATCTAATTTTACACTAAATAATCATGTCATTTGTAGAACTATGCAATCAGGTCTTCAACCAGGCCATAAGAGATTATCACGTTACTGATAATATCGATACCCCTATCAACAACCCTTATGAAAGAGATTCTATTGAGAACAGATTGTATCTCAAGTGTTGGATAGACACCGTGCAGTGGCATTTCGAGGACATCATCCGCGACCCACACATCGACCCTATCGAAGCGCTTGCGCTAAAGAGACGTATCGACCGCAGCAATCAGGATCGTACTGACTTGGTAGAACAAATCGACTCTTACTTCCGCCAGAAGTATTCCGACGTTAATGTGTTGCCTGATGCACGTATCAATACCGAGAGCCCAGCTTGGGCTATCGACCGTTTGTCGATTCTTGCTCTCAAGATTTACCACATGAAGGAGCAGGCAGAGCGTACCGACGCCAGCGACGAGCACAGACAGAAATGCCAGACTAAGCTCAACGTGCTGCTCGAACAGCAGGTAGACCTTGGCACAGCTATCGACCAACTGCTCGAAGACATTGCTGCCGGCAGAAAATACATGAAGGTGTACCGACAGATGAAGATGTACAACGACCCTTCTACTAATCCTGTTCTCTACAACAACAAGAAGTGAAAACAGAACACATTCTCATAATAAGGTTCTCTGCAATAGGTGATGTGGCGATGACTGTGCCTGTGGTTTATTCATTGGCTCAGCAGTATCCTCACGTCCGCATCACCATGCTTAGCCGTCCCTCTGCACAGCCCTTCTTCCAAGACTTAGCTCCAAACGTTAGTTTCATGGGAGCCGACATCAAGGGCGAATACAAGGGAATTAAGGGATTGAATTCCCTATATCGTAGGCTCACAGCAAAGAATTTCACTGCTGTGGCCGACCTTCACAATGTCATCAGGTCTGACTATCTCAGAATGAGATTCAACATCGACCGATACAAAGTGGCACACATCGACAAACATCGTGACGGCAAACGTCAGCTGATAGCAGAAAACAACAAGGTGTTCCGCCAGCAGCCTACGTCGTTCCAAAACTATGCCGACGTGTTTGCTAAATTGGGCTACCCCGTCAAGATAAACTTCACGTCTATATTCCCTAAAGAGGGCGGCAACCTCCGCTTGCTCTCTGAGGCAATAGGCGAAAAAAAGGCTTTCCAGCAATGGATAGGAATAGCGCCGTTTGCTGCACACCAAGGAAAGATTTATCCTATCGAGAAGATGGAGCAGGTGGTCGACATCATCAGTCGCCGTCACCCCTCATGCAGAATATTCTTCTTCGGTGGCGGTCGCTCAGAGATGGACATCATCAACTCTTTGGTAGAGAAATATCCAAATAGCATCAATGCTTCTGCCAATCTTGGCGGATTGCGCAACGAGCTTACGTTGATGAGCCATCTCGACGTGATGGTGTCTATGGACAGCTCCAACATGCACATGGCATCGCTCGTGGGTTGTCCTGTAGTTAGCGTTTGGGGTGCCACTCATCCTTTCGCAGGTTTCATGGGCTGGGGACAAAAGGAGGCTGACACCGTACAGGTTGATTTGCCTTGTCGCCCTTGCAGCATCTATGGCAACAAACCATGCCTTCGTGGCGACTACGCTTGTTTAAACTCCATTGAGCCCGAAACCGTAGCCAACCATGTAGAGAGTGTGCTCACAAGGATAATCTAAAGAGCTCACAAGGATAATCTAAAGATTCAAAATTACACCTATTTTATATATATATAATATAGGCGACAAAATAAAAACACAATATTAACTACAATGAAGAAAACAAAGTTCCTTGCATTTTTACTATGCTGCTTCTCAGCATTCTTATTCGCATCATGCTTAGATGATGATGGCGGAAAAACAGGATTAACAAACGAAGAGGCTCGCCAATGTCTGAATTCTATTCGTGGCAGTTACTCTGGCGATTTGATTTACGAATCACAGAATCCAATCATCGCTACCGACAAGACTGACACCTTGGACATTGATTGGCAAGTAAATGCTGCCGACACCACTCTCGTTGTCTACAACTTCCCTGCTAAGCTCATCGCCAAAGACTTACCTGAAGGCGACGTCAAGACTGCTCTCTCACAGGCTTCAGGAGCAACTCTTAAGGCTAAGATCGGATTCTACCAAATCACTCCTGTAATAGGCTACATTCTTTTTCCTATGCCTGTGGTCTACAATGTCATCTATGGCGGAAGCGCCCACAAGGTTTCAGCCTACTTCAGTTCTAATGGCTATTCCTTTGGTCTGCATTCGGCTACTAAAAAAACTATGAAGATGCAGCTCGTACTTGGCGGAGTTTATCTCGACAACGATTTCAATACAAACCTATTAGCAGGAAAAACAACTCCTTTCATGTTAGAAAGCAAATGGTAGACCACTAAGGTCTACCTTTTTTTATACTATTTTTCGCACAAAGTGAATAGTTTTCCTGTATTCTCTTTGTCGTCAAAATTCTTTTACCTATCTTTGCAATCGTAAACATAATACACAAGTTTTTATAAATACATCTATCACTAAAAAAAATGAAAAAGTTTATTTTAATGTTTGCTGCTGCAGCAATGGCAGTTTCGGCAAACGCTCAAACAGTTACTGAAAGTAAAACTACAGACAACATCTACGTTGGTATTAATGGTGGCTTGTCTACCGTTACTCGTCTTTCTTCTCTTGGCGCTGGCGACCACTCCCGCATCAAAGACATCACTCCAAGCGTTGGTTTCCGCGTGGGTCGTTGGTTCACTCCTGTAGTTGGTTTGGCTGTCGAAGGCAACATCTACTTCAAGAATTTTCATCACAGCAACGAAGCTAAGACTTTCGTCAACACGGCAAATATCTCTTTGTTAGGAACTATCAACGTGCTCAACTGGATTGGTGGCTATAATGGCGAACCTCGCAGCTTCGAGATTATCCCTGTATTCGGTTTGGGATGGGCTCGCACCTTCGGTCATCCTTCTGCCGAGTGGAAGTCAAACAACCTCACTTCTAAGCTTGGCATTGACCTCGCTTACAACTTCGGTAGCCAGAAGCAGTGGCAGCTCTATGTTGAGCCTGCTATCAACTGGAACATCCACCCAGACGGACGCACTGAGGTTGAATACAGCAGCAACTATTCTACCCTTCAGGGAACCATCGGTCTCAACTATAAGTTTGGCAACTCTAACGGCACCCACAACTTCACTATCGCTCAGCTCCGCGACCAGTCAGAGATTGACGCTTTGAATGCTCAGATCAACGATTTGCGCAGCGAGTTGGCAAAGAAGCCTAAGGAGGTTGTTAAGGAAGTAGTCAAAGAGGTTGTCAAAGACAACAACATCACTCGCGAAGTAAAGGTTGAGAACCTCGTATTCGTAACCTTCGCTCAGGGCAAGACCACTCTCACCAATGATGCAAAGGTTGCTCTCAACGCCATTGCCAAGGGCAAGCACGTACAGGTTGTTGGTACTGCATCTCCTGAGGGTTCTAAGGAAATCAACGACAAGATTTCTCAGAGCCGTGCCAACTCTGTTGCCGACTATCTCAAGAGCCGTGGCGTCATCGTCGACGAGGCTACTGGCGAGGGCGTACAGGGCACAACCTCAAACCGCTTGGCTATCGTTTATGTAAAGTAATATACTAATATTTCTGCAAAGATATTTTTATATAGATTATTTATTAAGCCTCCAGCTCCATCCTCGGATTGCTGGGGGCTTTTTAAGTGAAGAGTGAAGAGGGAAGAACGAAGAGGGAAGAGAGAAGAGGGAAGAGAGAAGAAAGAAGAAAGAAGAAAGAAGAAAGAAGAAAGAAGAGAGAAGAAAGAACGAAGAGGGAACCGTGCCCTGCGGGTCGAGTTTGCGACAACTCGGTTGTCGCACTTACCCTCGCTTACCCTCGCTCCCCCTCTTCCCTCTTCGTTAATTATGCTAAATAATTCTTCATTATCAGTTTTTTGGTTTAATTTTGCACCTTAATATGTGTTATTAGGCACATTGCCAAAATAAGCAACAATAGACAATGAGTATAACAAGCATAGCCGGCAAACTGTTTGTGCCAAGGCAAAAGGAGCTCCAGCAATATCAAAATGGAGCCGAGGAAATGCAAGACGAGGTATTGAAATATCTCGTAAACACCGCTGCATCAACGGAATACGGACGCAACCATCTTTTCAAAACCATACATAGCTATGACGACTTCGCCAAGAATGTGCCTCTCAACACCTACGAAGAGCTCAAGGGCGACATCGACAGAATGCGCCATGGCGAAAGCGACATTCTTTGGCCTGGCTCGGTGAAATGGTACGCTAAGTCGTCGGGCACAACCAACGACAAGAGCAAGTTTATTCCTGTTTCTCACGATGGTTTGCAGCGCGTTCACTATCAGGGCGGAAAGGATGTTGTGGCTCTGTATCTCAGAAACAATCCCAACAGCCGCCTCTTCGATGGCAGATCTTTAATCCTTGGTGGCAGCCATTCGCCTAACTACAATTTGCCAGGCTCGTTGGTTGGCGACCTTAGTGCTATTCTCATCGAGAATATCAATCCGCTTGCCAACCTTGTCAGAGTTCCTTGCAAGCAGACTGCTCTGTTGAGCGACTTCGAGGTTAAGCGCGACCGCATAGCCCACGAAACTCTCAACAAGAATGTCACCAACATCTCTGGCGTTCCTTCATGGATGCTCAGCGTATTGGTTCGCATCATGGAGATTACAGGCAAAAAGCATCTCCAAGAGGTGTGGCCAAACCTTGAGGTCTTCTTCCATGGTGGCATTGCCTTCACTCCTTATCGTAGCCAATACGAAAAACTCATCACCAAGAGCGACATGCACTATATGGAGACCTATAATGCCAGCGAAGGCTTCTTCGGCATTCAGGACGATCCTGCCGACAAGTCGATGTTGCTGATGGTCGACTACGATGTTTTCTACGAGTTTATTCCTATGGACGAGTTTGGCACCGACAATCCAACCATCGTCCCTCTCTCAGGCATCGAGCTCGGCAAAAACTACGCCATGGTTATTTCTACCTCGTGTGGTCTGTGGCGCTACATCATTGGCGACACCGTTAGCTTCACCAGTCGCAACCCTTACAAGTTTGTAATCACCGGTCGAACCAAATATTTCATCAATGCCTTTGGCGAAGAACTCGTGCAAGACAATGCCGAAAAGGGCTTGGCTTACGCATGCCAACAGACTGGTGCCGAGGTGTTGGAATATACAGCCGCACCTGTTTATATGGACGACAATGCCAAGTGTCGCCACCAATGGCTCATCGAATTCTCTCACGAGCCAACCAACCTCGACGAGTTTGCCACACTCCTCGACCGCAAGCTTCAGGAGCTAAATAGCGACTACGAGGCTAAGCGTTTCCACGACATCACTCTCCAGCATCTTGAGGTCGTAAAGGCTCCAACTGGAATCTTCAACGAGTGGCTAAAGTCGAAAGGAAAGCTCGGCGGACAGCACAAGGTGCCACGCCTCAGCAATTCTCGTCGCAACATAGATGAAATTCTCGAAATGATGAACTCATGAAAATAAGTCCAAAAGGAACATTACTTAAGTTATTCGCAATCATTGTCGTTGCCTTTGTTGTAGCCTCGTGTGCAAGAATGGGCAACCCTGACGGAGGATGGTATGATGAAACTCCTCCAAGGGTTGTCGGTGCTTCGCCAAGCGAGAAGGCTACTAATGTCAACGCCAAAAAGGTGTACATCAATTTCGACGAATTTATCAAGGTCGACAACCCTACCGAAAAGGTCGTGGTGTCGCCACCTCAGATAGAGGCTCCTGAAATCAAGGCGCAGGGCAAACGCATCGCCATCTCGCTCCTCGACTCGCTGAAGGCAAACACCACCTACACCATCGACTTCTCTGATGCCATTTCCGACAACAACGAGGGCAACCCAATGGGCAACTACACTTATTGCTTCTCTACCGGCAATGTCATCGACACCTTGGAAGTAGCAGGCTCCGTGCTTGCTGCCGACAATCTCGAACCTGTCAAGGGCATCCTCGTGGGTCTTTATGCCGACCTTGCCGACAGCGCTTTCTCCACCAAGCCTATGCTTCGTGTGTCGCGCACAGACAGCCAAGGTCATTTCGTCATCAAGGGTGTTGCTCCTGGCAGCTATCGTATCTATGCCCTGCAGGATATGGATGGCAACTATCTCTTCAACCAAAAGGCTGAGATGCTCGCTTTCTCTACCGACACCATCATTCCTTCGTTCAAGGCTGATGTTCGCCAAGACACTCTTTGGCGCGACACTCTGCATATCGACGTGGTAAAACGCGTCGACTATACTCACTTCTTGCCCGACGATGTCTGCCTTTTGGCTTTCAACGAGGTCAACACCGACCGCTTATTCCTCAAGAGCGAGCGCCCCGACGCCAATCGCTTCTCGCTCTTCTATAGCTATGGCTCCGACTCGCTGCCAAAGCTCAAGGGTCTTAACTTCAACATCACCGACTCCACCTTCACCATCGATGCTTCCGCTAAGCGCGACACCATAACTTATTGGCTCAACGACACAGCCTTGGTCAATTGCGACTCGCTGGAGCTTGAACTTCGCCATCTCGTCACCGACACTCTGGGCCATCTCGTCGAGGGCGTCGACACCATACAGCTATTCGCCAAGATTCCTTACGAAAAACGACTCAAGGCTAAGCTCAAGGACTTGGAGAAATGGCAGAAGGCACAAGACAAGAAGAAACGAAAGGGAGAACCCTATGACAGTATTCCGCCAATAGAACTGCTGAAATACTCCGTCAAGGGCACCGACCTCGACCCCGACAAGAATGTGGAGTTCGCTTTCAACACTCCGCTCAAGCATTTCCATCTCGACAAGATGCACCTCTATTCCAAACCGCCAAAGGATTCGCTGTGGTATGAAGAGAAGTTTAAGTTCGACCAAAACACTCCTCTCCTCTACACCTTCCGAGCCGAATGGAAACCGGGCTACGAATATAGCTTAGAGCTCGACTCCCTGGTCTTCGAAGATATCTATGGAACCTGCGCTGGTCCAAGCAAACAGGGTCTGAAGGTTAAAGACCTCAACCAATATGCCACCATCATGTTCACTCTCAATGGCATGGAGGGCAAGAATGTGGTTTGCCAACTCCTCAACACCTCCGACAACCCAGTGAAAGAGGTAAAGACCACCGATGGCAACGTCCAGTTCTATTACGTTGCTCCAGGCACCTACTATCTGCGCCTCTATGTCGACGAAAACAACAATGGCATGTGGGACACAGGTCTCTTTGCCGAAGGTCGCCAACCAGAGCCGGTTTACTATTACCACGAGGCAATCCAATGCAAAGCCAACTGGGATTTCTCTGAATCGTGGACACCGACAGCTCGCTCGCTCGCCTCTCAGAAGCCTTCACAAATCACAAAGCAAAAGGCAGACAAGAAGAAGACCGTGAAGTCTCGCAACCTCGACAGAGCCAAGAGCCTCGGCATTCAATATGTTCCTAAAGTATTATAATGTATTAATATATAATAATGTATGAAGCACGTTAGAATTCTATTTCTCGTTATTGCTGCCATGCTGTTTAGCCATAAAGCTATGGCACAGTGCACATTCAGAAACACAGCCTTCAAGTCGGGCGAGTTTCTCACATACAACCTCTACTACAACTGGAAATTCGTGTGGGTAAAGGCAGGAACAGCTTCTATGTACACCGTACAGAGCAAACACCGCGGCAAGGAAGCTTATCGTGCGAGCCTTATCACTCGTGGCAACAATAAGGTTGACAATTGGTTTGTATTGCGCGACACCCTCCTTTGCTACAACACTCTCGACCTCGCTCCTCTCTACTTCCGCAAGGGCGCTCGCGAGGGCGACCGATACACCGTCGATGAGGTATTCTACAACTATCCAAATGGCAAAGTCCACCTCAAGCAGCATCGCCTCACCCACAAGGGCGAACACAAATGGCAAAATCGCACTCTCAACGATTGCGTCTACGATATGCTGAGCATCTTCTTGCGTGCTCGCTCTTTCAACCCTTCAGGCTGGAAGAAAGGTCACGATGTCAACATCACCATCGCCGACGGCAATGGTCTCAGCCCTGCTAAGCTCCGCTATCAGGGCAAAACCACTATCAAGGCCGACAACCGTCGCAAATACAGATGTCTGCAACTATCGTATATGGAACTCGAAGACGGCAAATACAAGCGCATCGTCGACTTCTATGTCACCGACGACGACAACCACGTGCCTGTGCGCCTCGACATGTTCCTGAAGTTTGGCTCTGCCAAAGCCTTCCTCGTAGACATGAAGGGAGTGAGAAACAAAATCGAAGCAGAAGTAAAATAATAATTCAAACTATTCATAAGTAACAACTTAACAAAACCCTAAAAAACATGGAAAATAAAGTAGCTCTTATTACAGGTATCACGGGTCAGGATGGTTCTTACCTTGCAGAATTCCTTTTGGAAAAAGGATACGAAGTCCACGGCACAATCCGTCGTTCTTCTGTCGACTATCGCGAGCGTATCGCACATCTTGAAGGAACCCCACACTTCCACCTCCACTATGCCGACTTGGGTGACTCTATGAGCATCCTTGGCGTTATCGGCAAGGTTCGTCCAAGCGAAATCTACAACCTCGCTGCTCAGAGCCACGTGCAGGTCAGCTTCGACTCTCCTGAGTTCACTGCCGACGTCGATGCAGTAGGTGTATTGCGCATCCTCGAGGCTGTGCGCCAGCTTGGTCTCAAGGATTCTTGCCGCATCTATCAGGCTTCCACCTCCGAGCTCTATGGCAAGGTAGAGGAAGTGCCACAAAACGAGAACACACCTTTCCACCCTTACAGCCCATACGCTGTTGCCAAGCAGTATGGCTTCTGGATAGTAAAAGAATACCGCGAGGCTTACGACATGTATTGCTGCTCGGGCATCCTCTTCAACCACGAGAGCGAACGCCGTGGCGAAACCTTCGTTACCCGCAAAATCACTCTTGCTGCCGCACGCATCAAGCAGGGCAAGCAAGACAAGCTCTATCTTGGCAATCTCTCGTCACTCCGCGACTGGGGTTATGCTAAGGACTATGTAGAGTGTATGTGGCTCATCCTTCAGCAAGACAAGCCAGAAGACTTCGTCATCGCTACAGGCGAACAGCACAGCGTGCGCGAGTTCTGCTACTATGCTTTCAAGCGTGTAGGCATCGAGCTCGAATTCCAGGGCGAGGGCATGAACGAGAAGGGCATCGACAAAGCCACAGGCAATGTGCTCATCGAGGTTAGCCCAGACTTCTATCGTCCTACCGACGTAGTAAACCTCTGGGGCGATCCTACCAAGGCCAAGGCTAAGTTGGGTTGGAACCCATCAAAAACCTCATTCCAAGAGCTTGTCAGCATCATGGTAGACAGCGACATGGCAAAGGTAGCCTCTGATGGTGCTGCCGAGAAAGTTCGCACCAACCTTGCCGAATATCTCGAAAAGGGAATCGTGAAGTAGAGTGAAGAGTGAAGAATCCAATAGAAGGAAAGAGTGAAGAACGAAGAGTGAAGAATCCGTTAGTCTATTTGGCTATTTGATTCTTCACTCTTCACTCTTCACTCTTCACTTAAATTCTTCACTCTTCCCTCTTCACTCTTCACTTAAATTCTTCACTTAACAAAACCCACTTCTCCCTAAAAAATCATAAATCATTTGCTATCCTTATATTATTAAACTACTTTTGTACGAAGTAATCAACCCTACTAAAACAAAATCTACAAAACATTTTAAGAAACATGAAGAAAATCATGACCCTTGCCCTCACTATGCTCCTTAGCATAGCAGCTTATGCTGCCGACTACGGCACCTACTATCAGAACATGCCAGTAAAAATGCAGCAACCTGAAGTAGCCGTAATCCCCGACTATAGTGTAAACCTCAAAGACTTCGGAGCCGTAGGCGACGGAATCACCCTCAACACCCAAGCCTTCGACAAAGCCATCAAAGCCCTCGACAAGAAAGGTGGCGGTCACCTCATAGTCCCTGCAGGCATATGGCTCACAGGCCTCATCTCGCTCAAAAGCAACATAGACCTCCATATCGAGAAAAATGCCGTTATCATGGCCACTCCCGACCGCTCACAGCATTTCAAAGTCTCTAACGGAGTGAAAGCCGACAAAACCTCACCACTCATCTCTGCAAGCAAGCGCACCAACATCAGCATCACAGGCGAAGGCACCATCGACGGCAACGGAGCCATGTGGCGCCCTGTAAAGCGCTCTAAGGTTAGCGACGTAGAGTGGAAAGAATACAAGTCTATGGGCGGCACCGAGACCGATGGCGGCAAACTCTGGTTCCCATTCAACCTCACCCACTTCGACAACCTTGCCGACACCCCACAGGCACAAGAACGCCTCAGAAGCCACCTCATCCGCCTCACCGACTGCGACAGAGTGCTCGTTAGTGGAGTAACAATCCAAAACTCACCTCGCTTCCACCTCATCCCTACCCGTTGCACCAATGTCATCGTCGACGGCACCACAATCCGCTGTCCTTGGAACGCACAAAATGGCGACGCCCTCGACATCAGCTGCTGCAAGAAAGTGCTCATCGTGAATAACACCATCGATGCAGGCGACGACGGCATCTGCATGAAAGGCGGAGTAGGCAAAAGAGACTCTGAAGACGGACCATGCGAAGACATCCTCATCCAAGACAACACCGTCTACCATGCCCACGGCGGTTTCGTCATTGGCTCAGAATACTCCAACGGCATGAAGAACATCGTTGTTCGCCACAACCTCTTCTCAGGCACCGACACCGGACTCCGCTTCAAAAGCGGCATTGGCAGAGGAGGCAAAACCGAAGGCATCTACGTTAGCGACATCGTGATGACCGACATCAAAAACGAAGCCATCATTTTCGAGTGCACCTATGCCGACAAGAGCTACAGCGTGAAGTCTGACGATGGCAAAACCGTAATCCCACAAAATGCAGAATACGTGCCAGAGTGGAACGACATCCATTTCTCCAACATCGTTTGCCGAGGAGCCAAAACCGCCATCAGCGCCCACGGACTCCCTGGCTACACCTGCCTCAAAAACATCACCATCGACAACTCCACCTTCTTCTATACCCAGAAGGATAAAGACATCGATGCTGGCGACGGTGTGAAACTCAACAACTGCAAGTTCGCTACATTCCAATAAAATAAATAGGTATAAATCAAAAAAGTATCCTCTATTCCCCTTTTGTTCATCCCAAGTTGAACAATCGAGAATATAGGATACTTTGCGTTTAAATTATGTTGCGAGGTTGCCAAACTATTGTTCGAAATTCTCGTCGAGTCTCGTTATGCCTCACTCGTGTAATATCATTCACGTTCTTTCCCCTTAATTTAACGTGAGTTCGACGAAATATAAGTGTCTGAAAATTTGGTGATTAGCGAAAATTGTTGTAACTTTAAGGTGCT
>CAKQMS010000045.1 GCA_934254985.1 uncultured Prevotella sp. | reverse complement strand
AAAGTCAAACTGCACAAACCAATAATCGTAGAGTTGCTTTGCCATTGCTTCTAAATTATCATTTATCTGACGATTGATAGATATTTTTTGTTCAAAATTGCTCCATGTTTCAGAAATAGCTTTTTGTTTTTCAATATTTGGAAAAGAAAAAGCTATTTCTGAAATATCTGAAGGATTAAAAGAAGGGTATGCAGATACAGCAGAATCAGCAATACATGCTATATATTCAGTTATTGCAGGTTGTGTCAATAATAAAAACAAATAGCGTGCATCTATTCTATCTTCATACTCTTTTTTGAGATCTATCGTGACGAATCCAGAAGAAACGATTAGATTGTATGGTGGTGAATTCAAAATACCATAATGCTTTAAACGAGGACGAACGGTAGAGTAAACAATCGTATTGGATTTTACTTTACGTTGTGCTCGACTTGGAGCTTCAGGTAAAGGTATTATACAAGTACCTGAAATAAGATTTTCTGTTATGCTGCTTGTATCTAAGTATATAATTTCTTGAAGATTATCTGACTTTGAAATTGAAAATTTGTTTATATCGGCAATCTCAGCTAATGTGTATTTCATTTTACTCGTTTTATTTCAAAATGATAGTTACAATAATTCCTAAAGCCGTAACAACTAATGTCGAAACGGCAATCCATAAAGACGTTTTAGCAAGGTTGCTTGAACTCTTAGCTTGAAGCATACTTGCATAGGCTAAATGGAATTGTTGGTTTTTGTATGCCTTTAATCCATTTTCTGTAAATGACATTTTTTGTGTTTGTTCATCAAATGAAATCAAATCAAGCCACATCATTTCATGAAGCCATAACTCAATTCTTGCTATTGGAACATTCCAATCATATGCTGCAGTAGACTTTTTATTGAGCCAATCGTCAACATCTTTATAGCAAACTGATTCTTGCCCATAAAAGAAATTATTCATTGCCAAGCAATCTAAAACATTAGAAATAATGTGAAATTTTACAAGATTATCTTTGAGGATTTTCTTTTCCTTTTTGGAAAGATTCGTGATAGCTGGTAATTTATCTATACTTTCTGTCATTTGTATTATGAATTAAATTAATGTAGGAGTGGCTATTTCCAAAATGGAAACGACCACATCCATAGCTTATTCATCCCCCAGCAATCCTCTCACTTCCTTGTCGAAGTCAGAGTCAATGCGTTGCGTCTTATTGAATACATCATATTCTCCTTCCGCTTTCTTCTTGGCTTGCGCTGCCGATATTTTGCCTTTGTCAGGCAATATTTGGTATTTGCGGAATGTCAAGAATTCATTGACACTTGCCGAGAACTGCGCCATGTTGAACGTGTTTTCACGCTCAATGAGGTCTTCGATATAGTCGAAGAAACCAGTAACAGCACGCTCCAATTGTCGGATTTCCTTCTCTTGTAGATAGTTCTTGGCAATGCTGACATCTGATTTCAGAACACGTCCATCTGGGGCATTTTTCCATGTAGTCAATCCCATGTGGTCTTTCGTATGGTCTGCCTTTGAATAGATAATCTCCGCGGCCGTCTGCCCAGTGATGGCATAATGGAAGCGGTTTTGTATCATCGCATAGAAATCTTTTGTTGTCGGAGAGTTCTTGTCATAGTCGGTGCTGCACTCTGCATAGATGTCCGTAATCTGTTGCCAAATGCGACGTTCGCTTGCACGGATAGAACGCACACGTTCAAGCAATTCACGGAAGTAATCCTTACCGAATACCGCCGTTCCTTGTTTCAACCGCTCATCGTCCATAGCGAAGCCCTTCTTTATATACTCATTGAGAATCTTTGTTGCCCATTGGCGGAAACGTGTGGCTTTCAGAGAAGACACGCGATAGCCTACGGCAATAATGGCATCAAGAGAATAATATGTCGTTGTGTAGTTCTTGCCGTCAGCGGCAGTTGTTTCCATTTTGGAAATAACTGAATCCGCCACAAGTTCACCCTCTTCAAAGATGTTCTTCAAGTGCTTGCTGATAGCCGGCACGCCCACGTCAAATAGCTGTGTCATAGCCTTTTGTGTACACCAAAGCGTTTCATCCTTTATGACGACTTGCACTTTGCCGTCCGCATCCGGCATGTTATACAGAAGATATTGAATCTCGTTACTCATCGTCGTGTTCCTTCCCTACGTTTTCGTTAAAACTGATACTATCCAACTGCTTCAGTATCTCTTCTTCGAGACGGTGACTCTCCTCAAACTGTGCTTTCAGCGTAGATCTATAATTATCCATGCGCTTGTTGAACTCCTCCTCGGTGATATCCACATAGTCAATCTTGATGTCGAAATACTGACCAGCCGAGAGACTGTAACCTTTCTCTTTTATTTCATCGTATGTCACAGCTACCGAGAAGTCATCAACAGCCTCCTTGTTCTGGAATGTGTTCACGATCTTGTCGATTTCGAAATCGCGAAGACGACGTTTCTGATTGTTACCTTCCTTATATTCCTCACCCAGCTTGCTTGCATCAATGAGAATCACCTTGTCGCTCTGTGCCGATTTGTCAAAGAATAGCACGGAGACATTGGTACCTGTAGTAGCAAACACGTTTGACGGCATAGACACACATCCATACACCCATCTTTCATCTACGATGCGTTGCAATATGCGCTTCTCCACGCCACTCTTAGATGTGATAAATCCTGTAGGTATGACGATAGCACCCTTTCCCGTTGGCTTCAGCGAGTTGAGCAGATGCTGGATGAAGCAAGTGTAAATAGCCATTTTAGGTTTGTTCGGATCCACCTTTTTCACAGAGTTAGGAACGCCAGCCCAAAAACGGATTGTGTCGGCAGCGAGCGTATCACGATACTCTGGGAAATCGAGCTTGAACGGTGGATTGCTTACAATGAAATCGAATTTCTTCAGCACACCATTATTCTCTTTATGCGATGGTTCGGTAAGCGTGTTACCTTGCACCACATTAGGCAGAGAAGCCGAAAGGTTGTTGAGGATAAGATTCAGACGCAGCATCTCGGATGATTTCTCTGAAATGTCCTGCGAGTAGATGGAGCATCTGTCCTCACCTATCTGGTGAGCCAACGCCATGAGCAGCGTGCCTGTACCTGCAGACGGATCATAACAAGTAATTCCACGGAAGTCCGACTTGTCGCCCACAAGCAATCGCGCCATAACCTGCGCTATGGCATGAGGTGTATAATATTCAGCATATTTTCCGCCACTGGCATTGTTGAACCCCTTCAACAGATACTCGAAGATGTGTGAGAAGAAATCGTATTTCTCGCCAAACACATCCTCAAAGTTGAAAGAAGCCACATTGTTCATCAGAGCCTTGGCAAACTCATCACGCTTCTGTGTGTCGGTGACGTATGTAGTCAGCGGAAAGAAAATATTCACCTTGCTCTTTCCTGACGTGGTGACAGAGAAAGTGTCAGCATTGAGCGAGGCAATGTCAATGAGAGTAGCATCGAGCAGTGTAGAAAAGTCGCCCTTGGTGGCAGAGTTATAGAGGTGCGATAGCGTATGCTCTGGCTTCATGCGAGGCACGGAGTGTGGCAGATAACTGAACAAGTCTTCCACTTCATCCTCAGTGAATTTGTCATACTCGGCATCCCACTTCTCGGCGTTTCTCAGTCGTTCGCCATAAACTTCATCGCGCTTAGCCTCATAACCGAACTTATCGTTAAAAAACTTGTAAAGGAACATCTCCGTTACAATTTTATATTCGCTGCCAGTGCCTGCCAATCCGTAAGCCCCGGTAGTGCTCTTCAGCGAGTCGATAAGGGCGATGGTAGCCTCAGATATATTGATGTTACTCATTATTATTAATATGCGTAGTTACGTTGTTGTAAATATTCTGTTGTGATGAGATTGTTGATAAACTTGCGGTCCTTGATGTCAGCCCTTATGTGCATCTTCAGCAGTTCCTTGCCGATGATGGCAAGCACGTCCTGCTGAAATGCCGGTTCGTTGTCGAGCTTGTTGATGTCGAGGAATATCATTCTGTCGATGTCCTGTTTCATATTTGCCAGGTTCTCCGCAATCTCATATTCATGCTTTGATATGATCGGTTTTTCGCGTTTTTCGTTCTGCTCCTCAATACGCTTGTGGATTCGCACAAATCGTTCGTCACCCTTGTACTTGCTTTTCAAAAGGCGGTTGCGACGATTGATTTCCCTTATTTTCTTCATCACCTCGTCCATATACTGTATGCTCTCTTTCGCATCAGCAGTATCTTTAGGCACAAATCCCTTTTTGCGGAAATACTCACGGAACTCATCGGCAAGGATAACATACTTGTCCTCCTTTGTGTCGAAGTTTGCCTCAAACTCGGCCTGCACACGCTCGCAACGCTCACGGATGTCATTGACTATGATGCGCATTTCCTCAGGCATTCCTTTCTTGAACTCAAATTCCAGCTCAGAAAGTGCAACGTTAATGATGCCCGACACGTCGGCCTTATGCTCCGTGTTTTCAAGAAGATTGATGCGCTCGATGCGATGTGTAACCTCTGTGATAAGCGTAGGAATGGTGCCGATAGGCAGCGATACAAGTTTCTGCTTTGTCTCCTCGTCGCCGAAAGAACGAACTTGGTTGACAATAGCCTTTGCCTCTGAAAGCGTGTTGCGCAATTCATAAAGGCTGTCCTTGTTGTCAACCTCGTCAATCTGCTTACGGAACTCCTCCATATTATCAGTGGTGAAGTTGAAGAGCACACTTTTTACCTGCCTGATTTTGGCTTCCACCTCTTCCTTCGTCACCATCACATCGTTGGCGATATTACTTTGCCCCGAGCCTGTGCCGTCAGAAGTGCGGTTCAATTCACGGAGGTAGCGGTCGTTGGTAGCATCAAAATTCTCCTTGATGTTCACGAAGTCAACCACATAACCATACTTGAAATCATGGTAAGGTCGGTTTACACGCGTCAAAGCTTGCAACAAGTCATGGCCGTCGAGCGAGCGTCCGAGGTACAGTTTCTTCAGACGAGGAGCATCAAAACCAGTGAGAAGCATCTTGTTGACAATGAGCACGTCCACTTCCTGAAGTTTCTTGAACCCCTCGATATACTCTTTACGTTCCAACTTATCGCCTTCGTCATGCAATATAAGCGAAGCTGTCAAAGGCCTGTAGCCGGAAGGCAAAGTCATTGACTCTGCTGCCATTCCGATCTGTTCCTCTTTATGCTGCCATATTTTCTCCGCATTATGAAAACGCTCCTGCCACAAGCGGAACATCTCTCTGGCCTGAGGGTTTGTCTTGCAGACAATCATGGCTCCGACAGAGTTGTCGTTCTGCTCCTTGCGGAAACGGCGGAAGTCGGATATAACATAGTCGAGCAACGCATTAAGATAACTTTCATCCTCAATGATCTTATTGCTGTCGATGTCCGACTTCTTCACTTTTACGCTTCCTGCCAATTTGTCGAGTATATCCTCAATCTTTTCCTTGTAGATGGTCTCGACAGGCTCACGCATAAGTTTGCAAGTATAGCCGTCAGCGATTGACTTGTCATAATAGTAGGTATGGATATAGTCGCCAAACACTCGCCAAGACTCACGCTCCTCTTTGAGAAGCGGCGTGCCAGTGAGGGCTATCTTCACAGCGTTTTTGTCGGCTTCGAGCAAGTTGGCCAAGAAACTTCCCTTGGGGTTATATCCACGATGTGCCTCGTCGATAAAGAATATACGTTGGAGGTTGGTGCTGTAGCTGTCGTCAACTTGCACCTTCGCCTTGTCTTCTTTGAACTTCTGGATGTTGACCACCATGATCTCCAACTTGCCTTCATTGTTCTGTGTGATAGACCGGCTTGCAATGTCCTTCATCAGTTCCTCACGGCTCTTGGCATTATGCACGATAAGACCACGGGCGGCAAATTCGTCGGTAGCCTGTTCCATAAGGTCGATACGGTCAACTATGAAATAGAACTTTGCCACGATGTTTTTCCGTGCAAAGAAATCCGTCAGACTGCGAACGCTGTAATAGGCAAGAGCTGTTTTTCCGCTGCCCTGCGTATGCCAGATTATACCGCTTTTCATCCCATTATTTAGGGTGCGACGAATAGCGTAAGAGGCGAACATCTGCTGATAGCGCATAATATGCTTTTGCAGCGTAGTGCCCTGTGTGCCGTCCTCCAATTCCACCTTGCGCTCAACGTATGCTATGCCATAACGAAGCAGGAACAGAAAACGCTCCTTGCTCAGCATGGAGGTTATGATACGGTTGGTAGGGGTGTTGACATCCTTGTTGGTCTGATACTCCTTAAGGTTCTTGATGACTACACAGTTACGGTGTTTCAATACCTTATATTCGTCTTCATCCGTTATTTCCTGATAGGGATAATTGGTAACAAACGTTTTGTTCTCCTCACGAAACACATTGAAGAAAGCCTTGCCCTTGGCAGAGCTACAATAGAATGCACCTTGAATAGGCTCACGGCTCTCATTGTCGTATTCCTGATTGTTGGAGAATATCATCAACTGCGTAACGTTGAAGAAGCGACGGAAACATGTTTTGCTCATTCGTGTATTGATGCGTTCACGCTCAGCCAAGATACCCTCGTGGTTATTTGGTTTCTTTACTTCAATAAAAGCAAGTGGCATTCCATTGATGAAACAGGTGATATCAGGACGGAAATTGTCCTCCGTATCTTCGTTTTCACAAGTAAATTCTGTGGTGACGTGCCAATCGTTGTTTTCAGGATTGTCAAAGTCAATAAGTTTTATTCCGCTATTTGAAGAAAGCATCTGGTAAAACTCGCGTCCTAAATCATCATTGTTTGCAACGTTTACAATCTTTGAAAACAACAAAGAGACTTCCTGACTTGACAAAGACGGATTCAGACGTTTGACTGCATTCAGAAAAACGTCTATCAATATATTAGTCTTGGTATCATATGCATAGATATTGTCCAAGTAGGTATAGCCCAACTTACATAGATGGAGAGCTGCAGGCACTTGTACCCTGGTATTCTCATTGAAGTTAGAATTTCCCATAAATATAGATTTAGTCAAAGTTAATTATTTCACTTACATTGACATTCAGCAACTCTGAAATTCGCTTCAGTGTTGCCAAATCAGGCTGTGTCGTATTGGTACACCATTTTGAAACAGTAGTTTGATTAACACCCAACTGTTCCGCAAGCCATTTATTGGTCTTTTTATTCTTTACCAATACAAGTTTTAATTGATTCAATTCTTCCATACAGTCAATATATTGCTTATAATGCAAAATTATAGATTTTTAGCGAGAAACTATATTGCTCAATTCAACCTTTAACAAGATATAACTTTTACATATACACCTCAATTCCATTCACCTCAAATATACACACATCGCGAAGTTGCCGGATCTCGTTAGAGTTCTGCAGTTTCATTCGTCTTGTGCCTTTTGATAAGGCGGACTATGTCTCAGCATAACATTCAAGTGTTGCTTGATGTTCTGCCTTCAACTTGCACCGTCTTTGTAGAAGTCATATTTGAGGGAGATGCAGCGGTGCCATGATTGGACTTTTTATATGGGATTAAATGAAATAACATTCCTACCTCATTTTTGCCATTTGCAAAAAATGTGGTAACTTTGCAGCCGCTTATATATAATAAGGTGGAAGGACATAGCCACCAATAATAGTTTTTAGGATATTGTTTCATACACACACACGAAAATGAAAAAAGGACTCTTTGCCCTTGCCTTAGGAACATTCACCCTTGGCATGACTGAATTTATTATCGAAGGTATTCTTACTGATGTAGCTCACGACATGAATGTTTCTATTCCGCAAGTGGGACATCTCATTTCTATTTATGCTTTGGGTGTATGTGCCGGAGCTTTCTCGTTGATACTAATGCATAAGTATCGACCTAAGAATATATTAATGTTCCTTACCTCTCTCGTCACAATTGGTGCGGCTATAGCATCTATAGCTCCAAGTTTTTGGCTCTTGCTATGTGCCAGATTTATCCAAGGTCTACCTCATGGAGCCTACTTTGGTACAGGTGCAATCGTTGCTGTCAAGATAGCCAAAGAGGGCAAGGGAACAAGTGCGGTTGCTATGATGTGTGCAGGTATGCCATTTGCTAATTTGATTGGCGTGCCATTTGGTACATTTTTAAGTCACAATCTCTCTTGGCGAGTACCATTTATGATGTCTATAGTGTTGGGACTCCTCACCCTTTATATGATATATCGTTGGGTGCCAAATGTGGCAGCCCTTGCCAATAATGGTATGAAAGCGCAGTTTCGTTTCTTGCGCAACCTTGCTCCATGGTTGATTATTTCTGCTACATTCTTGGGTAGTGCCGGCATGCTTTGTTGGTTTAGCTATATATCTCCATTACTCCAGATGGAAGGCGGATTTAGTGCCTCGAGCATATCTCTACTAATGATTCTCGCAGGATTTGGCATGGTGGTAGGCAATCTTAGTAGCGGTCCGTTGGCAGATAGGTTCAAGCCTGGTCGCATCACCAGTTGCTATCTTCTAACCTCAGCTATATCTTTGTTGCTCACCTTTTTCTTCTCTGCCAATCCATGGGCTGTAGCATTGTTGATGTTCCTCACCTGCGTTTGTCTCTTTGGTGTAGGTTCGCCAGAGCAATACCTGATAGTAAAACATTCCGAAGGAGGCGAGATGCTTGGTGGCTGTTGCATTCAGGCAGCATTCAATTCCGGCAATGCCCTTGGCGCTTTGCTTGGTGGCATTCCTGTGTCGCTGAACTTAGGTTTCAACTATCCTGCCCTTATTGGTGTGCCATTGGTATTGGCTGGTGCCATTTGTCTTTGGATATTCCATAAGAAATACGAATAACAAAAAGGCTCTTTCGGTCGCAAATGAACGACAGAAAGAGCCTTTTTAAGTTTGTTTATCGCATAATAGAATGCCTTATTATTTCTTTTTTCTAGACTTCACAACCGTAAAGTTGGCTTTATGTGCATTCTCGATGCCTCCGTGCTTCTTGAAATAATCCATAGTTTCACTCTCCATAAAATTCTTACCAGAGAGTTTGTTTAATGTTGCAAAAGGAGCAAGCGACGAACGTAACATTCTCTTGTAGCTATCTTGTTTCAACACTTTACCGATTAGTAAATCGATGAATTCGTTTGCAAAGGCTACCTCGTCTTCGTCATTGGCTGCGTCGTTGGCTTCATGGTAATATTCTACCATCTGGTTCAATTTTGACGTGCGATCAACGAGCTCGTCCAGTACACTATGGTATCTGAAAGATGCAGGACCCGTAGGATTGATATATTTGGTTTCCATACATTTTTCGAGCATCAGATATTCATCAACAAGGCTTTGGTTGTCAAGCTCATAGACATATGTGCGTGCGTCATTCCAGTCTGGTTGCTTAACGTCCTCTTTCGGGGGCTTGACAGGAGTAACCTTTTTAATGCCGTATTTTGCATTTGTTGGGGTTCCGACAGGTGCAAAAAGAGCTGTGTGGTTTGCTCCAAACAAGGATGATGAAGAATTTGGCATTACCGGAAGCTTACCTTTCAGGCTTGAAGTGCCGACAGACTTGGTTTTATGGGTGGTTTTAGACACTTCTTGTTTTACTTCTTGCTTTACTTTGTTAACAGCGCTTTTGAATCTATCCTTAAACGACTGCGCTGATGCGGTTTGAACTCCTCCAATAAAGCCAACCAAGCTAAAGAGAATAATTGTACGTAGTTTCATAATACTTTTTAATTCTGCAGCACTATTAATAAACAGTTAATATACACACTTGAATTACAACAGTTAAAACTATAGTAAGTAGTAAAACAGATTTGTTCAAGGTCTTTTGTCATATCAGCGGTTCCCAATATCTTAGTGCTGCCTTAAAATAAGGAAAACTCTGATAGGCATTTTTGGGAATGTGTAAAAGCATCTAAAATGCTAAACACAGCTTATCTTATGCAAAGATAATGCAAACGAGCGCAATGAAAGTTTACTTTCAGATTGCCGAGTGCAGCTTATCTTATGCAAAGATAAAAATAATTTCTGAATTCCTGCTAATATGCTTTCCGAAAAAATGTCACTTGTGACACTTTTCCGGAGCAAAGACATTCCCATTATAATACTCTGTCTTATCTATTATAACATGCTTTTTTGCCGATACCGGCAAGAAAGTGGGTGTTTTATGTATGATATTTGTAGTTTATGCCGCAAAACGGTATGAGGAATGTTTATTAGTTATTGTTTCCTACTTGTATAACGGAACCAACGAATACTACTTATATAATTAGGAAAACTAAAGATACACGTTGATGATATTTAATAGTTCTTTCGACTAACAGCTGTTAGTCGGTTGGAGAAGTTAATATACTTTGCGATTTATATTAATATACTTTACCGACTAACAGCTGTTAGTCGAAGAAGAATATTTAATTGGAGGTTTGGGGCGAGTATTTAGGTCGTTCTAACAAGCCATTTAGGTAGTTTAAACAAGCCTTTTCGGCAGTTCTTCCAAGCGGTTAAACTCGCTTTCGCATGCTGTTTTTGTCGTTTACGAAATTAGCCTCGGTCGCATTATGATAGCTATCAAATGTTCGTTTGCTTACTATCAAATCTATTTTTGCTTACTGCCAAATACTGCTTTGCTTGCTATCAAATATATTTTTATAACAGAAAAACAGGGGAAACGCATAATAAAGCGTGGCTGAACGATATGGTTTGCATAATGGTATAATACGTAACTTTGCACCACCTAATGGCAACATTTTGCACAAAACAAATTGGGGATTAAGGATAAAAGCATTATATTTGCATGTGGTTATTATTAACTCACGATTAACCCCCTATAGAAAGCTAATCTACCACCTTTATACAATATTGCTATGGATATAGAGCAAGTTAGAGAATTCACGTTGTCGCTATATGGCGTGACAGAAGATCAGCCTTTTGGCGACGACAACATAACCTTCAGAGTTGAGGGCAAGATATTCCTATGCCTTTGGTTGGGCAACGAGGAGCATAGCGCTATAGACGGTATGCATAAGTTTGCCTGCAAGCTGAGTCCTGATAGGAATGAGGAGTTGCGAGATAGATATGAAGCCGTAACGCCAGCCTTTCATTGGAACAAGAAGCATTGGAGCGACGTGTATTTCGAGCAGATAGAAACCGAGGTGGTGATGGCGTGGATAAGGGAATCGTATGAGCTTATCATAAGCAAGTTGCCTAAGGCTACGAGAGCGAAATATCAAATGTAAATAAAGCTAATAACAATAAACAAATGAAAGCATATACATATATAGAAAAAGGTAAGTTTGCCTTGATAGAGAAACCTAAGCCTGAGCTTCAGGAAAGTACCGACGCTATAGTCCGCGTTACGTTGGGCAGCATCTGCACCAGCGACTTGCATATCAAGCATGGTAGTGTGCCAAGGGCTGTGCCTGGCATTACCGTTGGCCACGAGATGGTGGGAGTAGTAGAAGAAATAGGTGCCGACGTTAAAGGTGTGAAGCCTGGCGATAGAGTAACGGTAAACGTGGAGACATTCTGTGGCGAATGCTTCTATTGCAAGCATGGATATGTGAACAACTGCATATCGCCACATGGCGGATGGGCATTAGGTTGCCGTATTGATGGCGGACAGACGGAGTATGTGCGTGTGCCGTTGGCTTCGCAAGGACTGAATCGCATACCAGATAATGTGACAGACGAGCAGGCGTTGTTTGTTGGCGATGTACTTGCAACGGGCTTTTGGGCTGCACGCATTAGCGAGATAACGGCAGAAGATACAGTCTTGATAATTGGTGCTGGTCCTACAGGTATCTGCACCTTGCTTTGCGCTATGCTGAAAGAGCCTAAGCGCATTATCGTTTGCGAACGTTCGGAAGAGCGTCGTAGGTTTGTCGAGGAGCATTATCCAAATGTGCTGCTTACTACTCCCGACGAATGTGAAGAGTTTGTGAAGAACCATAGCGACCATGGAGGTGCTGATAGAGTGTTGGAAGTGGCTGGAGGCAAAGAAACCTTCCGCTTGGCATGGCTTTGTGCACGACCTAATGCCATCGTCACTATCGTAGCCCTCTACGATGAGCCACAGGTGTTGCCGCTACCTGATATGTATGGCAAAAACCTTACCTTCAAGACAGGAGGCGTAGATGGTTGCGACTGCGAGGAAGTGCTACAGCTTATAGCGCAAGGCAAGATAGATACCACTCCGCTCATCACCCATAGTTTCCCTCTCAGCCAGATTGAAGAGGCGTACAGAATATTCGAAAACAAGGAGGATGGCGTGATAAAAATAGCTATCGAGGAAGGATAAAGAAAAAATAAAAGACCAAGTCGCACGGTAACAAACGACTTGGTCTTTTAATATATAAAAAAGGTAGAATACTACTTCTTCACTTTTCTGCTTGCCACTCTGCCATCAGCATACAGCATTTTAGCGATGTTGATGCCTGGTTGTGGAGTGTTGAGCTTTGTGCCATCTATATTATAATAGGTGATGTCTATGGGAAGTTCCGAATTGGTAGTCGAAATGTTGTCAATACCATTTGCGGTAGATGTTATGTCGAGAGTAGCTCCTGCACCATTCTCCTCGTTGGTCACAACCTCCTCTACCAGCTTGCTGTCGTAAGCCTTCAAAGAATAGTGGTCGGAAGGAATGAAATAGTCTGCGCTACCCGAACGACTTTGGAAATCTTTAGCGTTGAGGTTGCCAATGGTTGTGATGTTGTAGTCTTTCTTTCCGCTACTTGTGGCATAGTTTTTCCAAGGAGTCTTCTTTGTTGCGTTGCTTGTGAAAGCGTTGTTTTCTGCATAAATGTTCGACTTGTAGCCATAGCCTATGCAATAGTGGGCGTTGGAACTTGAATATAGGCAGTTTTGTATGTGCACCTGTCCAAACCTCACGCGAGGCATACGCTCCGAGCATCCCTCATCCCACCAGCAGTTGGCAAAAGTAGTGCGCAGATGTCCTTCGTCTTCCGAACGCTTATCGCTATTTCCCCATAGGTCGCAGTTGCGATGGTCGTTAGAGCCACCAGAGCCTCCTGCCCATGGAGCTATCAGATAGCGGAATCTACACCATGTTACGCAGATATTGTCGGAACCATTCACGCAGTCGAAGTTGCCGTCTACGCCATCCTGAAAGTCGCAATGGTCTACCCAGATATATGTAGAACCGGTAATCGTAAGATTGTCGTTGCCATCTATATCGTAGGCTCCTGCGCTCTTGAAGATGATGTTTCTCAGAATGATGTTCTTGCATGACGATAGCTGCATGATGCCAGTTTCGCTCACGCTTGCTGAATGTTTAGAGTTTACGAACGCAGCCCCTTTCATACCTATAATGGTTTTGTTCTGCACACCCTTCACGTTGGTAAGTCCCGAGAACTCTATTTCGCCATCCACATAGATAATCTTCTTGTCTGTACCTTTTAGGGCGTTCATCAGTTCTGTTTTGTTGGTAACAGTAACCTTTGTGCCACCCTCGCCACCTGTAACATTTCCGTCTACAGTAGCCCATCCTAATGGTGCATTAAGGTCGTATGGCGATAAGCTGTCTGTCCATCCGGCTTTAGCCGCAAGGTTTCCCGTTGTCATCATCAAAGCGACGGCAAGGAAGCGTGAAATAATAGTTTGTTTCATTGTTTGTATTGATTTGTTTTGTAATTTCGATTATTTTTTATTCTTCAGGCTTCTTTAGTTCGCCACCCATATTGATAGCTTCAAGGAGCTTCACAGCATCCACATATTGAGCCATACCTTCAGCCACCTGCTTTGCATCACGCATAGCCAGCACTACGGTTGATGGACGATTTACCACGTCGCCTCCTGCAAACACTCCCTTACGAGTAGTCATGCCGTATGGCTTTTCGCGAGTCAATACGTAGCCACGATCATCAACGTCGATACCTGTTGTGGTAGAAACTATTCGGCTTGCTGGTGCAGAACCAACAGCCATGATAACGAAGTCAGCTTTCTCTACTCGGCGCTCGCCATTTGATTCGATGACAACCTCGTTGAGTGTGCCATTCTCATCATGAATCTCCACGATGCTCGACTCCCAACTAAACTTCACGCCTTCTTCTACAGCCTCGTCGTATTCCGAGCGCAAAGCACTCATGTCGTTTATTGTGCGATGGTAAACCACTTCTACGTGGCTTGCTCCTAAGCGTACGGCTGTTCGAGCAGCATCCATAGCTGTATTTCCACATCCTATCACGAATACACGGTTGCCCTCGTGAACCACAATCTCTTCGCGACTAAGGTTGCCCTCGTTGTAGAGGCTCACACGGCGCAAGAACCATATAGCCTGGCGCACGCCCTTGAGGTTGCTTCCTGGTATATTTAGCTTCTTAGGCTTGCCTGTTCCGGTTCCCATAAAGATAGCGTCGTAGCCAAGTTCAAAGAGTTTGTCGATAGTAAGGTTGTCCTTACCCACGGTAGTGTTGCAATGGAACACCACGCCCAGCTCCTCAATCTTCTTAATCTCTCGGCGCACTATTTCCTTAGGCAATCGATATTCAGGAATACCAAACATCAATACTCCTCCTGGTTCTGGCTCCATCTCGAAAATCTCTACGTTGAAGCCCTGGCGTGCCAAGTCGCCGGCAATAGTTAGTCCGGCAGGTCCCGAACCAATAACCGCAATCTTACCTCTTGTCTTAGGCAACAAGTTTTCGCGGATAAGACCCATGTTGCCATCAAAGTCGGCAATAAATCTTTCCAACTTGCCCACATGTATGCCTTGTCCCTTTTTGTTGAGCACACAATGACCTTCGCATTGTTTCTCGTGAGGACACACTCGTCCGCAAACAGCAGGCAGATTACTCTTGTTGTTTATTATATCCATAGCGTTGCCGAGGTTACCCATCGACAACTCGTGAATCCAATCAGGAATATCATGACTTATAGGACATCCCTTCTTGCATTGAGGCACTTTGCAATGCAGGCATCGTTTCGCCTCGTTGATAGCCTCAAGCATGGTGTATCCTTCGTTAACTTCTTGAAATAGCTTGTTTTCTGTTTCCATATTTTGATATATTCTGTTTTTTGCCGTAAATATATTTTTTGCAAAGATACTGCTTTTCGTTCAAGTTTGCCACAATAATCTGCTTTTTTATTGGCATATAGCCTCTATTCAGAGTATCATGAATAGACATTATTAGAATAGACTAAAAAAATAAAGGGAAAAGCATACTATGATTTTATGCTTTTCCCCAATAGAGATATTTTCTATAAACTCAAACTTACCACTCAACCTTTTCGCTAAGTATTTCGCCATCGGTAGCATCGTCGGCAGTAAATGTGTTGCCACGATATTGTACGCAAAGCATTAAGAGAGGTTCTGAACCATTATTGCGAACCGAACGCTTACCTGCAGGTGCTACTCTTACCACGCTTCCTTCCTGAATAGCGAATACCTCGCCATCAACTTGGAATTCGCCCTTGCCACTAAGGAAGAAATACAATTCCTCATGATTCTTATGGGTATGAAGGAAGCCTGTTTCTGTGCCAGGAGCAAAGCTTTGGAATGAGAATTCGCCACCTGTAGCATTCACGTTCTGACCGCCAAACACCTTTCCTGGAATCTTTACTTCCGGACCTAACTGCAAGGTGTAGTCCTTAATCTCATTCAATTTACCAAAATCTGCAGCTGTAAAGTTTGCAGCCTTTGCGATAGTCTTTGTTTCTTTCATAATGTGCTATTGTTTTTAGTTGATTATAATTCTTTCTTTCCCTTAATCTAATTACAGATAGAGGATTATTTCGCTTGCAAAGATATACTGAAAAAATAATCCTCACAAGAAGGCACAAAAGGGTGAGATAGTTACTTCGAAGTAACTATTGTGGAAGAATGGGAGAAAGATAAAATCATCATTAACTAAGATTAACTACAAGCATATATGGTAGTTTGTGGATATTAGTTACTTTTGTAGCCTATTGCGGTATATAAAGCTATTGTAGCAATATATTGAGAATATAAGAACATAACGATATTACAGAAAAAAGATATATAGCTTATGGCAAGAATGATGAAGGAAATGGTATTTCAAGACTGTCCGATACGTAATGTGTTATCACGCATTTGCGACAAATGGTCGTTGTTAGTTATCTATACGTTGAACGCTCATAATGCGGAGCCTATTCGCTTTAACGCACTTCGCAAACTAATCCCCGATATTTCGCAAAAGATGCTCACCAGCACTTTGAAGACTCTTGAGGCTGATGGCTATGTGAATCGCAAGGTGTATGCTGAGGTTCCTCCAAGAGTAGAATATTCGCTTACCACTCGCTCCGAAACGTTAATCCCTATTATGAATAGTTTGATAGAGTGGGCAGGTGACAACATGGCGATGATACTTAAAGATAGGCAGCAAAAAGCTGTTTAGGGAAAAGATGTTATTATTTCCGACATTTGGGTAATATGGCTTTTAAACAAAAGTAGTAACTTTGCCCCATCTAACAATACAACAACATTAATACATATATAAATTAAGGTAAAAGGTATGTATATAGAGAAAATTCAGTCGCCAGCCGATTTGAAAGGCATGGACATTAAAACTTTGAATATCGTTGCCGACGAAACTCGCCAGGCTGTATTAAATCGTGTGAGCAAACATGGAGGTCATGTAGGTCCTAACCTCGGATTTGTTGAGGCTACCGTGGCTTTGCATTATGTTTTTAATGCGCCAAAAGATAAGTTTGTTTTCGATGTTAGCCACCAATGCTATCCTCACAAGGTGCTTACCGGACGTGCCTCGGGATTCCTTGGCGATGTAGACGATATGAATGCCATTTCTGGCTATTCTTCTCCTGCCGAATGCCCAGAATACGATAACTTCGAGGTTGGCCATACTTCTACTTCTATCAGCCTTGCTACTGGTTTGCAGAAAGCACGCGACATCAAGGGAACCAACGAGAATATCATAGCCATTATTGGTGATGGTTCGCTTTCTGGCGGCGAAGCTTTCGAAGGTTTGGATGAGGCTTCAGAACTCGGTACTGGCATCATCATCGTGGTAAACGACAACGAAATGTCGATAGCCGAAAACCGTGGCGGTATCTATAAGAACCTTCGTGCCCTTCGCGAGAGCAACGGCACATGCGAGCACAACTGGTTTAAGGCGTGGGGCTTCGAATATAAGTATTTGGAAGAAGGAAACAATATCGAAAAACTCATCGAAGTGTTTGAGAGCGTGAAGGATACCGATAAGCCAACCGTAGTTCACATCCATACCGAAAAGGGACACGGCTTTGAGCCTGCCGTAACCAACAAGGAGGCTTGGCATTGGGGCATGCCTTTCAATCTTGAAGACGGTTCTCGCCCAAGAAAGAATGCAGATGGAACCTCTCCTATTCTGGTTCCATGCGAGGATTATGCCACTTTGTTCTCAGACTGGATGCTCAGCGAGATGAAGCATGATAAAACCCTTATTGCCGTAACCGCAGGCACTCCTGCTGCAGGCGGCTTTACAGCCGATAAGCGTGAGCAGGCTGGCAAACAACATATAGATATGGGTATTGCCGAAGAGCAAGCTGTGGCTATGATTTCGGGAATGGCAAAGGGCGGATTGCATCCAGTATGGACCGTATATAGCACATTCATCCAGCGCACCTACGACCAAATAGCGCAAGACCTCTGCATCAACTCTAATCCTGCCGTGATAAATGTTGTAGGAGGCGGAGTCAATTCTATGAACGACATCACCCATATCTGTCTCTTCGATATTCCTATGCTTTGCAGCATTCCTGGTCTTATCTATCTTGCTCCAACCACCTGCGAGGAGTATTTCGCCATGCTTCGTTGGAGCATTCTGCAAGGTAAGAAACCTATCGCCATCCGTGTGCCAAGCAATGGCGTGGTTCATACCTCAGAAGTCGTGGAAACAGAATACAGCTATGCGTCGAAATATAAGGTTATGCACAAAGGTTCTAAGGTAGCAATCATAGCAGCAGGCTCGTTCTATCAGAAGGGCGAGAATGTGGTTCGTCTGTTGGCTGATAAAGGCATAGATGCTACGCTCATCAACCCTCGCTATATGAATGATGTGGATGCTGAGACTTTGGATAGCTTGAAGGCAGACCATCAGCTTGTTGTTACCCTTGAGGACGGATGCAAGGATGGTGGTTTTGGCGAGCGCATAGCTTCTTACTATGGGCCATCGAATATGAAGGTTATGGTAGGTGGCATCAAGAAGGGACTCTACGACCGCTTCGATGTGCATGAACTGCTTTCAGACAATCGTTTGCTTGACGATCAGATTGTGGAAGACATCTTGAAGAATATCTAATGATGATAGTATAGGGAAGCATCAACTTCCTTTGAGTTTCAGAAATAAAGAGTCATACAAATAGAAAATCCAAGCTTGAACTATTGTTCTTGCTTGGATTTCTTCTGTTTTTATAAACTAATGCTTGTTTTTATCTTGCTCCGCGCATGGCATCTTTTCTCATTTCGTGCCTCATGCGGATAGCCTCTGGCGAGTTGTTGCCAAACTCTCTTTTGGCTTTCTTGTAATTCTTGGCGCACCCGACAAACCCTGTGGAGTAGGCCGTGCAGATGCTAACCCAAAACTGTTGCTAAACGATACATGAAGA
>CAKQMS010000044.1 GCA_934254985.1 uncultured Prevotella sp. | reverse complement strand
CTGTCCAGCAAGTTCTTAACGATGAGATAGACAACATACAATAGTAACGATTGCACTTGCCAGTTGAATTCGCCAAGAATTAAAAGAAGTTAGAGAAGTTAAAGCCATATGCTTTATAGCTAAATATACAACCAAAAAGGCTATTGGCTATAACTTCTAACGACCGAAGGGAGTGATAACTTCTTTAACTACTATAACTTCCGTACATACGAAACTTCAGTTCTCTTATTCTTTCAGCAGATTATCGAGGAAAGTGTCGAGGTCTTTATCCAGTCCCTCCATTAGTTCACCATCTATGATTATGGTTTCGTCGTCGGCAACATACAGTTCGGCAATGCTTTCCTTATCATCATTCTCAAGCACGAAGCTGAAAGGCTTCAATATGCCCATAGTGTCGATGATAGGGTGGAGGGTTTTCAGAGAGCTACGCAATATGCCTGTAATCTCATCATAAAAGTCCTCATCCTTATTGTCTATCCATTGTTCTACCACACAGCGAGTTATCTCCTGCTCATCGTCGTCGAAAGCCAATATCTCTCCGCTGTCTTGCGATACGCGCAGATGAACATCGGTGAGGATAGATGTTTCTTCATCTGTAGGAAATTTCTGGGCAATTTTCTTTATTGCTCTTTCAATCTGCTGTGTTGTCTGTTCTGTTGCTTTCATATGGTATTGTATTTGATTGTACAAAGATAGTGCAAACGAATGAAATAACAAAAGAAATCATGATATTTCTTATGTCGCACACGTATTTCCCTCCCCCTCTGCAAACGATTACGGATAAGAATTGTTAACAGAGCTACATATTTCTTTAATTATTTTGATGATTTATTTGTAGATTGGAAATATAGTATTAATTTTGCATTTGTAAACTCGACATTACAATATTTGAGTTATACACCCTTATCCATCATCATAAATGAGTAGCAAAATCAATCACGACGGCATCGTCGACAAAATAGAGGTAGACACCGTTAAAGTGCGCATATTGCAGACATCAGCTTGTGCCGCTTGTGGACTCGCAAAACATTGCAGTTCGTCGGAGAGTAAAGAAAAGATTATCGATGTGCATACCGATGTGCAAGGTTACGAAGTAGGCCAACACGTAGTTGTTTCCGTATCAGCCTCCATGGGCTATAAAGCAGTATTGCTGGGCTTCGGATTGCCATTCCTGTTGTTGGTAGCAGTAATAATCCTGGTCAACAATCTCACGGCCAACGAACCTCTTTCCGCTCTCTTGGGCTTGGGAGCCCTCGTGCCTTACTATCTTTTGCTATATTTCAATAGAGACAGGATAGGGAAGTCGTTGTCGGTAGAGATAACACAAACAAAATACTAAATTAATGAACTAAAACAATTAAATAAGTTATGAATTTCATTTTGACCGCAGTAATCGTGTTGGGAGCGATAGCACTCATCGCAGCCATTGTGCTGTATGCCGTTTCCAAGAAGTTTGCTGTTCAGGAAGATCCACGTATTGGACAGGTAGTAGAACTATTGCCTGGTGCCAACTGTGGTGGCTGTGGCTTTGCCGGTTGTGCCGGTATGGCCGACGCTTTAGTTAAGGGTGCCGACCTCGGTAGCATCGACGGACTTATGTGTCCTGTTGGTGGAGCCGATGTTATGGGCCAAGTTGCCGACTTGCTCGGTATGGCTGTTGCCAACACCGACCCTATGGTGGCTGTTGTTCGTTGCAACGGTACATGCGAGCATCGTCCACGCATCGTAGAGTATGATGGCTTGCATTCTTGTCAGGCTGTCAATGCTACCTGTGCTGGCGAAACCGGTTGCGGATTCGGTTGCCTCGGATGTGGCGACTGTGTTGCTGCTTGCCAGTTTGGCGCCATCACCATGGACGAAGAAACAGGCTTGCCTGTAGTCGACGAAGAGAAGTGTACCGCTTGTGGTGCATGTGCCAAGGCTTGTCCTCGCCACATCATTGAGCTACGCAAAAAGGGTCCTAAGGGTCGCCGCGTTTATGTTCAGTGTGTCAACAAGGACAAGGGCGCTGTTGCCAAGAAGGCTTGTGCCGTAGCTTGTATCGGTTGCGGTAAGTGCCAGAAGGTTTGCAACTTCGATGCCATCACAGTTGAAAACAATGTGGCTTACATCGACTTCAACAAGTGCCGCATGTGTACAAAGTGTGTCGACGAATGTCCTACAGGCGCTTTGGTAAAAGTTAATTTCCCTGTACGCAAGCCAAAGCCAGAGGCTGCTCCTGCTGCTCCTGCCGAGGCTGCTGCTACCACCACAACAGAAAACAAGGAGGCTTAAGCATGAAACTGAAAACTTTTAGCATGGGTGGTGTACACCCAGAGGAAAACAAGATTACTGCTGAGGTTGCTACCGTTGTAGCTCCATTGCCACAGCAGGCAATATTCCCATTGAGCCAGCATATCGGCGCACCAGCCAAGCCTGTCGTTAATCGTGGCGACAAGGTAAAGGTTGGTACTCTCATAGCCGAGGCAAATGGATTCGTATCTGCACCTATCTATTCTTCAGTGTCGGGAACTGTATTAAAGGTCGACACCGCTATCGACGCCACTGGCTATCGCAAGCCTGCCATATATATTAATGTAGAGGGCGACGAGTGGGAAGAGAGCATCGACCGCAGCGAAACTCTCGAAACTCTCGACAAGCATCCTGAGCTCACACCTGAAGAAATCGTCAACCGCATCAAGGTGGCTGGCGTAACAGGTATGGGTGGTGCTGGCTTCCCTACATTCATCAAGCTTTGCCCTCCTCCTACCGCAAAGGCTGAGTGCGTAATTCTTAATGGTGTAGAGTGTGAGCCTTATATCACCTCCGACTACCGTCTTATGATGGAACATGCCGACGAGATTCTCGTAGGTCTTGACCTTCTGATGAAGGGCGCCAAGGTAGAGCGCGGCTACATCGGTATCGAAGACAACAAGCCTGAGGCTATCAAGCTCTTTGAACAGAAAACAGCCAACGACCCACGCATCGAGATCGTAGCTTTGGCTAAGAAATATCCACAGGGTGGTGAAAAGCAGTTGGTAGACGCTGTCATCAACCGTCAGGTTCCAGCTCCTCCAGCTATCCCTGTTAATGTCGGTGCTATCGTTCAAAACGTAGGTACTGCCTTCGCTGTCTACCAGGCTGTTATGAAGAACAAGCCTTTGTTCGAGCGCTACACCACCGTTACAGGTAAGCAACTCAAGAATCCAGGCAACTTCCTCGTTCGTATGGGAACACCGATGCGCCAGCTTATCGACCTTTGTGGCGGTATGCCTGAGGGCGACAACAAGGTGTTGGCAGGTGGTCCGATGATGGGTAAGTCGGTAGTTTCTACCGATGTCACCGTATGCAAGGGCACCAACTCTATCACCATCCTCACCGATGCCGACGCCCACCGCAAGGCTGCTCAGCCATGTATTCGTTGTGGCAAATGTGTTAGCGCATGTCCTATGGGTCTCGAACCATACTTGCTTGCAACTCTTTCTTCATTCAAGGAGTGGGAACGTCTTGAGGCAGAGCAGGTTACCTCTTGTATCTCTTGTGGCTCATGCCAGTTCACCTGTCCTTCACATCGTCCTATTCTCGACAACATCCTTCAGGTCAAGGGCGTCGTAATGGGTATCATCAAATCAAGAAACGCTAAGAAATAAAATGGGTAAGTTAATAGTTTCGCTGTCACCACACGCACATGGTGCCGACAGCGTAGAGAAGAATATGTATGGCGTAGTGTTGGCATTGATGCCAGCCTTGCTCGTTTCGTTCTTCTATTTCGGTCTTGGCTCAGTAGTGGTATGCCTGTCGAGTGTGGCAGCATGTATGTTCTTCGAGTGGGCCATATCAAAGTGTATAATGAAGCGCCAGCCATCGCTTACTGATGGTTCGGCAGTAGTAACGGGATTGCTTCTTGGCATGAACCTTCCAAGCAATTTCCCTATATGGATGATCATCATCGGAGCCTTGGTGGCAATAGGCGTTGGCAAAATGACCTTTGGCGGATTGGGTAGCAATCCTTTCAACCCTGCCTTGGTGGGTCGTTGCTTCCTCTTGGTTAGCTTCCCTGCAGCCATGACATCATGGCCGGTAGTAGGTCAGCAGGCAGCATACCTCGATGCAGAGACCGGTGCCACACCGTTGAGCCTTATGAAGTGGGCTATCAAGAGTGGCGACGCCAGCGTGTTGGATAAGTTGCCATCATCTGTCGACATGCTCCTTGGCAATGTACAGAACGGTATGGGAGCCGGCACCATTGGCGAAATCTGTGCTTTGGCTTTACTCCTTGGTTTGGCTTACATGCTTTGGAAGAAGATCATCACATGGCACATTCCAGTTTCCATCCTCGCTACAGTATTCGTGCTCAGCGGTTTGCTCCATCTTGCAAGTCCTGTTTACGCCAATCCTGTGCAGGTGTTGTTGAGCGGTGGTTTGATGCTCGGAGCCATCTTCATGGCAACCGACTATGTCACCTCGCCAATGACTCACAAGGGACAGCTCGTCTATGGCGTTGCCATCGGTGTGTTGACAATCGTTATCCGTAATTGGGGCTCATATCCAGAGGGTATGTCGTTTGCCATATTGATAATGAATGCCTTCACCCCTCTCATCAATACATATATCAAACCAAAACGCTTTGGTGAAGTGCCAGCAAAGCAGAAATAAATAGTGGGAGGAACAAACAAATGGAAAAACTCAAATCATCACTTACCAATATGGTTCTCGTCCTCGTGGGCGTGGCTGTAGTAATAGGAGCCGTATTGGCTTGGGTAAACAATATCACAGAGAAACCTATCGCTGAAAAGGCGCAGCAGACTCTTGCAGCAGGTATCAAGGAGGTTATGAACTCTACGGATATCAAGGTTGAAGACCCTGACACCGTAAAAATGGAAATACAAGGCAAGGAGAGCATCTTCACTATCCACAATGTATATGCCACAGACGGTGCCTATCTTGGTTCGGCTGTCGAGAGCACCACAATGGGCTTCGGTGGCGACCTCAAGGTTCTTGTAGGCTTCAATGCCGAGGGCACAATTCTTGGCTATACCATTCTTCAGGCTTCCGAAACTCCAGGTCTTGGAGCTAAAGCCGACAAGTGGTTCCAGAAAGACGGCAAGGGAAACATCATCGGCAAGAGCGTTGCCAAGGGCGACCTCAAGGTCAGCAAAGATGGTGGCGACGTAGATGCCATCACAGCCTCTACCATCACCTCTCGTGCCTTCCTCAAGGCAGTCAACCAGGCTTACTCTGCATATCAGGACAATCATGCAGCCAACGCTAAGGGCGCTGATGGCGCAAGCGGTGCATCTGTTCAACATAATTAATATTGTAGCATCATGAACTATATAAAAACCATTACCAACGGCATTCTGAAGGAGAACCCTACCTTTGTACTCCTTCTCGGTATGTGTCCTACATTGGCAACTACCACCAGTGCCATCAATGGCCTATCTATGGGATTGGCCACTATGTCGGTGCTCATCTGCACTAACTTCGTGATTTCCTGCATCAAGAATATCACTCCTGACAAGGTGCGCATACCGGTATTCATCGTAGTCATTGCAGCCTTCGTAACAATCCTTCAGATGTTTATGTCGGCTTATGCTCCTGACTCCATCAACAAGGCGTTGGGCATCTATATTCCACTTATCGTGGTCAACTGCTTGATCCTTGGTCGTGCAGAGAGCTTCGCTGCCAAGAACACCCCTGTTGCCAGCCTCTTCGATGGCATCGGCATGGGTCTCGGCTTCACCCTCGGCTTGACATCGCTCGGTTGCGTTCGCGAGTTGCTCGGTGCAGGCAGCCTCTTTGGCTTCGCCTTGCTCCCTGAAACCACCAACCTCCTGCTGTTCGTGTTGCCTCCTGGAGCATTCATCTCTTTGGGCTATCTCATTGCCGTTATCAACAAATTTAAAGCATAAGGAGAATATATTATGGAATACATATTGATTTTCATTTCAGCGATATTCGTCAACAATATCATCCTTTCGCAGTTCTTGGGTATCTGCCCGTTCCTTGGAGTATCCAAGAAGGTAGACACCGCCTTGGGAATGGGAGCAGCAGTAGCTTTCGTGTTGACATTGGCAACCGTCGTAACCTATCTTTTGCAGATCTATGTGCTCAATCCTTTCGGCTTGCAGTATCTGCAGACCCTGTCTTTCATCCTCGTCATCGCAGCCCTGGTTCAGATGGTTGAGATTGTGTTGAAGAAAGTGTCGCCAGCCCTTTACCAGGCACTCGGTATCTTCCTTCCTCTTATCACCACCAACTGTGCTGTGCTTGGTGTAGCAATCCTCGTTATCCAAAAAGACTTCTCTTTGGTTCATAGCATTGTCTACGCTTTCTCTACCGCCATTGGCTTTGCTTTGGCAATGGTAGTCTTCGCAGGTTTGCGCGAGCAGCTCTCTTTGGTTCGCATCCCTAAGGGCATGCAGGGCATGGCTATCGTTCTTGTAACAGCCGGCTTGCTCTCTTTGGCTTTCATGGGCTTCAGCGGAGTAGACGGAGGTTTGAGAGTAGTATTCGGATTAGAATAAACTGACCTTTCCATACTGCAATCATTTGCGGTAAATAAATTGAATCAGCCCGATAAATGGCAGCTTCATAGCTCGCCATTTATCGGGCGTTTTTAGTTTTAAGCCTGGAAGGTTGAAACTTAAAATCCTTAATGACCTTAATGACAAATGACCTTAATGACCACGATTCTTGTTCGGCTAACAGACGAAGTAAATATATCTCAAAAATGCGACTAGTCTTGATGCCCAATGCGACTAGTCGCAAAGCCCAATGAGACTAGTCGTATAGACCAATGAGACTATTCTTATTTATATTTTTCTTCCAGCTTTGTTGTAATATCAGATAAAAGTAGTATATTTGTGGCTACTAAACAATCAAAGCGTATAATATAGCCGAACATCATGGAACAAAATATACAACTTCGTCAGGCATGGGACTTTGTAGAGAATACTGGGCGTAGCGTTTTCCTGACAGGAAAAGCGGGGACTGGTAAAACAACATTCTTGCGCACGGTGGTGAAAAAGAGTTGCAAGCAGACTATTGTGCTCGCTCCTACTGGTGTGGCTGCCATAAATGCGGGCGGTGTTACTATTCATTCTTTCTTCCAACTTCCATTGTCGCCATATCTTCCTGGCACTAAGGTGAACACGATGTTTAACTTTAGCAAGGAGAAACGAAAGATTATTGCTTCGCTCGATATGATTATCATCGATGAGATTTCTATGGTGCGCAGCGACTTGCTGGACGCTATGGACGCTGTGTTGCGCCACTTCCGCGATTGGCGTAAGCCTTTTGGTGGTGTGCAACTGCTGATGATTGGCGACTTGGCGCAGCTTACTCCTGTGGTTACTCCGGAAGACGAGGCTGTGCTGGGCAATACTTATTCCACTCCTTATTTTTTTGGTAGTAAGGCTTTGGCGGATGTTGACTATGTGACTATTCAGCTGGATAAGATTTATCGTCAGCAGGATAATGCTTTTGTGGGCATATTGAATCGTGTGCGCGAGGGGCATCTTTCGCTCGACGAGCTGAATAGTTTGAACAAACGGTATATTCCTGATTTTTCACCAAAGACGGAGGAGGGGTATATTCGTCTGACTACTCACAACCGCATGGCTGACCATCAGAATGAAACGGAACTGAGGAGGCTGCAGGGGCGTGAGTGGTGTTATGATGCTGAGATTACGGGTTCTTTCCCCGAGTATTCGTTTCCTACAGCGCAGCATCTTGTGCTGAAGCAGGGGGCGCAGGTTATGTTTGTGCGCAACGATGCTACTGCGCAGCATCTATATTATAATGGTATGATTGGGCATGTGGTTTATGCCGACGACAAGGAAATTCGTGTGCTTGGAGTGGGGCAGACGGAGCCTATAGTGGTGGAGAAAACGGCTTGGCAGAACGAACGCTACACGGTGAACGAGAAGACTAAGGAGATAGAGACTGAGGTGCTCGGAGAGTTTAAGCAATATCCTCTGCGTTTGGCTTGGGCAATAACCATTCACAAGAGTCAGGGACTGACTTTCGACCGTGCCATCATCGATGCCGGCAGCTCGTTTGCTCCTGGTCAGGTGTATGTGGCATTGAGCCGTTGTCGCAGTCTTGAGGGCTTGGTGTTGTCGTCGAGAATAGGTCAGAGTGCGATAATTGGGGATAATGACGTGGAGCATTACATGGCTAATCAGGAGCTTGAAGCGCAAAAGAGTATTGCCGTGTTGCCCGACCTGAAAGAGGAATATCATCGCTCTCTGCTCATTGAATTGTTTGATTTCTCAAGCTTGCAGCGCCTTGAGGATGCTATATTGCGATTGCTGCTTGAACATTTCTCGCAGGCTTTCTCGCAGTTGGCTTCGCTCCATCGCACAGCTGCAGACGAGCTGAAGACCCGTGTGACGGATGTGGCTGGCAAATGGCAAACCCAAATGGCTATGATGACAATAGAGCAGCTGCATTCTGAGGCTTTTCTTGAGCGTGTGCAGCGTAGTGCCGACTATTTCTCAGAAGCATTGATAAGTATTCTTTCCAAGCCTCTGTCGTTGGCTCTTTCTGCTCAGAGCGAAAACAAATATGCCATGAAGAGAATGAAGGATGTGGGTGGCGACCTGAAGATACAATGGCGCACGAAGGTGCTGCTGTTGCAGTCGATGGGCGAGAAGCCTTTTTCTACAACTATCTATCTTGATGAAAAGCGCAAGGCTGTGATGGATGCTCTGGATGAGGACAAGGGTAAGGGTTCGTCGCGCAAGCCTCGTGAG
Organism: uncultured Prevotella sp.; assembly: GCA_934254985.1. GTDB lineage: Bacteria > Bacteroidota > Bacteroidia > Bacteroidales > Bacteroidaceae > Prevotella. Next base: position 10,149 of record CAKQMS010000044.1, on the reverse strand, counting down.
CGTAAGCAAAAGGTGGCGGCAGAACCAAAAGAGCGTAAAGAGAAAACGTGGGAATTGTCTTATCGCCTGTATAGCGAAGGAAAGAAGGTTGACGAAATAGCCAAAGAGCGTAGCCTAACGCAGGCTACTGTTATGAGCCATCTGTCGCGCTATGTGCGTGATGGGAAAATCAGCATCTCCGACCTGATAGACGAAAAGAAGATTCCAGTAATCGCTCGTGCTATAGCCGATGTGCGTAGTGCCAATGCCGACAGTGGCTCTCCGCTCACCCTCACAGCTGTTAAAGAACTGTGCCCTGACAACATCTCGTACGAGGATATAAGACTCGTGTTGGAGGGGATGGAGTGATATGATAGACGAATGCTTCAACCTGTTATAATGGAATAAAACTTGAATAATTAATGTAGTGACAAAAAACTACAAAAAAATACAAGAAAATATATTAATATTGAAGAAATATTTCTATCTTTGCAGTAGAGTTGGCGAAAACCGTCTCTAAACTTTGAAGAAGAAGCGTTATGCTTATCTTGTGAATTGGAAACGTAGGAAATTTCACAATTGTGTACAAGGAAGGCATAGTGGTTCTCACGCTATAGCGTGGGCTGCTATTACCATATCTGTACACAAGGTTTTTCCTACGACCTCCAATTCAAGATGTGGCATAGTTAGTGCCACGCTTTTTTCGTCTTGAATAATTAATTAGGTTTAGGCACTTAACCATAAAAAACTAATTAGCCCTATGAAAACAAAATTGTTTTTAGTCGCTTTTACTTTAATGCAAGTCTTTGTATTTGCCAGTTGCTCAAGTAGTGATGATGATGACAGTACTATTGTAACATCATCAAAAGAATTGTCGTTGAGTCATGAACAAACTTCTCAGATTACTTGCTCTGCAAGCAATGTAACTTATGAATCTGAGAACAAATTCGTAGCAACGGTTTCTACATCTGGTCTTGTTACGGCAAACTGTATAGGTCAGACTTATATTAAAGTAAATGGCAAACGTGCAGTTAAAGTAACAGTTAATCCTGTTAATACTTATTTCGTAGAGCCTTTGTATGATTTTAATCTCACAAAGGCTAATGTAAAATCAAAATTAGGGACTCCTTATAATGAAACTGATAATGGATTAGCCTATAGAAGTACTTCTTCAAGGATAAATGCCTATGCGTATCTTTTTGACGACAATAATAAATTAAAGGCTTCCTCAATGATGGTTAAGAGTACTTATCTTTCTTCATTAATGGATTTCATTTCTGAAAGATATTTGCCATTAGATTATGATGAAGATACCTCGACAGCTTATTGTGTAAATGGTTCAAGCAAAGAAACTATAACAATGGCAGTATCTGTACAAGTGTATAATTCTTCAAACATACAGGTGATGTATTATCCTGTCGATTTGACAAAAAGTAAGATTTCTGTTCATAAACAGATAAAGTCTCATTATACAAATATGTTGAAGGATATCAATTATTAAAACTTAAATTCATAATGCCTTACTTTTCAAGGATTATATCCAAGAAAAATAAGGCATTTCCTTATTGTTTCAAAAAGGCTCTTACTCTTTCGGTGTATTCTTTTGGATAGTCGGCATAGGAGCGGGCGTGGGTGGTGCCTTTTGTCACCCACATGGCTTTCTTGCCGTGGGTTTTGGCATCGTAGACTTGCTGCATCATATAGAATGGTACGAAGTCGTCGGCATCGCCATGGATGAAGAACATAGGACGCTGGCATTTCGCTACTTGCTTGATAGGGGAACATTCGCCAAAGCTCCAGCCATGGACTATACGGCATAGCAGACTGGTGGTGTACATCAAAGGGAACTGAGGAAGCGAGAACTGAGCTTTTAGCTGCACGGCAAACTCGTCCCATGCGCTGGTGTATCCGCAGTCTTCAATGAAATGAGTGACGTAGGCAGGTAGCTCTTCGCCCGAAAGACTCATGGTTGTGGCTGCACCCATCGACACTCCGTGTACCACGATGTTTACTCCATATACAGAATCGCGGAATGTCTCAGCAGCCATTTCTGTCCACCGCTTTATGTCGAGACGATCTTTCCATCCCATTTGTATGTCGTTGCCTTCGCTTAGGCCGTGTGCATGCAAGTCGGGCATCACGACATTGTATCCTAAGTCGCGATTATACATTCTACCTAAATAAAGAAACTTAGCAGCGCAATCCTTGTAGCCATGCACCAACACGGCTGTGCGACCCTTTGCCGAGTCGGCTCTGAAGTAAAGGGCATGATGTCGCTCTCCAGTAGGCATGGTGAGGAATGTGTCACGCAAATATCCATTTGTCTGCATGCTGTCTACCCATGGTTTCATATCGGGGAAGTGCTTATATAATATGGCGTAAGTGCTGTCTAAGTCGGTGCGGTTAGGGTCGGGCGACAATGAGAAGTTGAGCATGTATACGCTGCCACCTATTGTTGCCAAAATGAAAATGGCTATTACTGCCAATGTTATTCTATATGTCTTCTTCATAATGTATGCTTTTGTTTGCAAAGATAATGCAAACAAGCGAAAAAACAGCAAGTTTACTTGAATGTTTTTCCGAGTGCAGCTTATCTTATTTAAAGATAATGCAAACGAGCGAAAAATCAGCAAGTTTACTTGAATGTTTTTCCGAGTGCTTAAACATAAACCAAATAAACCCCTGATTGTTTTCTGAGCAGAGCTTGTTTCTTAGTATAGCTCAGCCTTTACGAGAGTGCGAACTCTCGACAGTCTGAACTATACTAAGAACCAGAGGCGCGCACGCCTCTCAGAAAACAATCAGGCAATAAACCAAAATAAACCGTTGCTGGAGAATATCGCACACCCATTACCCATTAAACACTACCCACTAAACACTACCCACTAAACACTACCCACTAAACACTACCCACTACCCACTACCTCCAGCAACGGTTTATCTTTGTTTATCGCCCTATGTTGGGCAAAGTGCAGGAACTGCACTTGATGGAAAGGCTTGGCAAGGCGCGTCGTACAGCTTGCTTACGAAAGCGCATTGGCAAGGCTTTACATCAAAAACTCGAAGTATGAGAGTTTGCCCAGCATAGGGTGTTTATCTTGGTTTATGTTAACTATAAAGTGCAAAACTCGTGCGGAAAATGTGATGAAATGGTATGAAACTCGTGCGGAAAATGTGATGAAGTAGCATAAAAGTCGTGCGAAAAATGTGATTATGCTTGCGTAATTGCTTGGTTAGTAGTACTTTTGTAGTAAGTGAGAAAGATTATACATGTAGATATGGATGCTTTCTTTGCTTCGGTAGAGCAGAGAAACAATCCGGAATTGCGCGGAAAACCTATTGCGGTGGGCTATGACGGTCCTCGTGGTGTGGTGTCGACGGCGAGCTATGAAGCCCGTCGCTGGGGAGTGCATTCCGCCATGTCGATACAGACTGCGCACAGACTCTGCCCGGAGCTGATAGTGGTGGGAGGCGATAGGGAAGAGTATAAGCGAGTGTCGCAGCAGGTGCACGAGATATTCCAAGACTATACCGACGAGATAGAACCTTTGTCTATTGATGAGGCTTTCCTCGACGTTACTAATAATAAGAAAGGTATAGAGATGGCGGTAGACATAGCGCGAGAAATAAGACAGCGCATAGCCGACGAACTGCATCTCACAGCCTCAGCAGGCATTTCGTATTGCAAGTTTCTTGCCAAGGTGGCTTCCGACTATCGCAAGCCAAATGGCATGACCGTGATTCATCCCGACAAGGCACTCGACTTCATAGCCGATTTGCCTATAGAGAAGTTTTGGGGCATTGGCTCGAAGACGGCAGCACGTATGCACAGCATGGGCATCTTTACGGGCTACGATTTGCGCAAGGTTTCGGAAGCCCATTTGGTGGAAGTGTTTGGCAAAGTGGGCACAATATACCATAATTTCTCGTTGGGCATTGATGTGCGCAAGGTGGAAACCGACAGTGTGCGCAAATCGGTAGGTTGCGAACGTACTTTCGCTGAAGACATCGCTTCGCGTACCATATTATTAATAGAGCTTTACCATGCGGTATTGGAATTGGTGGAGCGTATTGCCAAGGCCTCTTTCTCCGGTCGCACACTAACATTGAAGATTAAGTATGCCGACTTCCGTCAGATTACGCGCAGCATTTCAGTCGACTCCTATCTCATCACCAAGACCGACATTCTGCCCATTGCCAAATCATTATTATCCCAAATCTCAGTATCGCCAATAATGAAGGTTCGCCTTCTCGGTCTCTCGGTGTCGAATCCAAACGGAACGGAAACAGAAGGCAAATGGCAAGAAGGTTGGCTGTGGAAAGAGGTCTAAGGCTTCTTTTTTAATTTTTCGCTTTTATATGGGTTTTTATGAATAATAATGCAATAAATGTTTTATTTCTCTATCAAAAAGAAATATTTTGTTAGATATTTATTGCATTATGAATAATTTGTTGTATATTTGCAGCCAATATTGTAAGCGTACACAGATATATAACAATAAAAGGAAAGATAATATGATACTGGATATCGAAATGTTGAAGTCATTTTATGACTCTTATTCTTGCCGTGTAAAAGCTGCTAAGCAGGTGCTTAGCCGTCCGATGACATACGCAGAGAAAGTTCTCTACGCCCACTTGTTCGACAACAATGATATGAAACCATTCAGCCGTGGCGAATCTTATGTTAACTTCCGTCCCGACCGTGTGGCTATGCAGGATGCTACCGCCCAGATGGCTCTGCTTCAGTTTATGAATGCAGGCAAATCGCGTGTGGCTGTTCCTGCAAGCGTGCATTGCGACCACTTGATTCGTGCCGACAAGGGTGTAGAATACGATCTTCCTGCAGCTATGGAAGGCAACAAAGAGGTTTACGACTTCCTGAAGTCGGTATCTGAGAAATATCATATTGGCTTCTGGAAACCAGGAGCAGGAATCATCCATCAGGTAGTATTGGAAAACTATGCGTTCCCTGGAGGAATGATGGTTGGTACAGACTCGCATACTCCAAATGCTGGTGGACTTGGTATGGTTGCCGTAGGTGTTGGTGGAGCAGATGCAGTAGACGTGCTGACAGCACAGCCTTGGGAGCTAAAGATGCCACGCCTCATTGGTGTGCGCCTCACAGGCAAACTATCCGGTTGGGCAGCACCAAAGGATGTGATTCTTAAGATTCTTGGCATTCTTACCGTAAAGGGTGGCACCAATGCCATACTCGAATATTTCGGTCCTGGTTTGGACAGCCTTACTGCCACAGGTCGTGCAACAATCTGCAATATGGGAGCCGAACTTGGAGCCACATGCTCTATATTCCCTTACGATAACAATGCCTCAGATTATCTTCGCCAAACAGAGCGCTTGGAGGTTGCCACGATGGCAGAGCAGAATGCTGCAGAACTTCGTGCCGACGACGAGGTGTTGGCAAATCCTGAGACTTACTTCGACCAGCTGTTGGAAATCGACCTTTCTACCATAGAGCCACATCTCAACGGTCCGTTTACTCCTGATGCTGCCACACCAATCTCGCAGATGAAGGCTAAGGGTCCTGCCAACGACTATCCTATGGAGGTAGAAGTAGGACTGATAGGTTCTTGTACCAACTCGAGCTACCAAGACCTCTGTCGTGCAGCTTCGGTAGTGAAGCAGGCTTTAGACAAGGGTATTGAGCCAAAGGGGCAATTGATTATCAACCCCGGTTCTGAGCAAATTAGATATACTGCAGAGCGCGACGGCATACTCGACATCTTTAAGCAGATGGGAGCGCTGATAATGACAAATGCCTGCGGACCATGTATCGGACAATGGAAGCGCCATACCGACGACAACAATCGCAAGAATGCCATCGTAACATCATTCAATCGCAATTTCCGTCGTCGTGCTGACGGCAACCCAAATACCTACGCCTTTATTGGTTCTCCTGAGCTTACCACAGCTCTCGCAATAGCCGGTCGCCTGGATTTCAATCCTGCTGTAGACAGCCTTACAGATAAGAATGGCAACAGCGTGATGCTTGACGAACCTTCAGGCTATTGTTTCCCTCCACGCGGCTTTGAAGTTGAAGACAAGGGCTTCATAGCTCCTTCTGAGGCTGCAAAGGATGTGGAAGTGGTTATCAATCCTGATTCTCAGCGTTTGCAACGTCTGCAGCCTTTCGCTCCTTGGGACGGCAACGACTATACAGACATGCCACTATTGATAAAGACTCAAGGCAAGTGTACCACCGACCATATCTCTATGGCTGGTCCTTGGCTCCGCTTCCGTGGTCATCTGCAAAACATCTCCGACAACTTGCTGATGGGTGCCGTGAATGCTTTCAATGGAGAGTCAAACCATGTGAAATGCCAACTCACAGGCGACTATGTAGAGGTTTCTACCGCAGCCAAGGCATACAAGGCAGAAGGATTGTCGAGCATCGTTGTGGCAGAAGACAACTATGGCGAAGGTTCAAGTCGTGAGCATGCAGCCATGGAGCCTCGATTCCTTAATGTAAAGGTGGTGTTGGCAAAGAGCTTTGCCCGTATTCACGAAACAAACCTTAAGAAGCAGGGTATGCTCGCCCTAACGTTCCAAGACAAGAATGATTACGACAAGGTGAGGGAAGACGACCGTATCAGCGTTGTCGGACTCAAAGAGTTTGCTCCAGGCAAACCGCTAACAGTAGTTTTGAAGCATGCCGACGGCACAAGCGAAGAGTTCCTTGCACAGCATACTTACAACGACACACAGATAGCATGGTTTAAGGCTGGAAGTTGTCTGAACAATATGTAAAACAATAGCACAACATGAAGAAAGAATATCTAATATATAAGCTTAGCGACGAGGTTAAAAACTCGTGCAAGATAGACCGCGAGGCTTTCACCAAATATGGTGTTAAGCGCGGTTTGAGAAACGAGGATGGTAGTGGTGTGTTGGTGGGATTGACCAACATAGGTAATGTGGTTGGCTACGAGCGTGATGCAGAAGGCAAACTACAGCCTACAGAAGGTAAACTATACTATCGTGGCTATGAGCTCGACGACATCGTAACTCCGTTGCTCAAAGAGAAGCGTTGCGGTTTCGAAGAGATTGCTTTCCTCTTGCTCTCAGGCAATCTGCCTGACAAGGAAGAGCTTGCTGCCTTCCGCGAGTTGCTCAACGATAATATGCCTCTCGACCATCGTACCATCGTACACATCATCGACCTAGAGGGTGCCAACATCATGAACATCCTTGCCCGTTGTGTGCTCGAAATGTACACCTTCGACCCTAATCCCGATGATATTTCGCGCGACAACCTCATGCGTCAGTCTATAGAGCTTATCGCTAAGTTCCCAACTATCGTGGCTTATGCTTACAACATCTATCGCCACTCTGTGCAGGGACGTAGCCTCCACATTCGTCACCCAAAAGAGAATCTCGGTATTGCCGAAAACTTCCTCTATATGCTCAAGCATGAAAACTATACCGAACTCGACGCTCGTATGCTCGACCTTCTGCTTATCATCCAGGCTGAGCATGGTGGTGGTAACAACTCTACCTTCACAGTTCGTGTAACAAGTTCTACACGCACCGACACATATTCAAGTATTGCAGCAGGTATTGGTTCGCTTAAAGGTCCGCTTCATGGTGGTGCCAACATCAAGGTTATCAACATGTTCCACCATCTAAAGGAGCAGATTGCCGATTGGACAAACATTGACGAGATAGACACCTATCTCATGCGCATGCTCGACAAGAAGGCTTACGACCAGTCTGGTCTTATCTATGGTCTTGGCCATGCCGTATACACCATGAGCGATCCTCGTGCCGTTGAGCTAAAGAAGTTGGCTGGCGAATTAGCCAAGGAGAAGGGTAGAGTGGCGGAATACGAATTCTTGAAGCTCATAGAGCAAGAGGGCATCAAGTGCTTGATGGCTCGCGGACGTACAAAACCAGCTTGTGCTAACCTCGACTTCTATTCAGGTTTCATATACGAGATGATTGGTTTGCCACAGGAAATCTATACTCCTATATTTGCCATGGCACGTATCGTTGGTTGGACTGCCCACCGCATAGAAGAGCTCAACTTCGAGAGCCGTCGTATCATCCGTCCTGCTTACAAGAATATCCAAGACAGCAAAGAGTATACTCCACTTGCTGATAGATAATAAAGATAGAATTATAGCTAAATAAAAAGATAAGCAAAACTAAAAACTCCCCCGACAAATATGCTGAAATCATATTTGTCGGGGGAGCTTTTTTTTGTCTATTAGATTAGAGTATGGGATTTACTCGTTATTGTGGGGTCAATTATAAAAAGAGGTATGGCAAAAGATATGGAAGTACACTACCACCTTCGCTATCGTCTTTGACTCCCATAAGTTCCATCAATTTGCATCCTTTTATTATGCCAGTTCCTTTTGTTGCAGAGGCAGGTATATTTACCGGCTTCAGTCCCATGCTGTTGGCAAATGCCCCATTACCAATATTCTTGATTGTTGTTGGCAACTTTATTTCATATAGTCCAGTTTCGTAAAAGGCGCTGTCTGGAATTGACGTTATGGAAGCTTTGCTAAGGTCAAGACGTATCAGTCCTTTCTCTCTACTGAGCTTATTTAGATATTTGAAGTCTGTTGTTGAAAGTGGACCTTTTACAACCAGCGTATTGGTACGTTCACCATATCGACAAGACTTTACAGCTTTTTCAAGTGCTCCAGCTCTTGAGTTTTTAACAGTAGCCTTTGTGGCAGGAATAAAATAAGAATACAATTCCCATGAATATACAGGTGTTTCGTTCTTCCAATCTTTAGGACGTGAAAAAGTACAATTAGAAGCCGTGTCGTTGTCTATTGTTATTTTTAAGCTCGACAGCGGGTATCCTTCTGAACTTCTTATTGCTTCATCATGGTATTTTTTGCTTGCATAGGCTTTAGGCGACGTCAGACAGTCAAGAACATACCCATCAGCAGGAAGCGCAAACATTTTAACTTTGAATTCGTTTCCTGATGCTGTCATGTTGCCCCTTACTCTGGCAACTTTAGGGTCTTTGCTCACCTCGCAGTAGTCATTGTCGCTTTCCGTGTATGGAGCGAGATACACTATTCCTTTTGCCGTCTCAGGATTTTTAACAGTGAATGACAGGTTCTTGTAGTACGAACTTCCAGCCCAAGTGGGGCTTGAGAACAGCAGAACTGCAAGAACAAAAAACAATCTTAGAGTCTTAGTCTGTTTCATAATTCTTTTGTTTTTAGGGTTAATTTTATGTTGGTTTTATATACATTATAGATGTAGTATAGTCCTCTAACAAGCATTGTCAGCACGAATAGCCACAGGCAATAGTATTGTAGCTGAGGCACGAACGCTACGCCAACTAAAGATGCAACGCACGCTGCCGACAGGATTATGGCAAACCATAGTCTGACATTATGCTTGCGAATAAACATCAGAGCAATGGGAAGCGGAGTGAATACGAACATTAGATAATTAACATACACTTCTTCCGTAAATACCGAGGAGCAGAACATGTACCACAAAACGCAACCTATGGCTGCATTGACAGTTAGCAGACTGCAATCGAATATTTGTGCACTCCTACGCAATTTGCCCTTGATATTCATTATGGTTAGCACAAATGCCGCTATAAACACCAGCAAGAACATGATGTGTGGGGCAAAAGCACCATATCCGCCTGACGGAAACTCCGCATTGCCCTTTTTGCTACTTACGAGAAACTTACCGTTAGCAGGATTCTTTATCAGCGATAGCGTGTGACCAATCATCTTTGGATAATATAGGTTCACAGCCAGCTTGGGTGAATCGAATTCTCTGCCCAGTAGGATATTCCATAGCAAACCTGTGAATGGTGAGCCACAAAAGAAATCCTCTATCGACTTTCGTCCCGAACTCTCCAGGCTGCTCATCACTTCTGGCGATGAAAACAGACCATCCTCTACTGCCAATTCTATCATGCTAAGAATCGTCGAACAGCAGTTGTATTCAGATGGCGAAAACGGATAGTTTATTCTGTTGTCTACCGCATTGTCAAGATTTGACCATAGCGCCACCTCTTGCTCAGGTGTTAGGTTTAGAGCATACTCCTCCGCCTGTCGGTTCTCCTTGCGCACATTATCAATAAAAACGGCGCACCCGACAAACCCTGTGGAGTAGGCCGTGCAGATGCTAACCCAAAACTGTTGCTAAACGATACATGAAGAA
>CAKQMS010000043.1 GCA_934254985.1 uncultured Prevotella sp. | reverse complement strand
TCCTTTAATGTCTCTTCTAATGATTTTTTCATTTCACTTACATTTTAAGGAGTCAACCATATGTACAAAAAGACAATATAAAAAGACAAAGCGCCTACGGCAAAAGCTTTATTCTGCAATATTTGCAAAATAGCTATGCCGTAGGCGCTATTTTTATAGATTGAAGGTTAATACCTTAAATATTATGTCGAGATAAGGTTAGAACCTTCGTAGAATTTATTTAACCATCACTTTCTTAACCTTGCCGTCGGTAGTACGGACAATGTTCAGACCCTTCTTAAGGCTGTTGAGTTTAACACCATCAAGAGTGAAGATTTCAGTCTTACCATTAGCAGTCTCTACATTAACGCCAACAACGCTTGATACAGGAACACCATAGTAGAGTGTGAAATCGAATGATGTATATTCAGGATGCTTAACAGTGAAGGTGCCAGCGAGCTTGCCGTCAGCTACAGTTGCGTCCATGCTAACATTGAATGTTTCGTCGCCCCATACACCATCACCTGTGGTATTGCCCCATTCTGATTTTGCTGTAAGGTGTAGGTTGCCATCTACTTCTTCGCCATTAGCCTCGAAAGTAATCTGCTTTATAACGTCAGACTCTGGAGTATCCATATCTGAGAATTCAGGGAGGATAACCTCGTATTTACCTTCACCCTTATCAAGAACAGAAACTTCTGCATTCTCATAGCTCTTTGAAGCTCCACCACGAACAACTATCAAATCGTTCTTATAAATTACTGGAAGGATAGGAGCAACATACTTCTCGCCAAATACAACAGCTACGTTACCAGTTGTGCCCTCCAAATCCATGGTATACTTCACAACAAGCTTATCGTTAGCAAGCGAACCCTGGAAGTCGCTGATAACAACGATATCGTCTACTGCTGCTCCTACGGCATTGCCCTCGACAACACGTGTCCAAGTACCATTGAAAGCAGAGGTTGTCAATGCGCCCTTTTCGTCGGCTGTAATATCCTTGATTTCGAAGTCGCCAATCTCTGCACCATTAATAGTGAGATTCTTGAATGTTACGCTATAAACACCCTTTTCATATTCTGTCCAGTCAACCTTTGCATTCTCAAAGTTTACAGGTTCTGCATCGCCCTGCTTAACGTTTGCCCAATCGGTATAAGGAGTGGTGACAGGAGTAAAGAATGATACGCCATAGCCAAGTTTGAAGGTATACATACCATCATAGTCAACATCGAATGTAGCTGTGAGCTTACCGTCTTTAATGGTACCGTCCATAGAAACGGTAGCATCCAAGAAGCCTGAGAAAGCTCCAGGAACAACCACGTTGGTTGCAGTAAGCTTACCATCAGCGCCTGTCGCCTCAAAGGTAAACGACTCAAAATCTGTGTCTGCACTTGAGAAGGCAGGCAATGTTACATCAAACTTGCCATCGCTCTTTTCAACAACAGTAATCTCTGCATTTTCTGCCTTAGAAACTACTTCACCATTCTCCTGCACATAAAGTGTATTCTTGTAGACAAGAGTTGCAGGAACACCATAGTAGAGTGTGAAATCAAATGATGTATATTCAGGATGCTTAACAGTGAAGGTGCCAGCGAGCTTGCCGTCAGCTACAGTTGCGTCCATATTTACATTAAATGTTTCGTCGCCCCATACACCATCACCTGTGGTATTGCCCCATTCTGATTTTGCTGTAAGATGTAGGTTGCCATCTACTTCTTCGCCATTAGCCGCGAAAGTAATCTGCTTTATAACGTCAGACGCTGGAGTATCCATATCTGAGAATTCAGGGAGGATAACCTCGTATTTACCTTCACCCTTGTCAAGAACAGAAACTTCTGCATTTTCATAGCTCTTTGAAGCTCCACCACGAACAACAACAAGTTTATTCTTATAAATTATAGGGACGATAGGAGCTACGTACTTCTCGCCAAATACAACGGCAACATTACCTGTTGTACCTTCCAAATCCATGTTGTACTTAACAACAAGCTTATCGTTAGCAAGTGAACCCTGGAAGTCGCTGATAACAACGATATCGTCTACGGTTGCTCCTACGGCATTGCCCTCGACAACGCGTGTCCAAGTACCATTGAAAGCAGAGGTTGTCAATGCGCCATTTTCGTCGGCTGTAATATCCTTGATTTCGAAGTCGCCAATCTCAGCACCATTAATAGTGAGATTCTTGAAAGTCACGCTATAAACTCCCTTTTCATATTCTGTCCAGTCAACCTTTGCATTCTCAAAGTTTACAGGTTCTGCATCGCCCTGCTTAACGTTTGCCCAATCGGTATAAGGAGTGGTGACAGGAGTAAAGAATGATACGCCATAGCCAAGTTTGAAGGTATACATACCATCATAGTCAACATCGAATGTAGCTGTGAGCTTACCGTCTTTAATGGTACCGTCCATAGAAACGGTAGCATCCAAGAAGCCTGAGAAAGCTCCAGGAACAACCACGTTGGTTGCAGTAAGCTTACCATCAGCGCCTGTCGCCTCAAAGGTAAACGACTCAAAATCTGTGTCTGCACTTGAGAAGGCAGGCAATGTTACATCAAACTTGCCATCGGACTTATCAACAACAGTAATCTCAGCATTCTCTGCCTTAGAAACAACATCACCATTCTCCTGCACATAAAGTGTGTTGTGGTAGGCTGTTGCCGACGCCGTTAGCGTCACTACTAATAATGTAAGAAGAGATAACAGTTTTTTCATTCTCTCTCATTTTAATTTTTGCAACACTAAAAATAATAATTTCATAACACCTGAACTACATTCAATAAGCTCTAACTTTAGGGCTAAGAAAAGAGCTTGGCAGCTCTGGATATGCCTTGTTGCAGACTTTACTTATCTTGGTGTTGCAAATCAAGCAGCAAATTCTGCAATAGACTTCGCAAAGATAACAAAAAACATGAGAAACAAAAGAAATATGTGAATAAATATATCTTTATTATACTATTTATTCAGTATGCTTTACAATTATCATATAAAAATGAGTATAAATACAAAAAGAGGATGTTACCGAAGTAATATCCTCTTTTTATATTTGCTTGGGTTGTGACTCGCATGGGGCTCGAACCCATGACCCCAACATTAAAAGTGTTGTGCTCTACCAGCTGAGCTAGCGAGTCTCTAAACCATCTTTTGATAAAGCGAGTGCAAAGTTACGACAATTATTTGATATTCGCAAATTATTCTAAGATTTTTTATCTAATTTTCGTAAATATCATAGTTCTTGGTCGTCGTCGGAGGGGTGTTTAGACTCATGGAGTGCCGTTGCAGGCTGTTTTTCTTTAGTCACATATCGTTGCCAGTAAGCCATAATGAGGGTTGTTAGTGGCAGCGCTATGATAAGTCCGATAAAGCCAAGGAGTGCTCCCCATACTGATAGCGACAGCAAGAGGATGGCAGGATTGAGTCCCATGGTCTTGCCCATGATGCGTGGAGTGACGATAGCATCGGTAATAATCTGCACTACGCAGAACAAGCCAACAGCCATACCGAACACCATCCAGAAGCTTTGTCCTGTGTCGGCAGCCTTGAGCATAGCAAGGAAAGCCGTAGGTATCAGGGCAAAGGTATGGAGATATGGCACAAGGTCCATGATGCCGATGAGGATGCCTAAGCCGATAGCCATAGGGAAATCCATGATGGAAAAGCCGATGCAGAACATGATGCCCATGCAAAGAGCCACAAGACCCTGACCACGAATATATTTATTTAGCTCACATTCTACATCCTTCATTAGCTCACGCCAGAATGGACGATTCTTTTCAGGGAATATGCGTATCCAGTTGGCAGTAAGGTATTCATAGTCGAGCAAAATGAAGAACATATATAATAAGGTAATCATAGACGCTACGATACTCAACAATATGTTTGCTGTTTGCCCGACAAACGACACTACCTTAGGCATGCTGTTGCGTATGGCATCAGAGAAGTCTTTGCTATTGAAGAATCGTTCCACCTCTACCCTATGGTCTTGAATCCACGATTGTATCAAGGCTGTGAGGCTATTGGAATGTGTGGTTTGCTGCACCCAACGCGAAAGCACATCGCCCAATTTTTCAAACTGCTCTATCATCGGCGGTATTATGAACCACATGATTCCGCCTATTATTCCGATAACGAAAAATAAAGTGATGACAATAGCCAGCGCCCTTATCTTTACTCGCAGCTTGTCTTGCACAAAGCGTACGATAGGATAAAGCAAATAGGCAAAGAGCCATGCTACGACAAATGGCAACAACACTTCGCCGAGATATTTTACAATAAGGATTGCAAGCACCACTAATGTCACGATGCCTGCCTTACGGATGAAATAGTCGAATGTAATCTTCTCGGGCATATTCGTTTGGAATTAAAGTTTTTTATATTTAGGGGGAATTATGAAGGGGAGCAAGAGCTATTCTTTTGTTTCAGCGCTCTCTTCCATCTCCTTGCGATAGCATTCGCGACAGAGAGGTTCGTATTCTGTCTGCTCACCAAGCATCACGGTCTTGGTATTAACAACGAGGCGATGGCTAACATAAGCCAAGGCACCACAGCGCACACAGATGGCGTGCACCTTAGTTACATCGTCGGCAATGGCACAAAGGGCAGGCATAGGACCGAATGGTTTGCCAAGGAAGTCCATATCCAAACCTGCAATGATGACGCGCACACCACGGTTAGCAAGCTGGTTGCAGACGTCAACGATGCCATCATCGAAGAATTGTGCTTCGTCGATGCCTACAACGTCAGTCTCGCTCGACAGCAACAATATAGAAGCCGACGAGTCGATAGGAGTACTTGGTATCACGTTGTGGTCGTGGCTTATCACGTCTTCGTCGGAATACCTTGTATCTATAGAAGGCTTAAAGATCTCAACCTTCTGTTTAGCAAACTTCGCGCGTTTCATACGGCGTATTAGTTCTTCTGTCTTTCCAGAGAACATCGAACCACACACAACTTCTATTCTGCCTGGGCGGTGTGACTCCCCATATAAATTTTCCATCATGTCGACAAAGGTAGTGCAAAATTTCGATTAAACGAAGAGAATGCAAATGTATTTGCATTCTTGAGTGTGAGAAATTTATCTAAAAGAGTGGAATGGCAAAAGAAATACGAAGTTTTCTTTTAGACATTCCCGAATGCAGCCTACCTTATGAAAAGTATGAAATATAGGTGGCATTTCAAAATAAATGTGAATAAATTTTGTGTTGTCTTGGAATTACATTAAATTTGCTCATTGTTATGGGGACACTATATATCGTACCCACTCCTGTGGGAAACATGGAAGACATGACGCTTCGTGCTATACGCATATTAAAAGAAGCCGACGTGGTGCTTGCCGAAGATACAAGAACAACGGGAAAGTTGTTTAAGCACTTCGACATTCACACACATTTGATGTCGCATCATAAGTTCAACGAGCATGGCACATCCGCATCTATCGTTGAGCGACTAAAGGCAGGACAGACCATAGCTTTGGTCAGCGATGCTGGTACGCCAGGCATCAGCGACCCAGGATTCTTCCTTGCCCGTGAGGCTGCCAAGGCTGGAATAACTGTTCAGACACTACCTGGAGCAACAGCTTGCATACCTGCGATAGTATCATCAGGACTGCCATGCGACAGATTTTGCTTCGAGGGCTTTTTGCCTCAGAAGAAAGGACGCAAGACAAGATTGGAGAATCTCGCCGACGAAACTCGCACAATGATATTCTATGAGTCGCCTTACAGACTGGTGAAAGCACTACAGCAGTTTGCCGAAGTGTTTGGCGAAGATAGACAAGCCAGCGTATGTCGAGAGATATCAAAGATGTTTGAAGAAAGCGTCAGAGGAACATTAAATGAATTAGTAGACCACTTCACACAAACGCCTCCAAAGGGCGAGATCGTCATAGTAGTGGCAGGAAAAAATACCAAAGATTCAAAACAAGAGTAATTATGAGAAAAATTATCCTTTTTGCCATGGCAGGAGCATTACTTCTGACTGGCTGCGATAGTAAGAGCAAAGGACCTTCGGTAGAGAGTATGGCCCAAGCCGACAGTTTGAAGAGTATTATTGCACAGCGCGATAATGAAATCAACGACATGATGGGCACGCTCAACGAGATTCAAGAGGGCTTCAGAGAAATTAATGAGGCTGAAAACAGAGTGAACATCGTTAAGGATGGTGAAGGCACCAATAAGGCAAGCCAGATTAAAGAGAATGTGAAATTCATCTCAAGCAGAATGGCGCAAAACCGTGAGCTCATTAAGAAACTTCAGAACCAGCTCCGCGAAAGTTCTTTCAAGGGCGAGGAGATGAAGCGCACTATAGAGAATCTGATAAAGCAGCTTGATGAGAAGGATCAGCAGTTGCAGCAGCTTCGTGCAGAACTCGACGCTAAGGATATTCATATCGTAGAGCTCGACGAGACTATCAACAACTTGAGTTCTTCGGTATCAAGTTTGAAGAGCGAGAGTGCTGGCAAGACTCAGACCATCAACGAGCAAGACAAGCAACTCAACACCGCTTGGTTTGTATTCGGAACTAAGAAGGAGTTGAAGAACCAACGAATCTTGGACGATGGCAAGGTATTGCAGTCTAACTTCAACAAGAGTTATTTCACCAAGATTGATATCCGCGTGGACAAGGAGATTAAGCTATACTCTAAGTCAGCAAAGCTCCTCACCACTCACCCTTCAAGTAGCTACACTCTAACTCAGGATGCTAACAAGCAATATATATTGCGCATCACAAATCCTCAGCTATTCTGGAGCACAAGCAAATACTTGGTAGTATTGGTGAAGTAGTTTAAAGGTAAAAAAGTAAAAAGGTAAAAGGGTAAAACCTTCGGATAAATAAAAAGGTAAAAAGGTAAAAAAGTAAAGGACGTTCCTTACTTTTTTACCTTTTTACTTTTCACCTTTTTACTTTTTTACCTTTTTACTTTTTTACTTTTCACCTATTTCATACACCTCTTTATATCTTCCAGGGTCATGGTGCCGATGATGTTTATCAGCTGCACTTCATCCTTTTCAATATTAAGCAGGGCAAACTCGTTTTTCTTACCATTCTTGCGGAAGTAGATGAAAGTCTTCTCGTCGCCATCGTTTACTCTCATCATCTCTTCATATCGTCCGTTCTTGAAGGCTGCCAAAGCATCGACTTTTATCTTTGCCGCCATACCTGCTTTCTCGCAATCAAGGATGCGGAGATTATCGAGTTTTCCGGCTATAGAGCGCAAGTCCATATCTTCTACATCGTCTAACGAGCCTGCAGCCAACGAGAGCAGAGTCTTCGACAAGTAGACTGTTTGCACTCCCTTTGCATCCTCATATTTCTTGAAGACGATATCCTGTGCCATAGCCAGCTGGGCTACAACAACCATTAATAATGTAACAACTACCTTTTTCATATCTATTATACTAATTTTTATTCAAGACATCAAGTCCCTTGTCCATACTCTTCGAGAATTTTGCCAATGCCATCTGAGTGAGATACCTTGCTTGCTGTATTTCTTGCTCAGAATATTGTCTATGCTCATCTTGCAACTGCTCATCGTGGAATAGCTGTTGCTGCGCAGTATAAGAGTCAGCCTTGTTTACCAACGACATTACGCCTACGGAGACGAGAAGCAACAGCGAGGCAGCCACTCCCACAAGCCATTTTACGGAATTGCGCTGAGTGCGTTTAGCTGTCTTGCTCTCTATCATATTCCATATTTCCACTTGGCGTTCCATCTTGGCTTCGATATTCGCAGCGCCCTTGGCTTCTCCAAGATTATATAGCGCAAAGAACATACGCTTATCTTCAGCCAAATCCTGAGGAACATCAGCAGTAGCGAAATAGCTTACAAGACGATTTTCTTCAACCTCGTCAGTTTCGCCAGCATAATATTTATTGAGCAATATTCTAATATCTTTTTCTTCCATCATCATTGTTTTGTTAGTCCAACACTATTAAACATCTTTCTTACCGCCTTTCGTGCACGGCTTAGGGTGGTACGAATGGTGCTACCATTCATTCCTGTAGCCTCGGCAATCTCATCATAGCTGTAGTCTTCCACATCTTTCATCATGATGATTTTGCGTTGTTGCTCTGGCAGCTTGCCTATCATCTGCTTAGCAACATCAGCCATTTGGCGTTGCTCCATTCCCTGCCCCACATCATCAGCATCAGCCACACGCACCACTTCGCCATCTATGGCAGCAATCTTCAGTTTCTTCACTCTATGCATGTCAACAAACACATTGCGCACCATCCTTACGCAGTAAGCTTCAGCATTTATAACCTCGCTTAGCTTTTCGCGATGTGTCCATAGCCGTAGGAATGTTTCCTGCACTATGTCTTGCGCTTCAGAGTCAGAGCCTGATAGCCGGTAGGCTGTCCAATACATGCTTTGCGAACATGGAATGAAACGTTGTTTGAATTCCTTTACGTCCATATAATAATGTATATAGGCATCAGTCTCGCTATTCTATTTTGTTGAGAACTTCACCATCTTGTCAATATCCGAGCGTTTAATTTTTCCTTTTATCTGCACCAATGTGGCTTCATCGCCATCGATATCCACAATGAGCATCTCTTTTATTGTATCTTTCGATGTTTTGAGCAAGATATTCACCTTCTCATCATCGTCGTTAGATTTCACGAGGGTTTCATATTTGCTGGTATTGAGCTTAGAAACAGCCTCTGCAAAATCGTCTTTCACCTTCTTGCTGCAATCTTCGAGTTCGAGCACGGAGATAGAGCTAACTTTCTTAGCAATATCCTTTGCATCATCGTCCACATCACCCTTGCCACACGCCAGTCCTGCTTTTATCAAGAGCTTCGGCAGGTGGGTATACGAAGCATTAGGCATGTGCTTAAACATGGCGAAGATTTCGTCGGGAGTTGTGGCATTGGCTGCAAATGTTGCCATAGCCAAAAGCAAAGTAAACAATACCTTTTTCATATCTTTCTGTGTTTGGTTTAACTATTTCTGTACACCATCTTTATGTGCTTCTAATTATACAGACGTAGGAAACAACAAATATGCTACATCAATCATGCTATTTTTTTGCATAGCTACAGAAAACAATAGCATGCAACAAAAAAATGCGCTACAGACATCAGCCTATAGCGCACATTATTTATATATATTACTCATTCACTACCACCTTGCGGCCACCATCTTCGCCAACCGTGATATTCACCTTTACGGCATCAGTAGGCAGAAGTTCTTCTATCAGCTCTGGCCACTCGATGAAGCATAGGGCACCACTATAGAAATAGTCTTCGTAGCCCATATCGTATACCTCGTCGAGCTTCTTTATGCGATAGAAGTCGAAGTGATATATTAGTTCGTCGGTAGTCGCCGAACGATATTCATTAACGATGGCGAAGGTTGGCGACGTGATAACATCTTCTACGCCAAGTTCCTCACAAACAGCTTTGATGAATGTTGTCTTGCCTGCGCCCATAGAGCCATAGAAGGCAAAGACTGTGGCATCGCCGATGTTGGCAACAAATTCTTTAGCTGCGGCACGGATGCCATCCAATGATTCAATTTTTATTTCCATTGCTATTTCTTATTTTATGATGGCTATCGTTGTTAGCCACCTTTTGTTGTTTTATCTTTTCTTTGGAGTAAGAGTTACCAACGGCACGAGCATCTCCTCCATCGAGACGCCACCATGCTGGAATGTATCTTTATAGTAAGACACATAGTAGTTGTAGTTGTTAGGATATGCAAAGAACGAGTCGCCTGTGGCAAACACATACGAGGTACTGATGTTTGGTGCTGGCAGTTGTGCCTTCAAAGGATCTTTGATAACAAACAAATCCTTGGCATTATAATTCAAGTTCTTGCCCAACTTATATCTGAGGTTGGTATTGGTGTTGCGGTCGCCAACAATCTTCACAGGCTTCGATGTTCGGATGCTGCCATGGTCGGTAGTAACGATCACCTTATAGTCGGTCTGCGAAAGGCGGCGCAAGATGTCAGCCATGATACTATGTCGGAACCAGCTCACGGTGATGCTACGATATGCCGACTCGTTGTTGGCAAGTTCGCGCACCATCTTCGACTCCGTGCGAGCATGCGAGAGCATATCTATGAAGTTTACTACTACTACATTCAAGTCATTTCCCGATAGCGAATTCATCTGCTGCAGGAATTTGTCGCCTGCCACAGAGTCGTTGATTTTATGATACGAGAAACTATCGTGGCGACGATAGCGCTCTATCTGAGTTTTTATCAGCGGACCCTCGTTGAGGTTCTTGCCTTCTTCCTCGTCTTCGTCCACCCACAAGTCGGGAAACATCTCCGCAATCTTGTTAGGCATCAAACCGCTAAATATAGCGTTGCGAGCATACTGAGTGGCAGTAGGAAGAATGGTGTAATATAGTTGCTCGTCAATATCAAACATGTCGCCAATCTCGGGAGCGAGCATACGCCATTGGTCGTAGCGGAAGTTGTCGATAACTATCAAGAACACCTTTTCGCCACCATCGATAGTTGGAAACACCTTCTTCTTGAATATCTCGGTACTGAGCATAGGATGCTCCTTTGGTTGCTGAGCCACCCAGTCGAGATAGTTGTTCTTGATATACTTTGCAAAACCGATATTTGCTTCCTCCTTCTGCATATTCAGCATCTCGGTCATACCGCTATCGGCAGAACTAAGCTCCAGCTCCCAATGCACAAGTCGCTTATACACCTCTATCCAGTCGTCGGCAGTTTGGCATTGTTCTATCTGCTGCGCTATATCCATATAGTTTTGCTGATATCCCGACTGCGTAACCTCGGTAACAATCTCCTTGCGATGAATATTCTTCTTTAGCGTAAGCAATATCTGACTTGGGTTTACGGGTTTTATCAGATAGTCGGCAATCTTAGAGCCAATAGCCTGGTCCATGATATCCTCCTCCTCGCTCTTTGTCACCATCACCACAGGAGTCTCAGGCGATATTATCTTTATCTTCTGCAGAGTTTCAAGACCAGTAAGTCCAGGCATCATCTCGTCGAGCATGATGATGTCGAAGCTGCGCTGTCGGCATTGCTCAATGGCATCAGCGCCATTTGTCACAGTAACCACTTCGTAGCCTTTCTTCTGAAGAAATATTATATGGGCCTTGAGATGTTCTATCTCGTCGTCAACCCAAAGTATAAGTCCATTTTGCATAATATCCTTTCTTCACATTAATTCTTCACTCTTCGTTCTTCACTCAAATTCTTCACTCTTCCCTCTTCACTCTTCACTTAGAACCCGTCCAAGTCGAAATACTCATCTTCGAGTTCGTATTTCTCTTGCTTCTTGGTTTCCTTTTTGTTTTGCTGAGATTGTGGAGTATCTTCGAAATATATTTCGTCGTCTGTAGCCTTGTTGCTATCGTCGTCGATAATTATAATCTCGTCGTCATTATTCTCGTTGTTGCCAGCATTCTGCTTCTTCTCAGGCTCAAGCGGAATAATAGTATCATCTACATTATTATTCTCCACCTTCTTCTCAGGCTCAAGAGGAATAACAGTATCGTCTACATTATTATTATTCTCCACCTTCTTCTCAGGCTCAAGAGGAATAATTTCCTCATTAGCCTCAGCCTTCTTCTTCACCTCTTCCTCCACAGGCAACAGCAATTCGCCATCGGTATTGCTATTGGTTTCATTGCCAGCCTTAGCTTCTGCAGGTGCCGAAGTTTCACGCTCGGCATCCTCCTTTGGAGCCACATGTATAGGCTCGGTAAGCAGAGGTTGAGAACTTATCTTAAGCGGAGCAAAATTCTTATCATAGAAGTCCTGATAGTCGGCATAGCTGAAGTTTGTGCCGAGCAGAGGTAGATTCTTATCGCTTATCACTATCGCCTTGCATCCCGACAACAACTGTTGCAAACCAGCTTGCTCCGACAATCCGCGTGCATACTGCAAAGCCTCGTCATAGTTTCTGAATCCTCTAACCACCATACGGCGCAAACCATTTGCATCCTCGATAGCGAGGTCGAAGTTGCGCACCACATAATGGGTGAAGTTTACCTTCGCCATCTGGTATAGCAGTTTATTCTCGTCGACAGAATCAGGCACATAAGCAAGCATAAACACAAACTCCGTATTGCGCTCAGCATCGAAAGTCTTGGCATTTATCGAGTCGCTATCAGCAAGCACCGCCGTACGTCGAGTCCACACATCGCCAAGGTCGAAGCGTGCGCCATGCAGAGGTTTGCCTGCATTCACTCCGTTCACTATCATGCCCGCCATTTCAGCCAACTTGCTTTGTGGGAATTTCTCTACCACAGCCTTCATATCGTCCACACATCCCTTGCTGTCGCCATCGTTGAGCTTTGCCAATCCACCTATGAACAAGAATTTATCTCTATTCTCGCCTAATGGGAATCGGGTGGCAGAAATCTGTGCATTAGCCTTAGCCTCCGAGAGTCTATCAGCCTTGAAAGCCTCGTAGGTGGCAGCATATAGCGAGTCTTCGATATGCACACCAAACTGCGCATTCTCTTTGAAATAAGGGTCGGTGAGCAATATCGTCCATTGGTTCTCAGGATATTCCGCCTTTAGTTTCTCCACATATCCTGCAGCCACATCGTGCTGTCCTAAGCGCGAATAGAGCAAGAATAGATGATAATACATGTCAGCCTTTTGCTCAAAGTCGGGATATTGAGTTTCGAGGCGTGTGAACTGTTTCTTCGACAAGTCGAGATTATCGAGCTTGTCTTTGAATATCACGCCCGAATTATACAATCCGTCCATAATGGTGAGATTGCTCGTTGCCACCTGGTCTTCGGTAAATGGTATCTGCGCAAGATAATACTCACGCTTATGTGGGTCGTTTTGCGCACTATCCTTGAGCTGCTCCAAAGAGTCTTGAGCCAGCTCAGCCTTTGCTATAGAGTCTTTCTGCTCTTCGGTAAGCTCCATTTCGGCATCGCCATTAAGGTTGCCAACCACAGTTTTGTTCACACGCTGCCAGTTGTCGGTATTCTCGCGCTTTCCCCAAAGTTTTTCGAAAGCCTGCTTACCCTGCTGCACAGCCATAGCATTATAGAAATACCACACAGCATTCTGACGGTTGTTTTGCTGAGTTTGCGCAGTATTGTTTCTATTGGTATTATTTCTGTTGCCCGTAGCGCCATTGCGTTGCATGGTCTGCTGAGCGTTCTTTTCGTCTTCCAGTCGTTTTTGCTCTTTCTCCTGTCGTTTCAGTTCTGCTATCACCCTATCGATGGCAGCATTTCTGTCTTTCTCGCTCATCTTTGCCAAAGCCTGCAACGAGTCTTGCAGATGTATGGCGTCGGTATAAGGCACCAGCTCGTCAAGCACCTTTGAGCGTGCCGACAGCTGCTCATAGTCTTTGCGGTCTTTATCGAGCAAGCCAATAGCCTCGCCATAGCAGCGCTGAGCATCCGAGAATTTCTCTTGTTGCCAATACAAATCGCCAAGCTTCAGTAGCAGCACACCTTTCTCAATACCGCTACGAGTGGCTTTCTTGTTGCCCTTCTCGTAGTTGCTGATGGCTTTCATGGTGTCTTTCTGAGCAAGATAGATATTGCCGATGGCATAATACACCTGGTCGAGATAATCCTTATTCTTGTCAGATGCCGCCATGCGCTTTAGCTTGCCCACCATCTTTTTGGCTTGCGAAGCTCCCATCACCTCGGTCATGGCAATACGGGCATTAAACTCCAGCTCGTAAGGCGGATTCTTCCTTACCACGCTCTTGAAAGCCTTATATGCCTCAGCATTCTTGCCTGTGGCAGCATATATCTGTCCGAGCAGGAAACAGAGGCGTGCCTTCTGCTTCTTTCTCATCTCGTGGTCTATGGATTTCTTTAGGTATGGTATTGCCTTATCATAGTCGCCAGTATGAATATAATAGTCGGCATAGGTGAAATCCCACTCTTTCTGCGCACGCCAATGTATGGAGTCGCGTTGCATATTGCGAATCACGTCTTCGGCATCGTAGAGCCAATCTTGCTCTATATAGCTCTTTGCGAGCCATGCTCTTGCTCTGCCATAGATGGCAGGCTGAGTGGCATATAGGCGACACATATACGAGAATGTGGAAGCTGCCTCGTCGAAGGCTCCTTGATAGAACTGCGAACGTCCCATGAGCATCCACGCCTTCCACAAGAATGGGTTATACTCCTTACGGCTCAACCATTCTATATCGCGTTCGGTTTTTCGTCGGCTCTTGGTCCATTCAGGGCGCTTGGTGATACTATGTAGTTTTATTGCCTTTTCGCATTTCTCTATAGCCTTATCGTAGTTGGCTTTGCCCAGTTCGCGACTCTTCTTGTTGCCCACGGTATACATCGGAATCATCTCGGTAAAGTTGTCCTTGTTGCCGTTTTCTTTTTCGAGCGAAGCATCGATATATGCCACCGAACCATTATAATATGTATTATACCTTGCATTAAAGGAATGCCACCATCTCGACCGCGAAGTGTTCTTCTCGGTCGAACAGCTTGCCAATAGCGCCACCAGGGCTACTACAGCAATAAGTATATATGATTTCTTAGCTTTCAAACTTTAAACTTAAAAACGCTTTATGCTCCATTTTATTGCCTTGACAATGGCATAAATCACTATGCTGACAAATATTATAGATGCTCCTGAAGGCACATTGCAATAATATGATATGGCTAAGCCCACCAGGCAGTCTACCCACCCTATCAGCATGCTCCAAAAGATGATGCGCTTAAAACTGCTGGTCAGCAGGTTGGCGGTCATCTGCGGAATGGTGAGCAGACTTATTGCGAGCACTATGCCCACCATGCGCAGGGTTGCCACTATGGTCATAGCCACCAAAGCCATCAGACCATATTCCACCAACAGCACGGGCAGTCCTTGCGATTGGGCAAAGGTGGAGTCGAAGGATATGCTCAATATTTGTCGATAGAATGCCATGAAGATTATCGCGGCAAGCAGGGTTACTCCTGCCAACAGCCATAGATCTTGGCTATCGATGGTGAGGATATTGCCAAAGAGATACGACGAGAGGTCGGGCATGAAGCCTGGAGAAAGGAAACAGCAGATGATGCCGACGCTCATGCCCAAGGTCCAAAACATCGCTATCGCCGAGTCTTCTCTCACATCGCCTTTCCTCGACATCCATTCCACTCCCAACGCACTTGCCACCGCAAACGCCATTGCCGACAATATAGGGTTTAGCCCGAAATATACGCCAAGACCTATACCGCCAAACGAGGCATGGGTGATGCCGCCACTTATGAACACTAAGCGGCGCGACACAATATATGTGCCAACGATGGCACACAATATGCTTGCCAGCAAACTACCGAGCAATGCGTTTTGGAAGAACGGATACTGAAGTATTTCCAACATGGC
This sequence comes from uncultured Prevotella sp., assembly GCA_934254985.1. Classification (GTDB taxonomy): domain Bacteria; phylum Bacteroidota; class Bacteroidia; order Bacteroidales; family Bacteroidaceae; genus Prevotella. Next base: position 6,576 of record CAKQMS010000043.1, on the reverse strand, counting down.
TACCAAATCTTTATATCGTCGGAATGGTTCTGGCTACCAGGATTCTCTGGCAGCTCCATATAGTTATGGAATCTTGCCGAGAGGGCTTCTTCTACCTTATTCATCACAGGTGCCTCGAAGTCTTCAAACTTCACATATCTAACTGGCAATATAGCATCTTTCTTGCTGCGGATATAATATGGTGTGCCCAACGAGAAGTCGTAGTAGTCTACTCGCCACACTTTTGCTATGGCGCGAAGCAGAGGGTAGATGATATCTCGGTTTAGTGCTGCCAGCAGTCGCACCTTGCCCACCACATCGTTAGGGTCTTTGGCTGTGCGAAGCATCTTATAGCAATGACCAAGGGTGGCACACGACAGCTTATGTGCCCATCGTGGCGATGGCTCCACAGGGAATATGTCTACCCACACTCCATGCTCGCGCCATATCTTGTCGTAGCCATTATGTTCAAACACCTGGCTATTGCAGTCTCTAACCTTGGCATACTGGAAGAAATAGTTCTTGTCTGTGGTGTGCCATTGCAGTCGGATGCTGTCGGGCAATTCTGATGGCAGGATTCTCATCAGCTTCTCGAAGTCGGGACGAAACATCTCTATGTCTAAATCGTCGTCCCAAGGTATGAAACCTTGATGGCGAATGGCGCCAAGCATGGTGCCGCCCGACAGCCAATATTGCATATTGTGCTTACGGCAGATGGCGTCGATAACTTTCAGCAAGTCCAACATGCGTTGCTGCATCTTGTATGTCACCGAACCATCTGGATTATATTTCTCTTTTAGTTCTTTTGCGTTGAAACTCATAATCTCTTTATATATCTCTTACCTTTCATTAAACATCTCTACCAGCTTGTCGCTCGTGCCGCTAACTATCTTTCGGCAAAACATCTTGCCCGACTCCACTATCCTGTCATAGTCGGTTTCGTCGAGCAACTTTATGGTTGGATTATAGTCGATGAATGTCATTGGTGTTAGTGCTGCCAGGGTGGTATATTTGCCCTCCACGAGCATACACTTGTCTTTATATTCTGAATTGAAAGCTACGGTCTGCACAAAGGTTTCGGCAGGACAGAACGATGACGAGAAGTATTTCTTCAGCGCCCCGTTGTCGTCCCATTGCTTCAACACCTCGGTTGCCAGCTCGGGCGTAATAGCCCACCATGCAGCACCCTTGTATAGGTCGTAGCGCTTGCCATCGCTCATGGCGTATAGCGGTTTCTTTATTCTCATGGCGGCAATTATCTTGCGTATGGCAACACGCAGTTTGCTACCCGCTCCACCATTCTTCCATGGGCGAGTGTTCATAAATCGGAATTCCTGATATAGCCTTGTTGCACGATCGTCTGGCATCATGCGTATGCCCATCAATATGTTTCGATGGTTAAGGGAACTAAGATAGTCTGTGATGCGCTGCTTGCTCCACACAGGATAGTCCATGCCGCTTATCGTGATGAGATAGTCGGGATTGCAGGTCAGGGCTTCGCGTATCAGCTCCATCTGATATTCCACCTCGTTGAAACTTCCCCACACCACGTTGACTCTATGCGTCAAGAAGTGCACACCCTGGGCAGCAGCCAGTTCTTGCTCAAACTGCTGAATGTTGCTCTTGGCATCGATATGTATATATTTCTGCGAACCGTCGGGCAAAGCGTCTACAAGCCTGTGTAGCTGTTTGGCGTCGGTATGGGCAGATATCAAAAATGCTATTTTCATTTTAATGTGTAATGTTTAGTGTTTAATGTGTAATGTGTAATGTTTAGTGTTTAGTTTTTCTTTTTGCAAACTGCAAACACTCGTCGAGTATCTTCACTCGCGCCACCTTCATCACCACAAAGTATAGCACCACCGCCATAGGTATTCTCGCAGCAAGGAGCAGCCAGTTGTTGGTTATCGACATCGTAGCCACATAGCATAGCGCCATCACTCCAAAGGCTGCCAAGGCAAATGGCACGGTATCCATGAGCAGATGCAGAAGGCTGTAGCCTGTGAGGCGGCGCACAAAGAAATGCCACACCAATACCCACACCACGTTTATCGAAGTATATGCCACTACCATGGTAGTGATGCCGAGTTGCCAAATGGTTATCATTATCAGCATTTCCACGAGTCCAAGTCCTATTGTGCACCAGAAGTTGATATCTGAGCGTCCCTTGGTTATCACCATATACGACAGGGCGGTATGCAATGGCATCACGGCTCCTCCTACGCATAGTATCTTTATCAGGTTTGCTGCAGGCAGCCATTTGTCGGTAATGGTGACGGAGATAAACTCTGTAGACACCAAGCCAAAGCCAAGCAACAGGGGAAACGAGAGAAAGGCTGTGAAGCGGATTAGTTTTCTCAGGGCGTTGAGCTGTCTGCCGGGCTCTTCGCGTAGGCTCACCAGCATGGGTTGCGTAACCTGGTAGAGCATGCCTTGCACCAAGCTAAAGAGCTTGAAATTCCATTGATATGCCTGGTTGTAATATCCTGTGGCTGTGGTGGAATAATATTTTCCGAGCAATATGTTGAGCACGTTGTTGTTGACGTGGTTGATGATATTGGTTGCCAACATCTTCACGGAGAAGCGGAACATGCGCTTTATGGGCGAAAAGTCGAACTCGAAGGTTGGGCGCCAATCTGAGAACACCCATAGCAGCAGGGAGTTCATGCCGATAAACACTATCGACTGCGAAGCCAACGCCCAATAGCCCATGCCGAAGTATGCCATGCTTACGCCTACTATGCTCGACACCAATACTGCCGTCATGCCGGTCTTTGCCATCTCCTTCACCTTCATATTCTTGGTGAGATAAGCACTTTGGGCTGTTCCCATGCTCGACATCACCACGGTAAGAAAGGCGTAGCGGCAGAGCGAGGTCAGGCGTGGTTCGTTGTAGTACCAGGCTATGAGTGGCGCACAAGCCACCAACAGCAGATACAAGGAGCCACCCATCAGGATGTTGAACCAAAACACGGCATTATAGTCTTTGTGGGTGGGCTGCTTGATATTTATCAGTCCCACGCTAAAACCGCTATTCTGCAAAGCCGTAGCTATGAGCGATATCACCATTATCATGGCTATCAAACCATAGTCGTCGGGACAGAGCAGTCGGCCCAAGATAATGCCAAACACCAAGCCTATTATCTGTTGCACCACATTATTCATACCGCCCCAGAACATTCCCTTGGCTGTTTTTTCTTTTAATGTTTCCATAAAGAAAGGAAAGTGGGTTATTGATGGTCGATCATCATTATCAGCTCGTCCTTTATCTGGTCGGGCACATTAATCTCTCTCAGAATCAGACTGCGATTCCAGTCCTTCACCTCTTCGGGTCGCATGGTGTACATCACCTCAGCAAACTCTTCAGCCTCCTCGTCGGTATAGCAGTCGGAAGGGCGATGGCGATAGCGGTCCAATTCTTCGTCGTCGAAATATACTATTGGCTTGGTGGCAGCTTCCATCATGCACTCCTGCTCGCACTTGGTGTTTTCGCCATTACAGGTGCCGCAGTCGGCAGTTGTCGTCACCACCTCGTCTATATGTCCTTGCTTCGACCTGACGACTGCTATCAGGGCAGCCACTATGCCGAGCACTATCAGCGCTATTATCAGATAGAGCATATTTCAAAACCAGCTTTCTTTAGGTCGTCCCAGTATGCAGGATACGACTTTGTTACCACCTGTGGATTGTTGATTTCAATCTTTCCGAGCTTTATAGCCAATGGTGCAAAAGCCATAGCCATACGATGGTCTTCGTAGGTATCGATGGCTTCGCTTGTAGGCTCGCATCGCTCGCCATCCCATATCAGCTCGCTGTTATTGGCATCTTTCACCACATAGCCCAACTTTCTGAGTTCTGTCTTCAGCGCCTCTATTCGGTCGGTTTCCTTAATCTTAAGACTTGCAAGTCCGGTGAAATGGAATGGAATATCCATAGCGCAGCATGCAGCCACATAGGTCTGTGCCAAGTCGGGCGAGTTGACGAAGTCGTAGTCGAGGCGTGGCAATGTGCGCATGTGGCGCGACAGGGTTACCGTGGTTGGAGTATTCTCCTTGCGTGAGGCAAAGGCTGTTTTCACACCTAATATCGACGAGATATATCGAGCCACAGAGTCGCCTTGCTTAGAGCCATCCATGAGTCCTTCGAGTCTCAGCTTCGACTCTCTGTCGTCGATGAGCGCCAATATCTCATACCAATACGACGAAGCGCTCCAGTCGTTTTCGATATAGAATTCGCGTTCGGTATATGGCTTTGGTCTCACGGTAATAGTGTCTACGTCGGTCCACTCCACGTCGGCTCCATATTCTGTCATCGTCCATAGCGTGAGGTCGATATATGGTCGCGAAACAATCTCACCCTTCAAGTGGAGCTCGATACCATTTTTCAGGCTCGGACCTATCATGAGCAATGCCGAGATATATTGTGAGCTCACGTTGCCTGGCATCTCCAGTCTACCGCCATCGAGGGTTTTGCCCTTTATCTTCAAAGGCGGATAGCCCTCTTCGCCCACATATTCGATGTCGGCACCAAGATAGCGCAGGGCGTCAACCAATATTCCGATAGGACGATGGCGCATACGCTCTGTGCCTGTTATCACATGTTCGTCCTCTTGAGTGCATAAATATGCGGTCATAAATCTCATGGCTGTGCCTGCAGCCATAATATCTATTTCGTACGGATTGTTGGCAAGCGCACGGGTTATCACTCGTGTGTCGTCGCAATCTGAGAGGTTTTGTGGCAACTTGTTGCCACCTGCCAACGCACTTATCACCAAAGCCCTGTTGCTGATACTCTTTGATGCTGGCAACACGATGTCGGCATCAATATGCTGTGGGGCTGTAATTATGTATTTCATTATATATTTTATATTCTATTTGATTCTTCACTCTTCCCTCTTCACTCTTCACTTAATAACGATTGGTTTCAAGTCGAGCTTGCCTTCTGCTTCATAGCCTGTAGCCCTGGTGTTAGCACCATTCTTCTTTGGTCCAGGAATCAGAGGACTGTAGTACATCACGTTTCTGATTCTCGCTTTCTGTTGTGCAGAAATCTTGTAGCCTAAGGTGTAGGAATAGTCCATGATGTTTGCCGACAGATAGTTGTCGCCCTCGCAAGGAGTGCGCAGCAACACATCCAGTAGTCGTGGAGTGGCATGAGATTTCATATAGTATTCTATATATTTCATATACTCCGTGCGGTTATACGAAGGTGTGTCGTCGCAATAGTCGGTATCGTAGCATCCTTCTGAGGTGTCGGTAGTGGTGGTGCCATCGGCATTCTCTACCTTATGCTCCGAGAAGGCATGGAAGAGACCTAAATAGTGACCAAGCTCGTGCGACAGAGTAACCACCACATCGAAAGGCGAGATATATGTTGCCTCGTGGCTGCTATTGGCATATCGGTCGCTCTCGTAATATCCGCCGTCGCCATTCTTATTGGCATAGAGGCTGTTTATCGAAACGCAATGCGGATACTTAAGCTGGCGCTTTTGGATATTCTTTGCTTTAGTTGTTTCCAATCCCTCAAGGGCGGTAGAACCAACGATGGTGTAAGGCATGTGGCTGATGCCAAGCACAGTACCTTCGTCCGAATCGCCACCATCGGCAAAGTTGTACATCATCACGTTGATATACTCGTTGGGGTCCCAAAGATACGAGACGTATTTGCCCGAGTTGTCGCCCATAAACTTCAATGGCGATATAGGATATGTGCCATTCCATTTCACGTATTCCACTCCAGGCGTATCGAGCTTATTGCCCTTCTCGTCGTAGGTGGCAGCCACAAACTTCATGTTCACATTCTCGCTTTCGCCAAACAGTCCGCCGGAATATATCATGTTCACATAGGTGAGCAACTGCTGAAGCCTTGCCGACGGAATATATTGCGAAGCGTCGTTGGCATCCTTGTAGATGACGTGGAATATCACGGGCAACTTATATTCGTAACTCTCGTCGAGCGTAGCCTTTGTGTCGTCCTCGTCTTGGTCTTCCACCTGCTGCTTTCCGCCCTCGCTTACGCCATCGTCGCCACCGCATGCCGTCACCACACAGCATGCCATCAGCAACCACAACGCATATATTATTGTTTTTATTCTTTTTCTCATTTCACCACCACTTTGCTTGCAGCTACGCTGCATCGGTTTGTATCTGCAAATTTAGTAAAAAAAAAGCAAACCACATAATTAATATAGGAGAGAATAAGGCTAAATAACTTTTTTTATCGAAAACCAAGGTATATATTTGGCAATATCCTGCAATTTGCCTACCTTTGCACTCCCTTTTTAAGAAGGATCGGGATGTAGCGCAGTTGGTAGCGCACACGTCTGGGGGGCGCGAGGTCGCCAGTTCGAGTCTGGTCATCCCGACAAAACGTTGATAGGAGATAAGCACTTTATGGTTGTTTATCTCCTATTTTTTGTGGCTGCTTGCTTTTCTTTATCTCGTACGCAAGCATATGAATACCGAACATAGTTTCTTATACCAAAAACTATCATTCAGCTGATTATTAACAAGTTACATACAATGTCTTGTACTGAAATAGGTTGACTCATAAACTAAGTCAAATGTTAAAAAACTAAGTTATGAGTAGACAAAAATT
>CAKQMS010000042.1 GCA_934254985.1 uncultured Prevotella sp. | reverse complement strand
TATAAATAAGTAATAACTGAGTCAACTCGTATTATAAATAAAGCTTAAAGTGGTCAACTAAAATCGTTAAACCACAATGAATATAGTCTCGATGGCCAACGAAGCCTGCTTCGTTGGCACTTGAAGCCTGCTTCGTTGGGCAACGAAGCCTATTTCATTTTTTTAGGTGATTTCTTGGTTTAATTATCATCTTTTTGATATTTTATCATATCAATTGTTGGAATATCGCGATAAATGATTAACTTTGCAGGCGTATTAATACACACACATTATTATATATATAAAGTTATGAATCTCGATTTGTTGACCGCCATCTCACCTATAGATGGACGTTACAGAGGCAAGACAGAGCCATTGGCTGATTATTTCTCAGAGTATGCACTAATACGCTATCGTGTCCGCGTGGAAATAGAATATTTCATCACGCTCTGCGAATTGCCATTGCCACAGTTGGCTTCGTTTGACAAGGGCTTGTTCGAAAGCCTGCGCAACATTTACCGCAATTTTGATGAGAATTGCGCACAACGGGTGAAGGATATCGAAAAGGTTACAAACCACGACGTTAAGGCCGTGGAGTATTTCATTAAGGAAGAGTTTGACAAGATTGGCAATCTCGAAGCTTATAAGGAGTTCATACACTTTGGACTTACTTCTCAGGATATCAACAACACCAGCGTACCTTTGTCTATAAAGGAGGCTTTGGAAAATGTCTTCATTCCACAGGTTGAGGAACTTATCGCTCAGTTGCAGGAGTATGCTGACGAGTGGAAGGATGTGCCTATGTTGGCAAAGACTCATGGTCAGCCAGCTTCGCCTACACGCTTGGGCAAGGAGATTATGGTATTCGTTTACCGATTGACAGAGCAGTTGGAGTCGTTGAAGGCTTGCAAGATGACTGCTAAGTTTGGTGGCGCTACTGGTAACTATAATGCTCACCATGTGGCTTATCCTCAGTACGATTGGAAGGCTTTCGGCAACAAGTTTGTTAGCGAGAAGCTTGGTTTGGAGCGCGAGCAGTATACTACTCAGATTAGCAACTACGACCACCTTGGAAGTGTGTTTGATGCTATTCGCCGTATCAATACCATCATCATCGACCTCGACCGCGACTTCTGGATGTATATCTCTATGGAGTATTTCAAGCAGAAGATTAAGGCTGGCGAAGTTGGTTCGAGTGCAATGCCTCACAAGGTAAACCCTATCGACTACGAGAATAGCGAGGGCAACCTCGGCATAGCTAATGCTATATTGCAGTTCTTGGCACAGAAGTTGCCGGTTAGCCGTTTGCAGCGCGACCTTACCGACTCTACAGTATTGCGTAATGTTGGTGTGCCATTGGGACACAGCGTTATCGCCATTCAGAGCACATTGAAGGGATTGCGTAAGCTTATCCTCAACGAGGAGAAACTACAGAAAGACCTCGACGATACTTGGGCTGTAGTGGCTGAGGCTATTCAGACTATATTGCGCCGTGAGGCTTATCCTCATCCTTATGAGGCTTTGAAGGCTTTGACACGCACAAATGCTAAGATGACAGAAGAGACTATTCACAATTTCGTAAAGACTCTCAACGTTAGCGACAGCGTAAAGGCTGAGATTATGGCTATTACACCAAGCAACTACACAGGTATCTAATTCGGCCTTTGAAGAGAATTAAAAGGTTGACAAAAGAAAAAGGTAAATAAAGAATTATTGAAAGTGAAAGGGAAGGGAAATTCCAATGTCCTGATCATTAACTCATATAAGAAAACTATAATTTATTAACCAAATGGCCGTGAGGCTAAACATTTAAAAAACAAAGATTACATTATGGATTCAGAAATGGAAAACAAGTCACAAGACTTTTCTGCTCAGCAGAGTGACAATAGCCGTGAGGGCTACAAGCCAGTAGGCTATCAGAGAGATTATCGCGCAGGAGGTAGACCTCAGCGCCCACGTATTCATGCACAGAGAACATACTCATCAGGAACAGGAAGAACAGAAGAAGGCGGATTCCGTCCTGAAGGATTTGGAGCAGCTTTGCAGAGTGGTGATCAGCCACGTCAGGGAGGCTATCAGCCTCGCCAGGGTGGTTATCAGCAGCGTCAGGGCGGTTACCAGCAGCGTCCTCGTACAGGCGGTTATCAGCCACGATATAATAATGGTGGCGATCAGGAAGGTGGCTATCAGCCACGTCAGGGTGGTTACCAACCACGTCAGGGCGGCTATCAGCAGCGCCAGGGCGGTTATGGTCAGCAGCGCCAGGGTGGCTACGGACAGCAGCGCCAGGGCGGTTATGGTCAGCAGCGCCAGGGTGGCTACGGTCAGCAGCGTGGCGGTTATGGTCAGCAGCGTCAGGGTGGTTATGGTCAGCAGCGTGGTGGCTACGGTCAGCAGCGTGGCGGCTATGGTCAGCAGCGTGGCGGCTATGGTATGCGTACTCCAGGATACGATCCAAGTGCTAAGTATAGCATGAAGAAGCGTATCGAATATAAGGAGACTCATATCGATCCAAACGAGCCAATTCGTTTGAACAAATATCTTGCTAATGCTGGTGTATGCTCACGCCGTGAGGCTGATGACTTCATCCAGGCAGGAGTAGTAACAGTAAACGGACAGATTGTTACAGAGTTGGGTACAAAGGTATTGCGTGGCGACGAGGTTAAGTTCCACGATCAGCCTGTAACATTGGAGAAGAAGGTTTACGTGTTGCTCAACAAACCAAAGGATTATGTTACTACAAGCGACGATCCACAGCAGCGTAAGACCGTTATGGATCTCGTTAAGGATGCTTGCCCAGAGCGTATCTACCCAGTAGGTCGCTTGGACCGCAACACAACTGGTGTACTCCTTCTCACCAACGATGGCGAAATGGCAAGCAAGCTTACACATCCTAAATTCTTGAAGAAGAAGGTTTACCATGTATATCTCGACAAGAACGTTACTATGCACGACATGCAGCAGATTGCTTCTGGCATAGAGCTTGAGGATGGCGAGATACATGCAGACGCTATTGAATATGCTGACGACCATGACAAGAGCCAGGTTGGCATCGAAATTCATAGCGGAAAGAACCGTATCGTGCGTCGTATCTTCGAAAGCCTTGGCTATCGTGTTACTAAGCTTGACCGCGTACAGTTCGCAGGCTTGACAAAGAAGAACCTTCGTCGTGGCGACTGGCGCTTCCTCACAGAACAGGAAGTAGACATGCTACGCATGGGTGCTTATGAATAATGTTTAATGAGTAATGTTTAATGTTTACTTGATTGTTGATACCGCTTGTAGTTATAATGCATGATATCAGCATGAGTGTTGCATTAAACATTACTCATTCTCTATAAACATTAAACAATAAACAATAATCATTATTAAATAATGGAAAACGTAAAAAGAACTAAAGTCGTTGACTTGCTCAAGAGCACAGCCTACGGCTCAATCGTGAATGTAAAGGGATGGGTGCGCACTCATCGTAGTAGCAAAGCAGTCGATTTTATCGCTCTTAACGATGGTTCTACTATTAATAATATACAGATAGTAGTCGACCCATCAAAGGTTGATGAAAATCAGTTGAAGCAGATTACTACTGGTGCTTGTATCAGCGTTGTTGGTACTTTGGTAGAAAGCCAGGGTCAGGGACAGAGCGTTGAGGTGCAATGCGAAAGCATCGAAATCTATGGTCTTTGCGGTAGCGACTATCCTATGCAGAAGAAGGGACAGAGCTTCGAGTATATGCGTCAGTATGCTCACCTCCGTCTTCGCACAAACACCTTTGGTGCTGTGATGCGTATTCGCCACAACATGGCAATGGCTATCCACACCTACTTCCATGAGCATGGATATTTCTATTTCAATACTCCTCTTATCACCGCAAGCGACTGCGAGGGTGCTGGTCAGATGTTCCAGGTAACAACCAAGAACCTCTACAACCTTAAGAAGACTGAGGATGGCAAGATTGACTATTCTGATGATTTCTTTGGCAAGCAGACTTCGTTGACCGTTTCTGGTCAGTTGGAAGGCGAGCTTGGTGCTACTGCACTTGGCGCTATCTACACTTTCGGTCCTACATTCCGTGCAGAGAACAGTAACACTCCACGCCACTTGGCAGAGTTCTGGATGATAGAGCCAGAGGTTGCTTTCTTGGATATGGATGGTTTGATGGAACTCGAGGAAGACTTCATCAAGTATTGTATCCGTTGGGCACTCGACAACTGCAAGGATGATCTCGCTTTCTTGAATAAGATGATTGACAAGGGCTTGATAGCTCGTCTTGAGGGTGTATTGAATTCAGACTTCGTTCACCTTCCATATACCGAGGGTATCCGCATCCTTCAGGAGGCTATTGCTAATGGTAAGAAGTTTGAGTTCCCATGTGAGTGGGGCGACGACTTGGCATCAGAGCACGAGCGCTTCTTGGTAGAGGAGCACTTCAAGCGTCCTGTTATCATGACCAACTATCCAAAGGCTATCAAGGCTTTCTATATGAAGATTGATGAGAAGGAGAGCGGCTTCGGTGGTAAGAGCGGTCAGACTGTTCAGGGTACCGACGTATTGTTCCCACAGATTGGTGAGATTATCGGTGGTTCGGTTCGTGAGGAAAGCTACGATAAGCTTATGGGCGAAATAGAGTCGCGCAATATCCCAATGAAGGATATGAACTGGTATCTCGATACTCGTAAGTATGGCTCATGCCCACACGCAGGTTTCGGTCTCGGCTTCGAGCGTTTGATTCTCTTCGTAACAGGTATGCAGAACATCCGCGACGTAATTCCATTCCCACGTACTCCAAAGAACGCTGAGTTCTAAAGTCGTGAGGGGTGATAATTCGAAATAAATAAAAAATCTCTTTGATAAGAGAGATGCAAAAATAGAGCGAAGAATTATATCCTTCTTTGAGGGTATAATCTCTTCGCTCTTTTTAAATAGGCGTTTTAATAGGCGATTATAAAACCTTTATATTAAACTTAATCTTTGTAATTATGAATGTTTCTACTTTAAAGTGTTGGGGGAGAAGTGTTTTATTCTTCCTTATGTTGACAACCTTTGTACCGAGTGTGGCGAAGGATGTTTATGGATTTATGACAGGAAACGGAAGCGATGGAGATGTGCCTATTGGTATGTATAAATATGATACTGCCGGTGGTACACCTGAACTTCTTACTTCATTGACATACCAATTTTGGGGCGGTACTTTTGCTGATGGCAAGTATATGATGATATTGTCGGATGATGCTTCAGGCTATTTGACAGAAGGACTTTGTACTTATGATCTTAACACAAAAGAAATAAAGTTGCGTTATTCGCAACAGCCTTACCAATGTTCAGACCTTACTTACGATTATTCAACTTCTTCTCTATATGGAGTGATGATTAAGAGTGGAGGTGAAGACGTAACTCCACGTTTGATAAAGATTAATACAACAGATGGTAGTTATACAAAAGTGGCTAATCTAAGCGAAAAGATTGTCGCTTTGGCTTGCACATATTATGGTGACCTCTATGCCTTGGATGGTAAATCAAACTTGTACGACCTTGATAAGGTGACAGGTGATTTGACTCTTATTGGTAATACAGGTGTAAAGTGCACTACTTCCGAGGCACAGTCTATGGAGTTTGATCGTGCAACAGGCGAATTATATTGGAGTGGTTTGGACGAGAACAGCTTTACATTCTTTAATAAAATTAATCCGCAGACAGCTGAGGTTGTAAGTCAGAGTAAAGTTGCCAATAACTCTCTTATCGTAGGCTTGTATATTCCTTTTGCTATTGCAGAAAGCAAGGCTCCTGCTAAGCCTTTGAATCTTGTTGCTTCGGCAGGAGATAATGGCGTTACTTTGACATGGACAAACCCTTCTACACTATTTGATGGCGAGACTGCTGATGCTGCACTTACTAAGGTTGAAGTGTGGAGAAATGGTGAGTTGATACATACCATAGATAATCCTGTAGCTGGAGGAAATGAATCGTTTGTCGACGAGGCTAAAGACTTGGATGGTAAGGTGAGATATATCGTATACGCTTACAATGAAGTTGGACGTGGCGAAGGAGCAAGCGTAAAGTTGTTGGCTGGCGACGATATTCCTTCTGTTGTTGAAAATCTTACTTGCACAAAGAATGGTGCTGATGTATTGTTGACATGGACAGCACCTACAACAGGTAAAAATGGTGGAAGCGTAAATCCTGAAAAGTTTACTTATACTATTACCCGTCAGCCTGATGGTAAGGTATTTGAGAATGTAAAGGATACACAGTTTACAGATAATACTATTACTACAGCTTGTTATTACAGCTGGCAGGTAACTTGCAAGAACAATGTTGGTGAGAGCGACCCTGCAAAGACAGCTACAATCGCTGCAGGCAATAGTCTTACAGTTCCTTTTACCGCCGACTTTGATAGCGACTTTGGATGCGTACAATGGCTTGTTATCGACCATAATGGTGATGGCAACACATGGACTAATAATGGTAAAGGCTATGTCTATAATACAAGTTGGACAAATGCTGCAGATGATAGTCTTGTGTCTGTGCCTGTTCATTTGGAAAAGGATATGAAATATATCGTTAACTATGATATCTTGGCTCCAAATATGTTCTCGTCAGAGAATTTTGAGCTCTTGCTATATGGTAATAATGGCAAGCAGGTATTGGAAGAACTCAAGAACTTTACAACTTCAGATTTCTCTACGCCTGAGAACAGAAAGGTGGCCTTTAATGTCTCTGAAAGTGGCGACTATCAATTCTGCCTTGCTGCTCTCTCTGATGCAGCCCAGTTTATGATTCAGATTTCAGCACTATCTGTAGAGGTAGAAAGCGAAACAGACTTGAAGGTAGATTCTTTCTTGACAGCAGAAAGTCTTGTAGAAGGAAAAGAAGCTCAGTTTGCTGTAAAGGTGAAAAATAACGGAACTACAAACGTTAGTGGTTATACCGTAAAAATAGCAGATGCTGCTGATAATGTTGTTGCTTCTACTACTGTTGCCACAGAACTTGCTGCTGATGCAGATACAACAATTATGCTTGGCTATACCCCTGCAACTACAGGCAATCTCGTATTGAAGGCTATTGTTGAAGCAGAGGGTGATAAGGTTTCTTACAACGATACTTTGATTTCTAATTTCTATGTTCGTGGAGCAGAAGAAAACGTTATTGAGGTTGGTGGTAAGGATTGTCTAACCGATTATCCATTCTGGTTTAATGGCTTGGCATATAACTATTCTCAGGTGATATACTTTGACGATGAGATAAACTGCAAGGGTGGTGATATCACAGAACTTGACTATGAGTATGTGAATAATGGTAACGAGCTGAAAAATAAGCATATCAAGGTATATCTTGCTAATACCGACAATAACTTTGTTACCGAGGGTTGGATGCAAGAGGCTCAGATGGAATTGGCTGTAGATAGTGCTGTTACATTCTTGAAGGGAGAAAACACCTTGCATCTTCGTCTTGCCAAGCCTTTCGCCTATACAGGTGGAAACCTTCGCGTGATGACTGTGAAAGAAGATTCAGAACAGAGTGATAACATCTCGTTCTATGCAACTTCAACCTACGATGAAGAAGTTCGTACCGCATTATATTATGGTGATGAGGCTACTATAGATATATCAAAGGTAAAGGGCGCACAACGTATCAATTACTTAGGTATTGTAATGAAGCCAACTACAGCTTCTGCAATTAGCGAAGTTACATCATCTGCCGATTTGGCATTGATAAAGCGTGGTAATGTAATAGCTTTAGCAAATGGTGGTTCGGCTCAGTTTACTGTTACAACTCTTGCTGGTAAGGTAGTGGCTAAAAAGCATGCTGCAATGCTCGATCTAAGCAATATGCCAAATGGTATGTATATAGTAAATGTTGAGGCTAACGGTCAGCATGTTGCTCAAAAGATAGTATTGCAATAACCAACATTAGTTAGTATTGCATACATACAAATACTATTATGATGATAACAATAAAAGCTGGATTCCTTGTTTGGAATCCAGCTTTTATTAATTTCTGTTATTACTTCTTTATGAAAGTAGAAGTATATATTAACTTATGAAAGAAGCTTGTCTATATCAGCTTCAAACCTTCTGGCGATATGGTGATAAGGCGTCGCTTGTATAGGTCGCCAACAGCCTTTTTGAAGGTCTTCTTGCTTACTTGGAAAGTGTGCTTGATATCTTCTGCATCGCTCTTGTCGCCAAGAGGACAGAAGCCATTGTTGTCTTGAAGATAGGCGAGAAGAGTGTCGGCAAAGTCGGTAGTGAGCTTACGGCCTGTAGGCTGAAGCGTGATGTCGAGCTTTCCGTCAGGACGCACATTATCTATATATGCAGTCATCTTGTCGCCAGTAGTGATGAATTTGAATATTTGGTCTTCGTATACCAATCCTGGGAATTTGTTCTCGACGATAACCTTGAAACCGAGGTCGGTCTTCTGCCATACCATTATCTCTACAGGTTGTCCGTGCTTGTATTGAGGTTGTTCCTCAGAGAAATAGCGTTCTATCTTTGCCGAAGCCACCATACGATAAGAGTCTTCGTCCATATGGATGTGAACGATATACTTGTTGCCAATCTCCATCTTTTTCTTTTGCTCACGGAAAGGGCAGAAGATATCCTTCATCACTCCCCAGTTGAGGAATGCGCCATATTCGTTTACCCAAGAACATTCGAGATATGCAAACTCGTTAGCCTTGGCAATAGGTGTTTCGGTAGTAGCGATGAGACGTTCGTCTTGGTCGAGATAGAGGAAACACTCAATCTCGTCGCCAACCTTTGTGCCTTCTGGCACATACTTCTTCGGCATTAATATGTCGCCCTCGCGACCGCCATCGAGGAATATGCCGAAAGTCTCCTCGTTGTTGAAAGCATGAGGGTTAGGACGCTTAGCTTCCTTGATAACCTTCAGTTTGTTGAAATCGCCTAATTTTAGTTCTGCCATAAAAATATATTATTCTAAATGGTTTCTTCTGTAGTGAGTGTGCGCTCTTCTGATATAAGACCATCCTTCATGTGTATGGTACGGTCGGTAGTTGCTGCCAATGATTCATCGTGAGTGACGATGACGAAAGTTTGTCCGAACTTGTCTCTAAGGTCGAAGAATAGCTGATGTAGCTCAGCTTTATTCTTAGAGTCGAGACTTCCCGAAGGTTCATCGGCAAGGATTACAGCAGGCTTGTTAACCAAAGCTCTTGCCACAGCCACACGCTGCTTCTCACCTCCCGATAGTTCGTTAGGCTTATGGCTTGCTCTATCTTCCAATCCCATGAACTTGAGCAGTTCCATAGCCCTTTCCTTAGCTTCCGACTGACTGGTGCCTGCAATGAAAGCTGGAATCATGATGTTTTCGAGAGCTGTAAACTCAGGCAACAGCTGATGAAACTGGAATACGAAGCCAAGGTGGCGATTGCGGAAGTCGCTAAGCTTAGCCTTCGACAGATTGCTAACATCAATACCATCTATAACGATGCTGCCGCTATCTGGCTTGTCGAGAGTTCCGATAATCTGCAATAAGGTTGTCTTGCCGGCACCACTTGGACCAACGATGCTCACAATCTCACCTTTATTAATATGTAGGTCTATGCCTTTCAGTACCTGTAAAGAGCCGAAGCTCTTGGTGATATTCTTAATGTCTATCATAATTTCTTGATTAATCTAATCTTTCTATATATCCAATCTTGCAGTTCGTCGTATGCAGAACGTTCCTCTGTATGCTGCGACTGTGCGAAAGTCATTGTTTCCATTTGTTCGCCAAACTGGTCAGGGAATATTATCATGAGGTTTTTGCCATTGAAGTATTTCGTTATCTCCTCAGGCAAACGGTCGAGAGCCGTTTTGTATGATACTGTTCCCTTACGCGCTGTTACAACCACAAACATATGATCTTGCGATATAGTAGAAGCCAACATTGGCAGTTCGCTCCAATGCTCCATCTCCTCATAGTCGGCTCTTAGCTCGTTATGCTTATTGGTGATAAACTGCTTGATAAGTTCCTGAGTGTCTTTGCGGCTATGGAATGTGATGCGACATTCCAGATTCTTAGCCATACGAGCCAAACGCTCAAGCCAACGATAGAAACCAGGCTCATATTGTGCTCTTGACGGTACTGCCACCTGTATTCTTCTGATTGTTGTCAATGGCTGATGCAGACGAGCCATAATAATCTGGCGGTTAAGACCATTGAACAAGCTTTGATGGAATTCGCCCCAAAACTTATTAGATACCTCAGCATGCATGTGCATACCGATAAGAATCTCTGAAGCCTGAAACTCCTTAAACGCATGCTTTATACCGTTGGCAATATTGGCAGCGATGCGCACCTGTGTTTGCATCTTAACGTCAGAGCCTGCGGCATATTGCTGAACCTGTTGCAATATCTTCTGTCCTAAAGCCTGATTCTGTCTCATCTTGGCATCATCATATACCACATTCAGACCCACCAAACCGCGATTGAGCTTTGGATTTCTCATCAGTATGGCAAGATTTATCAAGCGGTTTGCATACTCCGGATATTTCACAGGCACGAGAATCTTCTCGTCATCATTCTCAGGTTCTTCCTCGTGCGCAAACTCCTTGTCGCGAAGAATGATTCTCTGTGCAGCATTCTCGGTCACCATAGTAGAAATGATGCAAGTGAAGAGAATCATCATTACCACACCATTAAGCATGGTATCGTCGACAAGATATTTGCCAGGAGCAATCTCAATCTTCATACCCACCATCACCATAGCAATAGCACCTGCAGCATGGGCAGAAGTAAGACCAAACATCATGCGCCCCGACGACCAAGGCATGCGGAATGAGAAACAAGCTAAGTAGGCTGCAATAGCCTTGCCCATAGTTCCAAATACCACAATCAGGAATACCACCCATAGTATGTTGCCACCATTGAAGAGCAATCTCACATTGATGAGCATACCAACACCAATAAGGAAATAAGGTATGAATAAGGCGTTGCCAATAAACTCTATGCGGTTCATCAATGGCGATACCGGAGGAATATAGCGGTTGAGGATAAGACCAGCAAAGAAAGCTCCAGATATACCATTGACGCCCACAGCCTCGGCAATAGCTGCACTCATAAAGAGCATAGCCATGACAAAGATAAACTGCATAACAGCATCAGAATATCTGCGCAAGAAATATCTTGTTAGTCGCGGTACTATCAGCGATAGTACACCACAATAAATAAGAATCTTAGCTACAAACCATGCCCAAAACATGATGCCACTATTGCCAGCATGCGCATTCTCTATAGCTGATAATATAATAAGCGAAGTAAGCAATGAAATCATAGATGCTCCAACGCTTAGCGTAACACTCGGCTTGCGCTGCAGGCCATATCGTCCTACGATAGGGTAGGCGATGAGAGTGTTGGAAGCCATGATACATCCCAATATCAATGAAGCCATGATGGAATATTTCAGCATGCTAACACTCATCACGAATGTCAAGCCAAACGGGATGAAACACGTTAATGCACCATATATCAGCATTCGCTTCACATTCTTCTTTACTCCCTCCATATCCATCTCGAGTGCAGCGAGGAACATGATGTAGTAAAGCCCCACGTTGCCAAACAGCTCGAACGAGTCGTCGCGATTAAGAATGTTGAAACCATATTTGCCTATGAGGACACCAGCCAATACCATGCCTATGATGTGAGGAATTCGGAGCTTACCCATGATGATAGGAGCAGAGAGAATTATCAGCATCACGACAAAGAAAATCAGAGTCGGGTTAGTAATTGGAAAATATGTAGCTATATCGGGCATAAGTCTTGTCGTTGTTTAGTTGGTATGCTGCAATATTATGCGAGGCTTTAACCCCACAAACAGCAAAAATATTGGAAAGCTATGCATTCCATCTGCAAAGTTGCAAAAAAATATTGGATTTCTGACACAATTCGTTGAATTTTAATGGTTAATTGCACTAAAAGTTGTAATTTTGCCCCATAATTTCACATTTTATTAATATAAACAGGTAATTATGAAAGTAGCAATTGTTGGTGCAAGTGGTGCAGTAGGACAAGAATTCCTTCGCATTCTTGCAGAGAGAGAATTCCCTATGGACGAATTGGTGTTGTTTGGTTCTGAGCGTAGCGCTGGCCGAAAGTACACCTTTAAGGGTAAGGAATATGAAGTGAAACTATTGCAACACAATGACGATTTCAAGGATGTCGATATAGCTTTCACCTCTGCAGGTGGCGGCACAAGCAAGGAGTTTGCCGAGACTATCACCAAGTATGGTGCTGTGATGATCGACAATTCAAGTGCATTCCGTATGGACGCTGATGTGCCATTGGTAGTGCCTGAGGTTAATGCAGAGGATGCGTTGACACGTCCACGTGGCATCATCGCCAATCCTAACTGTACCACCATCATGATGGTAGTAGTGTTGCAGCCTATTGAGAAGCTATCGCATATCAAGCGCATTCATGTATCAAGCTATCAGAGTGCAAGTGGTGCTGGTGCAGCTGCTATGGCTGAACTTCAGCAGCAGTATAAGGAGCTTGTAGAAACAGGCGAGGTAAAGACCATCTCTAAGTTCCCACATCAGTTGGCATACAACGTAATCCCACAGATTGACGTTATGACCGATACCGACTATACTAAGGAAGAGATGAAGATGTATAACGAGACACGCAAGATTATGCATAGCGATGTTCGCACAAGTGCAACCTGCGTTCGCGTATCTTCACTTCGTTCACACTCAGAGTCTGTATGGATGGAAACCGAGAAGCCATTGACAGTTGATGAAGTTCGCAAGGCTCTTGCTGTAGCTCCTGGCGTAACTCTCGAGGACGATCCTCAGAACTATGTTTATCCAATGCCTCTTGAGAGTGCAGGCAAGGATGATGTATATGTTGGTCGTGTGCGCAAGGATCTTGCTAACGACAATGGCATCACCCTTTGGCTCACAGGCGACCAGATTCGCAAGGGTGCAGCTCTTAATGCTGTTCAGATTGCAGAATATCTTATCAAGGTAGGAAACGTAAAATAATCCTATAACCCCATGAAGGAACCAAGTCCATGCGACATGGTCTTGGTTCCTTTTCTTAGTTTTTGCAAGAAAAGTTTTTTTTCTTAGTTTTTGCTTAAAAGCTAATCATATTGTATTAACCCTTCATGACTGACATCCTTACCAATTATCAGCCAATAACTCTTGATGAAATGAGCGGTATACGACATTCCTCTTCGTGATAATCTCTCTTTCGGTAGTAAACCATTTATTAATACACCTATTATACATATATGTATATAATCAGAAAATCATTATATCTTTTGGCAATGATAATGTTGCCACTAATGTCGTTTGCTCAGAGTGACGACTTTGGTGTTTGGACTTCTATAAGTGCCGACAAGAAAGTGAATAAAAAGTTTAGCGTAGGCATAGAGGCTGAGATGCGCACTCGCGACAACTCCGAGAAGATAGACCGTTGGAGCTTTGGCGTAGACGCTCAGTATAAACTAACCAAATGGTTGAAGGCAAGTGTGGGCTATTCGCTGTTAGATGATAACAACTATAAGATAACCTACAAGACTTCAAACGGTATGCCTAACAAGCTTGCCGAATATTGGGCTGTGCGCCATAGATTTAATGTGTCGCTTACTGCAAGTCAGAAGTTTGGCAACTTCCAAGTGTCGCTTCGCGAGCGTTGGCAGTATACCTATCGTCCTGAGAAGACCATCGGCCAACGTTGGGATTTCGATGATGACGAGTATGACGGTAAGGCAAAGACATATAGAGGACGTGGCAAGAACATCATGCGAAGCCGTGTGCAAATAAGCTACGATATTCCTAATAGCCATTTCGAACCATACGTTAGTGCTGAGATGTATAACGGATGGTCGGTAGAGAAAATGAGATATACTGCAGGCGTAGATTGGAAAATCACCAAGAAGCATGCTGTAGGTGCTTACTATCTATACCAAGCTGTTCATGATGATGACGACGACAACGAGCCAAACCTCCACGTTCTTGGCTTGGAGTATAAGTTCAAGTTCTGATAATCAAGTGTGGGCATAAGTAGAATTATAGAGTAAAGCCCGATAAGTTGCTAATCAATGCAGCTTATCGGGCTTCTTACTATTTGAAAGTTATAGCTTTATTTCGCAGCTATGCACTCAACCTCAACGAGGGCACCCTTAGGAAGATCCTTAACGGCAACAGCTGAGCGACCAGGATATGGAGCTGAGAAGAACTCGGCATAAACCTCGTTCATAGCACCAAAGTTAGCCATGTCTGAAAGGAATACTGTTGTTTTTACTACGTGAGCCAAGTCGGTGCCAGCAGCTTCGAGAATGCTCTTTGCATTGGTAAGACTCTGGCGAGTCTGCTCCTTGATGCCACCTTCTGGGAAGTTACCTGTTGCAGGGTCGATAGGAAGCTGACCAGATGCAAATACAAAACCGTTAGCCTCAATAGCCTGGCTGTAAGGACCGATGGCTGCAGGAGCCTTTTCTGTGTTTATTGCTTTCATTGTGATACGTTTTTATTATAGTTATACATTAATATTGTAAGAATACTGCAAACTTACTCAAAATTCCTTTGATAAACGACTATTTCTGCAAAAAGATGATGTTGTAGTATCTTTTTCTTGTTCTTTCTATACAACAATCAGAAAAAAGTGTTAATTTTGTCAGCAATATATTACTAACACACTAACACTTACAAATTATGGAAACAAAAATCACCACTTTGCCTCAGCTATCGTTTGCAGAGGCTGTGAAACTAAACTTTGCTCGTATTACTGATTTCAGAGGTCGCTCTCGTCGCTCTGAATTGTGGTGGAACTATCTGATGTATGTCATTCTAACATTTTGCCTTTCATTACTCTTGGGCAATGGCAATTTGATAGTACTTGCCATCATTTCATTAATTCTTCAGTTGGCAATTGTTCCTGTCACCATCCGTCGTATGCACGACCGTGGACATAGTGGTATTTGGGTTATAGCTGCAGTTTTGTTGGGTGTAGCATCTAACGCTTATGGCTTTATGTCGGGATTGACAACTCCTGGAGCTCTTACACCAGAAGAAATAATGGAAGTTGTTTCTACTCCTACATTTATCGGGCTTACAATAGCAAGTGGTATTGTTCAGCTTATTATCTTTATCTTTGCTGTTATGGATGGCGACAAGGGAGAGAATAAATATGGCGCTTCTACAAAATATATTGTTGAAACATTAGAAGAGGCTGCTGAATAATAACAACTCTTTTTTTGAGTAGCCTCGTTTGTATATGCGACTATTCGCATGTGCTTATACGACTACTCTCATTGGCTTATGCGAATAGTCGCATAAGCCAATGAGAGTAGTCGCATTTTTTATCTGTCTTTATTAGCTTTTATTCTCCTAAGAATCTTTATTTTCCCAAGAATCGGGTGGTGACATATTCCACAAAGGCATCCTTATAGTTGTCGCCTATTGGCAGATATGTCTCCTCGTCCATGATAACTCGATTCTTGTTTACCTCCTGTATCTTCTTGAGGTTTATGATATACGAGCGGTGTATGCGCATGAAATACGAAGGCATACATTCCTCGATTTTCTTTAGCGCCAGCAATACCGTGATAGGCCTCTTGCCTTCGATATAGAATTTCTGATATTCGCTCATGCTTTCTATGTAGCGAATGTCGCTAAAGGCAATCTTCATAATCTTCTTATCAGTTTTTATGAATACCGTGTCGTCTTCGTCGGTAATCTTAGCCTTTGGTATTACAGCCATTTCGTATCTTTGTTTCACCCTCAAGGCAGCACGTCGGAATTCGTCCATGCCGAAAGGTTTTAGCAGATAGTCGGCAGCATCAACCTTGAAACCATCGATGGCATATTCTGATGAGGCTGTTGTAAACACCACGATAGGAGCCACGGGCAACGACTTTATAAAGTCCATGCCATTGATGTCGGGCATTATGATGTCGCAGAATATGGCATCCACCTCTTCTTTCTCCATTATCTCCTTAGCCTCTACTGCGCTTTGGCATTTACCCACAAGCTGCAAGAAAGGAGTGTTCTCTATGTAGTTGGCAAGTTGCTGAAGAGCCAACGGCTCGTCGTCGATAGCTATGGTTCTTATCATGATCTTACTCGTTGTTTATTGTTTATATTCGTATCCTCAAGTGGCAGCAACAGCCTTACTTTATAGCTGTCTTCAGTATCTTTAATATCTATATGATATCTGTCGCCATATATTAGTTCAAGACGATTTTTTACGTTGCTTAGTCCTATGCCGCCAGCTAAATCCTTTTCCTTTGCACCATCTTTGCGCTTGGAGTTCTTGCAAGTGAAGAGTATAAATTCGTTGTTGTGGCACCTTAGCGTGATGTCGATATTCGAAGGCGACTTATAGCTCACTCCATGCTTAAAGGCGTTTTCGGCAAATATTGCCAATATCAAAGGCGCTATACCCTTTTGGCTCGTCATGGCAGGGAAGTCGGTATTAACCTTAACCATACCCGTAAACCTCATCTTCATTAGTGCAATATAGTTTTGCAAGAATTGCACCTCGTCGCTTAGCGGACTGATGTTGGTGTCGCCATCATATAATATATGTCGCATCAGCTTCGAGAGTTCCACTATCGACTTCTTCGCCTTCTCGGGGTCTATATCCACCAGCGCATGTATGTTGTTTAGGGTGTTCATGAAGAAGTGTGGACTTATCTGGTATCTCAGATAGTTGAGCCTTTGCTTCAGGTTTTCCTTCTCCAAGTGCTGCATACGGTTGCGGTCTTCTTCGGCTTTATAGTATAGCTTTACTCCAAGGTTCATTCCCATTAAGAATACCATAGCCAAGGTGTTTGTAAGCTCTACTGGTCCTATCAACGGGCGTGACTCTTTGAACTGTGGTCTTGGCCTATCATCGCGAAAATTTTCGGCTTTGTTCACCCTTGGTGGCATTGGCATTTCCGTTCTTGGTCTGTGCCGTTTTTGATCACGCATTATTGGTTTTATCCAATTTTGCAATGCTATGAATGCCACCACCAATATCAATATCGAACATAGATAGCGACCTGTCTGCTGCTTGTATAGTAGCATTGGTGCCAACAGAAAGTTGTGAACAAGAAATGCTATGAAGTACAGTCCCAATATCTCCTCGATGTGGATGATGGTCCACCAATCAATATCAAGGTTGCTATGCGAAGAGGCATGAATAATCAATATCAGCATCGGGGTGCTGAATAGCAGTAACCACATAGCGATATATGTGACATTCTCTTGCTTTATTTTTATCGTTGGCATCCTTGTATTATTGTCGTTTTGTAATAATAACGTATAGTATGCCTTCTTTATTGTGGTTTTTACTTTAGTTTTTTGGCTAAATACCTAAGAATTTGTCCAATAAATCTTACTGACTGATAAATAGATGAATAAAAATACTAACTTTGCGATATAAAACCGAATAACAGATATTTTTAACGACCTAATAATTTTCCTGATTATGATAAAGCATTTGTTGCCAGCAGTTCTACTAATGGCTTCTTCTGCCATCTGTGTAGCCCAGCAACCCAAAGTTTCTTGGGATGCCCACAGCCTTATAATGGATGGCCATAGAGTGATGCCTGTGATGGGCGAGATACACTATTCTCGTATTCCTGAAGCCGAATGGGCTAAGGAGATAAAGAAGATGAAAGAGGGTGGGGTAACGATGATTGCCACCTATGTGTTCTGGAATCATGTAGAAGAACAAGAAGGCATCTTCAACTGGAGCGGACAGCGCGACCTTCGTCATTTCATAGAACTTTGTGCCAAGGAGGATATTCCTGTGGTGTTGCGTCTTGGTCCTTTCTGCCATGGCGAAGTACGCAATGGCGGTATTCCTGACTGGGTATTCACCAAGGGATGCAAGACTCGCGACGACAACCCTGTCTTTATGTCTTACGTGAAGAAGCTCTATCGCCAGATATTCGCACAAGTGCAAGGACTGCAATGGAAAGATGGCGGTCCGCTAATTGCTGTGCAGTTTGATAACGAGCAACGTAATGGTGCCTACCTCATGGCTTTGAAGAAGATTGCCCTCGATATAGGCTACGACCTACCTTTCTATACTCGCACAGGCTGGCCTGCGCTAAATCGCCCTGTACCTTTTGGAGAGATACTTCCTTTGTTTGGCGACTATGCCGACGGCTTCTGGGAGCGTAGCATCAAGGAGGGAGCAGGCGCCTATTATAAAGCTTTCAACTTCAAAGCCTTTCGCAGCTCTACTGCCATCGCTACCGACCAGTTTGGCAATCAAAAGGCTGAAACTGCTAAGGGCGACGACGACTATCCTTATTTCACCTGCGAACTTGGTGGCGGTATGGCTACAGCCTACCATCGTCGACCATTCGTATATCCTGAGGATGCATACTCGTTGGCTATAGTGAAACTCGGAAGCGGTAGCAACCTGCTTGGCTACTATATGTATCATGGTGGTACAAACCCTGAGGGCTTGACTACGCTTAATGAAAACCAGCGCACGTCAGCTACCAATTATAACGATATGCCTGTTAAGACCTACGACTTCCAGGCTCCGCTTGGTGAGTTCGGACAAACCTACGAGCATTATTTCTTGCTTCGTAAGCTCCACCTTATGATGCACGACTATGCCGAGACACTTGCTCCTATGAATCCTACCTTCCCTTGCTCGCAAGATATCAAGCAAGGCGACGATAGCCATCTCCGTTGGTCGTATCGTGCGCAGGGCGATAGTGGCTTTGTCTTCGTTAATAACTACGAGCGCCTGCAGACTATCTCTGCCAAGAAGAATGTGCAGTTCAAGGTTGCCAACCTCACCTTCCCTCAGCGCCCAATCACCATTCCTGCCAACACCTCTTGCATCTTCACCTTCGGTATCGACGGTATGCGATATGCTACAGCCCAGCCTGTGGCTCGCCGTGATGGTAAGGTTTATTTGCAGCAGATACCAGGCATTCCGGTAGAGATTGCGATGAAGAATGGCAAGATATTGCGTAATGTAAAACCACGTGGCACAGAGCGCCCTGTGGTAGGCAACATCTACCTCCTCACTCCTCAAGATGCCAACACCTTGTTCTATGAAGATGAGGCAAGAGAAGATATCTATCTTAATGCGAGCATCGAGAAGATAAAGGAGGCATCGACAACACCTCGCCATATCTCTATCGGAGCACAGAAGGTTGCCGAGGCTCCTACAGATGCCGACTTCGACAATGCTGCCGTTTATCGCATACAAGTAGCTCCAGAAGCTGGCACCAAGTTCCACCGTCTGCTTCGCATCGACTATCGTGGCGATGTTGCCCGACTCTATGCCAACGGTAAGCTTATTGCCGACAACTTCTATAATGGTCGCCCGTTCCTCTATGGCTTATGGCGCCTGCCTGAAGGTTGCACCGAGCTTGAGCTTCGCATCCTTCCTTTGCAGCCAAATATGCCTATCTACTTCCCTCGCGAAGCCGATACCACCCCAGGCGAAACAGCAAAGGTTTGCATAGAGTAGCCACCCTTGGCTTCCCCAGCGGTTAGCCTTCGCTTCCCTTGTGCTCTGCCTTGTTCCTCCTTGGGTTGCGTTCAAGGCTGCTCGGCAGCCTTGCTTTCGCTTCCCTTTTCCTTCAATCCTAAAAGTAAATACCCAAATGAATATATCCCATCTATTCTCATCCCATCGCGGAGCCTCGTTGCTCCTTTCTCTCTTCCTTGCCGCTTCCGCTTCTGCCCAGCGTAGCCTCGACCTCGCAGGCTCTTGGACCATGGCAGACGGCAAGAAGGCTAACCTCCCTGGTTCTATGCTCACCAACGACCTTGGCGACGAAGTAACCATCGACACCAAGTGGACAGGCAGCCTCTACGACTCCTCGTTCTATTTCAATCCCTACATGGCTAAATATCGCGAGGCAGGCAAGATGAAGTTTCCTTTCTTCCTCACTCCTCGTCGTCACTATGTAGGCGAAGCATGGTATGAGCGCACCATAAGCATACCTCGCCAATGGAAAAAGGGTAGGGTGGAGCTTTACCTTGAGCGCCCACATATCGAAACCACAGTCTACGTGAATGGCAAACTCGCAGGTCGCGACTCGTCGCTCTCTGTGCCTCATAGCTTCGATATCACACAGCTCGTGCTGTTTGGTAAAGACAACCAGATAAAAATCCGCGTGTATAATGGTATCGAGAATGTGTGCGTAGGACAAGATTCGCATAGCGTTACCGACCAAACGCAGGGCAACTGGAACGGTATTGCTGGCGACATCCGACTAATCTCTCACCCTAAGGCTTATATCTCTAATCTCCAGGTATATCCAAATCTCGAAGCTAAGGGCGTGGGTGTGGATATAGAAACCGTAGGCTTAAAGAAACCTCGCAATATCGTCTTCCTTATCGATGGCAATAGAGTTGAGGCTAAGCGCGTGGCTATAGACGAAACCAAGGTGCGCTATGAGATAAGTCTCGGCGATAGTGTCCGCCTATGGAATGAGTTTACTCCAAATCTCTATACTCTCTCTGCCATTCTCGACAACGATACCACCTCTACTACCTTCGGTATGCGTGAGATATCATACAAGGGTCGCCAACTGTTCCTTAATGGCAATCCTCTCTATCTTCGTGGCACAGTAGAAAACTGCAACTTTCCTCTTACTGGTTTTCCTCCTACCGATGAGGCTTCGTGGCTTCGTGTGTTCCAGAAGTGCAAGGAATATGGCATCAACCATGTTCGCTTCCATTCATATTGTCCTCCAGAGGCAGCCTTCTTTGCTGCCGACAAACTTGGCATCTATCTTCAGCCCGAAGGTCCATCATGGCCTAACCATGGTGTGAAGTTGCGTCGTGGTATGACCATCGACCACTATCTGTTGCAGGAAACTCAGCGCATGGTACGCCAATATGGCAACCATCCTTCGTTCTGCATGCTTGCTGCAGGCAATGAACCTGCTGGCGACTGGGTGGCTTGGTGTCGCGACTTCATTAACTACTGGCACAAAACAGGCGACAACCGTCGCATATATTGTGGTGCTTCCGTAGGTGGCGGATGGGCATGGGATGCCAATAGCGACTATCATGTCAAGGGTGGCGCACGTGGTTTGGAATGGAACCGCACAGCTCCTTCTTCCGACGACGACTATTATTCTCAGCTCTTGCGTCCTCGCAACTTCAACGCCAAGGCTACTCCTGCCTACGCTTTAGCTCCAGACACCCTTGCCGACGGCACTATCGAGATGGTTGCCAACACTCCTATCCTTGCCCACGAGCAAGGTCAATGGTGTGCTTTCCCTGATCTTCGTGAGCGCTCGCAGTATACTGGTGTCTACAAAGCAAGCAATTTCGACATCTTCGAAGACTTGCTTCAGCATGGTGGCATGGCTACTATGGCTGATAAGTTCCTTGCTTCAAGCAGCCGTTTGCAACAGTTGGCTTATAAATACGAGATGGAGCGCAACCTCCGCACTCCTGAATATGCAGGCTTCCAACTCCTTGGTCTCAACGACTATAGCGGACAAGGCACAGCCCTCGTTGGTCCGCTCAACGTGTTCTGGAGAGAGAAGAGCTGGGTGAAGAATGCTGCTGACATGAATGTGTTCCGCCATGCTTGTAAGCCTGTAGTGCCTTTGGCTCGCTTCCCTCGTTTCGTATATACTGCTGCCGACACCCTCGTGGTGCCTGTAGAACTCTATAATGCTTCGGCATCTGCTCTTACCGAAACTCCTCGCTATACCATTTCTGGTAGTGGCGTAGAGACTATTAGCGGCGTGCTTGCTAATGGTGTGCAGACATATCCTGTGGGCAAGAACATCGCCCTCGGCACCATCTCGTTGCCTCTTAATATATATAATAAGGTGGAGACATCGCAGTTGCCACAGAAGTTGCAGTTGCAAGTAGCTGTAGGTGGCAACACCAACGAGTGGGACTTCTGGGTGTATCCTTCAAAGGTAGATATGCCTAAGGTTGATGGCAACAAGCAAGAAGCAAAGAATATCTACATCTGCGATTCTCTCGATGCCAAGGCTCTTGCTGTATTGAAGAAAGGCGGAAAGGTGCTCATCCAGGCTGCTGGTCGCGTCACCTATGGTAGCGATGTGAAACAAACATACTTGCCTGTATTCTGGAATACCAGCTGGTTTAAGATGCGCCCACCTCATACCACAGGCTCTTATATCGATGCCTCTCATCCTGTGTTTGCCAACTGCCCTACCGACGATTGGCAGAACCTGAACTGGTGGGAACTTGTAAATCGTGCTCAGGTTATGAACCTTGCCGAGTTCCCTGCCGACTATCAGTCGCCATTCCAGCCTATCGATACTTGGCATGTAAGTCGTAAGCTTGGCATGATAGCCGAAGCAAATGTGCTTGGAGGCAAGCTCCTCATCACCACCTTCGATATATCTTCGCGCCTTGATAGTCGCTTGGTGGCTCGCCAGCTTCGCAAGTCTATCCTTGACTATATGCTCTCCGACAGCTTTGCGCCATCTATCACCATAGAGCCAAGCGTCATCACCGACCTCTTCACTAAGCATGCTCCTGCCGTGAACATGTTTACCAACGAGTCGCCAGATGAGCTAAAGCCAAAGATTGTGAGATAATAGAGAAGTCGTAAAACGAGCAGACGACATGATTTATGTGGCTTCTAACGTTATTGCGTTAGCGTGAATAAATCTTAAATATTATCTATAGATATTCGTAATTACATTTTTATGTATACTTTTGCAAAGCGGTGGCTAATGGTAGCTGCCGCTTTTGCAATAATAAAAATAAGAAATAAGGGGTGCTTCACGATTGTGATGCTGAGATTATACCCATAGAACCTGACGCAGGTAATGCTGCCGCAGGGATTGCTTCAACCATCGTTATGGTGTGCGAGGCTGTTTCTATTCAGTATCGTCTTTTTAAGTAAGCCAACAGAGGCACCTCAGCAAACGATAATAGCATGAGGTATCTTTGCGTATTGACTATAGCAGGCTCCGACAGTTGCGGAGGTGCAGGAGTGCAAGCTGACATTAAGACTATGTCGGCTTTGGGCGTTTATGCCGCTTCGGCAATAACATCTGTAACTGTGCAAAACACCCTTGGCGTGACGGCTATACAAGCCATAGAACCTGCAATTGTGGCAGGACAAATCAAGGCTGTGATGGATGATATTAAGCCTGTGGCTATAAAAATAGGTATGGTCAACGACTGCGCTACCATACACGCTATAGCCGATTCTCTAAGCTCTTATTCTCCAAGCAAACTGGTTGTAGACCCCGTTATGGTGTCTACCAGCGGCTCTATGCTCATGCAGCGAGATGCGCTTGAGGTGTTTTGTAGCGAATTGCTCCCTATGGCAACCTTGCTAACACCAAATATCCCTGAGGCAGAAGTATTGTCGAAAACCGGAATCCATACCATCGACGATATGGATGTTGCAGCCAAGCGAATACTTGCTATAGGCTGCAAGGCTGTGCTCATAAAGGGTGGCCATCTGGAAGGCAACAAGAAGATTGATAAGCTTTATCTTCAAGATGGCACCGTTCACACCTTTGTGCATGCTACTGTCAACACTCGCAACACCCACGGCACAGGTTGCACACTCTCTTCTGCCATTGCCTCGTTTATGGCTCGCGGCTTAGATTTGCCCGACGCTATTGCTCATGCCAAGGAATATCTGTCGCAAGCCTTGGAAGCAGGCAAGGATGTAGAGATAGGCGAAGGTCACGGACCAGTATGCCATTTGTTTAAT
>CAKQMS010000041.1 GCA_934254985.1 uncultured Prevotella sp. | reverse complement strand
TCTGTGCCATAATGCTATTTCTTTTTATTGTTAAAATACTCTTTTCTTATCTCTTCTGCTTTGGCAATCTCCTTTAGTGGTGTCTTCTGAGTTTTCTTGACTATGCCATGTGTGGCAATAACCAAAGTCTCTTCCTCAGTATCCCAAAAGGAGAAAAGCCTGTAGCATATACCATTGTAGAGAGTGCGAAACTCCCATATCTCGGTATTCTCCAGTTTCTTGAAGATGTCAACTTTCATCACTCCTTCCTCAACCTTGAAGATGTTGTAGTATATCTTCTGCTGAGCTTTGAATGGCTGCGCATCCAAAAAGGCTTGTGCTTCTTCTGTCAACACCACTTTTAGCTTGTTGATGCCCATTTTGTTTTGAATTATCGTACAAAGATAACGATTTGTTTCCAAACGACGATACAAAACTCGGTTTTTCATCAAATCAGATCTTATTTTTAACACTCTCATGACTTGATAGTATCATATACGCAACTATATTAGTTGATTATCAGTATTATACGCTTTAAACGGTAGAAAAGTGACCGTATTAATTCTGATTAGATACGAAAAGGTGAATATTTAACGTATTTAACTTTCGATCACATCAGGAATCACGAAATAAGGGGTGTGAGGGGCGCTTTTAACCGCCCCCATAATGTGGTGAATGGAAGTTATAGGACGAAATTCATAAAGGAGTACGGTTGAAACGACTCCCTTGAAGGGTGTGATTACATGTCATACCCTTTTGTTCTATAAAGCATTTTGTGTAGTTTACGATGCTACGTTTTACTGTTTTTTTGCTTGATAAACGCAGTTTTTTCATTGATTGTGCTGGATTTCGAGATAAAAACGCTATTTTTGCGGTGTAAAATGTGATACTAATATCAAAAATAGTACTCTAAATACCTTGTCATTGTTGGTGATGACATTCACCGCAAGGAGGACGAACTCGGTGTGTTGACTGTCGGACTCTTGGATTTCTTGACAGACAAGAACTTGTTGGAGCAAGGATAATCATTTTATTATATAATTATGCATAGATCCAAGAACTCTTTCCTTGAGTGGCTTGTCTACTCGCTTATCTTCTTCTTCCTGTACGATATCATCTGGATATTGGTAGACCTGCCCGACTTCCTACAGTCGGTAAGCGGACTGTATCCTGAGTTGCTTGTTGACTTTGCACTCTGCGGTTTGTTCTCGCTTTCGAGTTTGTATCTCAACCGATGGTTGTTCAAACAACGGCGCTTTAGGCGCGAAGGGCAGGGACACCGTGTGTTCGTGCAGAACGGACTGGTGGTGTTGGGCTTCAACCTGCTTATTGCTGGTGGTTGCGAACTGCTGCTGAGCCTTGTAGCACCTAAGCTTATGATGCAGGATATATGGGGAACGTCTTTCCTATTCGGACTGATAGCGAGTCTTGTAGCACTCATCCACCTTTCGATGCACTTTTCCGACATGATTGTTCTGAAAGGCAAAGAGAACCTCGCCTTACAGAAGCGATACCTTATGCTGCAGTTGGACCCACATTTCGTGTTCAACAGTTTTAGTTCACTTGCTGGAATGATAGGGGAAAACCCGAAGATGGCTGAGGACTATGTCGTGAAACTCTCACATATCTACCGCTACATACTTCAGCATATCGACAAGGAGTATATAACCCTTGCCGACGGCACCGACTTCATCAAGTCGTACATCGGTCTGCTCAACATGCGCTACGACAACGCCATCGTCCTGCACGCCGACGATTTGCACGGCGACCGCGACGAATGCATTCTCTCGCTGAGCCTGCAGCTTATCATCGAGAATGCCGTAAAGCACAACTGCCCGCAGAACGGCATCGAGCTTCATGTATCTCTTAGTCGCCAAGGCAACATGCTTGTCATAAAGAACAATCGCATATACGCCAACCACAACAATGACCAAAGTGTAGAGTCTTACGGCATAGGCATCAGCAACTTGAAGCAACGCTACCGCCTGGAGGGCGAGGCAGAGCCTGAGTTCGTAGCCAGCCAGGATGCCTTTGAGGTGCGACTGCCAATCATAAAACGAAAACAATAGAAGAACGATGCAAAAGGTATTGATTATTGAAGACGACCATTTCAGCGCAAGACGTCTGAAAAGGCTCATTATGGATATTGACGACACGATAGACGTGCATGGACCGCTGAAAAGTATGTCGGAGGTGACGGAGGAGCTTGCCGCCAACAACGACTATGATTTGATCTTCTCCGACATCCGACTTGCCGACGGCGACGTGTTTGAAGCGTTCCGCAAGGTGATGCCGCAGTCGTTCGTGGTTTTCACCACGGCATACGACGAATACGCAATGGAGGCGATAAAGAATAACGGACTCGACTATCTGATGAAGCCGATTGACGCTGACGAGCTGCGTGCTGCAATCGGCAAACTGCGGCTTAACCGCAATGCACAACAGTCTGCCGTAGTGAGTCCTCTGCATGGCGTGCTTAACGGCACACGCCAATACCGCGAGCGCTTCCTAATCACGAAAGGCGACGAGCTTTGCATGCTCTGCATCGACGACATAAGCTACATCAATATGCGCGACAACCGAATCACGGCGTTTGCCGTCGACGGCACATCCTATCAGCTGCCCATGAGCATGAACGACCTGGAGCAGGCTTTAGACCCTGGCCGTTTCTTCCGTCTCAATCGACAGTATATCGCCAACATTAAGGGCATCAGGAAAATCAGCTTTTACTTCGGTTCTAAACTGATGGTGAAGCTTAAAGGCTGCGAGGATGATAATATCGTAATAAGCAAGGAGAAAGCGGCGTTGTTTAAGAAATGGTTGGAGAAATAATGAAAAAGCGTGTATTCATGATGTACATTGACGCATTATGAATACACGCTTTTTTGTATAGAGATGCTGCAAGATTATTGTCTTGCTGCATCTTGTACGAACTTGAATTCGTCGAAGGCGTTTCCTGCTTCCACGCAAACCGTGAAGGAACGTGATGCGTTCGTTTCGTTGCGATTGATAATAACCTTTAGTTCGTTGTCCTCTATCTTGACGAGATACCAGCCTCCGTCAAACTCCTTATATGAAGTGTTTTCCTTGAATTTTCCTTCTTCCTTCACGCTGCTAATCCAAAAACTTTTGTAGTTTTTACAGGCAAACAGGCTGCTTCCTCCTTCGGCTTCCACTTTCAGTTCGCCGTTCTTCAAGCCTGACGGAACCGTGCTCCACTTCATAGGGTCGGCAAGTCCATCAGGGTCGGACAATTCGCAGCTTGTAAGGGACATTACGCCTACCATCAAGCATAACAATAGTTTCTTCATACGCTTATTTGTTTAAATTGTTTGAAAATGTTCTGGTCTGCTTAGAACGACCAACCGAAGCCTATGTACGGGAAGAAAGCAGCCTTGTTGAGTCCGTACTTGTCGCCAAAGTTGAACGACGGCGAAACGCCTACACGGAACATGAATCCGTTGGGGCGCTGATAGCGGTAGCCGATGTCGCCAAAGAAGAAATAACCGAAGCGGTTTTCCTTGTTTGTGAAATACTTGATTTCGCCATACTTCTGGTCTGTGTCCTCTGTACCAGGATACCAACCCGTATCAACATACGCCACAGTCTCCTTTATATGATACACGCCTAAGCTCAAGCCGAAACCCAGCTCCAACTTGCTATTCTTCTTTCCGAGAAGATAGTTTAGCTCCAACGGAACACCAACGCCATTGATTTTCTGGTCGGGCCAACCTGAATTGTCTCCATAGCCATAGCCAATGCCCACACGGTAGCCTAAACCTGAGTTGCCCTCGAATCTACTGTCGTAGTTGATGCCTGCAATAGTTTGGGCACCAAGTAATTCTACAGACAGGCTGCGTGTCTTCTGTTGTGCCATTACTGCCGAAAAACAGCATAATGCAAATAGTGATAATACAATCTTTCTCATATGTTGTTATGATTAAATTATATCCAAGGACAAGATCCCCGAAAACTTGTTATTATGCTGCAAAAGTACAATCGTTTGTTTTTATACACAACGCCTCCTTATACGAAACGGCAAAAATGTGTTGCGAAGCAGCAATATATTCTATTGAAGCAATTATAGGCACGGAACGTTGACCAGTAGTTGGCGGCCGAATTGATATGCAGTTTGCTGTTCTTATGCAGTCCCTGTGGTGCTGTAAGCAGATACTCACGAAATCTGTTGCACAAGTCCACGTTTATCTCCCCGAAGGTACACTTGCCTTGCGTGAAGGTACGGAAGTGCATATAGACGTGTTGCCACTTGGAGTTTTCTTGTCTGCCAGTCTCTTGAAGTAGGCAAGGAAATCTCCTTTCATCTTCTCCTTGTCGAAGAAATCGTAACGCTCGTTGACGATAGCCTCGAAGCGATGGCAGCGTATCGCCTCGGCTCTTGCCGTAAGTTTGAGGTTGTACTTCTGTTCCATCGCCAAAAAGCACTCAGAAAGTGTTAAAAATCAAAGAGGATTGAAAATCAAGACTTTATGGTTAGTTAGTCATAGTAAATTATGGTTAGTTATAAGGCTCTAAATACTCTTCTAAAAACAAAAGCAGATTGCATTCACCTTTGTGTCGGTTTTGCAATCTGCATTTATTTTTTTTTGATAGTTTCTTAGTGCTATTTTATGTAATAGATAGGTTCCATCTCTGTTGTAGAGTAATCAGACGCTACTATTTCTTAATCTTCTTGATAATCCATTTAATGGCAAACCAAAGGATTACGAGGCCTACGATGCCGATAATGGCAAACTTGATGTAGTCGCCATATTCAAGGATTTTATCGTGTAGCTGCTCTTCTGGCACCATGGTGTGAAGATACCAGCCGAGGGCTGCGAGGATGCAGTTCCATGCTCCTGCTCCGATTGTGGTGTAGAGGAGGAAATGCCAGTATTTCATCTTTGCCAAACCTGCAGGAATGGAGATGAGGTGGCGGATGCCTGGGAGCAGACGACCTGTTAGTGTTGCCACCATGCCATGGTCGTAGAAATATTTCTCGCTCTTTTCAACTTTCTGTTGGTTTAGCAAGCACATTTTGCCCCATTTGCTATTGGCAAAACGATAGATGATAGGACGACCGAGATAGTAGCCTGCAAAATAGTTGATTGATGCACCCACGTCGGCACCAAGAGTGGCGAAGAGGATTACGAGGAATATGTCGAGGTTGCCTGCCGCTGCATGATAAGCTGCTGGCGACACAACGAGCTCTGATGGTACTGGTATTACCGTGCTCTCGAGGAGCATCAAGAAGAAGATAGTACCATAGTTGAGATTGTTTAATAGCGATGTGATGATGTTCATTTAAAAAAGTTATTGGAATAATTGATGTAATCTTCTACTGGTGTGCCATCGGGAAACAGACTGCCGAGCACCTGCTTAGCTTCTTCCGGATTGCGTTGGCACACGTTGCTTAGGGCTGTATAGTATTCTGCAGGCTTATTGAGTTGCAGACATGCTAAAGCATAATATCCCCATCCGTCGTTGAGCTGTTCGTTACTTTCTTCGTAGTAGAGTTTGTGAAGGATGAAGTAGGCGAGGTCGGGATGCTGACTGTCGATAGAAGCTGCCGAGAAGTCGATGCAAATCTGCAATAGCTGGTCGCTATCAGCAATAGCCAAAGCCTGTTTGAACATTTCGAATGCCTCGAGGTCTTTGCCATTCATGATGTAGCAAATGCTTCGCATGCATCTTATTTCTGCCGCATCGCTCTCTGGTTGCATGCTTGCCATGTCGATAGCGTTGAGAGCCTCTGGAAGATTCTTTGTTGCAGAATAGCAGTAAGCAAGTTCCTTGTAAATCGGCAGCAGATTGTCTGATGAAGGCGAACATTTTTCTATAGCTTTTTGCAGATGCGGAATGGCTTCTTGGTATTTGTCTTTATTGGAATAGCAGATGCCAAGAAACATGTCTCCCAGCTCTGACTCTGGCACAAGCTCTGAATAGCGAAGATAATATTTTATTGCTTCGTCATAGTTTTCGAGCGAACATAGGCAGTTGGCCTTATGGATGATGGCGTCAACATTATTAGAGTCGATGGCGAGCGCATAGTCGCAACTCTCAAGGCTCTTGGCGATGTTGTTGCTAAGGAATTGAGCCGACGCCATCTGAGTCCAGTATGTTGCAGAGAAAGGGTCTTGGTCGAGAAGTTTGTCGAGAAATTTCTCTCCTTGCGTAAACTTACCCTTAGAAATAGCATATCTGCTCTTTAGCTCCATGTAGCCCACGGAGTCTTTGTCTGCGCATTTGTTTAGCCATTTCTGGCATTTCTCGTCGTACTCATAGTCGAAGAAAACCTTAGCTATTTCCAAAGCGCATTCATCTTTCTCGCTGTCGGCAGCATTGTCGTATATTTCCTCCATCAGCATGTCGGCATGCTCTATTTGTCCTTTGCACAGCAGAATCTCGACCATCAGATACCGGTATTCAATATCTGTGCGGTCTTCCACTTGTGCAGCATAAGCCTCTGCCTTCTCTATGTTTTTTTCGTTGAGAGCTTGTCGCGCTTTGAAACACAAGGGAAGGGTAGAGCCCGGGAACAAGTCGATGGCGTAGTCAATAACTTCGAGAGCCTTGGCGAGATGTTTCTCAGAATAATAATGTTCGGCAATATCAATAAGAGAATCGACGTCAAGGTAGAGGCTTTCACCTCTTGCCTTGGCGTCTTCGTATTTTCTGATATTGTCTAAAAGTTCTGAGTTGTTGTCCATGTAATAATGATGTGGTCTGTAATAGACCACTTTTTCTACTTGAAATAAAAATTATTTCTTCTGCTTAGCCCAAGTATCCTTCAAGCCTACGGTCTTGTTGAATACAGGCTTCTCGGCAGTAGAGTCGAGGTCTGCCATGAAGTAGCCTATGCGCTGGAACTGCAGATACTGACCAGCCTTCATGTCGGCAGCAAACTTCTCTACGTAGCAGTTGGTGTCTACATGCAACGACTCTGGATTCAAGAGTTCGTGGAAGTCGCGCTCGTCGGCACCAGTATTCTCAACCATGAAGAGGCGGTCGTATTCTCTAACCTCTGCCTTCACGCTATGGTCGACAGAAACCCAATGAAGAGTACCCTTAACCTTGCGGTTTGCACCTTCCATACCGCTCTTGCTGTTAGGATCGTATTCTGCCTGAATCTCGATGATGTTGCCATCAGCATCCTTGGTGCAACCAGTACACATTATTATATATGCGTTCTTCAGACGAACCTCCTTGCCTGGAGTCATGCGGAAGAATTTCTTTGGAGCATCCTCCATGAAGTCTTCTCGCTCTATCCACAAGTTGCGAGAGAAGGTGATGGTGTGTGTGCCGTCAGCCTCGTTCTCAGGATTGTTGATAGCCTCCATCTCTTCGGTCTGACCCTCTGGATAGTTGGTGATGACGAGCTTCACAGGGTCGAGCACAGCGCTCACGCGGATAGCCTTCTTGTTGAGGTCGTCGCGAACGGCAGCCTCGAGCAGAGCCATATCGTTGAGAGCGTCAAACTTGGTGTAGCCAATGCTGTCGATAAACTTGCGGATGCTCTCAGGCGAGTAGCCTCTACGACGCATACCACAGAGAGTAGGCATTCGTGGGTCGTCCCATCCATTAACGAGATGCTCGTCAACGAGAGTGTGGAGTTTACGCTTGCTCATCACGGTATAAGTGAGGTTCAAACGGTTGAACTCAATCTGACGTGGACGGAAGTCGTGGATATTCTCAGTTTCGCCATTCTTCTCTTTCAAGAAGTCGATAAACTTATCGTAGAGCGGACGGTGAGGAACAAACTCCAAGGTACAGATAGAGTGGGTAACACCCTCGAAGTAGTCGCTCTGACCATGTGCGAAGTCGTACATAGGATAAGCGTTCCACTTTGTGCCTGTGCGATGATGAGGAGTGTGGATGATACGATACATGATAGGGTCGCGGAAGTGCATATTGTCGCTTGCCATATCGAGCTTAGCTCTAAGCACCATGCTACCTTCTACAGCCTCGGCAGTATTCATAAATTCGAATAGCTTAAGGCTCTCTTCAACAGGACGATCTCTGTAAGGCGAAGCCACACCAGGAGTCGTAGGAGTACCCTTCTGCTGCGCAATAACTTCGCTCGACTGCTCGTCGACGTAAGCCAAACCCTTCTTGATCATCCAAACGGCAAAGTCCCAAAGCTTCTCGAAATAGTCGGAAGCATAATAGATGTTGCCCCACTTGAATCCAAGCCAAGTGATGTCGTGAAGGATATTCTCCACATATTCGTTGTTCTCCTTGCTAGGGTTTGTATCGTCGAAGCGTAGGTTGCAAACGCCATTATATTTCTCAGCCACACCAAAGTCCATGCAAATAGCCTTTGCGTGACCGATGTGCAAATATCCGTTAGGCTCTGGCGGGAATCGGGTCTGAATGCGACCACCGTTCTTTCCGGCAGCGAGGTCTTCTTCCACAAGCTGTTCTACAAAGCTGATGCTGCGCTTTTCTTCAATAGCGCTGTTTTCTTCAATAGTTGTCATAACTTATATTGTTTTTGTTGTTTATCGCTTTATGTTTTGTTCTCTCTTATGTTCAGATGTTATAATGTGACATTATGTATTATAACAACTTGCAAAGATAATGCAAAAAAATGATATTAAAGAAGAATATTGATGTATTTGCATAGTTTTCTTGCTGTTTATTTATATTTTTAATGTTCGTGTGCGTAGATAATCCTTGTAGAATCTTCGTTGAAGATGGGAAAGAAACATCTAAGATGTTACAAACATATTACAAACATGTTACAGAGTAGCTGCTAACGAAGCTTTTGTTAATTCTTGAAAAAAAGAGTGCATTCGTTTGCATAATGTTTGCGCTAACAAAAAAAATATCACGAATATGTGTGATTTTTCTCAAGAAATATTTGGAGATTTCAACTGAAAACTATACCTTTGCGAATGTTATCCTGAATACAATCTTTTACCTTAAAAAGACTAATACCTATTGGTGAAGTGCCTCTCGCTGTGAAGTGGGGGGCATTCGTTTTTTATATAGGTTTTATTTAGTATTCTTCTATACTTCATTCGGTTTTATCAATGATAAAATGACAAAATTCTTCAAAATTTAATATTGTTGTAATGAAACGGCATTATTTCTTTGAAAGTAGCGATAAAATAAAATGGAAAAAGCCATAAAAGCAAGCTTTATGCTATTATGGCTTTATAAATCCTTTCATTGTTATTTTCTAATCCTTTCAATTCTCTCTAATCCTACTTTCTGAATCCCTCCATATTCTCATAGCGGCGCTTCATCATGCGGTTGTAGATGTTGCGAAGCCAAAGGCGATGGGTGAGGAAGAATGCTGCGCCAACGGTTGCCATTACGATGTTTGAGGTGGTGGTGGAGCAGAAGGCTGAGAGCAGAGAAACGAACGCCATAGGAACGATGAAGATGCCTAAGGTTGTCATTATCTGCACATAGTTGTTGCCCATGCCATTCTTGCTCACAAACTTGGTGTTTAGTGGCAACGACGACTTGTTGTAGACAGCCAACTGCATGATGCAGAAATATTGGCAGCCGATGGTGAATAGTGCATACGAGAGAATCATCCAAATAGACCATTTGCCGGTGAATACAGTTGGCAACAATAGAATGATAGGTATGATGGTCAAGGCGCTAAAGAAATAGTATTTGGCACGAAGCAGAGAATAGATATTCTCCTTGTGAACCATTAGTGCATCGATATAGTTGCCCTCGTAGCTCATCACGTGGATAAGCATCATGGCAGCATAGACAACAAGATTATACAAACACCAGAAGTTTGTCATTCCCGTGTTGTCGTAGACATCGGAGAACGAGCAAATAAGGGTTATTACAACCACAGCCCATGTGGCGCTGATGAAGCTCTTGCGAGGATTCTTATTGCGCATCAGGCTCTTTATCTCGAGCTTCAAGTATTCGCCTATTTCCTTGTATCTATCGAGGAACTTGAATTCCGACACCTTCTTTATCTTCGTAACCTTGCTGGTGCGACCAATCTCGCTCATCACGCTATCGTATTGCAACTTGCGATTTACTACCACCATAATAGCCAACAAGCCTACGGCAATAACGAGCGGCAAGATGTTGCCTTTGTCGAGCCAAGTGCCGAGAGTGGCATAAAGATTGAAGAAAGCTTCGAACGATTTCTCGGTAGGCATTCCGCCTATGTATAATGGTAGAAACACCAAGGCGTAGACAGCTATTGGCAGCAGCCACCACAACATGCTGTTTATCACGAGTGTGCGCACAATGGAATACCATTGGCTATTGGCAAAAACAAAGATGGTGTAGGTGAGAAAGAGCAATAGGCAAGCGCCAATGCCGTTGGCGAAAACCACCGACATCAAGCAAAATGGGATGAGGATGGCGTACCATGTGATGTTGCCCCACGAGAAGATGGAGCGGAATAAGAAGGCATCAATACATACGTAGCGTGGCAATGGCAACAGCACGTAGGGTTTGATGATTTGCGAAGGTGTTTGCTGACCAATCCAACGGAAACCGAAGTCTATGGCAAGGATAATCGGCATTACACCCATTATCAGCTCCAGGGCGGTGAAGCCACGACTCTCGTTGGCTATTAGCGACAGCATCACGGCAATGAAAGCCAGATAAGCAATCACGAGCAACGACACTACGGCCATAAAAAACTTTGCCGCCATGGTCTGAGGATACAGCGGACTGCGTTTCTCAGCAAGGCGGCGATGTTGTTGTAGAGTTTTGAATATCTCGATCTTCTTCATCTTGAGGTGCAATTTTTTAAAGAGTCCTTGAGCTACTTCTATTTTAAAGAATCCTTGAGAGCTATTATATATAATAAGGTGTTATCTCAAGTCAATAACCTCAGCTTTTGGAAAATCCTTAGCCTTGAAGGTGAACATGCTGTTTGCCAACTTCTTTGCTTTGAAGTTTTTGATGTTGATGGTCGACCATGTGTTGCCCTCAAGCATCTTTACCTGCACAGGAATGTAGGTAGAGCTGTTCACGGTGATGTAGAGTTCCTTCACCGAGCGCTTTTTGTTTTGAGCTGTGAGGTGAACAACATAGTTTCTGCCCGAAGTCTTCATCGACATGTTGTAGCCACTCTTATACATAGTGATAAAAGTATAAGGATTCATCTTCATGCGCTTAGCTTCGGTAGGAGTGGTGATGTTTACCTCGTTGGTCGATTTCATGTAGCTCCATTGAGTTTTTCCGTTGTACCAAACGATGGCACTTGGAATAGATGCTTGAAACATGTGACCTTTTATAGCGATGGTGCCCGAAGTGGTTCCCATCTTTGGGTTCGACATAGTGAACGAAGCACTTGCGCCGCCCTTGTTGCCAACTACTGTTGCTGTTTTATCCAGCACCTTGCGAGCCTGAGCTGCAGATTGTGCTGATGCTGTAAGGCTCAGCAGAGCCATAAGCATAGAAAAAATGATAATCTTTTTCATATCTTGTTTCTCCTTCTTTTTTCTTTTTTACCTTTTTTGCCTTTTTTGGATAAGCGACGCAGCCGAGCTGCGCCGAACGCAACCCCAAACCTACTTTTGCCCTTTTATCTTTTACCTTTTTACCTTTTTACCTTTTTACCCTTTTACCTTTTTACCTTTTTACCTTTAAAATTATCCTCTCAGTCTTGCCAAAAGCTCGTTGAGAGTATTCTCGTCGGCGATGAGCACCTCGCGAGGTTTCGAACCCTGCTGAGCACCTACGATGCCTGCTGACTCTAATTGATCCATTAGTCGTCCGGCACGATTGTAGCCGATAGAGAAACGACGCTGAATCATACTTGTAGAACCTTGCTGCGAGATTACGATGGCGTGGGCTGCATCTTCGAAGAATGGGTCAAGACTCTTGAGGTCGGCAGAGCCGTCGCCACCAAAGTCGCCGCTTCCACCTTCGTCAGCAGGTTCTGGGAGTTCCATAGGAGCCACAGGACCCGACTGACCCGAGATATGGTCGTTGACATTCTCAATCTCAGGAGTATCGATGAATGCACATTGCACACGAATAGGGTCGCCACCAGCAAGGAAGAGCATGTCGCCCTTACCCACCAACTGCTCTGCGCCCTTGCGGTCGAGGATGGTACGAGAGTCGACAACCGAAGTCACACGGAAGGCAATACGTCCAGGGAAGTTGGCCTTGATATTACCAGTAATAATCTTGGTTGTTGGACGCTGAGTTGCAATAACCATGTGAATACCCACGGCACGAGCCAGCTGAGCAATACGAGCTATAGGAACCTCAATCTCCTTGCCGGCAGTCATGATAAGGTCGCCAAACTCGTCGATGATAACCACGATGTAAGGCATGTATTCATGCCCCTTAGTCATGTCGAGCTTATGGTTAACGAATTTCTCGTTGTATTCCTCAATCTTCTTCACCTGAGCCATCTTCAGCATGTCGTAGCGATGATCCATGAGCTTACAGAGAGAGTTGAGCGTGCGCACCACCTTATTTACATCGGTGATGATAGGCTCGTCGTCATTCTCAGGAAGTGCAGCCATGAAGTGAGAAGTAATCTGATTGTAGATAGAAAACTCCACCTTCTTAGGGTCTACGAGCACAAACTTAAGTTCGTTTGGATGCTTCTTGTAGAGTAGGGAAGTGATGATGGCGTTCAGACCTACAGACTTACCCTGACCAGTAGCACCAGCCACGAGAAGGTGAGGAAGCTTGTGGAGGTCGAACATAAAGACGTCGTTAGAGATGGTCTTACCAATAGCCACAGGCAACTCCATCTTCGACTCCTTAAACTTCTTTGAGTTCAATACGCTCTCCATCGAAACAATCTGTGGCTTCTTGTTAGGCACCTCGATACCGATTGTGCCACGACCAGGGATAGGGGCGATGATACGAATGCCAAGAGCAGCAAGGTTCAAGGCAATATCGTCTTCCAAGTTTCTAATCTTGTTGATGCGCACACCCTCGGCAGGAGTAATCTCGTAGAGGGTGATGGTTGGACCCACGGTAGCGCTGATGCGGCTAATCTTCACGCCAAAGCTGTCGAGCACCTCAACGATGCGATTCTTGTTGGCTGTGATTTCCTCCATGTCAACCACAGGACGATTGTTCTCCTCGTATTTCTTCAGGAGTTCCAATCCTGGCTTCTTATATCTTGTGAAAGGCTCCAGCGGGTTGATAGGAGTCTTCAATATTTCCTCTATCGACAGTTCGTTGCCCTTGCCCTGTTCTACGGCAGGAGCAGCTTCTACAGTAATGTCGGGCGAATTCTTCTTGTCTTCGCCATTTGTAGCTGTAGGCTCTATGTCTACTGCGATGCTATTGTTCTCAGGCTCCAGACTGTCAACGGCTGGAGCTGCATTATTATCGTCGTTGTCGTTGCTTAGGTCAACAACCGTAGCTTCGTCATTCTCTTCTTCTGTTCCGCCGTATAGGTTTTCCTCTGCATCGACAGAAGTTAGAGGATGATTGTCGTCAGTATTGTTGTCGCCCATGTTTGTGACATTGAATTTTATCTTCGATGTCAAGTAAGCCACAGGGTTCAAAGCCTTGCGAATCAATTCTATTGTCTCGCTGGTGAGATAAGTCAAGAAAGTTAGGGCTGTGAGGAGCAATATCGCAGTAAGTCCAGGAGGCCCAACGAGGTTCTCCAACTGTTCTACGATAAACAATCCGTGGTTGCCACCAGGGTTAAAAGTCATCGCCCCCATGATAGGAGTGAGGAATTTGGCGAGTGTCACCGAAGTCCACACCATCACCACCATCATGCCGAAGAACCATTTCCAAAGGTTCACGTTGTAAGCATGCAGCAGTTTAAGTCCTACCATTATAATAAATACCGGAATGAGGAACGCAGGAATACCGAAGTTTACCGTCATAAGATAATATGACAGCAACGCTCCTATCGAACCACAATAGTTGGTGAATTGTTTACCTGTGTTTAGCCATTCTCCCGGTCGAAGGTTCTCCAAGATGCTTTGGTCTGCAGCTCCTGTTGCGAAAAATGACCCCATAGCAATTATCAGCACTATCGCTGAAGCTATGAGAAAAAGTCCAAAAAGGG
Source organism: uncultured Prevotella sp. (assembly GCA_934254985.1). Classification (GTDB taxonomy): domain Bacteria; phylum Bacteroidota; class Bacteroidia; order Bacteroidales; family Bacteroidaceae; genus Prevotella. The sequence goes on along the minus strand of CAKQMS010000041.1, from coordinate 10,386 downwards.
CATCTGTTGTTTCGTTGGATAATATCTTGTTGAGCCCGAATACTTCGGTTAATGATTTGCTTTTGCGCTCTACTTTTTTCTTTGCCATTGGTGTGTATTTACAAATTTAACTGCAAAAATAGCGTAAAAAACTTAGATTCTGCCATATTTTGATAACTTTTTTCTAATTTTGCAAATTGTAACAAGAAATAGATAATGAGAAAGACCATATACAACAAGTTTGATAAGCGTGCCATAACAGCTTTGCCTGTGCTAAAATTCCCTGGCCGCATCATCGTAATTATGTCTGAAGGCGAGACTGAAAAGGCTGTAGACTATTTACTTTCGAGCGATATCTTAGGCGTAGATACCGAGACTCGGCCATCTTTTCATCGTGGCGAAATGCACAAAGTGGCGTTGCTGCAAGTGTCTACTCGCGACACCTGTTTCTTGTTTCGTCTAAACCATACTGGCATTACTCCAGCCATTAAGCGACTCTTGGAAGACACTACAGTAAAGAAAATCGGACTCTCATGGCACGACGACATCCTTATGCTCAGAAAGCGTCAGGAGTTCACTCCAGGATTGTTCATCGACCTTCAAGACATCGTTGGCTCTATAGGCATCGAAGATCGCAGTTTGCAGAAACTCTATGCCAACGTGTTCGGACAGAAAATAAGCAAGCGCCAGCGACTCACCAATTGGGAAATCGATGTGCTCAACGATAAGCAAAAACAGTATGCCGCCACAGATGCGTGGAGCTGCATCAACCTCTACGAAGAAATTGAGCGCCTAAGAAAAACTGGCGACTACGATCTCGTGGTAAGTGAAGAGGGAAGAGAAAAAAGTGAAGAGATAAGAGTGAAGAGTGAAGAATCAAATGGTAGTGAGGAGTAGAGGCTATTCTAAAACTTTTCATTTCATTTTCAAACTACTTTTCCATAGTTCTAATTTCTGAATAATAAAAGCATAAAGCATAAACAATAAAAGATGTATAAGACAATATATTTGAAAAAGGGTAAGGAAGAATCGCTAAAGCGTTTTCATCCTTGGATATTCTCGGGAGCTATCCTCCGTGGTGACGACGATATTGCTGAGGGCGATATTGTAAGAGTGTTGTCGGCAGGTGGCGACTTCCTCGCCGTAGGTCATTTCCAAATTGGTTCTATAGCCGTAAGAGTGTTGTCGTTCAGAGATGTTGAAATCGATGACAACTTTTGGACAGCTCGTCTTGCTTCGGCTCTCGAGGTTCGCCGCAGCCTTGGCATTGCCGACAATCCCGACAACAACACCTATCGTTTGGTGCATGGCGAGGGCGACAACTTGCCAGGTCTCGTAATCGACTGCTACGGCAAAACTGCCGTGATGCAGGCTCATAGCGTGGGAATGCACGTTTGCCGTATGGAGGTGTGCAAGGCGCTCGTTAGCGTGATGGGCGAGAGAATAGAAAACGTTTATTACAAGAGCGAAACCACCCTGCCTTTCAAAGCTGATCTCGGACAGCAGAATAGCTTTATCTATGGCGGTAGCGACGAGAACACAACAAAGGAAAACGGACTCCTTTTCCATGTCGACTGGCTCAGAGGTCAGAAGACAGGCTTCTTCGTCGACCAGCGCGAAAACCGCTCATTGCTCGAGAAATATTCTCATGGCAAGAGTGTGCTCAATATGTTCTGCTATACTGGTGGTTTCTCTGTCTATGCTATGCGTGGCGGAGCCAAGTTGGTGCACTCGGTAGACAGTAGTGCTAAGGCTATTGAGCTCACCAATGCCAATATCGACCTCAACTTTGCGGGCGACAAGCGTCACGAGGCTTTCTGCGAGGATGCTTTCAAATTCCTTGATGCCAACGACGGCAAATACGACCTCATCATTCTCGACCCTCCTGCCTTTGCAAAGCATCGTGCTGCTCTTCATAATGCTTTGAAGGGCTACACACGCCTTAATGTCAAGGGGTTCGAGAAGATTAAGCCAGGCGGAATATTGTTTACCTTCAGCTGTTCGCAGGTGGTTACTAAAGACAACTTCCGCAATGCTGTCTTCACAGCTGCTGCCCAGGCTGGCCGCAAGGTGCGCATCCTTCATCAGCTTCATCAGCCTGCCGACCATCCTATCAACATCTATCATCCTGAGGGTGAATATTTGAAGGGATTGGTGCTCTACGTAGAATAAAATACCCTTCAGTTCTGAATAAAATACCCCTCTGTTCTGAATAAATACTGTATTCTGAAAAATACCGTATGTCGAAAACCAAGAAAGATAAAATCCTGCAGCAGGTGGCTGGTTTCATAGCTCGAAATCAGTTGCTTGCAGCTGACAATAAATACATAGTGGCATTGTCGGGTGGAGCCGATAGTGTCGCTTTGTTGCTTATTATGAAGGCTCTCGGCTACGACGTTGAGGCTGCGCATTGCAATTTCCATTTGCGTGGCAAAGAGTCGGAGCGCGACGAGAACTTCTGTGTGTCGCTATGCGAATCGTTGGGCGTAATTCTTCATCGCATACATTTCGACACTCTCACCTACGCCCAACTCCATAAGGTCAGCATCGAAATGGCTGCCCGCGACCTCAGATATTCTTATTTCGAGCAGTTGCGTCGCGATATTAATGCCGACGCCATCTGTGTGGCTCACCATAAGGACGATAATGTGGAGACCATTCTGCTCAACCTCGTCAGAGGCACAGGCATGAACGGACTAACAGGCATTTCGCCTCGTAATGGCTTCATCTTGCGCCCGTTGCTTTGCATAGGTAGAGAAGACATCTTGGAATATCTCGAGGCTGAAAATCAAGACTACGTCACCGACAGTTCTAATCTTGTCGACGATGTGCAACGCAACAAAATCAGGCTAAACGTGTTGCCGCTTCTCGAGAATGTGAATCCTGCCGTTAAGGACAACATCCTTACCATGGCTCGATGGATTGCTGAGGCTTCCACAATTGTAGAAGCTTCGCTTAGTGAGGCTAAAGCTAAGGCTGTTTCGTCTGCAACGCTGAACGAATCGTTCTGCGTAGATATTTCCAAGGTCGAGGAATATCCGTCGGCTGAATATTTGCTTTGGGACATTCTTAAGGACTATGGTTTCAACTCTTCGCAAGTGGCTTTGGTGGCTGAGAATCTGCACGCCACAACAGGCACTTCGTGGCTCTCTTCTTCTCACGAGCTTACCCTCGACCGCGGTCGACTAATCCTTACTCCTTTGGATAAGGAAGAGGGCAGACAGATGCGAATTCCCGAAGCAGGCACCTACGTGTATACTGAACTTTGCAAGCTGAAAATAGAGCAAAAAGAAATCAACGAAAACTACACCATCTCGCGCTCATCCGACAAGGTTTGCCTGGATGCTCAGAAAGTGAAGTTTCCGTTGATGATTCGCCGCATTGCCCGTGGCGACCGCTTTGTGCCTTTCGGTATGAAGGGAAGCAAGCTCGTTAGCGATTTCCTTACCGACCAAAAGGTGGCGCTCCCGTTGAAGCGTCGTCAGCTTGTCGTTACCGATGCCGGCGGCAATATTCTATGGGTTGTGGGCAAACGCCTTGATGGCAGATTTGCCGTTAGCCCTTGTTCGAAATCTGTTGTAGAAATTTCTCTGCTCTCGTAAGGTCTTCAGGAGTGTCGATGCCCACGGTCTCGATGTCTGTGCGTCCCACCTTTATCTTGTAGCCATTCTGCAGCCAACGGAGCTGTTCGAGGCTTTCGGCTATTTCGAGTGGCGATTGTGGCAACTTGGTTATCTCCTTGAGCACCTTGCACTTATAAGCGTAAATGCCCAAATGCTTCAAGTAAGGGAAGTTGGCTAACCATTCGCTCTCTTCCTTGCCTCTGACGTATGGAATTACCGAGCGCGAGAAATACATGGCGTAGCCATTATTGTCGGTTACGATTTTTGGCGAATTAGGATTCTTTACCGCCTCCATGCTCTCGAAAGGTTTGCCGAGGGTGGCAATTTCTGTATTCTCATCGTCGAAGCAATGGCAGATTTCTTCTATCTGACTCTTGTCGATGAAAGGCTCGTCGCCCTGGATGTTTACCACCACGTCGTAGTCGCCACCAATCTTTTCTAAGGCTTCGGCTATGCGGTCGGTGCCGCTCTTGTGGTCGTTTCGCGTCATCACTACCTTGCCGCCAAACGCCTTCACGGTTTCTTCTATGCGCTCGTCGTCGGTAGCCACGTAGGCGTCGCCCAATACTGCTGCTGCCTTCTCATAAACATGTTGTATCACAGGCTTTCCGCCGAGAATAGCCAATGGCTTGCCAGGAAATCTTGTCGAGGCAAAGCGTGCAGGAATTATTGCTACGAATTTCATTTTTTTCTCGCTTTTATTTATTGTTTTCTTTGAATTATCGATAATCGTAATAATACCAATATGTCTTGCCATAAGTGTCGCGTATCATGGTTTGTCGCTCTTGTGGGTTAGCATATTTGTGCTCCATATCTTGGTAGTCGCGATAGTCGGCATCCAGGATGTCGTCGTGGTAGACAACGAGCGGATTAGAGCGCAGATGGGTGTAGAGCACGAGTGCTTCGCGATAGTGCTTAGGCAACGCTTTGGTGATGGTATAAGGAGCTGTAGATGAGTTGTCGTCGGGAGTTGCAGGGTCGGTCTTCGATTTCTTCTCCATGGTTGGTTCACCATAGATTTTCACCATAGCCTTTACGAAGCCGTCGAGGTTGCGATCCAAGAGGTAGGCGCACAACTGATAGTCGGTCTTGGATTTGTGCAATAGGCGCAACTTAGTGTCGGTATAGAGCATCATCTTCACGCTGGTGCCGTTTGGTTTCATGGCTTTCGAACCGCCCACGAGTGGATATTCGAATAGTCGCTCAGGCAACTGCTTATTGGCTGCCAAGGCATAGATGCGAAGCATGGTAAGGCTGCTGTCTGTAGCCAACGATTTTTCGCCTATTGTGAGTGCTTTCTTGTAGTCGCCCTTGACAAGGCTACGCTCCACAGCCATGCGGTAGTGGAACACCTCGTTGGAGTTGCCAACCACTCCCACGAGTACAAACATCAAGGCAAACTGGGCAAGGTTCATCCATACGGCTCGCGAAAATAAACCATGCGAAAATCGCAAAGGCTCATAAACTTCCCATGCCTTAGCTATCCACGAGCCTATCAGCCACACCACAATCAGCAATGGCACCACCCACAGCCATGCTCCAAAACTGAATCCGCGGTCGATGTCGGGACTAATGTCGGTGATGATGGCAAGGATGAGCAACGAAGGAAAATAGGTGAGGGCATGAAACATGGTCTTCAGCTGCAGAAATCTTGCTATCAAGAGCTGAAGCAGGAATAAGAGCATGGTGATGAGCGAAGCACCAACGAAGGGCACGTAGTATGTTTTGCCGTCAGAGAGCACATGCTGAGCCATTGCCAGCACGTCGGTCTGATAATTATATAAATATAGAAATGTGAAAATCAGAAAACATGCAGCACTCGTTATCCTTACTATGATGCTGTCTTCGCGAAAAACCTTGTCCATTTGCTTGTTTTTATAAGAATAAAGAGGAGCCATTAGCTTTTTTCTTACTAATGGCTCTCTTTCTTGGTTTTGTTTCTTGCTTGCGCAACTCGTCTTGTTTCTTGCTTGCGCAACGCACGTACAGAACTTATTTCTTCTTGCGCAAAACCACGGCTGAGCGAGCTGGCAAATATAGTTTGAGCCATCCCTTGCCGTCTTGTGCGTAGAGCTTGTCGTAGTTGGTGAAATGAGTTATGCTGTCGTCGTTGAGTCCGTTGCCACCAAAGTCTTTGCTGTCGGTATTCAACACCACCTCGTAAGCACCCTCAGGCACAATAAATCCATAGTCGGTATACGAGCGGTTTGGCGAGAAGTTGAACACAAAGATGATGTCGCCACGCATGTAAGCCAACACCTGGTCGCCATCGTTGTGCCAAATCTCCTGCACAGGAGTCTTGTTGAAATCTTTCTCGCTCTTTATCACCTTCAGCATCTCGCGGTCGAAGTCGCCAAGATAATGGTAGTCGAGCTCCTTGTTGTCTACGAGGTTCCATTGGCGGCGTGCATACTTATGGCTCCAGCCGTTGCCTTCGCGAGGGAAATCAATCCACTCAGGGTGTCCAAACTCGTTGCCCATGAAGTTAAGGTAACCACCATTAATGGTAGAAGCCGTGACGAGGCGAATCATCTTGTGCAGGGCAATACCGCGGTTTGCCATGAAGTTCTCGTCGCCCTTCTTGAAGTGCCAATACATGTCAGCATCGATGAGGCGGAAGATGATGGTCTTGTCGCCCACCAGAGCTTGGTCGTGGCTTTCGCAATACGATATTGTCTTTTCGTCGCTACGACGATTCTTAACCTCCCAGAATATAGAGCTTGGCTTCCAGTCTTCGTCCTTCAGCTCCTTGATGGTCTTAATCCAATAGTCAGGAATGTTCATCGCCATGCGGTAGTCGAAGCCGTAGCCTCCATCCTTGAATTTAGCTGCCAGTCCCGGCATTCCGCTCACCTCTTCGGCTATGGTGATAGCCTTTGGATTTACCTCGTGGATGAGCAGGTTGGCAAGGGTGAGATAGCAGATGGCGTTGTCGTCTTGATGACCGTTGAAATAGTCCTGATATCCGCAGAATGCTTCGCCAAGTCCGTGGCTATAGTAAAGCATTGATGTCACTCCGTCGAAGCGGAAACCATCGAAATGGAATTCGTTGAGCCAGTATTTGCAGTTGGAGAGCAAGAAGTGGATCACCTGGTCTTTGCCATAGTCGAAGCATAGGCTGTCCCAAGCAGGATGCTCGTGGCGGTCGCCAGGATAGAAATATTGGTTAGGGTCGCCAGCAAGGTTGCCGAGTCCCTCAACCTCGTTCTTCACGGCGTGAGAATGAACGATGTCCATGATCACAGCTATGCCGTGCTTGTGGGCTTCATCGATCAGGGCTTTTAGCTCTTCAGGAGTGCCAAAGCGGCTTGAAGCTGCAAAGAATGAGCTTACGTGGTAGCCAAACGAACCGTAGTAAGGGTGCTCCTGGATAGCCATTATCTGGATGCAGTTGTAGCCGTCGGCAATGATTCGTGGCAACACATTCTCCTTAAACTCAGTATATGTGCCCACCTTCTCAGCGTCTTGCGCCATACCGATGTGGCATTCGTAGATGAGGAGTGGGGAAGTGGTTGGCTTGAAAGTCTTCTTCTTCCATGCGTATGGTTCTGCGTCCCACACCTGTGCCGAGAATATCTTTGTCTCCTCGTCCTGCACCACTCTCTGTGCCCAAGCAGGAATACGCTCGCCGTGTCCGCCGTCCCAATAAACGTGCATCTTATAAAGGTCGCCATGCTTCATGGCCTTAGCAGGCAGTTTGAGCTCCCAGTTTTCGGTGCCCTTTATGCGCTTTGCTCTATACTTGTCGCTCTCCTGCCAGTTGTTGAAATCGCCTACGAGATAGATGTCGGTAGCGTTTGGTGCCCACTCGCGGAACACCCATCCTCCACGATCTGTTTTGTGGAGACCGAAATATTCGTAGCCATTAGCAAAATCAGAGAGAGTCTTCTTGCCGTTGTCGGTAAGTTGTGCGAGCTTATGTAGCGCATTTTCGTGACGTCCCTTTATAGCATCCTCGAATGGTTCGAGATAGCCGTCGTTCTTTACAAGCCCGATATGTTTTACTGCAGCGGGCTTAGCTGCCTTTTTCTTTACAGCCATAATTTTTTAAAGTTAGTAGTGGGTTAAGCCTTTATCTTAAAGATAGCTTTGTGGATGGTGCCTGTGCCGATGCAAGGCTGGTGTCCGTCCTGAGGGAAGAAGATGGCAAATTCGCCTGGCTTGCAGTTTACGAGAGTTTCTGCCTTCACACCAGGATATTTTGTGATGTCCTTCTCTTCGTTGTATTCCACCTCTGGCAGGTCGCAAAGAGGGGTGTAGCCGTATGTTTCAGGAGCATCGAGCGGTATCTGCACGTCGATCATCTTGCGATGGGTTTCGAAAACAGCCTCTTCCTCGGTCTTGCCGTTGGCAACAGCGATGTTCACAAACAAATCGTTGCCTACGATAGGGTGTTTGCCTACTTCGAGAGTTGCCAAATCGTGGGTATTGATAAACTTTACCATTTCCTCGAAAAGAGGGTTCAAAGAAACATACTTTCCGATGTTCTCCATTGTGTCTACTACCATAACCGTATAAGTTTTTGTTAAGTTGTTGAATATATAGATTTTATTTGTCCACATAGCGTCTGCCACGCTCATAGTGTCCTTTGGCTGTGATGGCTCCGTTGCGGTCTTTTTCCACGAAGTTGCCATCTCGGCGGTCGTCGACATAGGTGCCTTCAAAACGCTTGCCGTCTTTGTCTTCTTCTATCACCTTGCCGTTGCGCTTGCCATTCTTGTAGATGCCCTTGAATCGTGAGCCGTCGGCATAGTGGATAATCACTTCGCCCTCCACCTTGCCATTGGCAAACGAGCCTTCAAACACGTCGCCCGACTTCTTGGTGAGCTTGCCGTGGCCATTCTGCTTGTCGCCCTTCCAGTCGCCAACATATGTGTCGCCATTGTTCCAAACCAATGTGCCTTGACCCTGTTTGTCGCCTTCGAAGAAGTGGCCTGTATATTTGTCGCCGTTGGCATATTTCAATATTCCTATGCCAGTTCGTTCGCCCTGCACATAGTCGCCTTCGTAAACGTCGCCATTCTGGAATTTGTATATTCCTCTACCATTCTGTATGTCGTCTTTCCAGTCGCCAACATAAATGTCGCCGTCAGCATATCTGTTTGTGCCCTTGCCCGAGCGCTGGTTGTTTGCCCACATACCCTCGTATACTGTGCCGTCGCCCCAGTCGAAAGTGCCCTTGCCCGACTTCTGGTCGTCAGCCCATTGACCGTCATAGAAAGCTCCGTTTGAATAAGTGTATTTGCCTTTGCCCTGTCGTTTGTCTTTCAGCCAGTTGCCCTCGTATTTGTCGCCATTATAGTAATACATGATGCCGTGTCCCTGCTGATAGTCGCGATACCAAAGACCCACATACTTGTTGTTGTTGTTGAAATAATAAGTGCCCTGACCGTGCTGTTGGTTCTGAAACCATTCGCCTTCATATTTCTCACCATCGGCGAATGTGTAGACTCCGTAGCCATGGCGCTTGCCTTTCACGAAGTTGCCTTCGTATGAGTTGCCGTTGTCGAAAACAACGTTGCCTTTGCCATGTGGCTTTCCTGCTGCCATCTCGCCTTTGTAAACTCCGTGTGTGTTGTCCATCGTAATGTTCATGGAACCGAGCGTAATCTTCTGTGCCGAAGCCGTCAAAGGTAATAAAAACAGGAATGCTGATATAATTATATTTTTCATTAAATTCTAATCTTGTTAAAAGGATTGATTCTGCTTGGTTGTAAGGATTGAACCTTTGTGGGGTTAAAAGGTTGTTTCCTTTGTGTGGTTAAGGATTGAACCTTTGTGGGGTTAAAAGGATTGATTCTTCAAACCAACTTCAAAAGTAATAAATTTCGAGCAATTTACAAAATGTATTAGTATTTTTTAGTACTTTTACTGCTGTTGCTCCCTTCGTTTGCTGCGACTATCCTCATAAGCCTTTTCGATTAATCTCGTGGCGCCTTTCGATTACTCTCATTAGCTTGTGCGGTCTGTCGCGTTGTTTCTCGCTGTTTGCCCTCGTTTCTTGCTGTTACGTTAGTTTTCTCGTCCCTTGCCCTCATGTCTCGCTGTTAGCCCTCATATCCTGTCGTTTACCCTTTGTTTTCTCGTCCCTTGCCTTTAGTTTTCTTGCCCCTTGCCTTTAGTTTTCTTGCCCCTTGCCCTTATTCTCTCCTAAACCCTTTGCAAAAATACATCAACTCCACATATAGCTGTCCGCTTATGTCCGCTTATGTCCGATGTTGACCGACTTTTAACTTTTGCCCCCATTCTTTTAACATTTCCCGCTTCTGAAGATTTAAATCCCACACTTTTAAAGATAAACATATACAAGGATCAAGGGGCTCAGTTGAAATGACCCCCTTATGTTTAACTGAGAGTCCGGAGTTTGGACGGATTCGGACGGTGAATGACGAAAAGGTGAGCCTTGGTTTTGCTTGGCTGATGTGTGCAAGGTGTTGGGGCTGAAGCAGAACGGTGTTGCAATGCGACTTGATGAGGGGTTGGTTTCAACCCAACCCCTTTCGACAAGAGGAAGAACCCAATGGGTAGTACAGCGTGTCATTAAGGTCATTTGTCATTAAGGTCATTTTCAAAAAATAAGTGCGTGTCAGACTTCTATATATTTATATATTTTATATATAAATATATAGGCTTAATTTCACACTTTCCAAATCCTTAATGACCTTAATGACAAATGACCTTAATGACCACTTTTTGAGAGACTGAGTTCTGTCTTTTCCTGAATAAGGTTGACTCTATTTTACCTCTTTAATTTAACATTTCAAATTCCGTACTGATTTAGTTG
>CAKQMS010000040.1 GCA_934254985.1 uncultured Prevotella sp. | reverse complement strand
AAGAAACCAACAATTGCAGTCCAAAGGACTATAGATAGACAATTAACCCTATTCTAATTCGTCGAACTCACGTTAATGTAGGCTGCATTCGGCTATGCCGACCTCGTTCGCGACTCAACAATAAGGGCGAATCAAAACGCCCTTATTGTTTTCGCTGTTCTCTCGGTTCGGGAATAAAAAACAAAAAAATAGGCTTTTTGTTTTGTTATTCCACTCATTTGCACTACCTTTGTCCGTTGAATTATCATTAAAGTACAAATAATTGTTTAATTTGTTATGATTAAAATCACTTTCCCAGACGGCTCTGTTCGTGAATACGAGGCAGGAGTAACTGGTTTTCAAATCGCCGAGAGTATTTCACCGGCTCTCGCTCGCAACGTTGTATCTTGCGGTGTAAATGGTGAAACAGTAGAGTTGAATCGTCCTATCAATGAGGACGCAACCATCGCCCTCTATAAGTTTGAGGACGAAGAAGGTAAGCACACCTTCTGGCACACATCTGCCCACTTGTTGGCTGAGGCTCTCAAAGAGCTTTATCCTGGCATTCAGTTTGGATTCGGTCCTGCTGTAGAGGGTGGCTTCTTCTATGATGTGATGCCTGCAGAGGGACAGGTTATCTCAGAGAACGATTTCGCAAAGATTGAGGCTAAGATGATGGAGCTCGCTAAGAAAGACGAGCCTGTAGTGCGCAAAGAGGTTTCTAAGGCTGATGCCTTGGCTGAGTTTGCTGCTGACGGCCAGACCTACAAGTGCGAGCACATTGAGCAAGACCTTGAGGATGGTACCATCACAACATACACCCAGGGAGCTTTCACCGACCTTTGCCGTGGTCCACACCTTGTTTCTACAGGTCTTATCAAGGCTGTCAAGATAACAAGTGCTGCAGGTGCCTTTTGGCGTGGCGATGCTAAGCGCGAGCAGATGACACGTATCTACGGTATCTCATTCCCTAAGAAGAAGATGCTTGATGAATACCTCGTAGTGCTCGAAGAAGCTAAGAAGCGCGACCACCGTAAGATTGGTAAAGAGATGGAACTCTTTATGTTCTCAGAGCGAGTAGGTAAGGGTCTTCCTATCTGGTTGCCGAAGGGAACAGCACTTCGTCTCCGTCTTCAGGAGTTGCTCCGCGCACTCCTTAAGCCATACAACTATCAGGAGGTTATCACTCCAGGTATCGGTGGTAAGAGCCTTTATGTGACATCTGGTCACTATGCTCACTATGGCAAAGACGCATTCCAGCCTATCCACACACCAGAAGAGGATGAGGAGTACATGCTTAAGCCAATGAACTGTCCTCACCATTGCGAAATCTACGCTCGCAAGCCTCGTTCATACAAGGATCTTCCTTTGCGTATCGCAGAGTTTGGAACAGTATTCCGTTATGAGAAGAGTGGTGAGCTCCATGGTTTGACTCGTGTTCGTACCTTTACACAGGATGATGCTCACATCTTCGTTCGTCCAGAGCAGGTGAAGGCTGAGTTCGAGAATGTAATCGACGTAATCCTGAAGGTATTCAAGATTTTCGGTTTCGAGAACTACGAGGCACAGATTTCTCTTCACGATCCTAAGGATACAGAGAAGTATATCGGTTCTGAGGAGATTTGGGCAGAGAGCGAGAATGCTATCCGCGAGGCTTGTAAGGAGAAGGGACTTGAAACTCGTGAGGAGGTTGGCGAAGCAGCCTTCTATGGTCCTAAGCTCGACTTCATGGTAAAGGATGCCATCGGACGTCGTTGGCAGCTCGGTACCATCCAGGTAGACTACAACTTGCCACAGCGCTTTAAGCTCGAATATACAGCAGAAGACAACTCTAAGAAGACTCCTGTGATGATTCACCGTGCACCTTTCGGCTCATTGGAGCGTTTCACAGCCGTACTCATCGAGCATACCGCAGGTCACTTCCCATTGTGGCTCACTCCTGATCAGGTTGCTATCCTTCCTATTTCTGAGAAGTATAACGACTATGCACAGAAGGTGCGTCAGTACTTCGATAAGCAGGGCGTTCGCGCATTGGTAGACGACCGCAACGAGAAGATTGGTCGTAAGATTCGTGACAACGAGTTGAAGCGTGTGCCATACATGGTTATCGTTGGTGAGAAGGAAAGCGCCGAAGGTCTCGTTTCTATGCGTAAGCAGGGTGGTGGCGAACAGGCTACCATGTCTATGGAGGAATTTGCTCAGCGCGTCAACGCTGAGGTAGCAGAACAGCTCAAAGCAGCTGAGGAATAGTCCTCTGCTTTAATCATATTATTATTATATATTTACACCCGCAAGGTATTTCATCCGTTCCTCATCGTCCGGATGGTATCTTGCGGGTGTTTATTATCGGAATGTATGTTTTCTTAGAGTCTTCAAAAAAATATTGCGAGAAATTCTTGGTTGTTATGAAGAAAATTACTAACTTTGCAGCCGTTTAGCAAAAACCGACACTTAATATAGTTGAATGAAGAATGACAAAATGAAGAATCAGTACCGCGTGAACGAGCAGATTCGCGTTAGGGAAGTGCGTGTTGTTAGTGAAGATGGTTCACAAGTATTACCTACACGACAGGCTCTTGACATGGCCCGTCAGATGGAGGTAGACCTTGTAGAGATATCTCCAAATGCACAACCACCTGTTTGTCGTCTTATCGACTATTCCAAGTTCCTCTACCAGCAGAAGAAACATCAGAAAGAAATGAAGCAGAAGCAGGTGAAGGTGGAAGTGAAGGAAATACGCTTCGGACCTCAGACCGATGAGCACGACTATCAGTTTAAGCTCAAGCACGCTAAGGAGTTCCTTGAGGACGGCAACAAAGTTCGTGCTTATGTGTTCTTCCGTGGTCGTAGTATCCTTTTCAAGGAGCAGGGCGAAGTATTGTTGCTCCGTTTTGCCAACGATCTTGAAGAATACTGCAAGGTTGAGCAGTTGCCAAAGCTCGAAGGTAAGAAGATGTTCCTCTTCCTCGCCCCTAAAAAGGCAGGCGTGGCTAAGAAGAGCCAGCAGAAGATGGACCGTGAGCGTCGTGAGGCAGAAAAATCACTCAATTCAGCTCCAGCTGCTGTAGATACAGACGAGGAAGTTGATGTAGAGAACCTCTCTGGTGGTATCTTCGCTAACGCTAAGAATGGCGCTGAAGCCTTGGAGAAGCTTAAGAAGTAAGAAAAACTGTGCGTAACGCCCGGTATATGCGTTGCCACATATATTAATAACAATTTTTAAATTAACAAAAAATGCCAAAAGTAAAGACAAATTCCGGCGCTAAGAAGAGATTCTCTTTCACCGGTACAGGAAAGATCAAAAGACGTCATGCTTTCCACAGTCACATTCTGACTAAGAAGACAAAGAAGCAGAAGAGAAATCTTGTTCACACAACATTGGTTGACAATGACAACCTTAAGCAGGTACGCGATTTGCTCCGCCTTCGTTAATTAACTTTTTAGTAGAACTTTAAAACAGAAAGAAAACTATGCCAAGATCAGTAAATCACGTCGCTTCAAGAGCTAAGAGAAAGAGAATCCTTAAGCTTACCAGAGGTTATTTTGGAGCAAGAAAGAACGTTTGGACCGTTGCTAAGAACACCTATGAGAAGGGTCTTACATACGCATATCGTGACCGTCGCAACAAGAAGCGCAACTTCCGCGCTCTTTGGATTCAGCGTATCAACGCTGCTGCACGTCTCGAGAATATGAGCTATTCACAGTTGATGGGTGCTCTTCACAAGGCAGGTATCGAGATCAACCGTAAGGTTCTCGCTGACCTCGCTATGAACAACCCACAGGCTTTCAAGGCTATCGTAGACAAGGTAAAGTAATTTATCGCAAACGATAAAAACATAACAGCCACCATGCACATTGTTGCTTGGTGGCTGTTTTTTTGTTTCTAATAATTCGTAATAATCGCGGAACTAACTTAGTAAGTCATAATTGAAATTTCATTCGGATTAAGATTGAATCACCTGGTAGTGTAGTTTCTAACATGCTGCTGTCTTCGTTTAATGTACTTTTGTAGTATTTGTATTGTAATTTCTTAATAAACACAAGCAAAAAAATATATTTGTATTAAATTTGATTATTATATGTGTAGCGATGCTGTAAGTCGCTTTGGTTCAATAATTTAATAGACTTAGTTTGTCGGTGAAGTTATGCTTCGAGCAATCTATGCTTTCTATCAAACGTATCTATGCTTTCTATCAAACGTGTTTTTACTTGCGGTCAAATGTCAATATGATTGCAATCAAATATTTTATAATACCAAGGTTTGCTATTCTTAGTATTCTTTTTTGTTTCAACGATAGACGGTATTGTGGTGAAAAACACTTGTTAAAAAAACAAATTAAAACCAAAAAAGTTGGTTAAGAATATGGTTTAGATGAAAATGATTTCTTATATTTGAAGCATACAATCTATTAAAGCCCTTTTATGGGGTATTATTTAACCTATTTAACTAAAAAGACTTATCTATGGAATTACCTTTTGCAGAATCTTGGAAAATTAAGATGGTAGAGCCTATCCGTAGGAGTACCCGTGAGGAACGTGAACAATGGATTAAAGAAGCACACTATAATGTGTTTCAGCTTAAAGCAGAGCAAGTTTATATTGACTTGCTCACCGACTCTGGTACAGGCTCAATGAGTGATCGTCAATGGGCCGGAGTAATGCTTGGTGACGAAAGTTATGCCGGTGCAACATCTTTCTTTAAGCTTAAAGAGACAATCACCCGACTTACAGGTTTTGAGTATGTGATACCTACTCACCAGGGTAGGGCAGCAGAGAATGTGCTCTTCTCATACCTCGTGCATGAAGGCGATATTGTGCCTGGAAATTCTCACTTCGATACTACCAAAGGTCATATTGAAGGACGCAAGGCTACAGCTCTCGACTGTACTGTAGATGATGCGAAAGATACGCAACTCGAAGTTCCTTTCAAGGGCAATGTAGACCCTAAGAAACTTGAGGATACACTCAAAAAATATGGCGATAAAGTACCGTTTATCATCGTTACCATAACAAATAATACTGCAGGCGGACAGCCTGTTTCTATGCAGAATCTGAAGGATGTTCGTGCTATAGCTGACAAATATGGAAAGCCTGTAGTGTTTGATTCTGCTCGTTTTGCTGAGAATGCCTATTTCATTAAGACACGTGAAGAAGACTATAAGGATAAGACCATCAAGGAAATCACTAAGGAAATGTTTGCATTGGCTGATGGCATGACCATGAGTGCTAAGAAAGATGGTATCGTGAATATGGGTGGATTTATCGCCACCAAGCGTCAAGACTGGTATGAGGGTGCTAAGGGATACTGCGTGCAGTTTGAAGGCTATCTTACCTATGGCGGTATGAACGGTCGTGATATGAACGCTCTTGCTATAGGCCTTGATGAAAATACGGAGTTTGACAACCTTCAGACTCGTATTCACCAAGTAGAATATCTTGCATCGCTACTCGATGAGTATGGCATTCCTTATCAGCGTCCTGCTGGCGGACATGCTATCTTTGTTGATGCACCTAAAGTGCTCACCCATGTGCCTAAGGAAGAATTTCCTGCTCAGACACTTACCATAGAGCTATATCTTGAGGCTGGCATCCGAGGATGTGAGATTGGATATCTGCTCGCAGACCGCGACCCTGTAACACGCGAGAATCGTTTTAATGGTCTCGACCTCTTACGTTTGGCAATTCCACGTCGCGTATATACTGACAACCATATGGCTGTTATAGCGGCAGCTCTGAAAAATGTTTTTGACCGTCGTATGCAGATTTCCCATGGTGTGCGTATTGCATGGGAGGCTCCATTGATGCGTCATTTTACTGTTCAGCTTGAGAGAATCACAGACTAAATACTACAAGAACCCGCCGACCAACATCGTATAATGTTGATTGGCGGGTTCTTCTTGTTTTATAATACATCCTTCAGTTTATACACCCTTCATGCTTAGCGCAATACGCTTGCGCACGAGGTCAACTTCGGTAACCTTTACCATCACATGCTGATGGAGCTTCACTATCTCGTTAGGGTCGTGGATAAACTTCGACGACATCTGTGAGATATGAACCAAACCATCTTGGTGAACACCAATATCGACAAAGGCACCAAACTTGGTGATGTTGGTAACGATGCCTGGTACCACCATTCCTACTTCAACATCCTTAAGCTCATGGATGTCGTCAGAGAATGAGAACTGTTCAACCTCGCCTCGTGGGTCGAGTCCTGGCTTATCCAATTCTTTCATGATATCTGTAAGCGTTGGCAAGCCTATAGTGTCTGATACATAGTTCTTTATGTTGATAGCCTTAAGCCTTTCTTTGTTAGCGATAAGCTCCTTAACGGTGCATCCGCTGTCAGCAGCCATACGCTTCACAATGTCGTAGCTCTCTGGGTGTACGGCGCTGTTGTCCAATGGATTCTTGGCATTAGGAATGCGCAAGAAACCTGCACATTGTGTGTAGGCATTAGCTCCAAGACGAGGTACCTTCTTGAGTTGCGCACGCGATGTGAAGTCGCCATTCTCGCGACGATATTCGATGATGTTCTTTGCCAAGCCAGGACCAAGACCGCTGATGTAAGTAAGCAACTGCTGACTGGCTGTATTCACGTTTACACCAACAAGGTTTACACAGTTCTCCACCGTTTGGTCCAAACTCTTCTTGAGCTTAGTCTGGTCTACATCGTGCTGATATTGTCCCACACCAATGCTCTTGGCGTCAATCTTCACAAGCTCTGCCAAAGGGTCCATCAGTCTGCGAGCTATCGAAACAGCACCTCTAACCGTAACGTCCTGGTCAGGGAATTCGTCGCGTGCTATCTTCGATGCCGAATATATCGAAGCTCCATCCTCGCTAACCACGTAGACAGGCTTTTGGTTGTCGCCCTCAGAGAATACCTTATTTAGAATGTCGGTAGTTTCGCGGCTGGCAGTACCGTTGCCCACAGCTACAGCCTCGATGCTATATTTGGCAGCAATCTTGGCAAAATGGCGTGCAGCATTCTCGGCATTGCCCTTTGGAGGGAATGGGAACACTACATCGTGGAATAGCAAGTTGCCCTGCTTGTCGAGCACCACCACCTTGCATCCCGTTCTGATACCAGGGTCTACACCCATAACCGACTTTTGTCCCAATGGTGCAGCAAGCAATAGCTGGCGTAGGTTAGTGGTGAACACCTCTATAGCCTCGTCGTCAGCCTTCTCTTTGCTCAGAGCCGAGAATTCGTTCTCTATACTTGGCACAAGCAGACGCTTATATGAATCCTCAACAGCCTCTGCCACCAGTTGCGAGCATTTGCCATTGCCACGAATATACTGTCGTTTCAATCTCTCAGTAGCACGCTCACCATCAATAGATATTTTTATGCGCAATATTCCTTCAGCCTCACCACGACGCATAGCCAACAGTCGGTTGCCTGTGCAGCGAGATAATGGTTCGGCAAAATCGAAGTAGTCACGATACTTCTGTGCCTCTTCGCTATCAGCCTTAGCCTTAACCACCTTTGATGCAATCTCAGCCTCACGCTTAAAGGTTGCTCGAAGCTGATGACGACAATCTTCGCTTTCGCTGATGTTTTCAGCTATGATATCCTTAGCAGCCTGTAGGGCATCATATACTGTGAATTCCTTCACCTTATGCTCTGCCAATGCCTTCTGAACAGTAGCACTATTGATGAGTCTCTTGGCAGCAGCTTCGATATCATTTTCACGCTGCAGAAGTATCATAGTTGCCAATGGCTCTAAACCATATTCGCGAGCTATCTGTGCTCGAGTTCTTCTTTTAGGTTTGAAAGGTAAGTATATATCTTCCAAAGTGTTAGCGTCCCAACAGTCTTCAATCTTCTTCTTTAGTTTGTCGTCGAGTTTGCCTTGTTCTTCGATACTCTTCAGTATAGTCTCTTTGCGCTTTGCCAGTTCCTTAAGCTTGTCGTATCTTGCACTAATATCGCCTATCTGCACATCGTCGAGACCGCCTGTGCGCTCCTTGCGATAGCGAGCAATAAAAGGTATGGTGCAACCCTCGTCGAGCAGTTGCAGGGTGCCATCTACGCCACTTGCAGGCAGCTGTAGTTCTTTGGCAATGATGTTTGTAAATGTATTCATGTTTTTAATTAAAAGTCTGATAAATGGTTGGCAAAGGTATACAATAAAAGCGACAATTATGTGAAAAAGACAATAAAATCTAAAAGGATATGCATATTTTTGCCTAATTTACCTATTTATATTAACTTTGCATGTTCATAAAGGTAATATTTATTAAACGATGATATCAGTAGAAGGATTGAAGGTAGAGTTTAGTGCTCGTCCATTGTTCCACGATGTGAGCTTTGTGATCAATGATCGCGACCGCATAGCCCTTGTGGGAAAGAATGGAGCAGGCAAGTCTACCTTGTTGAAGATATTGTGTGGTCAGCAGCAGCCTACAGCAGGCACCGTGGCAATACCGAATGATACCACCATCGGCTATCTGCCACAGGTGATGAAGCTTCAAGACAACACCACCGTGAGAGAAGAAACCCGCAAGGCTTTCGCATCTACTATAAAGATGAAGGAACGTGTGGACAAGCTGGCTGCCGAAATGGCAGAGCGCACCGACTACGAGAGCGACGACTATATGCAGCTTGTGGAGCGCTACACACAAGAGCACGATAGATATATGATGATAGGTGGCGAAAGCTATGAAGCTGACATGGAACGCACATTGGTGGGCTTAGGTTTTTCGCGCACAGATATGGATAGACCTACATCAGAGTTCTCTGGCGGATGGCGTATGCGTATAGAGTTGGCAAAGATATTGCTGCAGAAACCCGACGTGTTATTGCTCGATGAGCCTACCAACCACCTCGATATCGAGAGTATACAATGGCTTGAGCAGTTCTTGGCTCAAAGCGCCAAGGCTGTGGTATTGGTGAGCCACGACCGTGCTTTCATCAACAATGTTAGCAATCGCACTATCGAGATAACCTGTGGTCAGGCAGTTGACTATAAGGTGAAATACAACGAGTATGTGGTGCTCAGAGCCGAAAGAAGAGAACAGCAAATTCGTGCTTACGAGAATCAGCAGAAAGAGATTGCTGACATCAAAGACTTCATAGAGCGATTCCGCTATAAGCCAACCAAGGCTGTGCAGGTGCAGAGCCGCATCAAGCAGTTGGAAAAGATAGTGCCTATAGAAATCGACGAGGTAGACAATTCGGCTATGCACTTGAAGTTTCCACCATGTTTGCGTAGTGGCGACTATCCGATAATCTGCGATGGAGTAAGCAAGACCTATGGCAACCATACCGTCTTCTCAGACGTTACGCTTACTATAAAGCGAGGCGAGAAGGTGGCGTTCGTAGGTAAGAATGGCGAAGGTAAGTCTACTCTCGTGAAGTGTATCATGAACGAGATTCCTTTTGATGGCACGTTGAAAGTGGGCCACAACATACAGATAGGCTATTTCGCTCAGAACCAAGCACAGCTGCTCGACGAAAACCTTAGCATCTTTGATACCATCGACCAAGTGGCTACAGGCGAAATGCGACTCAAGGTCAACGACCTGCTTGGTGCATTTATGTTTGGTGGCGAGATTTCTGAAAAGAAAGTAAAGGTGCTGAGTGGTGGCGAGCGTAGCCGACTGGCTATGATAAAACTGCTCATGGAGCCAGTCAACCTCCTCATCCTCGATGAGCCTACCAACCACCTCGACATGCCATCAAAGGATGTGCTGAAAGAAGCCATCAAAGCCTTCGACGGTACAGCCATCATCGTGAGCCACGACCGTGAGTTCTTGGATGGCTTGGTGAGCAAGGTGTATGAATTTGGTGGCGGAGCCGTGAGAGAACACCTTGGTGGCATCTACGACTATCTGCGTGAGCATAATGCCGACAGCATACAAGCAGCCCTGGGTGGTGACGATAGAAAAGGAAAGAATGAAGAAGCAAATGGCAATTCTTCATCAAGCTCCAAGCAAAGCGATTCTTCACTCTTATCAAGCTCTTCACTTAAAAAGCAAAGCTATGCCGAGCGCAAGGAAGAGCAGAAGAAGATAAAGAAGATTCAGCGAGCTGTGGAAGAATGCGAGAAGCATATTGCCGACATGGAAGCCCGCATATCAGAGCTCGACGAGCTGTTTATGCAGCCTGAAAAGGCATCCGACATGGTTCTCGTTACGGAATATACCTCAACAAAGCAAAAGCTCGACGAAGAAAACGATAAATGGCTCGAACTCTCTGAGCAACTCGAAGAGGCGAAGAGCAATCTTGAGTAACAACTTGATTTATTCATAAACTATTTATACAACAAAATCATGAAAATGAAAGAAATCCTTCCGATGTTGCTTATGATAGCAGCACCAAGCATTGGCTCAGCGCAGTCGAATGCAGGAATTAAGATGGAAAACATGGACAAGACAGCAAAGCCTGCCGACGACTTCTACAAGTATGCTTGTGGCGGTTGGCAGAAGTTGCATCCTCTGCCAGGTGCATTCTCACGCTTTGGTTCGTTCGACCAGTTGCAGGAAGACAACAACCAGCGTATCAACGACATCATTGCAAGTCTCACTAAGAAGACTTTCAAGGCGGGCACCGTAGAGCGCAAACTTAGCGACTTGTATAAGCTCGCTATGGACAGCGTGCGTCGCGACAAAGAGGGTGCTTCACCTGTACAGCCTTTGATGAAAGAGATTGAGCAGGCTCAGACCATCGACGCTCTTCGCGCTTTGCAGCTCAAATATGCTGATATGGGCTACGGTCTTCCTTATGGCTACTATTTTGGCTCTGACGAGAAGAATGCTTCAATGAACATCCTTTCGTTGGTTCAGAGTGGTCTAACCCTTGGCGAAAAGGAATACTATCTTGAGAACGATGAGGCTACAACTGAAATCCGCAACGCTTTCAAGAAGCACATCGCCAAGATGTTCCAACTCTACGGCTTCTCTGAGGCTCAGGCTCAGGAGAATGCTAACCTCATCATGCGCTACGAGACTACATTGGCTCTCGTTTCCAAGAACAATACCGAGCTTCGTGATGTAGAGGCCAACTACAACAAGATGACCATCAAGGAGTTTGAGTCTAACTATCCTCATATCGGTCTTACCAAGCAGCTCAAGGCTGAAGGAATTGCCGACAACTGCTTTGCAGAACTCGTAGTTGGTCAGCCTGACTTCTTCGCAGGCGTAGACAAGCTCATCGCTACACAGAGCGCAGCAGAGCTCAAGGCTTATATTGAGTGGAACGTAATCTGCAGTTCTGCATCTTATCTTAGCAACGAGATTGTAAGCGCTAACTTCGATTTCTATGGCAAGACAATGAGCGGACGTACCGAGATGTTGCCACTTTGGAAGCGTGCTACATCACAGGTAGACGGCGTTTTGGGCGAGTCTCTTGGCAAGATGTATTGCGAGAAGTATTTCCCTGCAAAGTCTAAGGCTCGCATGGAGCAGTTGGTGAAGAACCTTCAGGCAAGTTTGGCTGAGCGCATCAAGGCACAAGACTGGATGAGCGAGGCTACCAAGGCTGCCGCTCTCGACAAGCTCGCTGCTTTCTATGTAAAGATTGGATATCCTAACAAGTGGAAGGATGTTTCAGCTCTTACCATCGACCCTAAGAAGTCATACTACGACAATATCCTTGAGTGCAGAAAGTTCTGGAACAAGTTCTCTATCGAGTCAAAGGCTGGTAAGCCAGTTGACCGCGACGAGTGGATGATGTCGCCACAGACCGTAAACGCATACTATAACCCAACAACCAACGAGATCTGCTTCCCTGCAGGTATCCTTCAGTATCCTTTCTTCGATGCTAAGGCCGACGACGCTTTCAACTATGGAGCTATTGGTGTGGTAATTGGTCATGAGATGACTCACGGCTTCGACGACCAGGGTCGCCACTACGACAAGTCAGGTAATATGACTGACTGGTGGGCAGATGGCGATGCTGATAAGTTCAACGAGCGTGCTAAGGTTTGTGCAGACTTCTTCTCTAACATAGAGGTATTGCCAGGTCTTAAGGGCAATGGCGAGTTCACCCTTGGTGAGAACCTTGCCGACCACGGAGGTTTGATGGTATCTTTCAATGCCTTTAAGCATGCTACAGCTAAGAAGCCTCTCAAGACTATCCATGGTCTTACTCCAGAGCAGCGCTTCTTTATCGCTTATGCTGGCGTATGGGCTGCCAACATCACCGACAAGGAGATTCGCAACCGTACAAAGGGCGACCCTCACGCTTTGGGCAAATGGCGCGTAAACGCAGCCCTCCCACAAATCGATGCTTGGTACGAGGCATTTGGTGTGAAGGAAGGCGACAAGCTCTTCGTGCCTGCCAAGGATAGAGTAAAACTTTGGTAAACAACATAAAAAAGGGGAGTTCATAGCAACTCCCCTTTATAAATACAAAAATCATAAGAGTAACTAACGATGCCACTAAGATTACCAGATAAACTACCAGCAATAGAAATGCTGAAGCAGGAAAACATCTTCGTGATGGACGAGAGTAGGGCGCATAGCCAGGAGATTCGTCCGTTGAAGATTGTTATCCTAAACCTCATGCCGCTTAAGATAACCACCGAGACCGACCTCATACGCTTATTGTCGAACACTCCGCTTCAGATGGAGATAAACTTCATGAAGCTAAAAAGTCATACCCCAAAGAATACACCTGTGGAACATATGATGATGTTCTACAAGGATTTCGACATCCTGCGCAACGAAAAGTTCGATGGCATGATTATTACTGGTGCTCCCGTCGAGACTATGCCTTTCGAGGATGTGGCTTACTGGGACGAGATTACTCAGATATTTGATTGGGCTAAAACCCACGTTACCAGTACTCTATATATTTGCTGGGCTGCTCAGGCAGGACTATACCATTTCTACAACATCCCTAAATATCCGCTGCCTAAGAAGATGTTTGGCATCTTCCCACAAAAAACTCTTCAACCAATGTTGCCTATATTCCGTGGCTTCGATGACGTGTTTGCTATGCCTCATAGCCGCCATACCGAAGTTCACAGAAGCGATATCGAGAAAGATCCACAACTCACCATCATTGCCGAATCTGAGGAAAGTGGTGTGAGCATCGTGATGGCTCGTGGCGGAAGAGAGTTTTTCATAACAGGTCATTTCGAATATTCGCCAAATACCTTGGATAAGGAATACCGCCGCGATGCAGGTAAGCGCGACGATGTGGAATTGCCAAAGAACTATTATCGCGACAACGATCCTGCCAAGGGACCTGTGGTGACATGGCGCGCTCATGCCAACCTGCTGTTCAGCAACTGGATAAACTATTATGTTTACCAGGAAACACCATACGATATTAATAAGATAGAATAAATACATTATATACAACATAATGCGAACCCTCGAACTCTTGGCTCCTGCCAAAAACTTGGAATGCGGTATTGCCGCTATCGACCATGGTGCCGATGCAGTATATATTGGTGCATCACGCTTTGGTGCACGTGCTGCTGCAGGCAACTCCATCGAAGATATTGCCTCCCTATGCCTTCATGCACATAAGTATGGAGCAAAGGTATACGTAACGGTAAACACTATCATCTACGAACACGAACTCGACGACACTATGGCTCTCGTGCGTCAGCTTGCAGCCATAGGAGTAGACGCCTTGTTGGTGCAGGATATGGGATTGGCAAAACTCTGTCGTGGCATCATACCGTTGCATGCTTCTACCCAATGCGACACTCGCACCAAGGAGAAGGCTCTTTGGCTTCGCGACCATGGCATGGAGCGAGTGGTGTTGGCACGCGAACTGTCTACACAAGAAATTCGCACCATCCACGATGCCGACCCTGAATTGCAGCTCGAGGTGTTTGTTCATGGAGCATTGTGCGTTAGCTATTCTGGTTTGTGCTATGCTTCGCAATATTGTTTCGACCGTAGTGCCAACCGTGGCGAATGTGCTCAGTTCTGCCGAATGAAGTTCGACCTTATCGATGCCGACGGCAAGGAGATAGAACACCAGCGCCATCTGCTGTCGCTAAAAGACCTTTGCCAAATAGACCATCTCGAAGAACTTGCCGACGCTGGCGCATGCTCTTTCAAGATTGAGGGCAGACTAAAGGATGTGGCTTACGTCAAGAATGTTGTTTCGGCATATTCGCAGCAACTCAACAAACTTATATCTCGCCGTCCTCAGGAGTATTGTCGTGCTTCTAAGGGCGAGGTGGAATATTCGTTCACACCCGAATTGAAGAAGACCTTCAATCGTGGCTTCACCACATATTTCTTTAAGGGTCGCCAACGTGATATTGTATCTTTCGACACTCCAAAGGCTCTTGGCGAATATGTAGGAAAGGTTAAGGAGATTAGAGGCAACAGCTTCAACGTTGCTGGTTTGGCAGCCTTTGCCAATGGCGACGGACTATGCTTTATAAATGCGCAGCGAGAGTTGGAAGGCTTCAGAGTAAACCGTGCTGAGGGTGGCAGACTATTCCCTTTGCGTATGCCTGCAGGCTTAAAACCAGGCATGGCTCTCTATCGCAACAACGATGTGGCTTTCGAACGCATACTTGCTGGCACTACAGCTCAACGAAAACTCACTATCACCATGCGCTTGGATATGATAGACGAAGGCTTTGAACTATCTATCGATGGCAATCCTATGGCATCGCTCGAATGTGAACATCAGCAGGCGCAGAAGCCACAGGCAGCTAACATCCAGCGACAGCTCACCAAACTTGGCAACACTCCATACGTATGCTCGCAAGTGGAGCTTGGACGTGGAGTAGAGGAGTGTTTCATTCCTTCGAGCCTACTTGCCGACCTTCGTCGTAGAGCCATCGAAGCTTATGAGGAAATGGTAGACATGGCGGCTGACTCGGCAATGGCAGATGCAGGCAAGGCTGCTAAGGTGGCTAATCATAGCGCTAAGCCAGGAGCAGACAACCTTTGTTGGCAACCGGAATATCGCAAGTTCCCTTACACCTACAACATCTCTAATAGCGAGGCTTCACGCTTCTATGTTGTCGAGGGATTAACCGCTCAAAGCAAAGCCTACGAGGTGGAGCCTGTGAAGTCGGCTCTCGTTATGCAATGCCGCCATTGTCTTCGCTATGCCTTAGGTCATTGTGTGAAACGTGGCGATAAGGCTCCTACTTGGCACGAGCCATTATATCTTCGTCTTGGCGACGGCAGAAGATTCCGTCTGCAGTTCCAATGCGACGAATGTCAAATGAATGTAATTTCTGAATAATATCATCATGCGCAATCTCTCTTCACCCACTATAGCAAGAAGAATCATCAACAATTCTTCTTCGCTCCTCATCCTTCTTTTCCTCCTTTCGATGCTATCTTCATGCTATCATAAGATGGGCAAGAAGAATGAAGCTATGGTGCAGCTCAGCGAACATCAGATAGACTCTCTGTCGTTTTTCTCTGAGCATCATTACACCAACAACTATAACTTTGTGGTGAAGCAAGATTCTGTGGTGCTATATTCGCAACAACCTGAAGAGATATTGTCTACAGGCATGGAGGTTGACTCCTTTGCCGCCTACAAGCACGACATGCTGGCTGTGGCTGAAATCCGCATTATCCCTACCGACAGCATCGACTCTGTGTGGGTGGAATTGGCTACCGAAGATTCGCGCTTCGGCTGGACTCGTGAGTCGCAGTTTCTTAATAAGGTGGTGCCCGACGATCCTATCTCGCAGTTTATCTCCATCTTCTCCGATGTCCACCTCATCATCTTCCTTGTGGTGATAGGCATTATTGTGATATCTTATTGGATACGCCATCTGCTCAAGCATAAGGCTCCGATAGTGCATGTCCGCGATATCAATTCTTTCTATCCTTCGTTGCTCGCCATGCTTGTAGCAACGTCGGCAACCTTCTATGCCCATATCCAGACTTTCAATCCTGAGATGTGGCGTCATTTCTATTATCATCCCACTCTCAACCCCTTTGGTCTGCCACTCGAGTTGTCTATCTTCTTGTGCTTAGTGTGGTCGATGTTGCTCGTTGGCTTGGCTGCTGTCGACGATGTGCGCCATCAGCTTCCTTTCGGCGATGCCGTAATCTATCTTAGCGGACTGCTTGCCGTCTGTGCTGCCAACTATATCATCTTCAGCATCACCTCGCTCTACTATGTAGGCTATCTTCTCCTTATTATATATATATACTTTGCCCTGCGTCGCCATTTTCGCCACAATCGCAAGCCATATCTTTGCGGCAAATGTGGAGCTTTGATGCATAGCAAAGGCAAATGCCCTAAGTGTGGCGCCATGAATGAGTAAATTTTCTGCTATTATCCTAATTTATTAGGATTGCAAGGTTTTCAGAAAACTCATACCTTTGCATGCAGTTATGAGAAAGATTGTATTCCCCATTTTTATTGCGGCCATGTCGTTTGCCGCTGATGCAAAGGCTAAAGAGATTACAGAAGTTGTCGACTCATCGCATGTATATGAGCTCGACGAAGTGTGCGTAGTTCGCCAACCAAAAGAACAGTTTTTGTTGCGTCGCCAAGGCGTCAGCTCAACTATGCTTTCGGCAAAAGATATGTCTACGCTCCATACCACCGACTTGCGCGAACTCTCGAGCTATGTTCCCAACTTCGTTATGTCGAAATATGGCTCTCGCTATACCTCGGCTATGTATGTGCGTGGCATTGGCTCGCGCATCAATTCTCCTGCCGTAGGCATCTATCTTGATGGCATGCCGCTAATGAGCAAATCGTCGTTCAATACCTTCTTCCACGACATCAACCGTGTCGACATCCTGCGTGGTCCGCAAGGCACCCTCTATGGTCTGAATACCGAGGGAGGATTAGTGCGCATATATAGTCGCAACCCAATCGCGGAACCAGGCTTTGAATGGGGCAGAACTATAGCCACCCACGGATTAATCTCCACCAACATCAACCTTCGCCGTCGTCTTTCCGACAAGGCAGGCTTCTCTATAGCAGGTTTCTATGTCAACGACCAAGGCTATCTTCGCAATCATCTTCTCGATACCAAAGCCGACAAGAGTCAGGAGGCAGGCGGACGATTTAAGTTCGTTTATGCTCCTTCTGCCACAAGCTATCTCAACGCTATTGTCGACTTCCAGCATACTCATCAGAATGCCTTCCCTTATGGCGCTATGGCTGATGATGGCACAACCGACAACCCAAACACAAATCTTCAAGGCCGTTATCGTCGCAACATGCTTAATGCAGCGATAGATTTCGGCACATCCATAGGCAGTCTGAACTTCTCGTCCACAACTTCCTATCAGCATCTCTACGATTTCATGACTATGGATATCGACTACATGCCGGTAGACTATCTTGCCATGGACGAGAAACAACGCCAAAACTCCATCACCCAAGAGTTTGTGCTCAAGGGCAACCATCGCAACCTTTGGCGCCACACTTCGGGCATCTTTGGTTCTGCGCAATGGCTCAAGACGGATGCTCCCGTATACTTCAATCAGGGTATGGACGAGTTTTTGGCTTCCAACATCCAGCGCCCTATGTATGCTGCCATCCTCGCTTCGATGACTGGCAGATTTATGGCGCAGGGTATGACGAGCGAGGCTGCCACAGCTGCTGCCCAGGCTGCCATAGAGCGAGCAGGAGGCATAACCGTTGATGCCGACATGCATACCGTGCCTGGATTATTCCATACTCCAACGCTCAACCTCGGCTTCTACCACGAGTCTTCCGTCCAACTTGCCAACCGTCTTGCCGCCACCCTTGGCGTGCGCTACGACTGGAGCAGAGTGGGCATCGACTACGACACTCAAGCCATCATGGATTGCAACGTTAGCGTGATGGGACGTCCTGCCAACACTCGCATCTCGTCGACATTGCGCCATAAAGAGCACAACAACTACGGACAGCTGTTGCCAAAGTTATCTTTGGTATATACTCTCGACGACAGCAACTCTAACCTCTATGCCACCATATCAAAGGGATATCGTGCAGGAGGATTCAATATTCAGATGTTCTCCGACATCATGCAGACGGAGATTTCAAACTCCAGCTCGCAACGTGGCGACTATGATGTGCCACACGATGAGGCTTCTTACGACAACATACGCAAGAGCATAGAATATAAGCCAGAAACAAGCTGGAACTATGAAGTTGGTTCTCACCTCAACCTCTTTAATGGTGCCTTGCATCTCGATGCTGCCGTATTCTTTATGCAAGTGAAAAATCAGCAGCTCTCGGTAATGGCTGACACCTATGGCTTTGGCAGAATGATGGTAAATGCCGGTCGCTCTAATAGTTGTGGTGTAGAGCTCTCGCTTCGTGGCTCTGCCTTCGACAATCATTTGTCGTATACCGCCAGCTATGGTTTCACCCATGCCACCTTCCGCGAATATACAGATAGTGTGAAGCAGGGTAGGGAGCTCGTAGCTGTCGACTACAAGGGTAAGTCAGTACCTTTTGTGCCTAATCATACCTTTGCAGCCTCTGCCGACTGGCGTTTCGATATTGCTCATCGTTGGCTCAACAGCATCACCATAGGTGCCAACGTCGCTGGTCAGGGTCGCAACTATTGGGATGAGGCTAACACTCGCAGCCAGAAGGCTTATGCCGTGCTTGGAGCACATGTCGACTTCAAGATTCGTCGCTTCGACTTCAATTTCTGGGCTACCAACATCACCAATACCCACTACAACACCTTCGCCATGTCGAGCCAGGCTACGGGCACCAACCATTGGTTTGCCCAGCGTGCCACTCCCTTCCGCTTTGGTGTAGATTGGAAAACCAGCTTTTAGTTCCAAAAATAAACACTCCTAATCTTCATACACACCGCCGCACGGAAAGCCCATAAACAAGAGCACTCCGTGCGGCATTTGTTTTGAAGTAAGCTTTAAAGTATACCCACGGGGTTGGGTTTGCGACAACTCGGTTGTCGCACTTAATCTTGTCGCCCCTAAATCAAAGCGTGGAGCATATATATAAAAATCAAAGCTTTGGATATAAACAAAAAAAAGCTTCAGGAATATCCTGAAGCTTCTTTGTAGTCGGTAAGGGAATCGAACCCTTATGCCAAGATTGAGAATCTTGTATCCTAACCGTTAGATGAACCGACCATCTGCACTAAGAACAACATGGCGGAAGGAGGGGGATTCGAACCCCCGGTACGGAAACCCGTACGTCAGTTTAGCAAACTGGTGGTTTCAGCCACTCACCCATCCTTCCATAGGCTTGTTGTTGAATTTGCCGAACCATTGTTCTCAAATGCGGTGCAAAGGTAATATCTTTATTTCATACTACCAAATTTTTACTCAACTTTTTTTGCTTTATTGCCATTATGTCCTGCTCCTGCCGCCTTTCTGAAGGCTCTGCGATGGAATCTTTCTTCTGCTCGTATCACTTTTAGCACTTTCGATGCAGGCAATATGTTCATGAATTTCACATGATATCGTTGTTGTAGTTCTTTCATTTGGATGTCTATCTCGTCGAGCGAGCGTATGGCATTTTCGCATTGCTTGTTGTCGCAGAAGTCTACATGGCGATATTTGTCCATCTTCATGAATAGCATGCGTTGCTTTTTCCTCATTTCTTTATATACTGGGAAAAAGGCTGCAGCATCTTTTGCTGACAGTCCGGCTTCGGTTGTCACATATTGTTCCAAGTCGGCTTCGAAGCGTGCGGGGTCGAACTTTTGTCGCGATTGTGCCATGGCTGATAGCTGGAGCATCAGCATCAGGGCAAACAGTATTAATCTTCTCATGCTATATCTTTATTATTGGGTGTTTTATTCTATGCCCGACATATAGGCGTACATATCGTCGTTGTCGATCATGGTATAGTTTACCATAGCGTCGATGTTGGAATTGTCTTGCTGCATGGTTGCATGCTGAGCAGCCAAATGGCTTGGCGAATGTGGGGGATTCGACTCAAGTACAAAAACAAGACATACTGCTGCAGCAACAGATGCTGCGGCGGCAGATATGGCTACGATATGTCGACGCCAAGCAGGGGTCTGCATCTTTACAATCTTAGCCTGTCCATCTGGAATATGCTGCATCACAGAAGCGGCAAGATTGTCGAAATAGCCTTCTGGCACCTGAAAATGGTTTTCTGCGCCAAACTGGTTTCTTATCTTTATATCTTCTTTTTGCATAATTATTGATGTTTTATTGTTTGACTATTTTAATCCGTAAAGGTTTAATCGTGGTGGTTAAAAAAATCTTGTATTTTCTTAACTGCCAGGTGGTAGCTGGCTTTTAGTGCTCCTTGCGATGTGCCCAATAGGGTAGACATCTCGCTATATTTCATGTCGTCATAGTAGCGCAGGCAGAACACTTGGCGTTGCACTTCGGGCAGCGCAGCTATGGCTTGTTGCAACAATGCTTGCACTTCGTCGCCATCGAAATATTCGTCTGCCATGAGCATATTTGCCACGCCATTATCTTCGTCGGTATATATGTTGGCTGTTAGCTTCTGCTTGCGCACAAAGGTTAGGCATTCGTTGATGGCTATGCGATGCAGCCATGTAGAAAACTTTGATCGTCCTTGAAAATCGGCAAGGTTGGTCCAAGCTTTTATAAATGTGTTTTGCAGAATATCGTTGGCGTCGTCGTGAACGAGAACCATACGGCGAATGCTCCAATATAGCTGTTCGCCATATTGGGCTACCACCTCGGCAAAAGCCTGTCGGCTTGTGGCAGGGTTGGATAATTGTTTTAATATTCGTTTTTCGTCGTAAGTGTTGTTCTTCATGCTTTCATGCGATGTTGCACACGGATAGCACCGAGGATAAAATTACATGTATTTCTTCAGCTTCCTTGCGATAATCTCGTCGTAGCCATACACGTCGGGATAGTCTACGAGCGAGCCGTTGATGGAAGGGTAGAGGGTGAAATATGTGATGAATACCGGGATGCGCGGATCTACATTCAGGCTACCTATGAGCTTGCTGCGTTTCAGGGTGTCAGCCACAGCCTGTTGCGCCTCTGATAGTTCGCTACGTTTCTTTCCTAATGGTGAGACGTCGGCATTGATAGAATAGTTTAATCGAGCCAACAATTTTTCTTTGCCTTTGCCCAAAATCGATGTTGCCAGCAAGTATGGTTTCTCCACTCTCACACATCCGTGCGAAGCCCTACGGTCGCTACGCTCAAAAACGCTTGGCGACGAGGTGTCGTGGAGATAGATAGAGAGATTATTGTCGAAACGGAAGATGATGCGGCCAAGCGCATTGCCTGCTCCGCCCTCCTGTACCACGGCATATTCGCCACCCAAGAGCATGGCTGCCGACACCTCCGATGGGCTAACCTTCTTGCCCGTAGCACGATGGCGGATGAAATAGCGATGCGACGCAAAATAGCCTGCGTTGCCAGCATGATGAGCCACGCTTGTTTTGATGATGCTGCGTGGAATTATCCATTGCGGATTTATGTCGATGCGCTTTATCTTGCTTGTTATGATAGGCGTTTTGGTTTTCATGGCTCCACACACAATCTTCATTTCCACTATGGTGTCGGCACATACCGCACGAAGCATGTAGGCAGGAATGTTCACCATCACGTAGTTCTGGTGGTTGTGTGGCAAATCCGCCACTCTCCATCTGCATCGCTCCATATTCACCATAATCTTCATCCTTTGCCCTCTGCTTAGTCCAGGGGTGGCAAGCTGAGAGCGCAACATATAATAATAAGGATTTGTGGGCTGGATAGAACACAGAAAAGCGCCTATGCTGTCGGCAGTAGCCTTGCGGAATATCGTGGGCAGAAAGTCGGCTTTAGCCACCTCTGTAGGCACATCATATAGAGTTTGGTAGCCCGCACGAGGATTGTCGGCTTCCATAGGGTCTAAGCGGTTGAAAGCCTGATATGGATTCACATACCCATATCTCATCGTAGAAACATAATGCAGATACGCCTTCGACAGTCGATACTCCAGTCGTGCCATAAGCTTATTGATGTTGTCTATGGAGTCGGCATCGAGCGAACGCAGTTTGGCAATATCGGCAGCCATCTCGTCGATATGGAATTTCTCTACCGAGAAACCGTCCTGTTTCACCTGTCGCAAATATGTGAAAAGACTATCCGCACGCTCGTCTATGCCCAAGCGCGTAATCCATACAAAGTCGCCCCCTTCGCTATAATATCTGCGTAGGCGCGATGACGAAAGAATGGTATCTGAATCGGTATAGATAAGGTTGGAAATGGCATTCCTTATCTTGTCGGCATCAACGGCAAATGCCTTTTCCCGCATCGGGGCATAATAATCGAGCGAGAGATTGCGGTATGGGTTGTCGTCCTTCTTGTCGCACGAAACAAATAGCAATACGACAAGAAGCACCACCCACTTTACTGATCGCAATATATGCGAATGGAATATCACTTAATGGAAATTTTGCGAACCACCTTGCCTACTTTCACGATATAGCAACCTTTAGGAAGGTTTAGTTCATAACGGCGGTCGGCACCCTCCACACGGAAGCTCTGCACATGCACGCCTGCTACATTATATATACTAAGGGTAAGTCCTGTGGCGCCTGTAACACGAAGTGTAGACTCCGACACAGTAACTGTGATGCCGACAATATCGTTGTCGACAATTTCGATGGCATTATTGGCATTAGCGCTAACAGGTGCGCCAAGCAGCAATGTCATTGAAAACATCATATATAGTAGATTTCTCATCATAAGCCTTATGGTGTTTGTAGTTAT
This sequence comes from uncultured Prevotella sp., assembly GCA_934254985.1. Classification (GTDB taxonomy): domain Bacteria; phylum Bacteroidota; class Bacteroidia; order Bacteroidales; family Bacteroidaceae; genus Prevotella. Next base: position 2,183 of record CAKQMS010000040.1, on the reverse strand, counting down.
TAGTCCTAAAAACTCATTATTTTTATTTGCAAAGATAAGCATTTTGCTCCATACCTATATTTGTAATCGAAGAATAATTCTTCTGCATTAAGAATGTTTAACGGAAACAAGTGTGATTATAGCGTTAAAACTTACTAAGAGCATCGTGTTTATATGCAACTTATTTGCAAGACTAAGATTTTTTCCGTTCCTTTGCACTACAAAAACACATAATAAAAAATACTATTTCGTGAAAACAGACATTCAAATAGCACGCGAAACTCCATTGAAGCACATTAAGGATATCGCTTCGGAATATGGAATCGACGAGTCTTCTTTAGTTTATTATGGCAAAAACATCGCTAAACTTCCTATCGACATTATCGATGAGAAGAAAGTAGCTGGCAGCAACCTTATTCTTATGACTGCCATGTCGCCTACCAAGGCTGGCATCGGCAAAACTACCGTGAGCATCGGACTCTCTATGGCGCTCAATCGTTTGGGCAAAAAGAGTGCGCTGGCGCTACGTGAGCCAAGCATGGGACCATGCTTTGGCATGAAGGGTGGCGCTTCGGGCGGTGGCTATTCGCAGGTGTTGCCAATGGAGAAGATAAACCTTCATTTCACAGGCGATATGCATGCCATCACTTCTGCCAACAACCTCATAGCAGCTCTTGTCGACAACTATATCTTCCGCCATCAGGGCAAGCCAGAGCAGCTGAAGACCGTTTATTGGCGACGTGTGATGGATATGAACGACCGTGCGCTGAGATATGTCGTAACGGGATTGGGCGATGGCAATGGCGTGGTCAGAGAGTCGGGATTCGATATCACTCCTGCTTCCGAGATTATGGCTATCCTTTGTCTTGCCACAGATATGGACGACCTTCGCAAACGCCTTGAGAACATCCTGCTGGGTGTAACATGCGATGGAAAACCATTCTATATGCGCGACCTTGGTGGCGTAGGCTCGTTGCTCGTGTTGCTCATGGATGCCATCCATCCTAACCTCGTGCAAACCACCGAACATACAGCAGCCTTCATCCATGGCGGTCCGTTTGCCAATATTGCCCACGGTTGCAATAGCGTTTTGGCAACCAAGATGGCGATGTCTACCAGCGACTATGTGGTTACCGAAGCTGGCTTTGGCGCCGACCTTGGTGCCGAGAAATTCCTCGATATCAAATGTCGCATGGCTGGGCTAACACCAAAAATGACAATTCTCGTTGTTACCACTCGTGGACTTGCCGAGGCTGGTCTCGACAATATGGCTCGCCACATAGAAAACCTGCAGAACATGGGACAGACCGTAGTAGTGACGCTCAATCGCTTTGACACCGACACCCAAGACACTATCGACGAGCTAAAGTCATATTGCAACAAGCTGGGCGTAGAGTTTGCGCCTAACGAGGCTTATCTGCATGGTGGCGAGGGTTGTGAAGAGTTGGCAAAACTATGTCTGAAAACCATCGAAGAGCATCCATCGTCGGATATTAAATATGTTTACGACCTCGAAGATAGCGTAGAGGTAAAGATCGAGAAGATAGCCAAGCAGGTGTATCGTGCCGGAAGAGTGGAATTCACCTCCAAGGCTCGCAAAGCCATGGAGCGCATAGCGGAGTGGGGATTAGACAAAATGCCTATCTGCGTAGCCAAAACTCAATATTCCTTCAGCGACGACCCTAAGGCCGTTGGTGTGCCAGAAGGCTTCACCTTCACCGTGCGCGACTTCGTGGTTAGCGCAGGCGCTGGCATGATCGTTGCCATCTCGGGCGACATCCTCCGCATGCCTGGTCTCCCTCTTCATCCTCAGAGCGAGAATATCGATATCATAAACGGAGAAATCGAGGGCTTGGCATAGAAAAACAGGCTCACCCACAAACAAATCATTATGTTTCGTGCGACTATCCGTCTGCAGCATTTCGAGTAGTCTCGTGGTGCCTTTCGAGTAGTCGTGCGAGCTTGTGCGGTCTGTCGCTGCAGGCTATCAAGCTTAGCAGAGAAAGCTTCCTCCAAGGGTGGTGAAATATCTTATGGAGTTTTATGGGATAGAGAGGTAGATATAAGTCTACCTCGAAATTGTAATTACTTAGACTTCCATGTTGATGCACAAGCTCAAAAAATTAAAAACTGTCTTGTACTGAAATAGGTTGACTCATAAACTAAGTCAAATGTTAAAAAACTAAGTTATGAGTAGACAAAAA
>CAKQMS010000039.1 GCA_934254985.1 uncultured Prevotella sp. | reverse complement strand
TCGCCATTATAATAGGCGTTCACGCTATGCGACCAATGGGGCTTGCTTTTCGAAAACAGATCTACGCCCATGCTTTCCGTCAGTTTACCATTCTCCCACACATCGGTAGCTCCCCAGCTGTGAGTGTAGTTGTTGCCTATCATATTGGTTGTCTCATAGCGCATACCCAGCGATTGATGCTCGGAAATCTCATAGTTGAAACCTGCGTTCATAAGAATCTCTCCACCAAGGGTTTTCGTGGTTCTGCGGCTGTTGAATTCCCAGTCGCTGGTGGTATGGAGCTGGGTTTCGGAATGGGCGGTGGTGTGCGAGCGATCCAATCCCGCTCCCACTTCGCCGAAGATATCGAGTCCGCCCGTACGGTAGTTCAACTGCACATCCTCATAGCCATGAGGCGAATAACGGCCCTGCATATATTCAGAATAAAGGCTTCCGCTCAAGCCCTGTCCGCGCTTGCGAACGGCACGCAGACGGATTACGGCATTGGTCTTGGAACTATACTGCGCTCCGGGAACGGTAACGATTTCTGCCTTCAGAATATCCTTGGCGCTCAATCGCTTGAGTTCGTTCAGATTCTCCAGTTTCCTGCCGTTGAGATAAATCTCGGGCGCTCCACGACCGATAATTTCCCAACTGCCCGCTTCGCCCGAAACGAAGGGCAACTGGCTGATCATATCTTCGGCAGAGCCCAGTTCGCCCAGGATGGTACCTGATACCAGGGTGGTGAAGGCGCCGTCCTTATAAACCACATTGGGGCGGGTACTCTTGATGGTTACCGCCTTCAGCTGCTGGGTGTCGGGATGCAGACCGATGTGCATGGTAGGCTTGCAGGCCAAGGTCTGCGACTTATAGCCCACAAACGAAACCTTCAGCATCACATCCTTATCGGCATAAGGAAGCACGAAACTTCCATCCTCCGCCGTTACGCAACCTGCCACATAAGCCTTGCTGACGGAGGAAATCAATACCACGTTGGCAAAAGGCAGGGGCTGCTGGTGTTCATCCACCACCCTGCCCTTGATCTGTTCCACCCGGGTTGTCTTGCCCGTGTATTGAACGGCAAAATAGGTGTTGTGCTCTACGAAGGAGAAAGGTTTCCCTTGCAGCACCATCTCCAGGGCTTCCTTCTGTCGTTTAGCCTGGATATTGGCAGTAACGCGATATTGGTCGGTAGCCTGATAGGCAAAGAGGATATTCTTCTCGCCCGCCTTTTCAATCTTCTTCAACACGGAAGTAAGCGTTTCGTTATGCACCTGAAAGGTCACACCCCTGCTTTGAGCAAATATGGAAATGCTCAAGACAAGACACAGTATAAGGGAAGTCGTTCTTTTCATCATTTTCTTGTTTTTATGATTCTACTTTGTTCATAATACAACATCCCCCTGGAATCGGGTACGCCTATTTTCAAAATAATGTTGCAAAAGTACAAAAATAATCGGAGAGAAAGGAAAAACTTTCCCTTTAAAAAGGAAATAATTGCCGTTTTCTTTCCCTTTTAAAAGGAAATTTTGTATCGGTTTGCAACCGAAAGTCCCTTGAAAAAGTGGCAGAATAGAGCAAAAAGTCCCTTGAAAAACGTGCATGAAATCAAGAAAAGTCCCTTGAAAAACGTGCGTAGCATCAAGAGTAACACATCATAAATCATTAGAAAACAGATGTTTAAACGAAAAATTGAAAAATGTCTCAAAGAATGGAAGAGTGATGAGCACAAAATGCCTCTCATCATTAAAGAATGTCGCCAATGCGGAAAGACATTCTCTGTACTCGATTTTGCCCATAAGAATTATGAGCATGTTGTGTATATTGACTTTTTCCAGCACCCAGAATACAAGTCGGTATTTGATGGTGGCCTGGACATCGATCTTCTCTGCATGACACTTTCTACCTTAATACCTGATGCCAATTTCGTATCGGGCAAAACCTGCATCATCTTTGACGAGATACAGGAATGCCCACGTGCTCGCACAGCCTTGAAATTCTTCAAGACTGATGGCAGATACGATGTCATCGGTACAGGTTCCCTGCTGGGAGTCAGCGGTTATCATACCAAAGCTTCGTCAGAGGCGCCAATTCCTGTAGGTTACGAGACTATCATAGACATGTATCCAATGGATTTTGAGGAATGGCTTTGGGCAAATGGCATTAAGAAAATGACCATCGACTACCTGCATCGCTGCCTGGAAGAAAAGACTCCTGTACAAGAAGCCATCCACGAAAGAATGCGCCAACTGCTGCTGCAATATTGCATTATTGGCGGAATGCCAAGAGCCGTGAGCGTATTTATGGATACTCATAATATGCAAAACGTGCTACGGATGCAGCAAGCCATCATCGAAGAATACAAAGTAGATATGCTGAAATATGCTCCACAAGCAGACAAGTCGAGAATCAGAGAATGCTTCGAGTCAATTCCACGTCAACTGAGTAAGGAAAACAAGAAATTCGCATACGCCACAGTACGCCCCAACGGCAGAGGACGTGACTATCAAGGCAGTTTGCAATGGATAGAAGATGCAGGAATTATCCGCCGTTCTTTTCTGCTGGAAAATAGAGTAACTACTCTTTTAGAATAAATAAGTGCCGATGAGGGTGCCAAAAACTGCTGAAAAAGTAACTTTTGGTGCCACTATCCAAGTAAAGACACCAAAACCTTAACTTTATAAAATACCCCTTCGCCCAAATACTTCAAAGAAGAGGGAAGTATAACCTTTTCCAAAGATTTACATATTGAAAGACAGCAAGCAGCTCTTTGCCGCTAAGTATCATTTTTGATTAAAAAAATGCTGCAAGAGATTGAACTCTTACAGCATTTTATATTGTAGGTTGTTTTGATTTTATCTCTTGCCAGCCAGCAAACCTTTGATAACGGCATTGGTGAAGCCTTCTTGCTCCATGGTGTTTAGACCCTTGATGGTGCAACCGCCAGGAGTAGTTACTTTGTCGATGGCTGATTCCGGGTGTTCGCCTGTAGCCTGTAGCAATTCTACAGCACCCTTTATGGTCTGCAAGACAATCTTCTTGGCATCCTTGGCTTTGAAGCCCATTTCTACACCACCTTCTACATTAGCTCTAACATAGCGCATGGCATAAGCGATGGCACACGACATAGCTGTGGCTGCAGGGAACAGACGCTCTTCCATGATGAGGCTTTCGCCAAGTTCGTCGAAGATATCGGTTATCTGCTTTGTCTCTGTTGCTGATGCGTCTACAGGAGTGATGAAAGTCATCGACTGCTTGTAGGCTATGGCAATGTTTGGCATTACGAGGAAGAAGGTTGGTGTGCAACCATCCTTATCGAGCCATTGCTTGATTTCAGCAGAAGGAACACCTGCAGCAACAACAACGAGCTTCTGGCTCTTATAGTCGAGAGCATCCTTGATGCCCTTTAATGTTTTCTCTACGCACCATGGTTTTACCACTACGCATACGATGTCGGTACCGTCTACGGCAAGCTGGTTGTCTAATGTTACGCTTGCTCCCTTGCTTGCAAAGTGGTCTAATACTGGCTGATTGTGGTCAGAGACAGTAATGTCGGAAGGAAGAAACTTCTCGCTCTGCAAGAGTCCTTCAACCATGGCACCACCCATGGCTCCAGCTCCAATGATTGAAATTTTCATGATCTATACCTCCTTTAATACTTTTTCAAGTTTGCCGATGAAATCGTCCACATTTTCTTTGCTCAATATTAATGGAGGAAGAATGCGGAGGATATTGGTGCCTGCGCAACCTGTGAAGCAATGCTGCTCGTGGATGAGCTTATTGCGAACCTCCTTGTGAGGAATATCGAGAACGACACCTACCATGAGTCCACGTCCGCGAATCTCGGTGATATGGCTGTTGCTCTTCTGTAGCTCCTTGAGTTGGCTAATGAGATATTCACCTACCACATGCGCATTCTCTACCAAGTTCTCTTTCTCAAAGACATCGAGCACGGCGAGCGCTGCAGTACATGCAAGGTGGTTGCCACCGAAGGTTGTGCCAAGCTGACCATATACAGGCTTAAACTCAGGCGATATCAATACGCCACCCATAGGGAAACCGTTGCCGATGCCCTTAGCTACGGTAATCATATCAGGACGAATGCCGAGCCATTGGTGAGCGAAGAACTTACCGCTACGACCATAGCCACATTGTATCTCGTCGCAGATGAGCACGGTGCCATACTTCTTACAAGCAGCCTGCAAGCCCTGTGCAAACTCAGGAGTAACCATGTTGCAACCACCTACACCCTGAATGGCTTCGATGATGCAAGCGCAAACATCGCCCTTAGCAAGTTCCTTCTCCCAAGCCTCAAGGTCGTTGATAGGAAGATAGGTGACATGACCATTAGCGTTGATAGGAGCGATAATCTTAGGATTGTTCGTTACCTCAACGGCAAGAGAAGTACGACCATGGAAAGCTTTCTCTATAGAGAGCACGCGAGTTCTGCCGTTGGTGAAAGAAGCCAACTTCAATGCATTCTCGTTAGCTTCGGCACCAGAGTTGATGAGGAAGAACTGATAGTCGTCGTAGCCACTTGCTTTGCCTAAACGCTCAGCGAGCTTCACCTGCAGTTTGTTGATTACGGAGTTGGAATAGAATCCTAACTCATTAAGTTGGTTGGTCAGCATCTCCACATAGTGAGGATGGCAATGACCTATGCTGATTACTGCATGGCCGCCATAAAGGTCGAGGTATTCCTGACCTTTGTCGTCCCATACCTTGCAGCCCTTGCCCTTTACAATATTTATATCGAAAAGAGGATATACGTCGTATAGAATCATGTTGTTAAGTATTTAAAAAGCCGATGGTTTTAGTTTTAATCCAGCAGTCTGGTTTATTCCAAACATGATATTCATGTTTTGTACTGCTTGACCAACAGCACCCTTTAAGAGGTTGTCGATGCATGAAGTGGTGAGGAGCTTGTCGCCATATTTGTCGACGTGAACCAAACATTTGTTGGTGTTTACCACCTGCTTTAGGTCGAGAGCCTTGTCTACATAATGAGTAAACTTGGCATCCTTGTAGAATTCTTTGTAGCCAGCAACAATCTCATCCAAAGGTTTATCGGTCTTTACCACCTCGGTAGCAAAGATGCCACGAGCAAAGTCGCCACGATAAGGAATGAAGTCGATGGCAGCATCGAGATAACCCTGAGTCTGCTTAAGGCTTTGGCATATTTCTGGCACATGCTGATGGCTGAAAGCCTTATAGATACTCATGTTGCCCATACGCCAAGAGAAATGGGTTGTTGCTCCAGGCTTCTGACCGGCACCCGTGCTGCCAGTAATAGCATTAACGCTAACGTCGCTATTGATGAGTCCCATCTTTGCTGCAGGCAACAAGCCAAGCTGAATACATGTGGCAAAACAACCAGGGTTGGCAACATGCATAGCAGAAGCTATCTTTGCCTCATTTATTTCCGGAAGACCATATACGAAGTCGTGGGCTGATGGAGTTGGTTGCTGAGTTGCAACCACAGTCTGAGGAGCAAGACGGAAGTCTTGAGCCAAGTCGATGATTTTCACATTCTCAGGCACATTGTGCTCCTTAAGGAAAGCCTCGCTCTTGCCATGACCGAAGCAGAAGAAAATGACATCTACCTGGTCGAAAGGCATTTCGGCAGTAAATTTCAAGTCTGTTTCGCCATAGAGACCTTCGTGTACATCGGCAACACTATTGCCTGCATTGCTTTCGCTATTTGCGAAAACTATCTCTGCTTCAGGATGATTTAACAGGAGACGAATAAGTTCGCCTCCTGTATATCCTGCAGCACCTAAAATTCCGATTTTAATCATTATGTGGAGTTGTTAGTGGCTCCCATAGAGTGAAGTAAGAGTGTTACTTCGGCATGCAAATCCACAAGAATATGTAGATGAGCAAACCTGGGAAACCTGCGCTGAATACTGTCAGAAACAGCCATGCCAAACGTATTAGGGTAGGGTCCCAATCTAAATACTCTGCAAAACCTCCGCAGACACCTGCAATCCATTTATCGTCGCTGCTGCGTTGTAATCTTTTTCCTGTTGCCATAATATAATATATAATAATGTGTTATTGTTTTATTATTTGACGCACGTGGATACCTAAAGGTTGCAGTAGGCACAGCATTATTTTGTTTTTTTTATCTTTCCTCGTTAGGGTGCATGCCGTAGTATACACGCAATGGGGTAGAGCTAACCTTGATGAAGCCCTTAGCCTCGTCGGCAGTCCAGCCAGTCTGTGTCTCGCCATATTCGCCGAGCTTAGACTTTGTGAGGTCGTTGTCAGAGTCTACACCTACTGTCTCAAAACCATAAGGACGGAGCTTGAGGATGGCAGTACCTGTGACGTTGCGCTGCGAAGAAGTCAGCATAGCCTCGATGTCTGGCATAACAGGCTCAAGATACTGACTCTCGTGGAGGAACATGCCATACCAGTTGGCAACCTGATCCTTCCAATACTGCTGCCACTTGCTAAGTGTGCTCTTCTCCAATAGGCGGTGAGCCTCGATGATGAGCTTAGGAGCTGCAGCCTCGAAACCTACACGTCCCTTGATACCGATGATTGTATCGCCAACGTTGGCATCACGGCCAATAGCATAAGAAGCACCAATCTCCTCAATCTTCTGAATGGCAGCAACCTTATCGTCAAACTTCTCACCATTCACAGCTACAATCTCACCCTTGTCGAAGGTAATCTTGAGAGTAGCCTCCTGCTCCTTAGCTGTTACATGCTTAAGGTAAGCCTCTTCTGGCAGACCCTGAGTAGGGTCGAGGAGTTCACCACCACAGATGCTGGTTCCCCAGATACCTACATTGTATGAATACTTCAGTTTGGTGAAGTCGGCAAAATAACCATGGTCGTTGAGGTAGTCAACCTCTTCCTTACGAGTAAGTTTCTTGTCGCGAGTGAGAGTGATAATCTCGATGCCAGGAGCCATCACGAGGAATGTCATGTCGAAACGAATCTGGTCGTTGCCCGCACCAGTACTTCCGTGAGCAATAGCGTCGGCACCAATCTCTTTAGCATAGCGAGCTATGGCAATAGCTTGGAATATACGCTCTGAAGATACGGAGATAGGGTAGCAGTTGTTGCGCAATACATTACCGAAAATCATATATTTCAACGACTTCTCGTAGTATTCGTGAGTTACGTCGAGAGTAACGTATGCTTTAGCTCCCAACTTATAAGCATTCTCCTCGTTGGTCTTCAGCTGTTCTGCAGAAAAGCCACCTGTGTTGGCACATGCTGCATATACATCATATCCTTCTTCCTTGAGTTTCATAACTGTGTATGAAGTGTCAAGTCCGCCGCTGAATGCGACTACAACTTTCTTGTTTGCCATTTTATTTAATGTTTAATGGGTAATGTTTAATGTTTAATGTGAAGTGTTTAAAGTTCTGAAGATGGTCCGTCAATCTTACGGATTCTTTCTATCACTTCTTTTGGTAGTTTTATTGGTAGATGCTCTTCAGGGTCGAAGAGCATGGCGGTGCAGATGCAATATTTGCGGTTGGTGCGATGAAGCACATCTACATTTATACAACCTTCGCAGCCACGCCAAAAAGACTCGTCGTCTGTAAGGTCGGCAAATGTTACAGGCAGATATCCCAACTGAGTGTTCATCTTCATCACGGCAGAGCCAGAGGTGAGAGAGAATATCTTAGCATGTGGCCATCGCTGTCGGGCAAGTGTGAATGTGAGGTTCTTGATACGCTTTGCCAGTCCGATACCTCGGAAGTCTGGGTGAACTATCAATCCCGATGTTGTCACGTAGTGTTTGTTGCCCCAAGTCTCGATGTAGCTGAAGCCTGCAAACTTGTCGCCTTGCAGAGCTATAACAGCCTTAGCTTCGCGCATCTTTGTGGCAACATATTCAGGCGAGCGCTTTGCGATGCCCGAACCACGCTTCTTGGCAGCTTCTGCAATTGTTGTTAGAATGGTGTCGATGTATTTTATATGACTCTCATCAGCCACCATTACTTTAACTTCTTCCATTATCCTATTTTATAATTTATATCCTTGTTGTCTATATATATAATAAGGTGTATGTCGTGAGTTCCCTGTTTGGGGTCTCATTATCTGAATTCCATGATGTTTCTCAGTCCATCGATGATATCAATTTCCCTTGCACCAGGTTTGGTAACGATGAAGATAGTGTCGTCGCCAGCTATTGTTCCGAGAATTTCAGGAATGTCGCTATTGTCGATATTGTAGGCTATAGAACTTGCATATCCTGGGCGAGTCTTGATTACGCCCATGTTGCCAGAGAAATTGATAGAAACGAAACCAGGCATCTGCATCATTTCGCTTGCAGGCAATGGCTTGTGTACACGTTTGTACATAGTTTCGTTTGGCAATACATATACGTATTTACCATTCATGCTTGCAGCCTTAGCCACCTTTAGTTGTTTGAGGTCGCGGCTAAGAGTTGCCTGAGTAAGTTTGAATCCTTCTTTCTCCAGTTCTCTTAGAACTTCGTCTTGGCTTCCAAGCTCTTTGCTTGATATGATAAGCTTAAGAGCTTCCATTCTGCTGTTCTTTACCTTCATAGCTGTATGTTTATGCGTTTGTGGGTGCAAAAATACTATATTATTTGCAAACAATCAAATAAATTGCAATATAATTGCAGAAATATGTGACAAAATATCATTTCGACGTTATAAACATGTATATGTATGCGGTATTATGCAGTTTTTTAGATGAGTGTTTGATACACCTTTTTTAGTGCTTTATATTAAGGTAATTGTTAAAATAATGGGGTGAATAATAAAATAAATTACATTTTGCTTGTTGCTTTTAATAAATTTGCTTAATTTAGCAACGGTAATTAAACCTAAAGATTTACTACGCCCCAAAAACCTAACGAAAATATACTTTAATGATAAAAAGAGTTACCTTATGTATCGCAATATTAATGGCTATACCATTCCTAATATTTGCTAAAGATTATTCTGTGATAGACTTTGGTGCTAAAGGAAATGGTGTGAGTGATGATGCATCGGCTATTCAGAAAGCTATCGATGCTTGTTCTGAAGCTGGTGGTGGTAATGTTGTCTTTTCTACCAATCACACTTTTATTTCTGGTCCTGTAGAATTGAAGTCTAATATTAATATTGTTTTAGAGGCAAACTCTGTATGGAAAGCTAATCCCGATGAAAGCATCTATAAGCTAAGTGCTTTTGGTGAGAATAGAGGTGAAGGCATGATGTGGATATACGCCAAGGATGCTAAGAATATCTCTATTACAGGTAAGGGAACTATCCATGGCAATGGTGTTGCCTTTATGGGTAAGGAGCTGCACGATTCTTATGAGCTTAAACCTGTGACAACCTTCGACCCTCGTCCGCATGTGCTTACACTCTTTGGTGTAGACAATCTTACTATTCGCGATATTACCATCCGCGATGGCGCCTATTGGACTGTGCATCTTATTGGATGCAATGGTGCTGTGATTGATGGTATAAACCTACTTAACAACCTAAAGATTCGCAATGGCGACGGTATAGACCTCGACCATAGTAAGAACGTAAGAATAAGCAATTGTCATATCACTTCGGGCGACGACTGTATCTGCTTGAAGAATCGTCGTGAGTATGAGGCTTATGGCTCATGCCATGACATCACGGTTACAAACTGCGTGATGACTTCCCGCTCGTGTGCTATAAAGATAGGTAGCGAGAATATGGACTCTATATATAATGTGGTGTTCGACAACTGCGTTATCACTCGTTCTAATCGCGGACTTGGCATACAGAATCGTGACGAAGGAACTGTGACCGACGTTGTGTTCTCTAATATCCAGATGGATTGCCAACTATGGAGCGATGTGTGGTGGGGACAGGCTGAGCCTATCTATGTAACCAGCTATCCTCGGGCTAATGGCAACCATAAGGATGCCAACTGGCGATTCCCTAAGGGCGAGACTGTAGGCAGATGTGGAGAGGTGAGTCGCATATTCTTTAATAATATCACCGCTGTGAGCGAGAATGGATGTTTCGTGGGTGGTGATGAGAAAGGAAAAGTGAACAACATATATTTTAATAATGTAAGACTATTCAATAAGAAAGTTACTAACTACGAGGGTGGACAGATTGACCTGCGTCCATGCCGCGATACTAAGTTCTTGCCTACACAAGGAAAGAAGATAACTACTCAGAATGTAACAGACTGTAGTTTGGGAGTATTGTAACTTTATTGAAAAGCTATCTACATCTTGTAGAAATAAATAGTCTTTACCTTTGTACTCATATTTTTAACCCATAATAAACCTAAAAAATTAACAGTTATGCTAAAAGTACGAAACCATTCTAAAGCGGGCTTGCTGAAGACTATGTTCTCAGCCTCCCTCTTGCTTTGTAGTACAGCAGCTATGGCGCAAAGCCAAAAGTCGGGCGTTATCAAAGATGCCAACGGCGAACCTTTGATAGGTGTGACCGTATTGGAACAGGGTACCTCTAATGGTACTGTGACTGATGTAAATGGTCGCTACACCCTGAAGACAACAAAGCCTAATGCAAAACTGAAAGTATCCTACATTGGTTATGAATCTCAAGTCATCACTCCAGGTCAGAGCGTTACTCTATCTGCAAACGATGCTACTCTCAATGAAGTTGTAGTAGTTGGTTATGGTACTATGCGCCGTAAGGACGTTACCTCTTCTATTACTACCGTTAATGCTAAAGACCTTGATAAAGGCGTATATACCGACCCTGCACAGATGTTGCAAGGAAAGGTTGCAGGTCTTGTTATCTCGTCATCAGGCGACCCTAACGGCTCGTCAAGCATAACGCTTCGTGGTTCATCTTCTCTTCGTGAGGGTGAAGCTATGCAGCCATATTATGTTATTGATGGTATTCCAGGTATGGATATCTCTATGGTTGCTCCAGACGATATCGAGTCTATCGATGTGCTCCGCGATGCTACAGCTACCGCCATCTATGGTTCTAAGGCTGCCAATGGTGTAATCATCATCACCACAAAGAAAGGTACTGAAGGAAAAACTAATGTAAGCTATAATGGATATGTAGCTTTCGACAATGCTTTAAAGACTCTTGATATGGCTTCGGCTGCAGAACTTCGTGCTTCAGGCGAAGTAGTTGAGGACGAAGGTGCAAATACCGATTGGCAAGATGAGGTGTTGCGCACAGGCGTTAGCCATAATCACAACCTCTCTATTAGTGGTGGCAATAAGCAGACAAAGTATATCGCCAGCTTGAACTATATCGATCATGATGGTGTGATTCGTGGTACTGAAATGAATAGAGTAAATGGTCGTGCTCTCATCACCACAAAGGTGTTGAAAGACAGATTGACTCTTTCTGCTGGCATTAATGCCATGAGAGGTGTACACAAAGGTGTGCCTGTAGGTCAGCGTGGTGAATCGGTACTTGATGCTATGAACTACTATTCGCCTACAAATCCAGTACGCAACGAGGATGGTTCATGGTTTAAGAGCGATATTGGTTCTCAGAACTATAACCCTCTTTCTATGATCAACGAAGACTCTAACGAGTTTGAGTGGAGACGCATGCAGTATATTGGTAAGGCTTCGCTCGATATTATCGATGGTCTCGTTTTGAATGCTAACTATTCTTACAACAGCAAGCAGAAAGTTTATAGCTATTATAACAGTTCGTTGTCACAGCTTCCTTATGGTGGAACCAAGGGTAAGGCTCATCGCGATACCCGCCTGGGACACGATCAGACTTTCGAAACCTATCTTAACTACGACCTTACCTTAGCAAAGGTTCATAAGCTTTCTCTTATGGCAGGTTACTCTTGGGAAGAGCGTGTAAACAATGATGGTTTTGGTGTTTCTGTTTACAATTTCTATAACGACCAACTTGGATTTAAGAATCTTGCTTATGGTAACTTCATTAATGGTATGAGCGATGTTGATAGTGGTGTTGAGGAAATTGTTCGCAACATTTCTTTCTATGGTCGTGCTAACTATTCTTACGATGGCAAGTATCTCTTGCAGGCTACAGTTCGTCGTGATGGCTCTTCTGTATTTGGTGCAAACAACCGTTGGGGAACATTCCCATCTGTATCTGCAGCATGGAACATTGCAGAAGAATCATTCATGAAGGATGGCATTTTCGATCAGTTGAAACTTCGTGCAGGCTATGGTGTTAGTGGTAATGCTCTTGGCTTCGGTGCTTATTCTGCTTACACTCTCTTTGGATTGAACTCTGGTAGCAGCTTTACTTACAATGGTGTTACTTATTCAAAGATTGAGGCTACACAGAATGGTAATAAGGATTTGAAGTGGGAAACAACCAAGATGTTTAATGTTGGTGTTGACTTCGCATTCCTCGACAGCCGCTTGAGTGGTAGCATCGAATTCTACAACAAGAAGACCTCTGACCTTATCTGGAGCTATGATGTTTCTACAAATATCTATCCAGTAGGTTATATGAATGCCAATGTTGGCGATATCACCAATACAGGTATCGAACTTACTGTCAACGCAGTACCTGTAAAGACTAAGGATTTCACATGGCAGACAACAGTAAACCTTGCTCACAACAAGAATAAGGTGGACAAGCTTTCAAATAAGAAGTTCTCTGTAGACTATAAGGATTGGGGCGATCCTAATATCGGTGGTATCTCTTCAAATGGTGAAGTAGAGCGTATCAAGGAAGGTGAATCGCTCGGTACTTTCTGGACATATGAGTGGGCTGGCTATAATGATCACGGACAGTCTACATACTATGTACATGATGCAACGACTGGTGAGCGTACTGGTGAAGTGACAACAACTCCTGAAAAGAAAGATAAGACAAAGGTTGGTTGCGCTCTTCCAAAGGTTACCTACGGATGGAACAATACCCTTACATATAAGAAGTGGGCGTTGACAGCATTCTTCCAGGGCAACATTGGCAACAAGATTATGAATGCTACACGTGCTCACTATAGCAACAAGGCTCTCTTGTCGGCAGGTAAGAATGTGCTTGCTGATGCACTTAAGGATAAATATTTCACAAGCGATAATACATACTATTATCCTTCTGATCGCTATCTCGAGAATGGTAGCTTCTTCCGTCTTTCTACTCTCTCGTTGGCTTATACATTCGATAATCTCGATGGTTGGCTTAAGAGCGTGCAGGTATATGGAACTGCGAAGAATGTATT
This sequence comes from uncultured Prevotella sp., assembly GCA_934254985.1. Lineage (GTDB taxonomy): Bacteria > Bacteroidota > Bacteroidia > Bacteroidales > Bacteroidaceae > Prevotella. Next base: position 12,447 of record CAKQMS010000039.1, on the reverse strand, counting down.
TACCATTACTGGCTACAAGGGCTTAGACCCTGACATCAACCTCGGAGGTTTGGAGCCAGGACTCGACAAGCGTGAGACTTTCTATCCTCATACTCGTTCTTTCATTTTGGGCGTAAAGGTTAACTTTTAATTAGATTACTATTATGAGACTAAATATAAAATATCTATTGGCGGCAGGATTGATTGGAGCTACAACGGCTTGTACCGACCTTGATGTCGACATTAATTCTAAATATGTGACATATCCTACCTCCGAAGCTGCTACAAATGCTTTGATGGCAGATGTTTATTATCAGTTCCGTGGTGCTATGGGTCGCCGCTATATGGAGGCTATGGCGCTATCATCTGACGAATGGGTGGGCATAAGCTTTGATGGCGACTATTACGATGATGGTACCTATGCTCATGCTTGTACACACATGTTCAGTTACACAGATGCAAGTCTTGGCTGGTATGGCGACTTGGCTGCTGGTATAACAAAGGCTAACAATGCTATCCTTACAATGGGTGGACCAAATGCCGACCCTGCAGTTATTGCTCCTGCTCGAGCAATGCGAGCTTTCTTTCATTTCTTGTTGATGGATAGCTATGGCGATGTGCCAATTTTGGATGGTATTCCTACTGAAGATGAGGCTATAGAGCGCAAACCACGTGCTGAGGTTGCTAAGTATATAGAAAAAGAGCTCTTGGAAATCATCCCTAATCTTACCGAAGATAATAATGAAAATACTTATGGTAAGCCAAACAAGTGGATGGCAGAAGCTTTGCTCGTGAAACTATATATCAACTGGCCTGTTTATACAGCTGCTGATGTTACTCAGTATGATGCTGCTACAGCAAAGAATGAGAAACTCAACGATTGTGTGAAGTGGTGCGATGAAATCATCAAGAGTGGCGTGTTTGATATTGCTGCTGGCTCTAATGGCTATCGCTCTAAGTTCTATCCTAACAATGGTGTTCAGATTAAGGACTTTATCTACGCTATGCCTTATCATACCACAGAGGCTACAGGTATGAATTATGGACGTCCTCGCACATGGCGTCAGGCTAAGGGTAGCTTCGATAGCTACTACGGAATGCCTTTGTCTAACTCTGTCGGTGGTAACTTCTCTATCACTCCAGAGATGTCAGACATTCTGATGGCACTTCCTGGCGATACTCGTAAGGATCACGTCTTGGCTGGTCAAATCTATATGTTTGATGCTAACTATAACAAGACCACAACTCCATTCCAGTATAAGGGAGAGAACGTAGTACTCACCAAGGATATTGAACTTCGTCCTACATACGATAAAGAAACCAAGCAGCAGACCTCTAATGGTGTAGCAACAAATAATGTTGGTAAGGATGTTAAGGGATGGTCGCAGGGCTATAAGTCGGTTAAGTGGTTTGTTATTGATGACGACTTCAAGAATGGTCGTAACCAATCTAACGATGTGCCAATCTTCCGTTTTGCCGATATCCTTTTGACAAAGGCTGAGGCTATTACCCGTGGTGCTACTGCTACAAATGGTGATACTCCACAGTCGTTGTTCAATCAGATTAGATCGTATGCAGGTGCACCAACTTTGGATCATAATCCATCGTTGAAGGAACTCCTCGACGAGCGTGCTCGTGAGTTCTTTGATGAAAACTGGCGTCGTAACGATATGATTCGTTTTGGCACATTCGAGAGCGAATATGGTTTCCATAAGAAATCTCATGTTGATGAGTCGGGTGTTCTTCATGCTAACTTCGACAAGACTCGCCGTATATTCCCTATACCAGAGTCTATCTTGAATGTTAATACCAACTGGAGTCAGAACCCTGGTTACGATAAGTAATACAAAATGAGATTTATCAGAGCTTAAATCTCTATCTAATATAAGGGAGCAAGCTGTCGGCTTGCTCCTTTTTTTTGTTAAAGACTTCATGTTTCCAATATTATTCATTATATTTGCATTTGTAAAGAACTAACCATTTTTATTTATATGAAGTTTCCTGTAAAGCGATTAGTTTTCTTCTTCGCCTTCGTTATATATTTATATAATGCTACGGCTCAAGACTTCACCCAATATGTAGACCCACGTATTGGAACTGTTGGTTTAGGACGTACATTTCCTGGACCTTCGATGCCTTTTGGTATGGTGAAGCCTGGACCAGACTGTATCAATATGCCTAATGCTGGTTGGGCACCAATACCTGAAAAGGTTGTCGGATTTAGCCAAACACATGTGAGCGGAACTGGTGGCGGACAGAAATATGGCAACATCTTGATTCAACCATGCTTGAAGTCGCAAGAACTTAATGAAAACATCATTCCTCAACGGCGCATAGGCGAAACTATCGACCTTGGATATTATGCTTGCACATATAAAAATGGTATACAGACAGAGATAACAACAGCCGAGCGTTGTGCTTTCTATCGACTTACGTATCCTGAACGTGGACGATTGGTGGTTGATGCTTCTTGGTTCTTGGGCAGAGATACTATACCCGACAAGCGCGAGGCACAACAGTTTGAAGGTTCACATATCAAGGTGGTCTCTTCGCAGAGTATAGAAGGATGGAGCCGTGTGCGTGGTGGTTGGAATAATGGTGATGCTTATACCGTTTATTTCTCCCTACTCTCAGATGTACCTTTCACGGTAGAAAGCACTAACGAAAAACTATGCTTGGTGGCATTCTCATCGGAGAAGGTGAATGTGAAGATAGGTGTATCGTTCATATCATGCGAAAAGGCGCGAGCAAATATAGCCAGTTGTTCTTTCAACAAACAGCTATCTGCTCTTAAGGCAGAATGGCAACGTATGCTTTCTCGCTTGCGCTATCAAGGCACTGAGCGCAACATGCGCATGTTTTATACAGCATTGTATCACACTATGTTGATGCCAGTAAACCGCACGGGAGAAAATCCAAAGTGGACAGATGCACCATACTATGACGACTACTATGCTATTTGGGACACATATCGCACATCAACTCCGCTACTTGGAGTTTACTATCCAGAAATTCAACGCGACATAGCAAACTCTCTTCTTAATATATATAAGAACGAGGGATATATGCCCGATGCTCGTAGTGGCGACTGCAATGGCAGAACACAAGGTGGTAGTCATGGCGAGGTGGTAATAGCTGACGCTTTTGCTCGTGGACTAAAAGGTATTGACTATGAGTTGGCTCTAAAAGCAATGATAAAGGATGCCGAAGTTCCGCCTACTGACGATGAGAAAGAGGGTAGAGGTGGATTAAAAGAATATAACTCCTTGGGATATATTCCTTATGGCATACCACGCGCAGGTACACGAACCGTAGAATATTCCTTTGATGATTGGTGTATTGCTCAGGTTGCTAAAGGGCTTGGACATGATGATATTTATAAGAAATATATGGCACGCTCTGGCAACTGGCGCAACCTTTGGCGTTCAAACTATGAATGGAAGGGAATGCGTGGTTTCATAATGCCACGCGATGCTAAAGGGCGTTGGCTCGACTCTGTGCCTTGGGGGAAATCTAAGGTTTATCATCCATATATTCCTTACAAACCGGACACTAAGGTGGCTCCATGGTATCTGCCATGGTGGAACACTTTCTTCTACGAAGCTTTGTCGGCAGAGTATAGTCTGAGTGTTCCTCATGATGTGCCTGGACTTATTGAAGCATGTGGAGGCAACGAAGCTTTCCGTAAACGTCTCGACACGTTCTTTGCTGAAGGACATTATAATGTAGCCAATGAACCAAGCTTCTTAACTCCATGGCTATACCATTTCATCGGTCGTCCTGATCTTTCACGCGATAGAGTGACGAAGATTATCAATGAGAATTTTAGCGATCAACCTGACGGATTGCCAGGTAATGATGATGGTGGCGCTATGTCGAGTTGGCTCATTTGGGGTATGCTTGGCAAGTATCCGTTGGCAGGAACTGAGATGTTCTTGGAATTTCCACAGGACGAACCTATACATGTAGATAACCCTGTGGCTGATGCAACAGCTGTTGGTAGCAACAAGTCGATGACCATGTGTTTCGTACTCAACCGTCAATATCGCAATTGGCAATATTCATGGCGATGGAAGGGAGATAGCTTGATAGTATCTTGCAATACGGCTACTTATGCTATACCTCGTGCGGTAGTAGATGGCGCAGCAGGCTTCTCGTGGCTTAGTCCGCAGGTGAAGAATGCAAAATATACCGATGTTATCGGCACTTTTGGCTTTATATCGCATGCCGCATATAAGCAATTAGTAGCTAAGAATCGCTTCACTTACGATGGTATAACATGGCGAAAGGTGGATGCAGACAACTCGTCGATACGTGTGAAAGCGGATAAAGACGGTACTGAAATGTGGATTTCCACTATCCACGAACTGCCGATAGTGATGAAGATGAAAAACAATCCTTTAGGAATTGACTGGGAAATGAGATAATAATATGATGAAGAGATATATAATTGGAATATGTGTTTGCCTTGCTATTACCTTGGCAAGTGCACAGACAAGAAGAGAAATGGGTGGCATTTATCATGCTTACCCTAAGGTTGATGTAAAGGAAATGAGGCAGACTCCGTCTGGCTATAAGCCTTTCTATATTAGCCATTATGGTCGTCATGGCTCTCGATGGATGACTTCCGACGAGCGTTATATCAAGGTAGCGCAATATTTCGATGACGAATCAAACCTCACTCCTATGGGATTGAAGGTTAAGAAACTTATCATTAAGGCTCGCGATAATGCCATGGGACATGGTGGTAAACTCTCTAAGCTTGGCGAATTGCAGCATAAGGGTATTGCCGACCGCATGTATCGCAACTTCCCAAATATCTTTGATCAAGGCAATAGCGTGCAGGTACGCTCAAGTGTGGTAGACCGTTGTGCTAAGAGTATGAAGGCTTTTATCGATGAGTTGCGCCATCTGCAGCCTTCGTTGGCTATGGATGTAAAGACCGATTCTGCCGACATGGCATGGATAGCCTACACTTCTCCAGAAGTGAAAGCGTTGGAAAAGCAGACTAAGGTGATGGCTAAAGTCAATACCGATAGGTTTATGCGTCAACTATTCAAGGATATCTCAAAGATAGACAATCCGCTCAACCTTATGAGCGAAATTCATTCCATCGCTTCTTCTATGCAGGATGTAGGCTTAAACTTCAAACGCTATCCTAAGGATATAGAGAATGGTCTGTATGCTCTCTTTACCGATGATGAGTTTCGTGCTTTCTATGATGCCAACAATCTGAGGATGACAATCTGCAATGGCATATATCCTACTAATGAGGATATTCCTGCTCGCTCAGCAATATCACTTTGGCAGAATATTATGACTGAGGCTGATGAGGCTTTAAGTCATAAAACTCCTTCGGCAGATCTTCGCTTCGGTCATGACACCTCTTTGTATCGTTTGTTGTCGTTGCTTTCTTTCGTAAAACCTAACTATGGTTTGATAAGTGAAGTTCCAAATGGTGAGATTGCTATGGTCAACAATGTTGATTTGATGGATAGAGTGGTGCCTATGGCAGCCAACTTGCAGATGGTATTCTACAAATCTACCTTTGATTCGCCTAAAGATTCTGTATTAGTAAAGTTCTTCCTCAATGGAAAACCTATGATGCTTCCATTGCCTTCGACCGATATCGATGGTAATGACGTTGTTTGCTATAGTTGGAATTTGATGAAGGAATATGTGGCTAATCGCATTCATAAGCTTGAACATATTCGTCAGCTCAATGCGCTGAACACTATGGTTGGTACTGCCCAAGCAAATACTCATACTGCAGGCTTGTTTGGCAAGGGTAGCGAAGAGCATGGACAAACATTGCTGGCAGTACTTGTGCCTAATGGACAAAACTTTTGGACTCCTCAGACACAGGATACAGAGAAAAAGTGCATTGCACCTTATTATTATAAAGACTCCATGTTGCAGGGCTTCCGCAATAGTCATTGGATAGTTGGTGGATGTACTCAGGATTATGGTTCGTTTACCATTGCTACTATTGGTGGTAAACTAAGACTGCAGCCCGAGGAGCGTGCAACTAAATTCTCGCATGCCGACGAGGTGTCGCATCCTCATTATTATTCCGTACTGTTACGCGATGAAAACCTAAAGACTGAACTAACGGCATTGAGCCATACAGCCATACTTAGGGTTACACCTACTGCCGATGAATTGGTGCATATCGTGATAAATCCCAATAGCGACGAAAAGCAGGGTGGCATAGAGGTAGATACAATAAATCATATCGTTTATGGATACAATCCTGTGCATCGCATCTATCAAGGATGGGGCGAGAGTGCAGGCTTTAGCGGACATCTGGTGTTGAAATATAACGATGAATTGGTGGATTATGGCGTTAAAGATGGCATTGCTTGGTTGACTTTCCGTGGTAAAACGGATGTTCCTATGGAGTTTGCTACTGCAAGTTCTTTCACCAACAAGGCGAATGCTTTGAATAATCTTATTGTAGAAACAGACTCTCTGCAAATGGGTTTCTATGATATGATGCAGCGTTGCCAAGATGAATGGCTAAAGCGTTTGCATACCATTGATGTTGTCGACTCAGATACTGCCAAGGTAAACCAATTCTACGGCGCTATGTATCGTGCCTCGTTCTTGCCAAGAGAAATGAGTGATTGCAATGGCGACTATCCTGAATTCTCTACCGGCATCACAAAGCACATTGATTCTTCACTCTTATCTCTTCACTCTTCACTAAAAAAATATGGCGATTTTTCGATGTGGGATATCTATCGTGCTCAGTTGCCATTATATAATATTGTGGCTCCTACCTTGTCGGGCAGAATGATGCAGTCGCTTGTAGATATGTACCAAGAGGGAGGTTGGCTACCAATATTCCCTTGCTGGAATAGCTATACTGCAGCTATGATAGGCGACCATTGTAGTGTGGCGCTTGCCGATGCTTATGCCAAGGGTGTTCGCAATTTCGATGCCGACAAGGCTTATGAGGCTATGCTCAAGAATGCTTTCGAGACCCCGAAGTCGTTTGCTGAATATAAAAATGGTATGGGACGCCGCGCCTTGGAGTCTTATCTTAAGTATGCGTATATACCATTGGAAGATAGTGTGAAGGAGGCTTTCCACACTTGCGAACAAACATCACGCACACTCGAATATGCTTTCGACGACTTTGCCGTGGCTCAGATGGCAAAGATGCTCGGACATGATGATGACTATAATAAACTTATGGCTCGTAGCCATAACTGGAAAAATGTTATTAACCCTAAGACCGGGTGGGCTGACGGGCGATATGCTAATGGTAAATGGCTCGGATGTAAAGACCTGGTGAGCCGTCAATCGTTTATCACCGAAGGCTCCATCTGTCATTATTCATGGTATGTGCCTCATGATGTAGATGCACTCGTGGAGCGTATGGGAGGTAAGGCTGAGTTTGAACGTCGACTCGACATGATGTTTGCACTAAATGATTCCTCGTCTGCTGCTCGTCTGCTATATTGGCATGGCAACGAACCTTGCCATCAGATTCCTTTCTTGTATAGCTATATCGGTAAGCCTGAAAAGACGAAGCGTGTGGTAGACAACATCCTAAAAACGGAATATAATGATACCCCTGGAGGATTGTCGGGCAACGATGATGCAGGACAGATGTCGGCATGGTATATGTTTGCAGCTATGGGATTCTATCCTGTATGCCCATCTACACCTTATTATATTATAGGGGCTCCGAGCTTAGATAGAGTAACTTTCAACTTAGAAAATAAAAAACAATTTGAAATAATTCGTCAAAAGTCCATAAATAATAGTAACTTTGTACGGTTGATACTTAATGGTAAGCAGCTTGATAACTGCCAGTTGTCGCATGGCGACATCATAAATGGTGGCAAATTGATCGTGAAAGAATAAAACAAAGTCTGTGTTATGGCATCTTTCTCTTATTTCCTTTATGGTATGAGCGTTATGTTCTACTCCATGATGGCATGGATGTTTGGACGTAAGGGCAACGAAACGTTGTCAAAGCTCATCATGTGGCTGATGATAATACAATGTATAGAACTATTCAAAGATTTAGGATTCTATACATTCTGTGCCCAACCTGATGATTATTGGCATCTTATGACAGCTATCGATATGATAATCATACCGCTATATGTATTTGTATTGATGGAATTGTGTAACCCGGGATGGTTCTCGTTTCAAAAACTCATGGTTCATGAGCTACCTTTCGTCACGTTGCCTTTGTTGTTCTTTTTTACAGAACAGCAACTGTGGTATATTGCGCTGGTAGTTTGGGGAGCGATATATGGTACGGGCACTTTGGTTCTTACCTTCTTCTTTATCTCGCAGTATAATCGTCAACTAAAAGAGCGGTTCTCTTATGAGGAAAATATCAACCTCAACTGGTTGCGAGGTATCCTTGTATCGTTTTGGATAATACTCTTGATATGGACTATAGCAAGTGTCTATAATAGCGAACTTGCCGACGATTTATATAGTATAGAGGCTTTGGTGTTGTGGATGATAGTTTGCTATTTCGGCTACAAACATGAATCAGTTATCGATGAATTGGGCAATTCTGAGCTGTCAGGACTTGATGAAGTTGATGACGATGATAAAAACTATCAACTGCAACCAGAGTTAGGAGATATGGTGAAGAATCTGTTTGAAAAAGAGCAGTTATATCTGAATCCACGACTCAAACTATCGGATGTAGCTCGCAAAGTAGGCTCCAACCGTACTTATCTTAGTCGATATTTTAATCAAGCTAACGGTCTTACATTCTACGACTTTGTCAACAATATGCGTATCAAACATGCAGAAGAGTTGCTCATTTCAACTACGCATCCTGTGGCTATGATAGCCGAAGAATCTGGTTTTAACTCAATGTCTACGTTCCGTCGCGTGTTTATGTCATATCATAATTGCACTCCTGCCGAGTATCGCACTCAGAAGAAGGTTCCGACAAATGGGTGAGTTTAGTTTGGAAATTGGAGAATAATAGTTGGTAAAGGTTGAGTTTTTTACGATTTGAACGTTTATTTTTACGTAATGAACAGTTCATTCAGACTATTTGTTGTTTCTTTGTGGCAAGAAATGATTATAACTCAAATATCACAATTATGAATCCACAAACTAACCTCGATGCTTGGGATTGCTTAGACCAGGCTTTATTTGTATCTTCGCATGTCAGCGCTACTGATGCTGCTGCTGGCGAAACTGATTGGGAAAACGTATATCCAGTATCGGAAGATGAAATCGATACTATGGAAGATTTGATTAACCAGGCTGAACAAAAAGCTGATGACCCAACAGAGTCAAATTATCGTACGCGTGTAAATGAATTGCGTGATGTTATTAGCTATTCGAGAGCTAAACATCGTACTTGGAAGTGGTCGGTAATCTTTGGTGCCATATTATCTGCTTGCATAATGTGGTATTTTGGTTCAGACACCCAAGATCGTGCAGATAGGCAAATGAAGACTCTGTCGAAGATTGAGAATTGGCAAAAACAAGATACCACAATTACTTATGCTAAACTCTCTGTACAAGATAGAGATTACCACGATCAATTCTCTTCTGCAAATGCTTATAAGCTCGCAAAATTAATTAGCTTGAAGAAAAACGTTGAGAGCACTCTTGATTACGCTAAAGAGTATAAGCAAAAGGCTGATACTGCTTCTACTCAAGAAAGAAAGAACCAGTATCTCAAAAATATAGAGAGATGTAAGCAAGATGCCAAGAAGTATCGTGACGAGTTTGATGCTTTTGCAAAGTTGAAGTTTGACGATCTTCATAAAATGGCTCTAAACGAGCAAAAAGGTTATTTGGAATATGACCAGAAATCTGCTACCAAGTTTTATTCTTACATGGTATTCCTTATCATCTTGATACCTCTTTATATCATTTCAGGCTATTCTTATGGATATATGATTTATCGTCATCGTCGCCAACAAGGTTTTATGAGATGGGTGCGTAAGGTTGGTTTTTCTGTTGCCTCATTCTTCTTTGGCTCAGGATTGCTGATGAATCTGTTGCCTGATGATATCGTGAAGTATACTTATTCTAATGGAAGTACAGAAACAAGGTCTGAAACGAATGTTGCTAATTTTGGTATCTTAGCTCTAAAGTTTGGATTAATGGTTGCGGGAGTTGTTATCTTCTGTTTTGTCTCTGTCTTTATTATGGTTATCGAAACCATCACAGGCTTGAAGCGCAACTTCGATTGGTCGCCTGTAGTGGCAAAGGTTAAGAGTATGTTCAAGTAATATATTTTAGAGGCGTTTCTAACCTCAAGTTTTTAGTAAGATTACGATAATAAAATAACCAGCCAGTTCTTTAACTTGGCTGGTTATTCTATTTTTCCATCATTGCTTTCCATATCGAATATCTCGCTTCAGGGTTTATAGCCTCTATCTCCTTGAAAATGTTGTTCATGGTGTGGCGTTGCGAACTCGATTCGTATGGGCAAAGCTTCACTTGTTTTTCGTATTCTGCCATTTCGGCATAGGCTCTAATGTCGTCTTCTCGCATCAAACAGAGCGGACGAATCAACGATAATGCCATTTTGTCCATCTTGTAGAGTGGGGGTGTGGTCTCGAAACGACCTTGATAAAAAAGGTTCATCATACAGGTGTCGATGATGTCGTCTTGATGATGACCAAGGGCTATCTTGTTGCAATTATGCTCTTGAGCTATCTTGAATAAAGCTTTTCGTCTATACCACGAGCATAAAAAGCATTTCGGTTTGTTGGTCTCGATGCTATCGTCGAATTTGGTTGTTATTATGTGAAGTGGTACCTGCCATTCGTCGCAAAAGCGTTGAAGATAGTTGGTGTCTGTTTCATACTTCACATTTTCCATCCTTATATGACACGCCTCAATCTTTATCGCAGGCTTAAAAATCCTTGCCTGTTGTCCCAATAGCTCCAACAGCAACAATGAATCTTTGCCTCCAGAGAGTCCCACCATTATCTTATCGCCATCTTCCAATAGCTTGTAGTCTGTTGTGGCTTTGCGAAATCGCTTCCATAAGCTATTGCGTAACTTCTTTAGCTCCTTTTCTTTTAGTATATCTTCCATTTAATTCTTCACTCTTACCTCTTCGTTCTTCACTCAAAAAGGGCAAGCCTTTTAGATAGCCTGCCCTTTATACTATTTCTGTTTATTAGTCGTTGCTTCTTCCGAATATTCTGAGAAGATATAGGAAGAGGTTGATGAAATCGAGATACAACGATAAAGCTCCAATCAAAGCCAACTTCTGAGCACTCTCGTCAGCATCCTGTTGTGCCATCATCATGTGCTTAATCTTTTGGCTGTCCCAAGCGGTAAGACCAACGAAGATTATCACACCGATGTAGCTCAATATCAAATCAAACATTGCGCTCTTCATGAAGACGTTCACTACTGTTGCGATTACCAGACCAATCAACGCCATGAACAATATGTTGCCCAATGATGAGAGGTCTTTCTTTGTCGCATAGCCATATAGCGCTGTTACACCGAATGTTCCTGCAGTAATAAAGAATACCTTAGATATTATAGCCGTACTGTATAGTAGGAATATCGATGATAGCATAACACCATTCAGTATAGAATATAATGCGAATAATGTTGTTGCTGTACTCAACGACAGTTTCTCCAGGCGAGCGCTGATATATATTACCAAGCCAAACTCTGCTATGATTATTCCCCACATAACTACTTGGCTACTGTATATCAATGCCAATATGTTAGGAGAGTTAGCAACTCCGGCAGCGGTAATACCTGTAATCATCAACGCCAATGTCATCCAAAGATATACTTTGCGCATCAACACCTTTAAGGTGCTTGCATTCGTCATTTCTTGCTGACGAATGATTTTCTCAAGTTCTTGTACTTCCATTTTCTTATTTTTTTTTATTGTTATCTATTATTGATTATTATCTATCCTTGAATATAATCTATTCTTGTTGTTATATATTTTGCAAATATACTCCTTTTATGTTCTATCTACAAACAGCATGCCAGTTTTTTAATCTATTTTGTGTTTATTCCTTTGTTTTTTATAGTTGCCACTTTTATGTATAGCAAAATTCAAACAGTGATAAAACAAGAAAAACGCTTTTGTTTATAATGTAATAATGTATATATGTCCTTATTGCCATTATAAGTACCTATAATCCTTTTATAAGCATCTATACCTTTTTCTAAATCTCTTCTAATACCATTCTTCCTCCTACTTTTCTTCTATTTAATCGAATAACCCCTCTTAATTTCTCTTTTGTTTACCATTTGATTGATTTGAATCAAAGATAAACCATAAAATGCATATTTTTCGCAAAAAACTCTCAGAAAGATTTGGTGGAATGGAATATTCGCAGTACTTTTGCATCCGCTTTCGAGAACACCGCTACGGTGGTTGTTTAAGAGATAGCAAAAAGAAAGAGATCTTTGAAAGGTTTACATAGACAGAGAAGTAGTACAAGAGCAAACTTCTACATTATTATATAGTGTAGATGG
>CAKQMS010000038.1 GCA_934254985.1 uncultured Prevotella sp. | reverse complement strand
TATAAATAAGTAATAACTGAGTCAACTCGTATTATAAATAAAGCTTAAAGTGGTCAACTAAAATCGTTAAACCACACTACGCTAAAAAATGAAGCCTGCTTCAAGTGCCAATGAAGCAGGCTTCGTTGCCCGATGAAGTAGGCTTCGTTGCCCAACGAAGCCTACTTCATTTTTTAGGGCACTACGGCGTTTTTTTTATGCAATGTTATTCTTTAGCCAAAAGCTTATTCTTTTCATTCATTTTCTTTCTCAACAAATCGGTAAACTCATGATTCTTGAGTCCCCATTTAGGAGCTATGAGCAATTCCTTAGGCGATTGGCTAACGAAGCGCTCAAGTACCAAGTCGGGGCGGAGCAAAGATATGAATTTTACTACCAAGTCAAGATATTCGTCAACGCTATACACATGGAATGGATGTTTCTCGTATTCTCGAGCCAAAGCTGTGCCACGAATAATCTGCATCTGATGAATTTTTAGCACGTCGAGCGGTAATGACGAAATGATAGGAGCTTGGCGCAGACTCTCGTTGGCATCTTCGCCTGGTAGTCCCAGGATTATGTGCCCGCCAGTAAGAATGCCACGACAATGCGTGCGCTCTATAGCATCGCGACTGCAGGCAAAGTCGTGACCACGATTAATTCGCTTTAATGTCTCGTCGTTAGCCGACTCTATGCCATATTCCACCATCACGAAAGTTTGCTTCGCCAACTCTGCCAGATAGTCTAATAGTTCATCGCTCACACAATCGGGACGAGTGCCTATCACTATTCCAACCACGTTGTCTACAGCCAACGCCTCCTCATACATAGCCTTTAGCCTGTCTAAAGAGTCGTAGGTGTTGGTATATGCTTGGAAATAAGCAAGATATTTCATCTCAGGATATTTCCTTGCGAAGAAAGCTTTGCCCTCGGCAAGTTGTTCGCTGATGCTCTTCGTTTTGTTGCAATACGAAGGGTTGAAGGTACGGTTGTCGCAGAATGTACATCCGCCCGACGATATCCGTCCGTCTCTATTCGGACACGAGAATCCCGCGTCGATAGAAATCTTCTGAACTCTATATGGAAACTGCTTTCTTATCCAGCTTCCGAAATCATTGTATGGTTCTGCCAATTTATTTTAAAACTTTGATATTGTTATTAATAGTATTGCAAAGTTAAGAAAAAATAATTATCTTTGCATTATTATTTTCGAAAATAAGTAATTAAAATCAAATATGAAAAAGCTATTCATTTTTTGTGCATTTTTTCTAATGGCTTCTACTACCATTAATGCTGCCGAGAAGATAGATATCCAGTCTGTCACCAACGGCACTTTTGCAGCAAAGCGTATTAGCGGCATCGACCCTCTGAAGGGTACAGACCAGTATGCCCAGATTTCTGCCGACGGCAAGCAGATTGTGAAGTATTCATTTAAGACAGGTAAGCAGACCGGTGTGTTGTTTGATGTAAACAATACCATAGGCGAGAGCATTAAGAGCTTTGATGGTTACATCATGTCGCCTGATGGCAAACGTATGCTCATCCAGACTCAGACAGAATCAGTATATCGTCGTTCGTTCAAAGCTGTTTATTACATCTATGATATGCAAAATCGCCGACTCGACAAACTCTCTGAGGGTGGCAAACAGCAAGTGCCTGTATGGTCGCCAGACGGATTGCAGGTGGCATTCGTTCGCGACAACAACATCTTCCTCGTAAAACTTCTCTACGACAACAGCGAGAGCCAAGTTACTAAGGATGGCAAATTCAATCATATTATAAATGGTTTGCCAGACTGGGTTTACGAAGAGGAATTCTCATTTAATTCTGCCCTCGAATTCAATGCCGATGGCACCATGCTTTGTTGGGTGAAGTACGATGAGAGCGCTGTCAAGACATATTCTCTTCAGCTCTTCAAGGGTATGAAACCTGAACGTAAGGAATATGAAACCTACCCTGGCGAATATAGCTACAAATATCCAAAGGCAGGCGAAGATAATGCCAAGGTTTCGGTATGGAGCTTTGATATCAAGGCTAAGAAAACTCAGCAGCTTCAGGTACCTGTAGATGCCGACGGATATATCCCACGCCTTAAGAGCACCAGCAATCCTGCTCGCATGATTGTCTATACCACAAATCGTCATCAGGATGAGCTCAACCTATATGCCGTTAACCCTCGCTCTACTGTTAGTCAGTTGCTCGTTCAAGACAAGGTTAACAAATATGTGAAAGAAGGTACCATCGGCTCGGTAACTATCGGCAACGACTATATCCTCATGCCAAGCGACCGCGATGGCTATACAGGTATATACCTATATAATATGAATGGCACTCAGCTTCGCCATGTGGGTGGAAAATTTGATATTACCGATATCTATGGCTACGACGAGAAGACCGGCGACATCTATTATCAGGCAGCCGCTATCAATCCTCACGACCGTCAGATTTATGTTGCACATAAGAATGGCAAGATAGAGCGACTTTCGGATAAAGAGGGATGCAACTACGCTATCTTCTCGGGCGACTATCGTTATTTTATCAACACTTGGAGCGACTATAATACTCCTTATGTCTATACCACTCGCGACAACCAAGGACGTGTGCTCTCTACCAACCTCGACAACAAGGAACTCAAGGCTAAGATAGCAGAATATGGTTGGACTCAGAAAGAGACATTCTCGTTTACTACCTCTGAGGGCGTGAAGCTCGACGGATGGATGGTTAAGCCTGCCAACTTCGATAGCTCACGCAAATATCCTGTCATCATGTTCCAGTATAGCGGACCAGGCAACCAACAGGTTATGAACTCTTGGAATGCAGGTTCTATGGGGCAGGGTGGTGCCTACGACATGTATCTTGCTCAGCAGGGATATATCGTGGTTTGTGTAGACGGACGTGGAACAGGCGGACGTGGTTCTGACTTCGAGAAGTCTACATATTTGAATCTTGGTAAGCTCGAGGCTCGCGACCAAGTGGAGACCGCTTTGTATCTTGGCTCGTTGCCATACGTAGACAAAAACAATATCGGCATCTGGGGATGGAGCTATGGCGGATTCTGCACCCTGATGAGTATGAGCGAAGGTCGCCCTGTATTCAAAGCAGGTGTGGCTGTAGCGCCTCCAACCTCATTCCGATTCTATGATACCGTTTATACAGAGCGCTATATGCGTACTCCAAAAGAGAATGCTGCGGGCTACGACGACAATCCTATATCGCGTGCCGACAAACTTAATGGTGCTCTGTTGATTTGTCATGGTTTGGCTGATGATAATGTGCATCCACAAAACACATTTGAATATTCAGAAGCTTTGGTACAGGCAGATAAGGACTTCAAGGAGAATATCTATACCAATCGCAACCATAGCATCTTTGGTGGCAACACTCGTCGCCATCTGTTGCGCCAGATTACAGAATGGTTCAACGACCATTTGAAATAAGCTGTGTGCATCTGAATAATCTATGTGCATCTAATATGTAACTTATAAATCAACAATAAACAACTATGAACTTCAAGAAACTAACTTGTCTTGCCTCACTCGTCATGCTTATGACAACTTTGGCTAAGGCTGCCGACGTGAAGGTGAAGATTGTTAACGACGAACGATTCCAGCGTCAGGAGCTTGTTGAGATTGACGTGAAAGACGTGCGTGCAAAGCTCGGCATTTCCGACAATGAGACTTTTGTGGTGAAGAATGGTATGCGCCAGCAGGTGGACTACCAGATTACTCACGATGGCAAACTCCTTATAGATGCAGCCGTTAGACCTTGTGGCACCACCACATATACTATCGTGAAGGGTACACCTGAGCCTATGCGCCGTTGGGTAGATGGAAACAGATTTCCTACTCGCAAAGATGATATAGGATGGGAAAACGACCGTGGTGCATACCGTGTATATGGTCCTCCTTTGCAGAAGAGTGGTGAACGCTCGTTTGGTACCGATGTTTGGACAAAGAATAGTCCTGAACTCGATATGCGCGACCGCTATTATATCGACTATGATGGCAACGTGCGTGGATATGAACTTGGCAATGGTCGCAAAGACGACTATACACACCTCCACACTTCGTTTCATCTCGACCATGGTCGCGGTCTCGACTGCTATGGCGTAGGTCCTTCGCTTGGTTGTGGTGCTCCTGCGCTTATGGATGGCGACAAGCTTATCTTCCCTTATTGCTACAAGACTTATAAGATTTTGGACAATGGTCCGCTTCGCTTCACAGTTGCGCTTACCTATAATCCTACTAAGATTAAGAACGACGAAGGTGTGGTTGAGCATCGCATCATCAGCCTTGATAAGGGTTCCAACTTCAATAAGATGGTAGTTTGGTATACTGGTCTTACTCAGCCTTGCGACTTTGCTTCAGGAGTTGTTGTCCATACTGCCGATACCGAGAGTGTGGTAATAGGTAAAAACTATGTGCAGTATGCCGACCCTACAGAGGCTCCCGACAAATATGGTTTCCAGATTTATGTAGGAGCCTTGTTCCCTGAAGGAGCAAAGTGCAAGAAACTCTTCTACGACAAGCCCGATGGCGCTATTGCAGGTCATGCTGTAGGAGTGGTGAAGAATCTGAAAAACAACCAGCGCTATACATACTACTTCGGTAGTGCATGGAGTTGTTACGATGTGAGAAACCAAGAAGAATGGCAGCTACGCATAAATAGTTTTATGAATGCTCTCGAGTCGCCATTAAAGGTTACAATTGAATAAATATGCTACAATACATTATAGTATTCATCATTTTGGCTGCAGCCTTGGCATACGCTATATGGAAAATCTATTATGCGGCAACCCACACAGATAGTCTGTGTAGCGGTTGCCAAGGCTGTCCGCTAAAGGATAAGAAAGGGCGATGCAAGAGCAGAAAAGAGCTTTTGCAACGAATAAATGAAAAAAAGAATGCAGAAAATTTGGTAGAATAAAATAATTATACTACCTTTGCACCGCATTTAACAACAGGGTGCCTTGTCCGAACGGTTAGGTATCGGTCTGCAAAACCGCTCAAGGCAGTTCGACTCTGCCAGGCACCTCAATAAGAAAGGCAATTTCTTTATTGGAATTGCCTTTTTTGCGTTTAATACTTCATCTCTATTATTCTCATCTCTATTATTCTCATCTCTATTATTCTTATCTCTATTTTACCAAGATATAGTATAATTAAAATGAGATATTTTGCAGCATAAAGTGAAATATATTCTGAAAACTTGGTTATCTATGAATTATTCCTTATTTTTGCATAGAGTAACTCAAAGCAAACAAGTGGCGGGGTGGTAGCTCTAATATATAAGCTTCTCTACTCGTTAACTTGCTCTACTTGTTAATTTAATATTAATCTATGGACAAAATGTTTTCACTCGAGGGCAAGGTAGCCCTCGTTACAGGAGCTGCTTATGGCATTGGTTTTGCCATGGCTGAAGCTCTGTACAAAGCAGGTGCAAAGATTGCGTTCAACTGCCGTTCTCAGCACCACATGGATCAGGCTCTTGCCGACTATAAGGCAAAGGGTATTGAGGCACATGGCTACATCTGCGATGTTACTAATGAAGAGCAGGTAAATGCAATGGTTGCAGACATCAACAAGGAACTTGGTGTTATCGACATCCTTGTCAACAACGCTGGTATCATCAAGCGTATTCCTATGACCGAGATGTCGGTTGAAGACTTCCGAAAGGTTGTTGATATAGACCTCAATGCTCCTTTCATCGTTTCTAAGGCTGTTATCCCAGGCATGAAAGAGAAGGGACACGGTAAGATTATCAACATCTGCTCTATGATGTCGGAACTTGGTCGTGAGACGGTTTCTGCTTATGCTGCAGCTAAGGGAGGTTTGAAGATGCTTACACGCAACATATGTGCAGAGTTTGGTGAGTACAATATCCAATGCAATGGTATTGGTCCAGGCTATATTGCCACTCCTCAGACAGCTCCTTTGCGTGAGCGTCAGCCTGATGGTTCACGTCATCCTTTCGATAGTTTCATTCTTGCTAAGACTCCTGCTGCACGTTGGGGTGAGCCAGAAGACCTTATGGGTCCGGTTGTATTCCTTGCAAGCGATGCTTCAAACTTCGTAAATGGTCACATCCTTTACGTAGATGGAGGTATCTTGGCATATATTGGCAAACAACCTTAATCATATAAACGAAATAAGTGGAAAGCTCTCTGATGTAGAGGACTTTCCACTTTTTTTCGTTTATACTATAGTTTAAATATTACTTCTATAGTTTACGAGTCGGGCTATTCGTATCTTATAGCCTCGATAGGGTCGAGCTGTGCAGCCTTCTTGGCAGGATACCATCCGAAGAAAACTCCAGTAAATGTACAGACAGCGAAACTCATGATGATGCTCCATGGTTGGATATAGATAGGCCAATGGGCTATCAGGTTTACGGCATAGCTGGCACCAACGCCAAGCAACACTCCTATCAGTCCACCAGTTACGCTCAACAATATCGCCTCTATAAGAAATTGGTTTAGAATGTCGATGCCTCGAGCTCCAACACTCATACGTAAACCAATTTCTCGTGTGCGCTCTGTCACAGAAACATACATGATGTTCATGATGCCGATACCACCCACGATGAGTGATATTCCAGCCACACATCCCAGCAGGATGGTTAGCATGTCGGTAGTAGAATTCATCATACTTGCCAACTCCTCTTGCGAACGGATGTTGAAGTCGTCATCATCTGCCTCTGTAGTATCAGTAGCATCCTTCAGCTTATGGTTGCGACGCAATATTTCTGTTATCTGTTCTGTAGCCTTGTCGGTTACACCTTCGGTGATAGCAGAACATTGTATGCCACTAAGATAGGTCTGTGCCAAGATACGCTTCATCACCGTGGTGTAAGGCGCAAGCACAAGGTCGTCTTGGTCCATACCCATAGAATTGTAACCTTTCTTCTTCAGCACACCAATCACGCGGAAAGGAATGGAATTAAATCTCACCACCTTGCCCACAGGATCGGAGCCATCAGGGAAAAGATTGTCGACAACAGTTTGTCCTAAGATACACACCTTGGCACTCGACTTGATGTCGGCATCAGTAAACATTTCGCCTTCGTCAACGCTCAACTGTCGTATCTCCAGATAGTCTTGATTGATGCCATAGAGCGATGATGGAGTGTTATTGTTGCCATAAATCCATTGTCCGCTTTTACTCACCAGCGGACTAATAGCCTTGATATAATTACATTCATTCTTGATGCCTTCGTAATCGGTCATTTTCAGAGTCTCCATAGCTGAAGCGTCCTGTCTAACTCCGCCACGCATATCGGCACCAGGCTGAATCATAATCATATTTGAGCCCATTTCGGCAATATTAGCTTGAATGCTTCGCTTCGAACCCTGACCGATGGCAAGCATCGTGATGACCGAAGCCACACCGATGATGATTCCCAATGCGGTAAGAAACGAGCGCATCTTGTTGGCACCTATTGCTCGTAGGGCTATTTTGAAAAGATTGCTGTAGTTCATAATCTATAAATAATAGAATGCTTTGATAAGAGTATTTAATTCTTCACTCTTCACTCTTCGTTCTTCACTAAAATTCCTACTCATCCGTATTCGCAGGCAGCGCTGCCAATCCTTCAGCCGCAGAGAGCACATGGTCGTTAACCTTGTCGCTAATCACTCTGCCATCCCTAAGCTCGATATTTCTGCTGCTATAGTTAGCAATATCGGGGTTGTGGGTTACAAAGATGATGGTGCGTCCTTCGGCATAAAGCTTTTGAAACAATACCAATATCTCGAAGCTGGTACGAGTGTCGAGGTTACCTGTTGCCTCGTCTGCAAGAATCACGGCAGGATTGTTTACTAATGCACGAGCAATGGCTACACGCTGCATCTGACCACCCGACATCTGGTTTGATTTGTGATACAAGCGCTCACCCAAACCAACTGCCGTCAATGCTGCTATTGCACGCTTCTGTCTCTCCTCGGCAGTAACCTCTGCATTATACATCAGCGGAAGTTCAACATTCTCCACACTCGTAGTCTTAGGCAGAAGATTATAGTTCTGGAATATAAAACCAATCTTGCGATTACGAAGTATTGCACGTTGCGACTTCGACATGGTGCGCACGCTGATTCCATCAAGAAGATATTCGCCACTTGATGGAGTATCCAAGCAGCCAAGCTGGTTGAGTAGGGTAGACTTTCCTGAACCCGACTTACCCATGATGGTGACAAATTCGCCTTCATAAATCTTAAACGATACGCCACGCAAAGCATGAACCGTCTCGTCGCCAACCATGAAGTCGCGCTTCACATCCTGAAGCTCTATCACCACCTTTCTGTTATCATTCGTTTCCATGATAATTTACTCTTTTACTCTTTTACTCTTTTACTTTTTTACCCTTTTACTTTTTTACTTTTTCTTCTTTCCCGGAGGACCTGGAGCAAAAGGACTCTTTTCGCCAGATGCTGTTGTTTCGGCTTCGTCGTCGGCTGTTATCACTTTTAGTTCGGTGATAATCTCTGTACCTTCGCCAATACCGCTGATAATTTCTGTATGAATACCGTCGGTCATGCCAATCTTCACCGCATGAGCCTTCAATGTGTTGCCCTCGAGAGTCCACACCTTATTCTTACCATTGCAATCAACGATTTTTTTGTTTCCAACAGTCTCTTTAGTTGGAGTAAAGCGTAGAGCTTTAGCTGTAGTGCAAGTCACACCCTGGCGCTCGGCTGTATAAATAGTTACGTTGGCAGTAAGACCAGGCTTAAGCTTCAAATCTGCGTTTGGTGCACTAATCACAACCTCGTATGTCACAACGTTGTTGGTAGTAGTAGCTTGCAAACGAACCTGCTTTACTGTACCCTCGAAAGTATCATTAGGATAAGCATCTACAGTGAAAGTCACGCGCTCGCCAACAGCTACGTCGCCTATATCAGCCTCATCGACATCTGCCACAACCTGCATGTTGGTCAAGTCTTTGGCTATGGTAAAGAGTTCTGGAGTACTGAAGCTTGCTGCCACAGTCTGTCCTTCCTCTACGCTCTTCGAAATTACCACGCCATCGATAGGTGATGTGATGGTAGCATAGCCAAGGTTGGTCTGCGCACGCTGTACCTCTTCCTGTACCGACTTCACACTCTGCAGATTTGCGTTAGCCTGCTCTTTAGCCTGCTGATACGAAAGGTGGGCAGACTCATAATCGTTGGCGCTAACCAATCCCTTCTGGTAAAGAGTCTTGTATCGATTATAGTTTGCAAGCTGATAGTTCAAATTAGCCTGTGCACTCTGCTGATTAGCCTTAGCGCTCTGCAAGTTTGCCTTTGCTGCGTTTAGGGTACTAATCAAGTTTGTCTTGTCGAGTTCTGCTATCACCTGTCCCTTCTTGACTTCCGAGTTGTAGTCAACATACAGTTTGTTTACTATACCCGACACCTGTGTACCTACCGTAACCGAAGTCACAGCCTCTATGGTACCTGTGGCGGTGATGCTATTCTGGATGGTCGACTTAGCCACCTTTTCTGTGACGAATTGCACATCCTCCTTCTTCTTACCACCCGACATCAGCCAGGCTGCGATAGCCACGACTGCAACTATGCCTGCAGCTATCCAAATTTTGCTTATTTTCTTCATATTTAGCTTTGATTTTTATACTCTTTTACTCTTTTACTTTTTTACTCTTTTACTCTTTTACCTTTTTACCTTTATAAAAGTCGAGCATATTCATATTTAATATGGTGAGGTATTTGCTTTGTAGTTCGTTTTGCTGCGCTGTCAGCAGATTAGTCTTACCAGTCATCAGCTCAACAGTATTCTTTAGTCCAAGGCGGAACTGCTCGCTCAGCAAGTCGTAGCTCTCTTGTGCGCTTGTGGTATTAGCCTTCGCTGCACGATATTTGCTTTGATTAGTTGTTGCCTGTAGCCAATAATTCTCTATTGTAGAATACAGAGTAGTCTGCTTATCTTGCAAGTCGAGCTGATATTGCTGTTGCTGAATCTTCGCTTTTCTTATAGCAGTCTTGCTTTGGCGATTGTCGAAGATAGGAATGCTGAGAGTTACACCAGCACCAGTACTAAAATTATTCTTTAGCTGAGTGCCCCATTCTTTCGAACTCATAGATGTAGTGTTTGTCATAGCACTTGCATTTAAACCTATTGTTGGCATGCGCTGTGCCTTAGCCATTTTTATGCTCAGTTTGCTACCATCGATACCCAACTGCGCATTCTTTATCTCAGGGCGAGAATCCAAGGCTGCAGTATAAACGGAAGTTAGGGTAGGGATGGTCTCCATTGCCATCTCGTCGGTAGAAGTTGGCATAGCAACATCAAACTCCTCTTCGCTCGTTATCTGCAACAACTGCTTCATCTGTCGCTTATAATTCTTCAAATTGCTTTCAGCCTCTACGAGCGAATATTCGTCCTTAGCTCTTTGTGCTGTGAGCTGTGCAAGGTCGGCTTTCGACATCTTGCCTACATTTACAAACTCCTTGCCACGAGCCTCGTTCACACTACTTGTCTCCAAGCTCTGCTTGCACACGTCAACAGCGTCGGCAGAATAAAGTATCTGTACATACAGCTGAGCAATCTGCTCTTGAATGCTGTTAGCAGTAGTTGCGCTGTCCAATTCTGCTTGTTCTGTTGTAATCTTGTCGAGCTTCAGCTGGTTGCGATTGCGGTTGCCATTCCATACCGTCCAATTAAGGTTCAGTCCATACGAACCATTATAATAAACCTTGTCCACACTCGTCTCCACATAACCATTGGTTACTGTGGCGCGGTTTGTTTCAGGCCATGGATTGTAGTTTACATTCTGCGAAGTTGAGAAACTAAGCGAAGGCAACAATTCTGCCTGTGCCTGTTTCACATCCTCTTTCGTGCTCAACATCTGCAGCCTTGTTTTCTGCAAACTGATGTTGTTCTGAATTGCATAATCGATGCAATCCTTCAATGTCCATTGCTTAGCCCATCCATGTAGCGGTAGTGATGCTGCAAGCAATGCCATCATAAATAGCTTCTTTGTGTTCATTGTTTATATAATACTTGATTTTAAAATTGTCACCTGTTGTATTTGTATATTTGTCGCCAATCCCTTGGCATGCAGTTTTCTTATCCGAAAAACAAAGGTGTGATGAATAAAATAAAAGATGGTTTATTGAAAGGATCTCTATTTAACATTCTTTCCCAAAAAAGGAGATAATATGTTTTGTATTGTTAATAAAATATGTGTTGCTATTTCTATTTAAATGGGCTGTCGAAAAGAGCAATAATAACACTAATAGCCTTGACTTTTGGATGAAATTAGCCATAAATAGCCTTGACTTTTGGATAAAAATGATTGGTTTTAGCCTTGACTTTTGGATAAAATGTGTATCATTGCTTTGAAAATCAATAGATTACGCATTATAGATGAGTGATTTATGAAATATAAAAGAAGGTTACCTTGATAAACTAAATCTTGGTAACCTTCTTCTATTATCTATTACCTTTCGCTCTGTTATGGGTTTTGCAAAGCATTTGGCAATTACTTTCATCTGTGGCTCCACCCTTGCTCCAAGCTAGCACATGGTCTGCATCCATCTCTTTCTGCGTCCATATTTTTTCTTTATTGGCATCATGCCCAATAGCACATAGAGGACAGTTGCTGACATGCTTCTCTTTGGCTTCGTCAGTCTGACGAATATAAACCCTGGTTTTTGTGTTTTCATCGAAGACACGGACATTCAGAAGTTTAGTATCCTTGCATCCACCAAGCACATATTCAAAGACATTCTTATTATCTTTAACACATGGATCGTTGTAGAGTTCTTTCACCTTTTTAGAAACCTCGACATGGTCGTATGGATTATTATGGTATTTTTCGTAAAGTTCGCCCCAATTCAATCCTTTCATCTTTGGATAGACGTTGTCGAAGGTTCGCTCTATCCATGAAATAACATCGTTGAAATATAGCTTAAGCTCATTAATGTTAGTATCACGACGATGCTCTTGCATATAATTCTTGATATTACCATGACTCACCCATCTTAGGGCTTCTTGCAGATACTCTTGTCTGTTGGCAGAGCCAGAGATATAACAACTCCATTTCTGTATGCGGGCATCTTCTTTGTTGCTAAACTCCTTTCGTGCAGCACTAACGAATGGTCCAGAATAAATAGCATTCAGTTTTTCCTGATCATTAAGGACTATACCGCCTATGTTGATGATTTCAAACCACTCCTTTATTTCAGTCTCCGTGCCTTCGCAAATGTAGACAAGCAACTTCGTGTTCTCAATGAGTTGTCTTTCGTCCTCATTCAAAGTCTTGAATTTATATGGATCACCATTCTTCATGACAGAGAACTTACCTATCAAGTATCTGCCAAGACTGGTAATACGTTGTTGTCCATCAAGAACCTCTAAACGTCCATCAGGAAGTTTGTTGAAATAGAGTAAGCCTAAAGGATATTTCTTCAATACGGAATCAATTACCGCAACTTCTTTTTCGCTTTTGTTCTCACTATAGAGATAGTTACGCTGGTATTCCGGCTGAATGGTCAGCTTACCTGCCAAACCATACAATCCCTTACCATCTGTTTCACTATAAGAAAATCCTTCACATAGCTCTTTTACTGTATATACTTTCAACTCTGTTTCCATATTATGATTGCTTTTTGCGGATTAATAATCGTGGATACGTGTTGTGAAGCTCGCCTTTATCGTCCATTATAGTTGGAGTTGCATTTAAATCGCTATAGTTAGGGTAATCAAATTTTGTATATACCCTCGATTTTAGACTTGGGTCACCAGCCCCACGTTTTGCAATATCAATAATCTCAAATTGTTCAGGACAATATTTATCAAAAAAAGTTATAGGCACGCCCATCATCCCATCGTAATCGCAAGGTATAGCATCTGAATAAGGAATTTCGATGGCATCATAATTGTCATAATGTTGATATGTTTTTCCTTGAATCTCCTTATGCTTACTATATTTAATATTGTCAGACATTGTCATCAAAGTTAGTGGATTGTGGCGACGGCCATGATCGATATTAGTATACCATCTAACTCCTTTTACACGAATATATTTCTTACCTTTTTCATCTATTCTGCATCCTGCCGCTTCCAATGGATATTCGTCAGGAACGCCAAATTCACGGTCTCCGCTATGAATAGTGCATCCCATCCAAACTTTATTGTTCTTAAGTAAAGGGAATACTTCCTTATATGTAACGCAGTTTATATTGCCAATAATGATAAACTGTTTATTTGCTTCAACAATCCATGCAAGAAACTCTCTAAAAAGTGAGAACGGTGGATTCGTTACTATAATATCCGCTTCATCTCTTAGCTTCTTAACCTCTTTGCTTCTGAAATCTCCATCACCTTCAAGATAATCCCACTCCAAGTCATCAAGATTGATTTTGCCATCACCAGTAGTATCTTTCTCTAAAACAAAGATTTTACCATTGATGTTAGTCTTTGTCTTGTCAAACTTTGGCGATGTTGTTTCCAAAAAAGAAGTTTGAATGCCTGCTTTAATTATTTTGCTATTAATAGCATAACTTGTTGAAATGAGCTTTTTCAAGCCCAGCTCTTCAAAGTTTTGAGCAAAGTATTTGGTGAAGTTACTCCATTCTGGGTCATCGCAAGGCAGAAGCACCGTCTTGCCACGAAACACATCTGGATTGTAATCAAGATAGGCTTCCATTTCGGTTTCTATATCATAAAACATGGTATAGAACTCGTCTTTTTTAGTCATACGAGCATTGTTTAATGTACTATTAGCCATAATATTGATAGTTGTTTTGCACCCAACTATCAATCCGCAAAACGCAATAGGGCATAAAGAAAGCGTGATGCCATCCTTATTGCGTTTAGCACGGGGTGGCCTCGGAATGGAACCCCGGAAGTACATAAGAATGCACCACGCCTATTGCGTGTGCATCGCTTTTTGTACTTCTGAGGTAACTATACGAGCCACCTGTCACATATTATTATCGTGCTTTTTATTCCAAAGATAGTGCAAACGAGAGCAATGAAAGTTTGCTTTCTGATTGCCGAATGCAGCCTATCTTATACCAAATAGAGTTTCCGAGGCTCTTGGCTAAACGCGAAATAATAGCGAATGCATAAATTTTACCCACAAAGTCTTGGATATTTCACCATTCAAGATGAAGAAATCCGACGCAAAGATACAAAATAAAATTGATAATAAAAATAAAATAACGCAAATCTTATCTTTATCTTTAGGTAAGGTTCGCATTATTATGAGTTTGGTTCAACGATAATTTCATGTGTAATACTGATAATAGTCTGTCTGTAAGACTTATTCCTCAGTATTTCGATGTGTTAAGTATACGGTGAATGTTGGTAGAGCTTGTAACGGATTTTCTTGATAGTGGCAAGAAAAAACAATAATAGAAATAAATTTGTTGATTATAGGTATGGTGATGT
The DNA here is from genome assembly GCA_934254985.1 of uncultured Prevotella sp. Lineage (GTDB taxonomy): Bacteria > Bacteroidota > Bacteroidia > Bacteroidales > Bacteroidaceae > Prevotella. The sequence goes on along the minus strand of CAKQMS010000038.1, from coordinate 13,111 downwards.
TGTAAGTTGCTTTCATTCAATGCTTTAATAGGCTTGGTTCGTTGCCGAAGTTATGCTTCGAGCAATCTATACTTTCTATCAAATGTATCTATGCTTTCTAGCAAACGTATTTTTGCTTTCTATCAAATGTCAATATGATTGCAATCAAATATAATTTAATTCAAAGGTTAGCTATATGATAATTATAATCCCCATGAAATTTCTATGGAGCCAAGAGTAGACTCTATGGAAATATCATGGGGAAATATCCATTTTTATTATCAATATGCCAAGAAGGCATTGATTTTATTTTACTTCTGTCAATTTACCAGTTTGTGAGTCGATGATGTAGCCATGAAGATTCACATCCTTTGGTACGAGAGGATGAGTGCGTATGGTGTTGATGGTGTTTCTAACAGAATCTTCTGTGTCGTGGAATCCTTCGAGCCAATGATCGAGATCGATGCCACATAGTGCGATGGTGTCGATGACATCCTGATGGATGCCACGCTTTAGCATCAGCTTCTTCATCTCCTGTCCGTTCATGTGGCAAGCACCACAGTTGGAGTGGGCAACGACCATGATTTCCTCTACGCCAAGTTCGTAGATTGCGACAAGGAGGCTACGCATGGCTGAATCAAAAGGACTGATAACGAGGCCACCTGCATTCTTGATAAGCTTGGCGTCGCCATTCTTTAGTCCCAAGGCTGCCGGCAGAAGTTCTGTCAGACGAGTGTCCATGCACGAAAGGATGGCAAGTTTCTTGTCTGGGTATTTGCTTGTTAGATACTTCTCGTAGCCTTTGTTTGCTACGAATTGCTCATTATACTTGATAATCTCTTCTATAATCATAGTTGTATAAATTTAGATGGTTGTGTTATTGATAAAATAAAGCACCATAACCTTATTTGAGTAAGATTATGGTGCTTGGGGTATGTTTAGTTTATTATAATTGCTGCATACGAGCAATGTATTTGCCGAGGATGTCGAACTCGATGTTAACGATTGTTCCAACTTTGATATCGCAGAAGTTGGTGTTTTCGCGAGTGTAAGGGATGATAGCCACGGTGAAGGTGTTGCTGGTAGGGTTGCATACCGTTAGCGAAACACCATTTACTGTTACCGAACCCTTGTCGACAGTAAAATATCCACGGCGAGCCATTTCGCGATCTTCCTTGTATTCGAAGGTGAAGTATGTAGAACCATCAGCATCTTTCATGTCTACGCATGTGGCTGTTTGGTCAACATGACCCTGAACGATGTGACCATCCAATCTGCCGTTCATCATCATAGAGCGCTCCACATTCACATGGTCGCCAACCTTAAGCAATCCGAGATTTGAACGCTCAAGAGTTTCCTTCATAGCAGTAACAGTATAGCTGTCGTCGTTGATGTCGACAACAGTTAGGCATACGCCATTGTGTGCCACACTCTGATCTATCTTCAACTCCTTGGTGAACGAACATTTCAATGTGAAGTCGATATTCTCCTGCTCCTTCTTAATGCCAACAATGGTGGCCATTTCTTCTACTATTCCAGAAAACATGATGCGAAATAAAAAGTTGGTTTATATAAGAATAATATATGTAAAAAAAGAAAGGGGTCGTGGCGATGATGTGATGAAAACTCCGAATCTATAAGATTTGAGTGCTCCTCTCCTTTGTAATCCACCGACTTTGCAGCTCGGGATATGAAATCCCTTTGTGGCCCGCCATTGGTAGAAGATGCAACATCGGTTTTCAATGTTATTTGATGAGTATCCCTATCGAATCGACACAACCCCTAAGTATTTGCAAAGTTAATGCAAAATATCAAAACTGCAAAATATTCAGCCCTAATATTTGCTTTCTTTCTTGCATGCTATGGTGTATCCTATGGCTCCACCTATTATAAATAAGGTGGGCAGACTGGATAGTAGGTTGCTGCGCAAATCGAATAGCCCGGTCTGATTAAATATCAATGCTGTCAATGCTCCTACATATACCATGCCTAAACAAATTTTCTTTAGGCGTGGCTTTATCCATTCTTTAGCTTTTATACTATATTTCATGTTGTATGTATTGTTGTTAGAATGCTATTGCGCTGCAAAATTATGAAAAATAATTGGGTAATAGAAGAAAAAGAAGGTGGAGAAGGTAAGAAATATATTAAAAGCTGTTAAATGTTAGGGTGTGGGATGATGATGGTGGTTGATATTACAATAAAAAATAGTACCTTTGCACCGCATTTTGCAAAAATAACATTTAATTATTATTTAATTGATTATGAATCAATACGAAACCGTTTTCATTTTGACTCCCGTTTTGTCTGATGAACAGATGAAGGAAACGGTCGCTAAATTCAAGAATCTTCTCACCGATAAGGGTGCTGAAATTTTGAACGAGGAGACCTGGGGACTTAAGAAGATGGCTTATGCTATCGACAAGAAATCAACAGGCTTCTACTGCTTGGTTGAATTCAAGGCTGAGCCATCAGTTGTAAACTCTCTCGAGACTGGCTTCCGCCGCGACGAGAAAGTTATTCGTTTTATGACTGTTAAGCTCGACAAGTATGCTGCTCAGTATGCTGAGAAGCGTCGTGCTAAACTTGCTAAAAAAGAGGAGGCTTAAACCATGGCAGAACAGAACAATTCAGAAATCCGTTATTTGACTGCTCCTTCTATCGATACTAAGAAGAAGAAGTATTGCCGTTTCAAGAAGAGCGGTATCAAGTATATTGACTACAAGGATCCAGAGTTCTTGAAGAAGTTCCTCAACGAGCAGGGCAAAATCCTTCCTCGTCGTATCACCGGTACTTCACTCAAGTATCAGCGTCGCGTAGCACAGGCTGTTAAGCGTGCTCGTCAGATTGCATTGCTTCCTTTCGTAACCGATTTGATGAAATAATTTAAGGAGGAGACAATAATGGAAATCATACTTAGAGAAGATATCATCGGTCTTGGCTACAAGAACGACATCGTAAATGTAAAGAGCGGCTACGGCCGTAACTATCTTATCCCACAGGGCAAGGGCGTTATCGCTTCTCCTTCTGCTAAGAAGCAGTTGGCTGAGAACCTTAAGCAGCAGGCTGCTAAGCTTGCAGCTCTTAAGGCTGAGGCTGAGAAGAAAGCTCAGGCTTTTGAGGGTCTTTCACTCGAAATCGCTGCCAAGGTTAGCGCTACTGGTGCTCTCTACGGTTCTGTAAACGCTGCTACTGTAGCTGAGGAACTCGCTAAGAAGGGTATCGAGGTTGACCGCAAGATCATCACTATGCGTGATGCTAAGAAGGTAGGTGACTACGAGGCTACAGTTCACTTCCACAAGGAGGTTGAGGTTAAGGTTCCTGTAAAGGTTGTATCTGATGCACCTGTTGCAGCTCCAGCCGAGGCTCCTGTTGCAGCTCCTGTTGTAGAGGCTGAGGAAGAGGCTCCAGCAGCTGAATAATTTAGCACTGTAAAGCAACAATCCATAATCCCGATTCATTCTTCGTGGAATGTTTCGGGGTTTTTAGTTTTATTTTAATGCTAATTTGGTGTTGGTACAGTATATCTCCACCTTTTAGCATACCTTATTTTATATTAATAATAATCTATTTATTTTTATGAAAGCATTTGTATTCCCTGGACAGGGTTCACAGTTTGTTGGTATGGGCAAAGAGCTCTACGACAACAACGCTACAGCAAAGGCTCTTTTTGACAAGGCCGACGAAATACTTGGTTTCAAGATTACCGATATTATGTTTGCTGGTACTGACGAGCAGCTCAAGCAGACTAACGTTACACAGCCTGCTGTGTTCCTTCATAGCGTAATCACCGCTATCTGCCTTGGCGACGAGTTTGCTCCAGCTATGGTTGCTGGTCACTCACTTGGTGAGTTCTCTGCACTTGTTGCTGCTGGTGCTATCAGCTTCGAGGATGGTGTTAAGCTTGTTGCTGCACGTGCTAACGCTATGCAGAAGGCTTGCGAGGCTAATCCTGGACTTATGGCTGCCATCATCGGTTTGCCAGACGAGAAGGTTGAGGAGGTTTGCGCTCAGATTTCTGCTGAGGGCGAGGTTGTTGTTGCTGCTAACTACAACTGTCCTGGTCAGCTCGTTATTTCGGGTACTGTAGATGCAATCAACAAGGCTTGTGAGGCTTTGAAGGCTGCTGGCGCTAAGCGTGCGTTGCCTTTGAAGGTTGGTGGTGCTTTCCACTCTCCACTCATGCAGCCAGCTAAGGATGAGCTTCAGGCAGCTATCGAGCAGACTGTATTCTCAGCTCCTAAGTGTCCTGTATATCAGAATGTTGACGGTAAGCCACATACTGACGCAGAAGAAATCAAGGCAAACCTCATTGCTCAGCTCACAAGCTCTGTACGCTGGACATCAAGCGTTCAGAATATGATTGCTGATGGTGCTGACGACTTCACAGAGTGTGGTCCTGGTAAGGCTCTTCAGGGTATGATTGGCCGTATCGACAAGAACGTCAAAGTAGCTGGTATCCAGTAATAGAAGAAGGGCAATAAAGTTACTCGTAATTTTTTGACTACCCTTCATAGTTATGAATAAGAAGATAGTAATCTATCAGATATTCACCCGCCTTTTCGGCAACCGCAACACCACTCGCAAGGTGGCTGGTTCGGTTGCTGAGAATGGAGTGGGAAAGTTGAACGACTTCGATGCTACCGTATTGCGCCACATCCATGACATGGGTATCACTCATGTATGGTACACAGGCGTTATCCGCCATGCCACTCAAACTGATTATTCCACTTACGGCATTCCTCGCCAGAATCCTCTCGTTGTAAAGGGTGTGGCTGGTTCGCCATACGCCATAGCCGACTATTATGATATAGACCCAGACTTGGCAGAAAATGTGGATGAGCGTATGCAGGAGTTTGAACATTTGGTGGAGCGTACGCATAAGGCTGGCATGAAGGTGATTGTCGACTTCGTTCCTAACCATGTGGCTCGCGAATACCATTCTGTAAAGAAGCCTACCGGAGTTAAAGATCTTGGCGAAGACGACAATCAAGAGATGAATTTCTCACCGCAGAATAACTTCTATTATTCCGACTATCAGCTTGATTTGTCGGGAGTTAGCGCTTATCGTAATCGTGAAGATAAAGAGGCTGACTATATAGAGAATCCTGCTAAGGCTACAGGCAATGACCGCTTTGACAATCGTCCTGGCGACAATGACTGGTATGAGACTGTGAAACTCAATTATGGTGTAGACTATTGCAATGGTCGTGGTCGTAGCTATCATTTCGACCCTATCCCAAACACATGGGCAAAGATGACCGACATCTTGCTCTTCTGGGCTTCAAAGGGTGTAGATGGTTTCCGTTGCGACATGGCAGAAATGGTGCCTTCATCATTTTGGCATTATGCCACTACCGTCGTTAAGAATCGCTACCCACAGATCGACTTCATAGGCGAAGTTTATGACGGCAACCAATATCACACCTTCGTAGATTCTGGTTTCGACTATCTCTACGACAAGGTGGGAATGTATGATTGTATACGCGATGTAATCTGCGGTCGTCGTCCAGCTTCTGCTATTACATATCAATGGCAAACTGTTGGCGACATTGCTCAGCACATGCTCTATTTCCTTGAGAACCACGATGAGCAGCGTATAGCTTCCGACTTCTTCTGTGGCGATGCCAAGAAGGCTATTCCGGGAGTTGTGGTAAGTGCTTTGCTTATGCGTAATCCTTTCATGCTCTATGCCGGACAGGAGTTTGGCGAAAAGGGCATGGATGCCGAAGGTTTCTCTGGTAGGGATGGACGCACAACGATATTCGACTATTGGTCGCTCGACACTTTGCGCAATGGTTATTTCGATCGTCGCCATATCTCCAAAGATGCTAAGGCGTTGGCTGTGCAGTATCAGCAGATATTGCGCATCGCTAATAGGGAGAAGGCTGTATACGATGGCGAATTCTTCGACCTTATGTATGTGAACCCTGCATCTCAGCATTTCAATCCTCGCGTTAACTATGCTTTCTTGCGTAAGGCTGCCAACGAGGTGTTGATGGTGGTAACAAACTTCTCTGCCGACAGGATGAATCTTAAGGTTATGATTCCTGAGCATGCTTTCAATTTCTTGAATATTCCTGAAACAACAGTAGAGGCTGTAGACCTGCTTACAGGCGAACAGCAGACTATTACATTGCAGAAGGATGGCATGTTCCCTGCCGATGTTAGACCTTACAGCGCACGAATCTTTAAATTCAGCATAATGAAGGAGACTGCAGATTATCTGTTTAATGAGCACAACAAGGAAGAATTCCCTCCAGCTCATACAGCCGAGCACCTGTTGAACCAGGTGATGGTAAGAATGTTTGGTTGCGAACGTTCGCGCAATGCACATGTGGAGCGCAAGAAGAGCAAGATAAGCTACATCCTCGACCATAAGCCTACTCGTCAAGAGGAAAAGGCTATTGAACAGCAGATGCAACAACTTATTGATGCCGACCTGCCTGTAACCTTCGAGGTTGTAGACAAGGACAACTTGCCAGAGGGTATCGACAAGTCGCGTTTGCCAGAGGATGCTTCACAGCAAGTTCGTCTTGTTCGCATTGGCGACTTCGACGTTTGTCCTTGCATAGGCAAGCATGTTCGTTCAACAAGCCAAATAGGACGATTCGAACTCCTTGGCACCAACTGGGATGAGCAGACTCATTCGTTCCGCATAAGATTTAAGGTGGTGCAATAATCTCTCACACTTAGTATTTTATTGAAAAGTGCGTAACATAAATGCTATACTGACAATCACCGGATCCGACTCTACAGGCGGGTCCGGTGTTCAAGCAGATATCAATACCATCTCTGCTTTGGGTGGGTGTGCCGTTTCGGCAATCACCTCTATCACCATGCAGAACACCCTTGGTATTCAGAAATTCTATGATCTGCCAGCCGAAATTGTTGCTGGACAGATAGAAGCTATCGTCAACGACGTTCAGCCTGCTGTTATCAAAATAGGATTGTTGCGCTCTGTGGCTGTAATCGATGTTATTGTCGATGTGCTCCAACGCTATAAGCCACGCTATGTGGTCTACGACCCAATATTCGTTTCGAGTAAGGGCGAGAAGCTTGTTGGCGATAATGTAGTCAACGAAATTCGTCGTCGCTTGCTTCCTCTTTGTACTATTGTTATTGAGCAACGAATGGCCCACCACGGTCAGAACAATGCTTACTCCAGCGCCATAGCTTATTATCTGTCGCAAGACAAACCTATCGACGAGGCTTTGGAGAGTGCAAAGGCTTATGTAAATAGTCGTAAACCTATGCTTGATGGACTCTATGACCGTTCATCGGAATTATATTCTGATTTTATTAATAATGTGGAAAAGCATTTCTTTACCAATAGTGATGTGGCATACTATGCCGACGTGCTGAATGTTTCTCCACGCTATCTTGCACAGGTGTGTAAGAAGATAGCCAATAAGTCGCCGAAGCAAATCATCGACGACTACCTTATTGCTGCCATTCGTCAGCAACTAATTACTACCACAAAATCCATACAGGAGATAGCCTTCGAGTATGGGTTCTCGTCGCAGTCGCATTTCAATAAGTTCTTTAAGAAGTCGATGGGGTGCACTCCTATGCAGTTCCGCAAGAATAGCTAATTGTCAATTGTTGGAATCTAATAAGATTGCAGTAATTGCCATTTGTTCAAATTGATTATATTGTTGTCAATTTGCGAACAGAATTATTGTCGGCGTTCTTTTTGTTTTACCTTTGCTCCCGTATTGCTAAGGCAGGTGTTTTGTGTATCTGTTTTTAGCTTTATGCAATACTGAATAACGAATTAAGTAAAACAAAACATTAATATAATTAGAACAATGACAGAAAATAGACAAGAATTGAACCGCAACTTGGCTCAGATGCTCAAGGGTGGTGTTATCATGGACGTTACAACTCCAGAGCAGGCTCGTATCGCAGAGGCTGCCGGTGCATGTGCAGTTATGGCTTTGGAGCGTATTCCTGCCGACATTCGTGCTGCAGGTGGTGTTTCTCGTATGAGCGACCCAAAGATGATCAAGGGCATCCAGGAGGCTGTTTCTATCCCTGTTATGGCTAAGTGCCGTATCGGCCATTTTGCAGAGGCTCAGATTCTTCAGGCTATCGAAATCGACTATATTGATGAGAGCGAAGTTCTCTCACCAGCTGATAATGTTTACCATATTGACAAGACTAAGTTTGATGTTCCTTTTGTTTGTGGAGCAAAGAATCTTGGTGAGGCTCTCCGTCGTATTGCCGAGGGTGCAACAATGATTCGTACTAAGGGTGAACCAGGTACTGGCGATGTTGTTCAGGCTGTTACCCACATGCGAATGATGCAGAGCGAAATACGCCGCTTGGTTTCTATGAGCGAAGACGAACTCTTCGAAGCTGCTAAGCAGTTGCAGGCTCCTTACGAGTTGGTTAAGTATGTACACGAGAATGGCAAGTTGCCAGTTGTAAACTTTGCAGCTGGTGGTGTTGCTACTCCTGCCGATGCAGCTTTGATGATGCAGCTTGGTGCAGAGGGTGTGTTCGTAGGTTCTGGTATCTTCAAGTCGGGAAACCCTGCTAAGCGTGCTCAAGCTATCGTAAAGGCTGTTACCAACTACAACGATCCAAAGATGTTGGCAGAACTTAGCGAAGACCTCGGCGAGGCAATGGTTGGTATCAACGAGCAGGAGATTGCGCTCCTTATGGCAGAAAGAGGAAAATAATGAGAATAGCTGTATTAGCATTGCAAGGTGCTTTTGCTGAGCATCGTCAGAAGTTGGAACAGCTTGGTGTAGAGAGTTTTGAAATTCGCCAACTTAAGGATTGGGATCAGCCAAAGGATGGTCTTATTATCCCAGGCGGTGAGAGCACCACACAGGCTAAACTTCTCAACGAGCTTGGTTTGATGCAACCAGTTAAGGATGCCATTGCCGCAGGACTTCCTGTCTATGGCACATGTGCAGGCTTGATACTCCTTGCCAAAAATATCGAGGGCGAACCAAGCCATCGTATTGCCACTATGGATATCACCGCCTTGCGCAATGCCTATGGTCGTCAGCTCGGTAGCTTCTATATCGAGGCTCCGATGAAAGGTATTGAGGGCAACATACCAATGACCTTTATCCGAGCACCATATATAAAAGAGGTGTGGGGCGATGCAGAAGTGTTGGCAGAGGTAGAAGGCAAGATTGTTGCTGCTCGTCAGGGTAATCAACTTGCCACTGCCTTCCATCCTGAGCTCAACGATAGCTTAGAAATACACAAGTATTTCTTGAGCATGATAAACAACAAATAATAATCTTCATCATTCAGCTTAAGCTGATAAATACAAGATTGTAATTGTAAATTGAATTTGGTGTATACAAAAAGGGATGCTGCTTGGCATCCCTTTTTTATGCTAAATAATTATGTAACAAATAACTTATAAAAAAGAAAATATAAATAAAACTTTGCTGTTTAATATTTTAATTGTAGATTTGCAAATAGAAAGATAAAGAAGTTTAAAACAAGATGAACGTAAGCGATTCTACATTAACAGCTATCCGTGAATGCTTGGCTAAGAATATGCCTCAAAACGGTAAAGCGATGCTATTCGGCTCACAGGCTCGTGGCACCGCAAGGGCTGATAGTGACTGGGATATTCTTGTCATTTTAGACAAAGATAAGCTTCTTCCATCTGATTACGACAATGTTACATTCCCATTGACAATGCTTGGATGGGAATTGGGTAAAGAAATAAACCCTGTTATGTACTCTGCTAAAGAATGGCAGCAATATAAGATTACACCATTTTATAAAAATGTAGAAAGAGAGGGTATACAGCTATGGGGCTAACAAATGATGAGCGCATTTCACTTGTGAAAATGCGCATGGATAAAGCAAAACGTTTGCTTGATGAAGCTGAGCAAATGTATGCTATGCAGTTGTGGGATATGACTGCAAACAGAATTTATTATGCTTGCTTTCATGCAGCACAAGCGTTACTTGTTTGCTATGGTTTGTCAGCACATACTCATACTGGAACATTAGGTGTTTTTGGAATGAACTTTGTAAGAACAAATAAGATAAGCAAAGAGCTTGGAGCTTTCTTTTCTAGGATGGAACAACTAAGAATGAAAGCTGATTATAATTGTGAATATGAGGTTTCCATGAGCGATGTTGAGTCTATGCTAAAACCTGCGCAAGATTTTCAAAATGAGATAGAACGCTTGATTAATGAAAAAAAATAGTGCAAGAAATAACGTAAAAAAGGGATGCTGCTTGGCATCCCTTTTTTATGCTAAATAATAAGCTAATATTCAAATTGTAAATTCAAGAAAAGCTTAATCTTCTCTTGAATTTGTATAGATTTTCTGACCTACATATCGACGGTTCAACTCTGTTTTTCGGACGCCATAGTCATATTCCTCTTTGCCACAAATACTACATCTGAATGTAATTTTAAACACTTCTATCTTGTACTGAACCTCATACTCATCGTAAAGGCTGGTTGTTGTGGTTATGGTATGTGTCTTGAAATCCTTATCGTAACTACCTTTTTGACCACTACTTGTGCGGTAGGTTACGTGTGTCCATGTACGATAGCTACTGTAGCTTTTGTGTAGGGTCTTTGCAAATTTATGATCTTTTTCCCATTCTGTATATTCGTGGTCGAACTTTTGGTCAATGTAATTCATTGAGAATAAGTTGCGACAGTTTAAACATCGGTCGTGTGGTATGTAGTTGTCTAATGGAGACGCTATATATTTGTATCCAATGAATGCTATGACGACGTTGATTATCAGAAATGGCAACAAGTAGCCCCATATTAATATCATCACAAACCATACAAAGCTAGCAACTGTTATAAGTGTGATAATAATAATGCGCAATGGAAGATTATCTATCGGCTTTAGTATTATGGGCTGATGTATACTCAAACCTATTACGGTAATAGGCAAAAGCGGAGTTAGCCATAACCATAGCAATCCGAATACTATGAAATAGATGATGGCAATTGCTTTTTGTGGTAGTGATGGAGGTGCATCTTCAACAAAAAAAGTAGAAGACCATAACGGAGACTTGATGGTATTAGCTAGAAAGTCTGCGTCAATGATATTTTTGACGAAAGGTACATAGCGTATCAAATGTTTGTCGATTTCGCTGTTGTAGACTCTAAATTCACAGTTGGTTGCAATACCATTGCCATTGAAACTAACAATTGGGTGGGTGTGCAATCGTGAACCTTTGTAATCTATCACGTCTACGTAATCAAAACTAGCTATCAGAGAGTCGTTGCGTCGTATTATTGTTTTTGCAGGATATAGCAGTTGGTCTGCTTCACTAATTGTTTTTCCCATGATTAGCCGTTTGAACTTTGCGTCAGATAACGTAATTTTCGGTCCCTCAGGGTTGACGTAATGCGCTTTTAGATCTTCTGATATTTGAGGATAAACATCTTTATTGCTTATCTTAGCGGTTGAACCATCTGGAAATTTACAATAATACTTGCTGAAGTCATAGTCGAATGCTATAACGCTAATGGGTTCTAACTTCTTCGACCTTTTGTTTATTGCCTTTAGTTCGATTCCCAGTTTTTCAACAGGAATGAAGCCACGGTTTCCATTTGCGTCTTGCACCCATAATGAGAGTCTGCTCTTTTGCAGACTCCCTTGTATACCAAGTATCCATAAAGAGTCGTCTTTGTTTATATTTACCCATGTCGTGTCGCGATAGCTTATGGGTATAGACATTTTTAATTTTGTAGGCGACTTAATGGCTTTGATTGCGCCATTGAAACTGTCGTTAATACTCACAGCATTGAATACCAATGTGGCTGTAACGATGGCGATAATGGTTGTGCAAATAATTAAATGCCACAACTTGAGTTTTTGAGCTTTTGTCATGGTTAAAATAGTTTTAGATTTTTTGGAATGAGGGGAATATTATTTTATTCCCCTCGCATTTAGTGCTGCTGAATATCTTGCTGCATTAGCAAGATGTTCTTTGTATGTGCGGGCAAAATTATGAGTGCCACTGAAGTCTTCCTTCGCACACATGTAAAGATAATCGTGGTGAGTGAGGTTTAGCACGGCATCGATACCAGCAACCGATGGTATGCGGATAGGACCTGGAGGTAAACCTGCATAACGATAAGTGTTGTAAGGGCTATCGATAGTGAGCAACTTATGGTAAATGCGTCGGAGGTCGAAATCCTGCCATGCATATTTTATTGTTGGGTCTGCTTGCAGAGGCATTCCTGAAGGATATTCAGCGTTACGAAGCATCAAGCGGTTATAGTACATTCCTGCTACCATAGGCTTTTCGCCATTGTTGGCAGTTTCTTCGTCGATGATGCTGGCAAGAGTTGTCACCTCGTTAGGAGTGAGCTTTAGAGCCTTAGCCTTAGTGGTGCGTTCTGCATTCCAGAAATGCTCATTCTCTTTATCCATACGATCGAGGAATTTCTCTAATGAAATATTCCAGTAGATGTCGTAAGTGTTTGGAATAAACATACATGCTATTGTTGTGGTGTCGTAGCCATATTTCTTGCATGTAGCCTCGTCGGTGAGTGCTGTTGCAATTTCTGTACTGTCGAGCATAAGATGCTTAGCAAGTTCTGCCGATAGTCGACCGATAGTGCGCACCGAGGGAATGGTGAGGTTAACAGGAGTCTGCATACCATTCTTAATATGACGGAACACCACGAATGCTCCTTCGCCAGGTTTGATGGCGTAGCGTCCTGTCTTCACGTGGTCGGCATAACCGCTATGGCGAGCCATGATGGTAAAGGCATTTAGACCATGTATGGTGGCGATGTCTGAGAGTTTGTGGTACACAGAGTCGACGTTGTCATCGTCGTCAATATAAACATTTTGTGTCTCATCCGTCTTGCTGAATGAGGCAAAAAAATAGTAGTAGACAATGCCTACTAGAGCCATACCGCATAGTATTGCCGGTATGAGAAAACGTCTTGTTTTGCTTGCTTTCATAATAATGCTTGTCAATAAACAATGCAAAGGTAATGCAAATGAGCGAAATAGCAAAACAAAATTTGTATTTATGCTCTGCTATACATATAATGTAATTTAATTGCAGTAATTCAACATAAATAACGTGAGTTCGACGAATTAGAATAGGGTTAATTGTCTATCTATAGTCCTTTGGACTGCAATTGTTGGTTTCTTAG
>CAKQMS010000037.1 GCA_934254985.1 uncultured Prevotella sp. | reverse complement strand
GCGTCTTGCTGATTGCCATCATACCCAGGGCGATGCCCTGGGCTAGGAGCTTTTGGGCCTTCAGCCCGTACTTGAATAACATGCGAAAGTTCAGTATATATATAATATGGTGGGCGACATACATCACCCACCATTATGTTAAAACATCTGGCTTACTCTCTTTATTCCTGCTACCAAGGCATCTACTTCTTCCTTAGTATTATATAGAGCGAAGCTTGCTCTCACGGTTCCTGATATGCCCAAGCGATGCATCAAAGGTTCTGCACAATGATGACCTGTACGCACAGCAATGCCAAGACGATCGAGCAAAGTGCCCATATCAAGATGATGAATATCGCCTACGAGGAAACTAATCACGGCATCCTTATGCTGCGAAGTTCCGAAGAGACGCATACCAGGAATCTCCTTCATCTGCTCCATAGCATAGCGCGTAAGCTCCTGCTCGTGAGCAAAGATGTTGTCAAGTCCAAGTTCGGTTACATAGTTAAGAGCTGTTGCAAGTCCGTGGGTAGCAACATAGTCTGGTGTGCCAGCCTCAAACTTGAATGGCAGCTTCTCGAAAGTAGTCTTCTCAAAGCTTACGCTTTCTATCATCTCGCCTCCTCCTTGATAAGGAGGCATTTCATCGAGCCATTTCTCTTTGCCATAAAGTACGCCGATACCTGTAGGACCATATATCTTATGTCCGCTAAAGGCAAAGAAGTCGCAGTCTAAATCCTGCACATCAACCTTCATGTGTGGAGTGCTCTGAGCGCCATCCACCATCACAGGCACCTCATGCTCATGGGCTATGCGTATCATCTCCTTTACAGGATTTATTGTTCCAAGCACATTGCTCACTTGAGTAATGCTAACGATACGAGTCTTCTCATTAAATAGCTTCTCGTATTCTTCCATTATCACATCACCCTCGTCGGTCATTGGTATAACCTTTATAGCTATACCCTTTTTTGCAGCGAGCAACTGCCAAGGCACGATGTTGGAATGATGTTCCATCACCGAAACTATAACCTCGTCGCCTTCTGATAAGAATCTATCTCCGAAAGAGCTTACCACAAGGTTTAAGCTCTCCGTGGTACCACGAGTGAATATCACTTCCTCAACCTTTGGTGCATTGATAAACTTGCGCACAGTCTCGCGTGCAGCCTCGTGAAGGTCGGTAGCCTGCTGCGAGAGATAGTGTACGCCTCTATGCACATTGGCATTGACATTTAGATACTCGTTGCGCATAGCATCGAGCACACACAATGGCTTTTGGGTTGTTGCACCATTGTCGAAATATACCAATGGCTTGCCATATATCTGGCGAGACAATATCGGAAAGTCTTCGCGTACCTTATTTATATCGTACATATTAATCAGAAGTTTAGAGGTTAAAGAGTTGAAAGCTACAGCAGTTTTAGCTATTCCTATTATAAAAAGGTAAGCTTACTTACAGAGTTTACAACCCTCACATTTATTGAGTTCGCCACGGAAACGCTTCTCTACAAGATAGCGCAAACGCTCCTTTAGTGGTTCAAGCTGTATCTGGTCAACAACCTCGTTGACGAAAGCAAACTCCAAGAGTAGTTTCGCTTCTTTTTCGCTTATGCCACGCTGACGCATATAGAACATAGCGGCATCGTTGAGCTGTCCGACTGTAGAACCATGCGAACATTTCACATCGTCGGCATATATCTCAAGCATAGGCTGAGTGAACATACGTGCCTTCTTAGTGGTGCAAAGGTTTTGGTTAATCTCATTAGACGAAGTCTTCTGAGCATCCTTTCTAACCAATATTCTACCAGCAAAAGCTCCTACAGCCTCATCGCCAAGCACATACTTATATAGCTGGTGCGAGGTGCAATGACCAACTTGGTGGTCGATAAGAGTATTATTGTCAATATGCTGACTCTTGTCGCCTATCACACAACCATTAGCAAAGCATTCTGCTCCCTCGCCCTTGAAGACAAGGTCGAGACGATTGCGAGTAACGCCATTATGCAGAGTTATCACATTATGGTTTACCACGCTATTAGCCTGCTGCTCAATATAAACATTGCTCACGCGAGTGTTCTTATAGTGAGTTTCCTCCAAACAGTAGAGATCAAGCTTAGCATTTTCGCCTACGAAAGCCTCGATAACCTGAGTAGCAAGGAAGTTGCGGTCGTCGGCAGCATGGTCGCAGAACAAGAACTTAGCTTCAGAGCCTTGCTCCATAACGATAAGCACACGGCGGTTTACCATCAAGTCAACATCCGAGCGGAGGATGTTTATCACCTGTATAGCCTTTTCTACCTTTACATTCTTAGGTACATATACCATCAAGCCGTCTTGCGACAACATGGTGTTAAGGGCAGTAACAGCATCGTCGCCAGTATTAGCAATCTTGCCATAATACTTAGCAACAAGCTCAGGATGTTCTGCGGCAACCTTCGACAACGAGCCTACGATAACGCCTTCAGCAAGCGAGCACTTTGGCAACATCTTATCGTAGAAGCAGTCGTTGACTACGAAATATAGCGATGTACTTAGATTTGGCACATCACACTTGAATACATCGTATGGATTTACAGGTATTTCAAGACGGTTGAGATTCAAGCCATAGTTAGGCTCGAAGATCTTCTGCATGTCGGTATATTTGTATCTCTCCACCTTCTTTGAAGGGAAGCCCTGACGACAGAAATCATCGAAAGCCTTGTCGCGCAAGTCGTTCAAAACCTGCGGAGCATGCTTGTTTATCATACCTTTACATTGGTTGTAAAGGTCTATATATTGCTTTTCACTACTCATCGACTTCAGCTTTTATCCAGTCGTAACCTCTTTGTTCTATTTCCTTAGCAAGTTCAGGACCTGCAGTCTTCACGATGCGACCCTTGTAGAGCACATGCACCACATCAGGCTTTATCATATCGAGCAATCGCTCATAGTGAGTGATTACGATGGTTGAAGTCTTATCGGTATGCATCTTGTTCACGCCTTCAGCCACGATACGCATAGCGTCGACATCAAGACCAGAGTCTGTCTCGTCCAAGATAGAGAGCTTTGGCTCGAGCATAGCCATCTGGAATATCTCGTTGCGCTTCTTCTCGCCACCGCTAAAGCCTTCGTTTACAGAACGGCGTGTGAGCTTGCCATCAAGACCTACCATCTTCTGCTTTTCGCGCATGAGCTTTATAAAGTCGGAAGTATTCAATGGCTCCAAGCCTTCGTACTTACGCTTTTCGTTGATGGCTGCCTTCATAAAGTTTGTCATAGACACACCAGGAATCTCAACAGGATACTGGAAAGAGAGGAACAATCCCTCGTGGGCACGATCCTCAGGCTTTAGCTGCAACAAATCCTTACCATTGAAGATAGCCTCGCCCTCGGTAACAGTATACAGAGGATTACCTGTGAGCACAGCGCTCAAAGTAGACTTACCCGAACCGTTAGGTCCCATAATGGCATGAACTTCGCCATCCTTAATAGTGAGGTTGATACCTCTCAATATTTCTTTATCTGCAATAGTTGCATGCAAATTCTTTACCTCTAACATATCTTTTTTCTTTTTTATCGATGAAAGTATATTGCTCTACCGTCATTATCCAACGGTACCTTCGAGCGAAACGCTCAACAGTTTCTGTGCCTCTACTGCAAACTCCATAGGAAGCTTGTTGAGCACATCCTTAGCATAGCCGTTTACTATCAAGCCTACAGCTTGCTCGGTAGGAATACCACGCTGGTTGCAATAGAAGAGCTGGTCTTCTGATATTTTTGATGTTGTAGCCTCGTGCTCAAACACGGCAGTATCGTTGTGAGCATCCATATATGGGAATGTGTGTGCTCCACATTCGCTACCCAACAACAGCGAGTCGCACGAGCTATAGTTGCGAGCATTATCGGCATTAGCAGTAGCACGAACCAGTCCACGGTAAGAGTTTTGGCTGTGACCTGCCGAGATACCCTTAGAGATGATGGTGCTCTTGGTATTCTTGCCGATATGAATCATCTTGGTACCGGTATCAGCCTGCTGATAATGGTTGGTAACGGCTACTGAATAGAACTCAGCTACCGAATTGTCGCCACGCAACACACATGATGGATATTTCCATGTGATAGCCGAACCAGTCTCCACCTGAGTCCACGACAACTTCGAGTTTACACCACGAAGGTCGCCACGCTTGGTAACGAGGTTGTATACACCACCCTTACCATTCTCATCGCCTGGATACCAGTTCTGCACAGTTGAATACTTCACCTCAGCATTATCGTTGACAATAATCTCGACGATAGCAGCATGTAGCTGGTTTTCGTCACGCATTGGAGCTGTACAACCTTCAAGGTAAGAAACGTAAGCATCATCATCTGCGATAATCAGCGTACGCTCAAACTGTCCTGTGTTGCGAGCATTAATACGGAAATAGCTACTTAGCTCCATAGGGCAGCGAACGCCCTTTGGAATATAAACGAACGAGCCATCGCTGAACACGGCACTATTCAAAGCAGCATAGAAATTGTCGCGATAAGGAACCACGGTACCCAAATATTGGCGCACCAAATCAGGATGTTCCTTGATAGCTTCACCAATGCTACAGAAGATAACACCTTTTTCGCGAAGCTTATCCTTAAATGTTGTCTTCACAGAAACAGAGTCCATGATGGCATCAACTGCCACACCACTCAAAGCCAAACGCTCTTCGAGTGGAATACCCAACTTATCGAAAGTCTTCTCAAGTTCTGGGTCAATCTCTGTATTCTGAGGTTTCTTTGCCAACGGGTCGGCATAATAAGAGATATCCTGATAGTCAATCTCTGGAAGATTGACATGTCCCCACGTTGGTTGCTTCAAGGTTTTCCAATAATTGAAAGCCTTTAGACGGAACTCCAACATCCATTCTGGTTCACCTTTCTTCTCAGAAATCAGGCGCACCACATCCTCGTTGAGTCCACGTTCTATTATCTCAGTATGCACGTCGGTAGTGAAGCCATATTCATACTTCTGCTCGGCTACTTGGCGTACATATTCGTTCTGAATGTTTTCTGTCTTATTTTCCATTTTTTATCCATCGTGCCATACCGTAATATCCTTTATGGCATTTTGCTTGCAAAATTACTAAATTCGCTCCTTACAGCCAAGTATTTAAGAATATTTCTAAGTTCAACGGAAAAATCATGGAATAAAGGTTGAAAGTATGCGAGTACTCGAAATTGGCTATGCGACTATTCGAAATTGACTATGCGGCTATTCGAAATTGGTCGTGCGACTATTCGAAACGAAAAAGGGATGTACTCGTATAGAAAGAGTACATCCCCGATATATTGTTATGATAAAAGTCTTAGTGCAAGGGTATTATGAATATCTAAGAATCATACCCGGCTTAATCTTGATATTCTTGCGAATATGGTTAAGTTTGCAAATTTGGTCGATGCTCACGCCACGCTTCTTTGAGATGACAGAGAGGGTCTCGCCCTTAGCAACCTTGTGATAAAGCTTTTCTTGTGAAACGACTTCTGTCTTTGCTGCCGACGCATAGCCTTCGCCAACAACCTGCTCACGAGTATAACCGCCATTACCAATCTTGCCACGAAGTTCGTTGGCAGCTATTGATTCACGATCATGAGTGCGAGAGTTAAATACATAATAATCGCCTACAACGTCCTGGTTGCGGAAGTCGAACATCAACGCAGGATTAAGAGCGCGTCCGCAGAGACGAGTTTCGAAGTGTAAGTGAGAACCTGTGCTTCGTCCGGTATTACCACCAAGACCAATAACATCACCTGCTCTTACCTCCTGGTCTTCCGAAACGAGTTGCTTTGATAAGTGTCCATAAATAGTTTCCAAACCATTAGGATGGCGGATTACAATATACTTACCATAGCCACCAGGATTATATTTCACCATTCTAACTTTACCAGAGAAAGCGGCACGAATGGTATCGCCAATATATACTTTAATATCAATACCCTTATGCTGACGTCCCCAACGAGAACCAAAGTTGCTGGTTACAACGCGGCTTACTGTTGGCATACAGAAATTACGAAGACTGATGCGGAATGAGTCTGGCACATTCTCTGCTTTGTGAGCATATACATTGTTCCACTCATCATAGAGATCGGCAGCTGGCGACTCTAAGTTCTCGGTATTAATAAGTTTTTGAAGTGCCAATGTGTCAACTTTACGAGCCTTACGGTCGACTGGTGCTTGACGGGCAAGCAAGTCTTGCGCAACGACAGGCGAGGCAGACAGCGTTAACAGCAACGATACGGATATTGTTCTAATAATTTTCTTAAAGTTCATGTCAATTGTTCGTTATTGTAGGTTGGCATAGAGAGGAAATGAACAAGTGTCATTTCACAACAAAACCAGTTTAGTTAGTCGTCTCAATTACAAAGACTTTGCAAAGATAATAAAAAATGTTCAAAAACAGGCACCGGTTAACAGTTTTTATTCAGCTTTTAACATATGCCTTTTGCAAAGTCGTCGTTGCAAATCGGCATAATTACTAACATCCAACCATCGGCAATCCTTTTATACATAGGCATTCGAGCCCAAATATGCAGTTAAGGATTAACCGTAAAAACGTAATTAGCTGATAGGAGCCCAATTAACATTTGTTTTTCTTATCTCTTTAAGTCTATTCCATAGTAACGAATTCTCAACTTTATCACAGTTTGGGTCGGTATCTATGATATTCTGAGCTTCGTTGCGTGCCATCTGCACTAATATTCCATCGCGGGCAATGTCGGCTATTTTCAAATCGAAGGCGACGCCACTTTGTTGTGTTCCTTCCAAGTCGCCAGGACCACGAAGCTTCAAATCAGCCTCAGCAATAGCAAAGCCATCGTTGGTAGAACACATTATATCTATACGCGTGCGAGTCTCTTTAGAAAGCTGATATGGAGTAACCAAGATGCAATAGCTCTGCTTTGCTCCACGCCCCACTCTACCTCGAAGCTGATGTAGCTGCGAGAGTCCAAAGCGCTGAGCATCAAGTATCACCATAACAGAGGCATTAGGAACATTCACTCCCACCTCTATCACGGTAGTGGCAACGAGAATCTGCGTCTGACCAGACACAAACTTCTGCATTTCCTCTTCCTTTTCTGCCGATTTCATCTTGCCGTGCACCTTGCTAAGTCTATATTCTGGGAATACTTCGCAAAGTGTGAGATAGCCATCCTCAAGGTTCTTAAGGTCTGACTTCTCGCTCTCTGTGATGAGCGGGAATACTATATACACCTGCCTACCTTGGTTTATCTGCTGACGTATTCCTTGGTAGAGGCTTGTGGTCTGGTTGTCGAATTTATGTAAGGTCTGTATAGGCTTTCTGCCTGGAGGAAGCTGGTCGATAACACTAACGTCGAGGTCGCCATAGATGGTCATAGCGAGGGTTCGAGGTATAGGAGTTGCCGTCATCACGAGGATATGTGGAGGATTGATGCTCTTAGCCCAAAGGCGCGCTCGCTGAGCTACACCAAAACGATGTTGCTCATCGATAACAGCCAAACCAAGATGAGAGAACACCACGGCATCTTCAATCACGGCATGTGTGCCGACAAGGATATTCACCTCGCCAGAAGCTAAATCTTGCAATACCGTCTTTCTTCTCTTTCCCTTCACCATGCCCGTGAGCAGTTCCACATGCACATCCATATCGCCAAGAAATTCGCAGATGGTGGCATAGTGTTGTTCTGCCAGAATCTCGGTAGGTGCCATGATGCAAGCCTGATAGCCATTATCCAAGGCTATAAGCATAGACATCAGCGCCACAAGAGTCTTGCCTGAGCCTACATCGCCTTGCAACAGACGATTCATCTGCGTGCCCATCTTCATGTCGGCACGTATCTCGCGCATCACACGTTTCTGAGCGTCAGTAAGTTCGAAAGGCAGATGTTTAGAATAGAAAGTATTAAAAATGTCGCCAACCTTAGGGAATATATATCCCTTATACTTCTTTCGGTTTTCAGAAGCATAACGCAGGATGTTGAGCTGCACATAGAAGAGCTCCTCGAATTTCAATCTTGTCTTGGCTCTTTCTACATCGTCAAGAGTCTTTGGATGATGTATAAGGCGGAGAGCATCGTTGCGAGATATAAGGTGAAGGCGCGAAGTGATGAATGGAGGTAGAGTTTCGGTCAAAGGCTCTGTAAGCTTTGCCACAAGAGCCTTCTCTATTTTCTCTAAGGCTCCCGACATAATACCCATCTTTTTCATCTTTTCGGTAGTGATATAATATGGTTGCAATCCCATCTCGGCGAGCTTCACCTCGTCAGCCTTATCCATATCGGGATGCGAGAACTGGTATCTGCCTGCATATACGGCAGGCTTGCCAAAGATGACATATCGTTCGCCTACTTTATAATTATTATATATGTATTTAGCACCATTAAACCACACTATGTCGCAGATGTCTGTGCCATCAGAAACATGAGCCACTACCCTAACCTTTCTGCCAGCCATAGGAAACTCTTCAAAACTCAGTATCTTGCCTACCACTTGCACAAAAGCCATGTCGCCCCTCAGCTCGGCTATCTTATACACCTTACTGCGGTCGACATACTTATATGGATAGTATTCCAAGAGGTCACGCCAAGTATTGATACCAAGCTCTTTGCTCAGTATCTCTTTGCGTTTCGGACCTACGCCATGTAGGTACATTATATCTTGGTCGAGGATGTCAAGCATTCCTTATTATACGAATAATTCTGCTACCTTTAAGTCAAATTGGGTTGTTATCTTAATGTTCTCTCTATTTCCTTCTACCATCTGCACATTACAACCCAAAGCCTCAACAACAGAAGCGTCGTCGGTGAAGCTTTCTTGATAAGGCTGATTATATGCTTGGCGAAGCAATGAGAGATCGAAGGTTTGTGGAGTTTGTACCACACGATAATCATCGCGCATTACATTCTTGCCACCACCATGACGGTCGACATATCGCAATGTCTCTACTACTGGCATCACGGGTATGGCAGCATACTCGTCGCGAGCAGTCTCGAAGCAACGCTCTATCACCTCGTGAGAAACAAATGGGCGTACACCATCGTGGATGCCAACAACGCCATCTGTAACATCCTCTGGTATAGCCATCACTCCATTCTTGCACGACTGGAAACGGGTATCGCCTCCATCAACGATGGTATGTGGAATGGTGAAATTATGTTTCATGCACAGCTCATGCCAATAGTCTTGCTGCTCATGTGGCAACACGAGGATAATCTGCAACTTCTCGTCGTACGAGGCAAAGCGCTCGATGGTATGCATCAATATTGGCTTACCACCAACTTCCAAAAACTGCTTAGGAATGTCTGTACCCATGCGCAGTCCCTTGCCTCCTGCTACAATTATTATATAGTCCATTCTTCGATTGTTATTTCTGCATCAACTGTGTATATATCATTCCGTCTTCGATAGCCTTAACATCGTCTCTGCCTACAAATAGCGAGAGCAAAGCATAGCCATAAGGCATAGCGGCAGCTGGTCCGCGACCGGTAATGATGTTGCCATCTACGGTCACCATATCTGCGGTATATTCTGCGCCATCAAGGTATTTCTCGAAGCCAGGATAGCATGTAGCCTTTTTGCCTTCAAGGATACCGAGTTTGCCCAACACCATAGGGGCTGCACAAATAGCGCCAATATATTTACCCTTTTCGTTCTGCTCTTCCAAAGCATCGCATACTCCCTTATGGTTCTTCAGATGCAAAGAGCCTGGCATACCTCCAGGTAGCAACAATAGGTCTGCATCGTCGAAGTTGTCGATATCTTCAAACTTCACGTCAGCCTTCAATGTCACTCCATGAGCGGTCTCTACATATTCCGAGCCCATGATGCCGACAGTCTTCACTTCCACTCCTCCTCTTCTGAGGATATCTACAGGTGCCAAGCCTTCGATGTCTTCGAAGCCGTTGGCGAGAAATACATATACCATAGTGCAAATATATTTGTTGAATAAATGCAAATATACATAAATTCCACGAGAAAAAGAGTACTACGCAAGCAAAAAAGTATTTTTTCTTGTCTACAACAACAAATCTCGCATATTTTGCTTAAATTTGCCACATATTAATAGTCAACAATAATAACATGTCACAACAACCTCTTCGTTTCGCCCTCTTTGGCAACGAATATCAACCAAAGAAATCTACATCGGTAGAAAAGATATTATCATATCTCGTCAACAAAGGTGCCGAGATTTATATCGATCGTCCTTTCTACAACTTCCTTACCACCACTCTTGGCATAGAAGTGGCTGCTACGGGAGTGTTTGATGGCTACAATTTCGATGTAGACTATGTCATCTCGCTTGGTGGCGATGGTACATTCCTAAAGGCTGCAAGCAAGGTGGGATGCAAGGGTACGCCTATCATTGGTGTCAACATGGGACGCCTTGGTTTCCTTGCCAACATATTGCCAAGCGAAATTGAGGAAGCCATTGACGATATCTACGATGGCAACTTCACCATCGATGAGCATGTGGCAATACAGATAGAGGCTGACGGCGAGCCTATCGAGGGCAATCCGTTTGCGCTCAACGACATCGCTGTACTAAAGCGCGATAATGCCTCGATGATTTCCATACGTACAAGCATCGACGGAGAATACTTGGTGACATATCAAGCAGATGGTCTCATCGTCTCTACTCCTACTGGCTCTACTGCCTATAGCTTATCTAACGGCGGCCCTATCATGGTTCCCCAGTCGGGCATCTTGTGTCTTACTCCCGTTGCTCCTCATAGCCTCAACATCCGCCCTATCACCATCAAAGACGATAGCGTGATAACTCTTGAGGTGGGAAGCCGTAGCCACAACTTCCTCGTTGCCATAGACGGCAGAAGCGAAAAGCTACAAGAGAGCACAACCATAACAATACGCAAAGCGCCTTTCAACATAAAGGTTGTGACAAGACTTGGTCAGCGCTATTATTCCACTCTTAGAGAAAAGCTGATGTGGGGTGCAGACCAGAGAGCGTAACGGCAGCCTGCCCCTTAATCACCTTTCTCCTATTTATATTATATGAACTTTAAAGATTTCCTTAAGCTTCCAGCATCCAAATACAGCATCCGCACAATAGTAAGCTGGCTATGGGGAGCATGGCGTGGCAACCGACTGCAAGCCATACTCAATGCTTCTATTGGCTTGCTCGATGTGGCAGTAAGTCTGGCGCAGGTATGGGCAGTTAAGAATGCTATTGATGTGGCGGCAGGAACCATAGATGGCAACATCTATGTTGCTGTAGCTATATTCGGTATTCTTATCCTCGCAAGCTTTGCACTAAGCATCTCTGCCATTTGGGTAAGAAACATACTCGGTATAAAAGCTCAAAACCAAATGCAACGTCAACTCCTCGACCGCATGCTTAGAGCAGAATGGCACGGAAAAGAATCTCGACATTCGGGCGATGTGCTTAATAGACTTG
This sequence comes from uncultured Prevotella sp., assembly GCA_934254985.1. Taxonomy (GTDB): domain Bacteria; phylum Bacteroidota; class Bacteroidia; order Bacteroidales; family Bacteroidaceae; genus Prevotella. Next base: position 16,809 of record CAKQMS010000037.1, on the reverse strand, counting down.
AGACTGACGTTAATGTGGTTGTTGATTTCCTTGCCGAAACCATCCCTAACACTTTATCTGTATTGGCGTTGTTTATTGGTGCTTTCTGGTATCTGTTTTCTATGGATGCCATGCTGGCAATAGTAACAATAGCGATAATACCTCTTTTCATATTGCTTAGCAAGCTATACGTTCGCCAGATGCGCAACCTCACTCGCACAGTACGCAACTCTGACTCTAAGGTGCAGAGCGTATTGCAGGAGACGATACAAAACCGCATGCTCATCAAGACTTTAGAGTCGGGCGACGCTATGGTGGGCAAACTTGCTGGCACACAGCAGGAGCTAAGGCAGAATGTGGTACGCAAAACAACTTTCTCTGTATTCAGCAACCTCATCCTCAACGTTGGTTTTGCTGCAGGCTATCTTGTTGCATTTCTTTGGGCAGCCATTCGCCTGTCGCAACACACGCTAACCTTTGGTGGAATGACTGCTTTCTTACAGTTGGTAAACAAGATACAGGGACCAGCTCGCAACCTAACAAAGCTTGTGCCTGCTTTCGTCTCGGTGCTTACAGCTGCTGAACGTCTCATGGAACTGGAAGAAGATCCTATGGAGGAGCAAGGCGACTCGATACCTATGGAGGCTCCTTGCGGAATACGCTTCGATAATGTTTCTTATGCCTACGACAATGAAGAACAGCTAACTATAAACAATCTGTCGTTCGACTTTAAGCCAGGCTCTTGTACTGCCCTACTTGGTGAAACGGGTGCAGGAAAGACCACTATCGTACGTATGATATTGGCATTGCTAAAACCGAAATCAGGTGCTATCACCATATATAATAATAAGGTGGAAGAGCAGCTCTCACCTCTATTGCGTTGCAACCTTGTATATGTGCCACAGGGCAACACCTTGATGAGTGGCACCATACGCGACAATCTGCTATTAGGAAAACCTGATGCCACAGAGGAAGATATGAAAGAGGCATTGAAGAAGAGCTGTGCTGAGTTTGTGATGCAGCTGCCTGACGGCATTGACACCATATGCACAGAAAAGGGAGGTGGACTAAGCGAAGGACAGGCACAGCGCATAGCAATAGCAAGAGCGCTACTGAGAAACCGCCCGATAATGATATTCGACGAGTCTACTTCTGCCCTCGACCCCGAGACCGAGCGTCAGCTGCTTGCCAACATTCTATCTAAGAAGGACAAGACCATAATCTTCGTGACTCATCGCCCTGCCGTGGTGGAATATTGCGACCAGACTCTAAAGATAAACAAACAATAACAAAACACATAAAACAATGAAAAAGCTTATAATGCTACTATTGATGCTTGCCACAATGGCAACATCATCGAAAGCCGAAGACCTCGACTCGGTATACACCAAAGAAATGCTAACTATAGGCACAGAGGTACCCGACGTGATGCTCGACAGCATCAACAACATAAGCCTGAAGTCTATGCGCGGCAGATATGTGGTATTGCATTTCTGGGCTTCATGGTGCCCTGATTGCCGTAAAGATATGCCAGCGATGAATGAACTTGCTAATGCATATAGCTCAGATAGCATTGTCTTCGTACATATCTCTTATGATACCAACAAGGAGGCGTGGCAGAAATACGTCGCCAACAACAAGATGGAGGGAATAGAATTTTCTGAACTAAAGAAGATGAGAGAGTGCACGACCTACAAACTTTTCAACATCAAGTGGATTCCTGCTATGTACCTCATAGACCCTAATGGCAAAGTGATGCTTCGTACTGTAAAGGCAGAGACGCTTGCCGAGAGACTTAAACAGCTCAAATAGCTTAATGGTATCATATCGTAACTAAAAAACTTATAATTCTTAAATATTATTAGCAAATATTTGTTTAAATGTTAACAAAGTATTACATTTGCATGCAACTATTAGAAATTACAACATAATAAAAACCAAGAGCATATGAAGAAAAAGATTCTATCGCTAGTACTGTTGCTCGGAGGCATGACCCTGGGCATGCAAGCGCAAGAGAACGTGTACTTAATGAAAGGTGAACATGTAGTGGCTAAATATCCTTTGGGAGAAGACACCTACATCACCTTCAAGCGTCCTACAGACCTTGCTAAAACAAAGAGCGTGGAGCTTAAAGCTGTGGAAACTGGTAAGAACTACATTAAATATAATGTTACCACAGCCGAAAAAGACCAATACTACGGTCATGGTTTCTATCAAAAACAATACTTAAACCAGGTATTGAGAAAATACTACAATACAGATATCGATAATGTAGACGAAGAAACTTTGGCAGAAGCAATTGACATGTTGATTACTCAAACTGGCTATATCGGTCAAGGTTCAAGAACTTATACCGTGAAAGATGGTGAGAGCGATGGTAGCAACAACAGCTTCTTCATTCCTGGTGGACAGGAATACTATGTGGCTACGATAAACATCACTAATGTTGATGCTACTAACGGAGCTACATACGGAGATGAAATATCGATAACAAAGATGACTACTAAGGCTCCAGGCGAGAGTACAGAATCTTTGGCTGTAGATTATTTAGGCTTAAATGATGACAACAAGGCTACCTACGAGATTACTCCTGGCAACAGCATCAAGACTATGTATACCTTGCTCACTAAGAAGAGCGAGTTTGAGCAGTATGTGAACATCTATGGCTACGAATTTATGATGTTCACTCTCGGTACTCCTATGACAGTAGCTCAATGGGAGGAATTCAAGAGCCAGATGGCATGGGAACTTGATGGCGAAGACGACTATATGATGAATGTGCTTGGCGTAGATGCTTATGGCGACTGGGTAAAGGCAAGTTCTACAGAGCATATCATTCCACAAACAGACAATTGTCCAAAGGTCGAAATCTTCGACAAGGAGATCAGCGAAGGTAATCTTAGCGTAAGCTTTGAGATTATTCCTAAGAATGTTACAGCTGCTCATGTTAGACTTATGACCGAAAACGAAGTGTCTAACGAGCTTAACCGTGACAAGTCTCTCACACAGATAGCTACCGAGGGCGATGCTACAGACATCAAGGCAGAGGTAAACAAAGAAGGCACTTTCACTTTCAAGAAAGACCGATTGGCTCGCGATTGGTATACTCTGCTTATCAGTTGTACCGACGACAACGGAACTACCGTAACTCGTCTTTCATTCCATAGCCATCTAACAAACTCTGAGTGGGATATCACAACAGATACTTTCCCTAAAGAGGATGCTCCTGAGGCTGAGAAGGCAAAAGGAAAAACTATAAAGATGGTAGAATTGAAAACTAAATAAGACAACATTCAAACTAAAATACGACTATGAAGAAACTATTATTGACAATAGCTCTTTTCGCAGGCATCACTACAGCAACATATGCCCAGGGCGAAGTGAATGTGCTATATCTCGACGGCACTCCTCACGTCATAGCAATGACAGATATCGACAAGATAGAACTCACTAAAGGAAGCATCAACATAGTAAAGATTGGTGGAGCAAGCGAATCTATAGACATCAACAAGATTGATAAGATAGAACTTAAAGCTAATGCTACAGGCATTAACCCAATAACAGGCAAAGCCGACGGCAAGATTATCGTTAAGGCTGATGGCTATGGCTTTGATGTTAGCGGATTGGCTAATGGTGCCGAAGTTATGGTATACAGCCAGAACGGTATGCTCATTGGCAAAGCAAAGGCTAAAGGCGGTAGCGCACATGTAGATGCTGCAAGCTATCCTAACGGAGTTTATGTAATTAAAGCAGGTGGTCGCTCATTGAAGATGGTAAAGAAATAAGCCTTACTGAAAGAAAGTGATAACACCAAACAAACAACATTAAAACATACAAGACTATGATAAAGAAACTTTTAACCTCATTGCTGATGTTGGTAGGCTTCGCTATGTATGCCCAAGCTCAGCAAGACACTATGTATGTAGTGAAAGAGGGCAAAATAGTAGGTACATTCGAGGTTGGCAAAGACATAGACGGCATAACCTTCAAGAATCCATTAACACCTTCGCTCGAAGACTTCGTGAAATATGGTGACACAAAGGTTGACCTAAAGTCTGCTACTGCCATGAGCATGTATGGCATGACATACGTCTATATTAGTCCAGAAGAGGGAATCTCTACCGACTATAAGGAAATAACAAGTGGCAAAACAGATTATATCATGATAGTTCTGCCTGACGTAATGGTAGGCGACGAGATAGACCTTGCAGAATATAGCAAAGATGAAGAGGCTGACGAGATACAGATTTATTATATCAATGCTAAAGACAATAAGCCATATGCAGGCGTATCGTCATACGACTTTGCTTCTGAAGGCTTCAATGCTGGAAGCTTGAAGGTTGAGATTGTCGACGACTTGATAAGCGTTGAAGCTAATCTTGTGAATAAAGACACCAAGAAGAACACCCAAATAGCATATAGCGGTAAGTTTGGAGTTCCAACTATTGATGACAACAACTCGTTTACTGTTGATGGTAATACCAAGAAGGTTAATTCTGCATACTATCTTGCAGGAGATGATTTGGTAGATCTTTACATCACAAGCGGTGACATCGATAATGCAAGAGAACTCAATAAATGCTTCTATTATGCTCACATTCAGGTTCCTGTTTCTGCTCTCGATGGCAGAACAATAGATCTCACAGGCAAAGACAAGTTCTTGTTTGAGTTTGTTGACAACACAACAGAAACCACCTACACCCTTACTCCTGGCAACGTTGGCTCTGCAACAGGTAGCATCAGCGTTAAGCAGACTGGTGAAGGCACATATAAGGTTGTAGTAAATGTAGAAAGCTTCGGTCCTGAAGCAAGAAACTTCTCTGCAAGCTATAATGGCGAATATGATATCTACGACATCTCGATTCCTAATGCCTATGGTCTACTTGATAAAGAGAGTAAGGCTCTCAACTCTGCTGTAGCAACTCTTAAGGATGGTCTATACACTATCTACCTCTCTTCAAAGGAGAATGTCAACACCATCGAAGGTATGGCAGATGCTGATATCATAATCGAAATGCCTGAGGTATTCATGAATGATGGTACAAAAGGATTCTCAGGAACAGAGGATAATGCAAAGGTTAGCATCACCTATAATGGAAAGAAATACAATCAGGCAAGCTGCGGCAGCAAGAATGATGGTGCCAACGCCATAGGTGGAAACGTAAAAGCAAGCATCGCTGATGGCAACATCTCTATCGACTTCAATATATACAGCATCTACAGCCTCGGCAATGCTTCTATGACAGGCCACTTTGGCGGTAAGGTTACAATAGTAGAATAAGCAGCAATAATAGAATAAGCCGTAAAAACATAAGCAATTAAAATTATTGCATAAGAATAGCCCCCAAAAAGGATAAACGATTCCTTTTTGGGGGCTTTAATTAACTAAAATATATAAGAATGCTATCTATGGATAGTCTATAGTTTATTTCACTACTACCTTCTTGCCCTGGTATACGTAGATACCCTTTGACAAACCATCGAGTGAAGAGGCATTGCGACGAACTATACGACCGTCGAGGCTATAGATATTACTTGATACAGCAGGCTTAATAGTCTGTGGAGTGCTGATACCTGTTGTCTTGCCTTTTATATCATAATAAGCGCCATTCACAAATGTGAAGTCGTCTGTCTGTGCAGAACCATTGTTGTTAAAAATGATACTTGCAGGAGGGGTGGTAAGAGTACCATAGTAGCACCATTGATATATATACTGCTTACCATTTTTACCTATCTTATAGCACTTCACACCTGGCCATGTGCCACCAGTATAGTTAGCAGTCTTTGTCCATGCCCAACACTTCACCTCGTTCTTCCATGTAGCAGGAGCCACGAAATAAGCATTATAGGTATAACCTGGAGTAGGAATCTCAAAAGCATCAGAACCTTCCTCTACATGCTGGATGGTATAATTGCGAGTGATGATACCCTTTACAGAGCCACCAACAAGGAGACCTACCTTGAGCACACAATCAGAAGATATTGTTATCTCATCGCCCGAAGCCACTTGCTTGCTCTTTGCTGTAGGCGCTGTACCATCAGTGGTATAAACGAGCTTAGCAGAAGCATCCTTAGAAACAGCAATAAGCTTTACTTTGAACGAATTATCGCGTATGCCGGAAGCTTTGTCAACGAAAGCTGTTTCCAAGCTCTTGTTAAGGAAGTAAGCATAATGATAGCCACTCAACACCTTCTGCCAATCAGCGCCAGGGTTTTCCATCTTATCCAAGCGACCAACAGCTGCATAGAGAGTCTTGTTAACATTAACAGCATAGTATGCAGATGTTGCGACCTTAACCTCATAGTCGCTCATATTGGTGATGCCAGCAGCCTTACGAGCAGAAATCATAGCACCAATCTCATCTTTATATTCCAGCCAATGGGTAAAGAAAACACATGGTGTGCCAGGCATAGCAAGAAGATAAGCGTTGGCAGCAAGTGTATCGCGACGAATAGGGTCCTGCTGTTCGCTTGAAGAGCGATATTCCATATCGTGGTTCTCTACGAAGGTAACAGCATACTGGCGCCAGTTCTTATCATTCATAAGATTATTAGTACTCTTCAGAGCTGCCCAGTTGTTGCTATTAATAGCATCGCGAACATTATAGCGGAATTGGAAGTCGAAAGCGGCACTATTCTTTAATGTCGCATTTATCCAACTTTGTATTCTTGCGTTGCTATCCCAATATTCACCTACAGAGTATTCAATACCTACAGACTTATTATAGTCAGCAACATGTGAGCCAGAGAATCCTTTCACCATATCATATCTGAAACCTGTATAACCTAAATCGTCTTTTAGATATTTCAGATATGCCTTAATAATGGTCTGCACATTCTGGCTCTTATGGTCGAGGTCACGACAACCGCCCCAGTCTTCTCCCTCATCATTGTTCTTGCTAAGAGAAACACCCTGTTTGGTAGCTTCTTTGGCTGTTTTTCCCTTATCGTCATTTGCTACGATATCGGTAGACTTTAACTGATAAGTTACTCCCTTATAAACTTCAGCAGGGAAGGAGAACCAACCAGAAGTATTATGATGATTGATAACGACATCAGCCACCATACCAATACCCTTACCCTTAAAGGTTTTGATAAGGTCTCGAAGCTCTGCCTCTGTACCAAACGAAGAATTCTGATTAAAATAATAGTAAGGCATATAGCCCATAGTTTGAGAAGTTTCTAAGCACTTGCCACTCTGTGGTAACCATACCAAAGAGAAGTTATCCGCAAAGTCATTAACTTGCGATTTCAAGTTTGTCCACTTGGTGTCGTCGTAAGAGTTCCAATAGAAACCTTGCAACATCACACCGCCATAATTAGCAGGCCATCCCTGTGCATATACATTATTATATATGCCAAGGAACAATAGTAGAGGTAATAGATGTTTAGTCATTTTGATTAGGAGCTTATGTTTAGGTTGCGAAAATAAACATAATTATAAAAGTAGCAACCTTATATTAACAAACATTCTCCTTTTTGTTTGTGCAAACGATTGCATTATCGTTGCACACACATGGCATAAGCGCCTTTATAACATCAATGGCGCACATAGGCAAGACTAAGCATGCTTATCTTAACATTTCCTGCTTTTAGTAGTTCTTTGGCGCATGATATAGACGTGGCGCCTGTAGTCACTACATCGTCAACAATAAGCACATGCTTTCCGCTCACCTCTTCTGCATTAGAGAGTTTCCATATTCCATCCATGTTTTCCAGTCTTTCGAGTCGTCCAAGCTTAGTTTGGCTTCCTTCAAACTTAGTTCTCTTTACAGCCTTCGTGGTAATAGGCAGTCCTGTTACATCGCTCAACCCTTTAGCCATCTCATGGCTTTGGTTATATCCACGATAACGTTGGCGCGATGCTGCGAGCGGTATAGGCATTATGATGTCGATATCATCGAAGAAGCCCACAGCACCAAACTCTTTCGCCATTAGCTTTCCCATAGCGAAACAGAAGTCGGGATGATCGTGGTATTTCATATCGTAGATGATGTTGCACGCATCATCGCCAGCATGATAAAACATAAAAGCTGCCGCCTTCTCAATAGGTATTCTGCCCCAATATAGCTTAGCCATCTGATTTTCGTAAGGGTCGGCAGCATAGCCTGTGCGAGGCAATCGCATATCGCACGAGGCACATATCACCGACGGTCCTGTCTCTATTCGCAATCCGCAGATAGGACAAGGACGCGGACTAAGGAAAGACAACAGACGAGAGATAAAGGTGTTTTTAGTCATAATAAGATGGTATTAGTATTCATCTTCGTCAAAATCGCCGTCATAGTCGTCATCATCGTCATCACCTTCAAAGCCAATACCGATATCGTCGATGCAATGTTTGATGATACTCATATCGAAGCCACGACTCATAGCAAACTTAATAAGTTTCATAGACCATTCATAGTTGCTGTTGGCTTTAATAGAAGGAGCCTTGGCTTTGAGCAGAGGTATCAGAACTTCGGTATAGTCTTCGTCTGTGATTTCTGCAAGAGACTCCTCTTGGATATCTGCAGGTATGCGCTTCATCCATAAAGCTTCGGCTATCTTGCGACGTCCCCACTTATTAAACTTCAGCTTATCGCGCACAAACAACTTGGCAAATCGTGCGTCATCAACATATTTATTAGTGATGAGATAATCCAATATTCGCTGACGCGCATCTGTTGCTATCCCCCATCGCTCAAGCTTCTGATTTATTTCGCCTGTGCAATGTTCTGCCTGTGAGCAAGCAGAAGCCAAACGCGAAAGAGCCTGTTGCTCTGACATCTGTTTCTTTGTTATCATTGTTGTTAAGGTAGTTTTTAAAATTTATAATGATTAGTGATGACTATCTATATGCCTTCACGAATCTTTGTTTACCATATTGATCATCTACGATAGCTACATCTTTGAAGCCTGTTGCTATAAGCATCTCTTCAACCATCTTTGCACACAAAGGATTGATTTCAAAATATAGCAATCCACCCTCTACAAGTGCTTTAATAGCATAGCGAGCTATGGCTGTATAGAAACGCAGAGGGTCGGCATCTGGCACAAAAAGCGCCAATGATGGTTCATGATTGAGCACATGTGGCGACATATCCTTGCGTTCACTATCCAAGACGTAAGGAGGATTAGAGACGATAGCTGTCCATCGCTCGCTATCCTCAGGGGTATTCAGAGCATCTTGGTATACTACATTAACCTTAGCGCCAAGCTTCTCTGCATTTTCCTTTGCCACTTCTAATGCCGCCGGACTAATATCCCATGCCTCAACATCTGCCTTTGGACACTCCAAGGCTATAGTCGTAGCAATACATCCGCTACCTGTACAGATATCGAGGATAGCCGCTGGCTGTTTATCCTTCATCTCTTCGCTAACAGCGATAGCCAACTCAGCAGTCTCTGGGCGCGGTATCAGCACACCAGGCTTAACCTTATACATGCGGCCACAAAACTCTGCTTCGCCCAATACATATTGCACAGGCATGCCCTCTGCAAGTTGCTGCATGATATCCATAAGCTTCTTAGCGTCGGCATCGGATAGTTGCTGGAGACCGTCGCAAAGTATATCGGTATACGACATATCAAACATCGTCTCAAGCACAAGCCTTACTATAGCTCGCGCCTCACCATTATCATATATGCCTGCCAACAGGCTGCATAAATCTCTATATGTGGTTTGCATAATGTCTATTTAAACAAAATCGGGTCGTCTGCACATAATGCAAACGACCCGAAGGTTATTTTATTATATGTCTCTCGAATAAATAATATAGAGAGGCAGTAATTACAACTTCTGTTCAACCTCGATTTCAGTGAAGGTCTCGATGATATCGCCTTCCTGAATATCGTTGTAGTTGACGAGGCTGATACCACATTCCATACCCATGGCAACCTCCTTAACGTCGTCCTTATAGCGCTTCAAAGCTGAGATGTCGGCAGTATGAACTACGATACCATCGCGAACCACACGACCCTTGTCCTTGCTGTGAACCTTTCCTTCAGTAACAAGACAGCCGGCAACAGTACCAACCTTTGATATCTTGAATACCTGGCGAACTTCCACCTGACCTGTTGTAATCTCCTTCTTCACCTTATCAAGCATACCAATCATAGCCGACTTGATGTCGTCGATAGCATCGTAGATGATAGAGTAGGTATTGATTTCAACACCCTCACGGTCGGCAGCCTTACGAGCATCAGAAGAAGGACGAACCTGGAAACCAACGATAATAGCATCAGAAGCAGAAGCCAACATAACATCGTTTTCTGAAATCTGACCTACAGCCTTGCTGATAACATTTACCTGTACCTTCTCTGTAGAAAGCTTGATGAATGAGTCAGAGAGAGCCTCGATAGAACCGTCGGTATCACCCTTAACGATGATGTTAAGCTCCTTGAATGAGCCGAGGGCAATACGATGAGAGATATCGTCGAGCGACAAACGCTTCTGAGTACGCAAGCCCTGCTCACGCTGAAGCTGTTCACGCTTACCTGCAATCTCACGAGCTTCCTGCTCTGTCTCCATTACGTGGAATGAATCACCTGCGGTAGGAGCACCATTCAAACCAAGGATGATACATGGTTCTGCAGGACCAGCTTCCTGTATGCGCTGGTTACGCTCATTGAACATAGCCTTGATACGTCCCCAGCTTGTACCTGCGATAACAACGTCACCCTGACGGAGAGTACCGTTAGATACCAATACTGTAGAAACATAACCACGACCCTTGTCGAGTGACGACTCGATGATAGAACCAGTAGCCTTGCGGTTAGGATTAGCCTTGAGGTCGAGCATATCTGCTTCGAGAAGCACCTTCTCAAGAAGGTCGCTTACGCCGAGACCCTTCTTGGCACTAATCTCTTGGCACTGATACTTACCACCCCACTCCTCTACCAAGAGGTTCATGGCTGCGAGTTCCTCGCGCACACGGTCAGGGTTAGCACCTGGCTTATCTATCTTGTTGATGGCGAATACCATTGGCACGCCTGCTGCTTGAGCATGAGCGATAGCCTCCTTAGTAGTAGGCATCACAGCATCGTCGGCAGCGATGATGATGATAGCGATATCGGTAACCTGAGTACCACGGGCACGCATGGCAGTAAACGCCTCGTGACCAGGAGTATCAAGGAATGTGATGCGACGACCATTCTTCAAGCGCACGTTGTATGCACCGATGTGCTGGGTGATACCACCAGCCTCACCAGCAATCACATTAGTGTTGCGGATATGGTCGAGCAATGAAGTCTTACCATGGTCAACATGTCCCATCACAGTTACGATAGGAGCACGTGGCACCAAGTCTGCCTCATCGTCTTCCTCCTCGCTAACTGCTTCCTGAACTTCAGCACTTACATATTCAGTCTTGAAACCGAACTCATCGGCAACGAGGTTGATAGTCTCGGCATCCAAACGCTGGTTGATAGAAACCATGATACCTACACCCATAAGAGTTCCGATAACCTGGTTTACACCTACGTTCATCATGGTTGCCAACTCGCTAACGGTAACAAACTCGGTGAGCTTCAGTGTCTTGCTCTCCTTGCGCTCTGCCTTAGCCTCAGCATTAAGCTTCTCCTGTACAGCCTCGCGCTTCTCCTTACGGTATTTAGCACCCTTCTTATTTTGGTTCTGCTTCTGTGTAAGGCGAGCAAGTGTCTCCTTAACCTGCTTTGCTACATCTACCTCGTTTACCTCAAGAGGCTTCTGTGGACGGTTGCGGTTTTTCTTCTTCTTGCCCTGGTTGTTATTATTGTTACCATTATTATTCTTGTTGCCACCATTGTTACCACCCTGGTTGGCAGCAGCAGAGATATCTACACGCTCCTTGTTAATACGAACGCGCTTCTTGCGCTCACCATTCTGCTGAGCTTTCTCCTCACGTTCGCGGCGCTTCTCCTCCTTAGACTTCTTCTTAGGACGAGTGCTTTGGTTAAGAGCATCGAGGTCTATCTTACCCAACACATTCACCTTAGGAGTATTGAGCATCTTTTTCTCGCTCTTGAGCTGGAACACCTTGCTACCAGCATCCTCAGAAGTCTTGTCGGTAGAAGCTACTTCCTGAGCCTTTGGCTGATGAGCAACAGGCTTTTCTGCCTTAGGCTGAGCAGACTGAGCAGGCTTATCATGCTTTGGCTTAGCCTCAGCAGCAGGCTTTGCAGACTTATGAGCCTCCTTGGTTCCTGTTGCAGGCTTTTCTGCCTTAGCTGTTTCCGCTGGCTTAACTTCTGTGGTCTTATGCTGAGCATGAGTCTTTGCTACAGGAGCTTTCTCCTCGCTCTTGTTCTCCTTAGCCTGGCTTACGGCAGCAGCTTTAGGCTGAGGGGTATTATCTTGCTTTGTAGCACCAGACTGCTTGGCAGCAGGCTTACCTATAGAGTCAAGATCAATCTTGCCCAATGGTTTATATTCCTGCTTTCCTGCCGAAGCCAACAAGCTTTCGTTGTTGCTATCCTTGGTTTCTGAAGAATGCTTCTTCTCTTTTGGTTTCTTCTGGAATAGTTTCTCAGCCTCTGTTCTCACAGCGGCGTCTTGCTTGAATGCTTCTACGAGTGCAGAATACTGTGCGTCGGTGAGCTTTGAAGTAGGTCCAAACTTCTCACCATCGCCATCTTTTCTCTTTTCAAGGAATTCAACTGCCGTTTGAAGTCCTATATTCAATTCACTTAATGCTTTACTTAATCTGATGCTCATTAATAATATTCCTTAAAATCTGATTCTTTTCTAATTCTTAATTGTATGACTGATAGCGGCATGCAGACTTCATGAGTGCTGCATTTTATCCAGTCCTTATAGTTGAGTATACCTTTATTATAAAGGTGTGGCGGGCAACATGGTGCCCAGCCATTATTATTCAAACTCCTTGCGGAGTACTTCAAGCACCTGGTCAACAGTCTCCTCTTCGAGGTCGGCTTTCTCAACCAACATTTCGCGTGGAGCGTTCAATACAGCCTTAGCTGTATCGAGACCGATAGACTTGATAGCATCGATAACCCACTGGTCGATTTCGTCAGAGAACTCATCGAGATAGATATCCTCGTTCTCCTCACCCTCAGCAACCTCGCGGAATACATCGATAGTATATTCAGTAAGCATACTTGCCAACTTGATGTTCAAACCACCACGACCGATAGCCAAGCTTACCTCCTCTGGCTTGAGGAATACCTCAGCCTTCTTATTCTCCTCATCGATATTGATGCTGCTAACCTGTGCTGGGCTAAGCGCACGCTGAATGAAGAGCTTGGTGTTGGCGGTGTAGTTGATAACGTCGATATTCTCGTTGCAGAGCTCGCGTACGATACCATGCACACGGCTACCTCTTACGCCTACACATGCTCCTACTGGGTCGATGCGCTCGTCGAAGCTTTCAACAGCAATCTTAGCACGCTCACCTGGCATACGAGCAATTCTGCGAATAGCGATAAGTCCGTCTGCAATTTCAGGAACCTCAGCTTCGAGAAGACGCTGAAGGAATTTAGGGCTTGTACGAGAAAGGATAATCTTTGGATTGTTGTTCTCGTTGTCCACACGCTCAATGACGGCGCGGATAGTCTCACCCTTGCGATATTGGTCAGCAGGAATCTGCTCTGCCTTAGGCAAGATAAGCTCGTTGTTCTCATCGTCAACAACGAGAACCTCACGCTTCCATATCTGGTAAACCTCAGCTGCAATAACCTGACCTACGCGATCCTTATATTTATTGTAAAGAGAGTCGTGCTCAAGCTCAAGAATCTTTGAAGCCAAAGTCTGACGCAATGTAAGGATAGCTCTACGACCAAACTTGGCGAAGTTTACGCTTTCACTAACATCCTCGCCAACCTCATAGTCAGCCTCTATCTTACGAGCCTCAGTAAGGCTAATCTCTTTATTTTCGTCTGCCACCTCACCATCGGCTACCACCACACGGTTGCGGTAGATTTCAAAGTCTCCCTTGTCTGGATTGACAATGACATCGAAGTTTTCATCACTTCCAAAAATCTTGGCAAGAACGTTGCGGAAGCTTTCCTCCAACACACTTACCAATGTAGTACGGTCGATATTCTTTGTCTCCTTAAACTCGCGGAAAGTATCGATCATGCTCACTGTTACATCATCAGTCTTTTTTGCTACCATAGCTTATTTGAAACTTATTAAGTATTTAGTATATTTTACATTATCCATCTGATAGGTGTGGTCGACATCCATAAGCACAGGACGCTTCTTGCCTTCCACCTTTACCTTTTCACTAACGGTAACAACAAAATCGTTACCATCAACGCTCTTTAGCAAGCCCTTTACCTTCTTGCCATCAGCATCAAGTACTTCTACCATCTGACCTACAAAGTTATGATACTGCTGTGGCACCTTGAATGGTTGTCCAAGGCCTGCTGATCCAACTTCCAGTTCATAGTCTTCTTCATCACGGTTAAGATGGTCTTCGATAAATCTGCTCAATTCTACGCAGTCTTCTATCCACACACCATCGGCATGATCGATTTCGACTACAATTCTGTCATCAAGGCTAATCTCTACATCGACAAGAAAATAATCCTTGTCTTTGAGCCATTCTTCAACTAATTCTTTAACGACGTTTTTGTCTATCATAAATATATAATGTGTACACCAACACCTTCGAGCCTTACTTTATAACGACGTCGAAAATGTCTTATTAAAATAAAATGAGGAACTCTCTCAGAGCCCCTCATTCCACTGAACGGTGCAAAGTTACGACATTTTTTTCACGCTACCAAGAGTTTATACAATTTTTATTGGTTTTGTAAAGACTTGCACCTGTCTTTACTCTGCCTTTGGCATCAATAGCTCGGAATATCTTGCTTTATCAGCAAGTAGCTTCAAAGCCTCGCCTGTAATCTTGTCTGTGCGCAAAGAGTTTCTTGCAGCACCCTCTTGATAGTAGTAAGCTGATACTATTTGGCTTGCCAACAGTCGTTTTATCGACACCTTGGCTTTTTCCATTTCTTTGCCAACATCATGGCGTAGTTTCTTCTCCAATGCCTCAAATTCTTCCTTGGCATCATCGTAATATCCCTCAAACTTAGCAACATCAACAAGCGATTTGAAAGTGTTTTCGCTAATAGGGTCATACTTAAAGTTGCTCTCCACCACTCGTTTCTTGAAGTCTTCAAATTCAGAGTCTGAAATCTCAAACTCTGCTGCAGGAGCAATTGTTTTGTGCGATGCTATATAGTCGAGAACATAACCCAAGAGCACCTCGCTCGAATCGCGCATAGCAACAAGATAATACGAGATGTTAGGCATAGAGTCTGGTTTCATCTCTACATCCGGCTGCACACCGCCAGCATCCTTCACCTTTCTGCCATTCACGGTAAAGAAAGTCTTTGCCAAAGAGTCCTTTACGAGTTCCTCTCTATCTTCGCCATCAGTCTTGCGGAAGTTGCGAGCCTGAATACACCTACCACTTGGAATATAGTATTTGTTTGTGGTGAGTTTCATCTGAGCATTATAAGGCAATTCGAGCACAGTTTGCACGATACCCTTACCATAAGTTCTGGTACCCATTATCACGGCACGGTCTAAATCTTGGAGCGCACCGCTGGTAATCTCGCTTGCACTTGCCGACTCTCCATTTACCAATACCACCAATGGCATAACGGTGTCTACAGGTTCCACTTGGGTCAGGAAATCGCGATTGGCACGTTTAAGCTTTCCTCTATTCGAAACTATTAGCTTACCTTTAGGCACAAACACATTAACTATATTAACAGCCTCCGACTCCGAACCTCCGCCATTGCCACGCAAATCGAAGACAAGACTCTTCATGCCTTTTTGTTTCATCTCGATTACAGCATTGCGGAATATCTTGGAGCTTCCTTCAGAGAACGACTGCAACTGAATATAGCCCACGCTATCGTTGAGCAAACCATAGTAAGGCACAGCAGGAGTCTGGATAAGCTTTCGAGTAACCTTAAACTTCATCACCTTGCCTGTGCTTGGGCGCTTAATCTTCAAGATAAAAGAGGTACCGACATCGCCACGCAGATGGTCAGAAACATACTGTGTCTCCTTGCCCTTCATAGTGCTGTCGTTGATAGCCAATATCAAGTCACCCTTCTTCAAGCCCACTTCTGCAGCAGGCATACCGAGATATGGTTCTTCGATATACGAGTATCCCTCTTTGAAATTATATCTAATCACCGAGCCGATACCGGCATACTTTCCCGTAAGCTGATATTTCAATCCCTTTGTCACATCAGCAGGATAATACTCAGTATATCTATCCAGCGAGCGGAGCATAGCATTTATGCCAGTACCAATAACCTTGTCGGCATCCAAAGTATCTACATACAGCATATCAAGGTTTTTATACACCGCCGTAAACATCTCCATATTCTTGCCCACATTAAAGTCGTGGTCGTTTTGCTGAGCAAAAGCCACCACCGACATCATGCAGCCAATCACCACAGAGAACAATCTATTGCATTTCATCATTTCCTGTTATCTAATATTAATAATCTATTTTCGTCGCCTACACCTTATTATATATATATAGAGGCTACTAACAACATAGTCATCTACTCAGCCTATAAGGATAGCAAATGCAAAATTAAGGAAAATATCCGATACAGCAATTCTTTTTCGTCTTTTTATAGAAAATACCTCCTTCACCACCCATTTTATGAACTTATTAACCTCAAAAAGGCGCAAAAAACATATAAAAACAAACTTTTTTAGCTTAAAATGAAAAAAAGTTGGGAAAACATTTGGAGGAATAGCAGAAACTTATTACCTTTGCACTCGCAATTAAGACAAATGCTTCAATAGCTCAGTTGGTTAGAGCACCTGACTGTTAATCAGGGGGTCGTTGGTTCAAGCCCATCTTGAAG
>CAKQMS010000036.1 GCA_934254985.1 uncultured Prevotella sp. | reverse complement strand
TCAACTAAATCAGTACGGAATTTGAAATGTTAAATTAAAGAGGTAAAATAGAGTCAACCTTATTCAGGAAAAGACAAGTTCTCGTTCGATGCCTCCAGAAACTGATGAGTTTGAAGAATTGAAAGACAGCATAGAAAGATATGTTTCCGATGATTATTATAATGATTATGATGATGCTTTCAAAAAACTAAAAGCAGTAACTATGGCGGCATCGATGTATAATTTAAAGAATATGTTGATTAGCCATTTGGTTGATAGCAATGTGAAAAAAGGCATTTGTTATCATTTGTCTAATGAGGATAGATTGATATGGAAAGAGTAAGGGTTTTGGATGGTGTAGTAGAGACTTCCCTCAGAATACTATGCCTATTAAATGTTGTTGGGGATAATCTTGATAAAGACAGACTTGTTGCTTATGATTATTTTTCTCTTTATTATCATGATGTAGATGCCAATGCTTGTAATTTATATGGGGAAGAAGCCTATCGTTCTTTCAGTTATTTAGGGGGAAACGAAATGATTACAAGGGCATTACATTTACTTCTTATCAAAAAGTTAATAGCTTTTGATATTCAGAGTGATGTTGTGACTTATAAAACTTCTCATATAGGCGCTGCTTTGTTTGGTGAATTAAAGACCAATGTTTTTGCTGCTAAATATGTAGATGTTGCTAGGAAGGTTAGTTCTTATTTCGCAGAATATTCGACTGAAAAATTAAATGAGTTTGTTCAGCTGAATGCTTCGCGATGGTATAGAAATTAAAAATACTGATATGGGATTTTATATAAAAGAATTTGAGGCTAGAGGTAATGGTAAAAAGCCAGCTCGTGTTTCATTCATAAATGGTTGTAATGTTATATACGGTGGATCAGATAACGGAAAAACTACATTATTTAGACTGATTGATTTCATTTTAGGCAAATCTAACAAAGATATCCCCTTACCACCACAAGGAGATGGTTATACGGATTTTTATTTAGAATTAAGAGATGGGGATAATGTTATCTATACATTACATCGGAAGAATGGAGAAAATGAGATTAATGTAAAAAAGACATCATTGGAAAATTATGAATATGTTCACCTAGTTAGTAATTTTAAATCTTATTCGTCAGCATCTCATCCACTCTCTAAGTATCTGTTACAACTTTCCGATATAGAAGATGTTTTTCTAAGAAACGGCTCAAAGAAAATAAAGTTATCTTATAGTCATATTAGGCATCTTTTTATGGTTGATGAGGAAAGATTTATTTCAGAAAAAAACTCTCCTTTGATTCCGGAAACACACTATGATGTTCGTGAGGTTTATAAAAGTATTATTTCGTATTTGGTCACAGGTATTGATGATAAAGAATACCAACCGAAGGAAAAGGCTTCTGTTAGAAGAACCAGATTAAACGGGAAAAAAGAATACTTATTGGAAGAAATAGATAAGGCTGAGACAAAATTAAATTCTTTAGGCGATACGGATTATATAACTATAACAGATAAGGGCTTTCTTGATAATACTGAGCTTCAATTGAAAGATTTCTCCATCAAGTTAGATGAGTTGTATGAAAAGAAGAATAAATATAAGGAGGATTTAGAGCGTTTGCTGAGATTGTTGAAAAATCAGGAATTGTTTATTGGCAAGTTAAAAAGTCTTTTGGCTATTTATAAGCAAGAATTGAATAGATTGGATTTTGTCAATTCTGGCTTTTCAATGATGTCTGCTCTAGGTAACGTGAAATGCCCTTTGTGTGGTTCTGATGTAGCGATAGAGTCTCTAATGGGAGGCAAGTCTGATGCCTATGAAATGGCTATTGAAAAAGAATATGGTAATACATGTTTTAAGATTAAGGATATAGAGAATCTTATTGCTTCTAAAGAGCAAGATAGTCAGCGAACTGCCAATAAAGTGGGAGAATTGAATTTAGAGCTTACTAGAATCAATAATGAAATTGATGAGGTAAAGCCTAACGTTTCGCAGTTGAAACATATTTTTTCTGTAGTCCAAAGGAATATGGAAAAGAAGTTTAAACATCAAGAACTGGAAAGATTTATAAATGATAAAACTGCTGATTTGCAAAATCTTGAGACTTTGATTAAAAACTGTAATAGTAAATCTGATAGTGTAGAGTATTTTAAAGACTACATGAATCAGGAATTACTTGATGAGATAAAGGAAACATTAAATGCCTGGAATTACGAATGTGCCGGAATTCAAAATGTAGGCTTTGATGACAAGGCATTTGATATAATGATAGATGGAAGAGCTAGGACTAGTTACGGTAAAGGTAATCGATCTGTATCAACTGCTGCAGTGATGATTTCTTTATTTGATTATATTCATGAAAAAGGGCGTGCGTTTTCTGATATATTAATTCTTGATTTTCCTCTCTGTACAAAATATGACAATAAGATAGATATTAATGTAACTGATGAAGATGCATTAACGCCCAAGGGTGTTATTGATTCCTTTGCAAAATATTGTAATGATAAGGACTGGAAGTATCAGATCATCATTTTGGATAATAAAATTACCAAT
Source organism: uncultured Prevotella sp. (assembly GCA_934254985.1). Taxonomy (GTDB): domain Bacteria; phylum Bacteroidota; class Bacteroidia; order Bacteroidales; family Bacteroidaceae; genus Prevotella. The sequence continues at coordinate 26,439 of CAKQMS010000036.1, read as the reverse complement.
GATATTGATGTTAATACATTAACTAAGATTAATTTGATAGAATTAGGTACAGAAGAAAGAGCTGGTTTGTTCTATTAATGTTTTATAGTAGTCTTTTCGTAGCTGGTTATATAATTAATGTATAGAAGCGAATATTGAAAGGTTTGATTTATGACTTCAAAGGATATAGAAGAAGGCGCTATTTTAGCTCTAAAGAACTTTATACAGGGTAGTGATGTTATCTCACAGTATATTACTGATAATGACAAAGAGCCATTTTGGGATGGACATTTGTATTTATATGGTAAGGATGACAAAGCAAAAGATTCTTTTATTGGTAAAGTTCCTGTACAGCTGAAAGGTAAAGAGGTGGATAAATTTAAACAGAAAAAGTTTAAATTCAATATCTCTACTAATGACTTGCGAGCATATCTACGTGAACCAACAGTTTATATTGTGTGCCAAGAAAAGAATAAAGGTAAAGAGACTTTGTTATTTTATAGATGTTTGTTGCCTGAAACCATAAAGAATATCCTCAAAGGTAAAGACAAACAAAAAACAGTGAGTGTTGCCATGAAACCATTTCCTAGCACGCTTGTGGATTTCGAGGATATTCTAATGGTGTTTTGTGGTGATGCGAAAAAGCAAATAGGTTTTGCTAACAAAAAGACTTTAACCTTTGAGGAAATGAAAAAGAGAAAGATTAAAAATTTCTCTTTTATAGCGCCTTCACGGTCTATGAGCCCTATTGATTTCTTTGGTTATCTGTCTTCTCATAATTCTTATATGTATGCTCAGATAAACAAAGAATTCAATATTGAAATACCGATATCTGAAGAATTAGTGTCTGTATCATTTCAAAATGTTGTAAAAAAAGATATTGCCGTTGGTGATAAAGTATTCTTTACTGAATATAAAAATGAAATAAAAGATGGGAAATGGACAATCTATATTGGTGATGTCTTGAGATTAACATTTCTTCTTGATAATAGTAATTCTGAAGTTAAGGCTACTTTTAAAAGTACTTCTAAAACGTTGGATGATAGTATAAAAGATGCTGAATTTATTCTTGCTTTAAATAAGGAAGAATGTCTTACTATTGGAGATTTACCTTTGCATTTGAACATAAATGAGCAAGAGTTGATAAAAGACCTGACTATTAGAATTGACGGATGGAAGAAATTGAAGTGTGCTCTTTCGTTGTTACATGTTACAAAACCTTTGGATTTGTGCACAATCAAAAAAGAACAGGAACGCTTAATAGATATTGTTATTCATGCTTTTTGCACAGGAGAAACTGTAAACATCGGACATAAAGATAATAATATTGTTTTGGCAGAAATTGGAAATCTGAACATTTTATTATTGGAAACTGTTGATGAAGAAGGTAACTCTCGTTTTGGAGATTTCTTTGATGGTCAAATATCCATTAAATGCAAATTTAAAGACAATAATATGTATCTTTTAAGCCCATTCTCTTATCTACAAAAAGACAATTTGTGGCAAAAATGTGATAATATTCGATTTGACAGTCAGATTAATTCTTATAAGCAACTTATAGATAAAAATCCTTATGTCTTTGAAATGGCAAATCTGGATTTGATATATATGTTGGAGGCTTATGATAAATTGAGTGATTCAGATTCTTTACGTAAGGAAGAATTGATTGTGAATTCAGAAAAACTTAGTTGTTGGTTAATGGATAAAAATAATTCTGAGCAACTAGATGATATGTATTTTCTTAACTATTGTCAGGTATTAAAGCGGGAAGATAAATTGTTTGAAGAGCATTATGTGAGACTCCGACAAATCTTGTTGAATGAGAGTTCTAACTCGTCAATAAAAGTTGGCGCATCTTTACTTATAGGTGATAAGAAAGAGTTTGAAACCTGTTTTTCTAAATGTTCTAAAGAGGAAGTAGCAAATCTTAAACGTTTCCCAATTTGGCATTTTTATAATGATTTAGAATAAAAGATTGATTCCGAGACCGTTGGTAAAGACTTTGTCTGGTAAGCTACCTATCTCAAAGATTAATTCTGTAAAAATGGTAAATGTATGACTTCTGAACAATTAATAGAATATACTAATCGCTTAAGAAAAAAGAATTGGGCAAAAATTGCGAATGGAAAGATAATTGAATGTCTGATGGATAGGCTTTCCTTGCTTTCAGATGATGCTCAGAAAGAATTAATTCTTAATTTGACGGAAAAATTTAAATACGTTGAAATATTTGATGTGATGGAAGGACTGCCATCTGCTTTTTCTAAAGCTGTATTGAACAAGAAAAAGGAGGACAGGGATATATTGGTTGCGCCATTAAAATCACCATATATAAGGGTTGATAAATTAAACAAATCTCCAAAAGGGGACTATCTCTTTTCTAAAGCTAAAAGCCCGGATACGTTTTATCCGTTATTGAAAAACAATATAATGGATGACGATATCATTGATGCAGTAAGATTTTGTGATGAACCTAATAAAATAGTGAAAAATTATACTGATAATGCAGTAATAATCTTGGTAGATGATTTTATAGGGTCTGGATTAACAGCCTACAAACATATCAATTCTTATATTAAACTCCTTAAAGAATATAAGATTAATGTAAATATTGATGATTTTTGTGTTGTCGTGGATGTGGCTATGAAACATGGTGTTAATTATCTTTTAGAAAATGGAATAGATTCTTTTTACGATGTGTTACAATCTAAAGCAATATCAGAGGATGAAACATTAGAAGAAAAACAGGTTGAGAGTAAAATTCGCATAATGAAGGATATTGAGAGTAAAGTATTTAAAAATCTAAATCCGATATATTCTCTTGGTTTCGAAGGCTCTGAATCTTTAGTTTCTATACTTAATAAAGCACCTAACAATACTTTCCCTTTTTATTGGGAAAAATGTGTGGGTGATAAAAAAGCTGTGTTTAGACGTTATTATGAGTAAAGTGTTGAAATTGGAAGACTACTATCGACTTATGAATATTGTTGATAGTGGTGATGATATAGACAAACTTGCTGAAGAATATAGCTATCTTGATATAGCTATAGAAATTCGTAGCATGATAGAGGATGGGTATGTTGCTAAAGAGGGTAAAAACTTAGTGGTAACGGAAAAAGGAAAAGCTCAAAGAGAACATATAGCTAAAGCTATCCAGATGACTCATAAAGGATGGATTTTTCCTAAAAATGATGAAAAAATTTCGCCAATTAGTGAAAATGATATATATTTGCCATCAAATATAGATTTATTAGTTTAGAGTTTTTATTATTATCTCTTTAGATAATGGGTAGGATGAGTCATCCTGCTTTATAGGGGATAATTTTTCAAGCGTTTCAGGCTTGATAGTTTTGTAAAGCCGAACACGTTCGTCTTTACAAAACTATCAGCCTGATGTCAAAAAAATATTTATTTGTAGAATATATGGGGGCTAACATTGTTAGTCCCCAAAAAGAGATTCTATATGGATTTTGAAAATTACAAAGATGCTTTTATAGCAAAAGCTAGAGAAAAGTGTAAAAGTCAAGAGTATATAGATAGATGCATGGCTTATGCTAAAAAGATATGTGATAATGGATGTCCTGTCATATATGATGCAAAACATTTGTCTTTACTATTAGGTTTGAAGAAATCGTATGTGATGCGTGCAATAACCTATACACATAAGTACTATTGGATGTATAAAATTCCAAAGAAGGATGGTGGTGTACGTGAAATTATGGAACCTTTGCCTAATTTGAAAGAAGCGCAACTTTGGATTCTACATAATATATTATATAAATTGAAAGTTCATTCTTTTGCTAAAGCTTATGTACCAGGTAAGAAATTAAAAGAGAATGGTAAGTTTCATACAAAGAAAAAAATAGTTGTAGCAATTGATGTGAAAGATTTCTTTCCTTCTATTACCAAGCATAAGATAAAAGAAATATTTCTTTCTTTAGGATATTCTGACAAATTATCTGATATGTTGGCAAAACTTTGTTGTTTAAATGGATGTTTGCCTCAAGGTGCTCCTACAAGTCCTTATTTATCAAACCTCTTTTTAAGAGATTCTGATGATAAAATCATGAAATATTGTTCTGATAATAAGATAATCTATACTCGTTATGCAGATGATTTAACATTCTCTGGGGATGATTTTAATGTAGATAATCTTGTAGCTTTTGTGGAGGATATATTTAAAGATATAGGACTGCATTTGAATAGCAGAAAAACGAGAGTTATGCATGATAGTGACTCGCAGATAGTTACGGGTATGGTTGTAAACCAAAGAGCGAGATTGCCCAAAAAGGAAAGAATGCAACTTCGAAAGGAAATGTATTATGTAATTACACGTGGAATAGATGATCATCTTAGACATATAAACTGTAAAAAACGCGGTTATGTAAGGAACTTGATGGGGCGTGTTATGTTTGCTTTATATTTGGAACCAGATAATGCAGATTTTAAGGATTATAGAGATTATTTGATGAAACTCATGTTCCCTGACTATAAACGAAACTTAAAAAGAATTCGGCTTGACAGTGGTAGAATAGTAGGAGAAAAACGAATTTCAGAATTGGACTTATCTTATGTAGAAGATTTTAAATCGTGGTTGGCTTTGAATCCTAACTATGAAGATATAGATATAACTGATAGTTTAACTGTATGTTTGGCTTTCTGTAATTTTATTATAAGTACTTATAATGGATATCAAGTTTTTGTAGTTGAGGGTAAGATGAAGGATAATCATGGTATTGTTTCTGATTGCCACTTGGTTAAAGTTATTAAGGATTCGCAAATGGCTTATTATGATGTTTGCCTGGATTTAACATCAAATAAAATTGAAAAAGCTAAATCTAGGTATTATTTTCCTTTAGGAATATTAAATAATGGTGATAACAAATCAAGGAATCAAGATGTGGATAGTTCAGAAAAACTACCATTCTGAGACAATAATATTGTCTCTACTATATGGGTAGAAAACAGGAGATAAATAGATTGGCTATATACCAATAATTAATCTTTGTTTTTAACATAGTAACATATAGGGTAGGCTAAAGTGCCATATAAAAATAACTATGTTCTAAATTGCAATAGGCATTTACAGAGACCTTACTTATCACATGCAACATCAAAACTATTGCAGGTGTTAAGATCGGAACACTCTCATTCGTAATTAGCTTAATTACTTCCTGTATGTCAGTAGTTCAACTGACAAAACTAGTATTTATTCATCTATAGATGATTAAAAGATGTAGCTATGTGAAAGCTCAATTATTGGGCTATGCTGATGAGTTTACAACCTAAGGCTGTTTCTATGTGGGCTATGGTTTGTGTGGTGAAGTTGTGTCTGCCTGATAGCCATTTGGAGATTTCTGAATCTCGCTTGTTGAGTACGCGGGCAAAGTCTTTTTGGGTGAGTCCCTTGGCTTTAAGAATCTCACTAATGCGTTCGGCTATACCGAAGGATAATTCAAATTCTGCCTTTTGCTCGGCTGGTATTGCTGCAAGGCAATCACGGAATAATTTGTTCTGTATCATAACGCTTAAATTTCAAAGCATTCATAAATCTAATCTCTCTTCAAAGGTGCAAAATTATATAATATATTTCATATATGTGGTATTTCTCTAATTGATATTAATAAAGATTGCACTTAGCGGAGGGAGAACACTAATAGGGAATTTTATTAAAGGAACACTAATCTTTCTAATAGCAATAGCCCTGTAGGCTCTGCTGCAGGAGGGTGTCGCACACGGATTACTCTCTGTGAACTTAAGAGTTTATCCCCAGTCTCGCTCTAAAACTGAGGGAGAGTAATTAGACTTGAAGGCGCTTAAGAAGGACACAAATAGGGTGAATATTTGTAGCAAGAAAGAAATTTTATGTTAAACCCTTGGCAGTTTAGAGGAAAAAAGCGTAACTTTGCTTCGGAAACAATAGATGAATAAAAACTATGGTAGGAATATTGCAAGTTGCCTCTTATATATGCCAGCGCTATTTTAAGGAATTTGGTGCTCGTATTGACGAAATGAAGCTGCATAAATTGCTTTATTTCACTCAACGTGAGTGTTTTATCCAAATGGAGCAGCCAATGTTTGAAGCACGTTTTGAGGCATGGAAATATGGTCCTGTCATGGTTTCTATTCGACAGCATTACAAAAATGACTCTTTCCATGAATTGATGGATAAAGAGCAAATAGCTCAATATAAGCCTGTTTTTGACATGGTGTTTAAGACTTATGCACCACAAAAGTCATGGAGTTTGAGCACGTTGACACATGGTGAGTATTCTTGGAAACACGCAAGGGAGGGCTATGATGAGCAAGATACTTGTGAGGTGGAGATGAATACAGAAGATATAAAGATTGATGCTGATAGAGTTAGGAAAAGAAGAATTGTATTGCGCCAATTGAAACTTTATAATTTGTAAGCCCGATGAAAATAACAGAGGAACAAATGGCTTTGATACGTTCTCTTCGTTGTGAGCGACTGGCTTCTAATGAAGAGAATATACGATTGATCGATTCTTTCTTTAGCACTCGCAACAACAATGTTGCGGATGCTTTGCTGAATGAAGCTTATCAAGAAGATGAGTCTGGTGTTGTTGCCTATTATGTGGTGAAAGATTGCGATGCTAATGTATTGTTCTTCTTTTCTTTGAAGTGTGGTTTGTTGTTTGATGAATTCATAGAAGGAGAAAAATTGACTAGGCTCAAGGAACTTTGCTCTACTTTGTCTGAAAAGCTGAATAGGGGAAATGTGCCAGAAGAAGATATGGATGGATTGAAAGCCATTTTGGAATCTGTTAGGGCAAAAAAAGGATTGAAGAAAGATGAAGTGGCTCGTATCCTTCATACTACAACAGATTCCCAGGAAATCAATTCTATTTTCGACAAAAACATCAAGAATGTGGCAAAACCTTTGCTGGTGTGGAGATTGTGCATTTCTGTGCCAATGATGATTGTCGTGAAGTTTGGGATAAATATAATCTTGACCAAAGTCTGGGAGCAATCGTCTTTTGGCATTTTATCGTTCCTTTGATTTTTGAGTTGAGAAAGATTGTTGGTTGTGAATATCTTTTCTTATTTGCTGCTGATTGTGACCCTGATGAGCATCTTGTGAACTATTATAGCCAAAAGTTGAAATTTAAGAAAGCAGACGAGCATAGTGCTGCAATGCCGATTTATGATTTTACATGTAAATTCATGTATCAGGAAATTGCGGAATTAGAAGAGAAGCAAATGAAGTTCTATGAGAACTTTAATCATGATGAGGATGCTGTTTAATCTTTCTTTAATGCCTTGAAAAACACAGACTGAATTAGATATTAAATTTTTTAATTACTATATATAGATAGGCTGGCAAGAGCTTTCCGTATTAGGAAAGTGCTTGTTAGCCCTTTAGGCGTTTGTCTCTACGAACTTAATTTTTATTAGCAAATTAGTTTTATCACAGCCGTTGCGGTGATTGAATTTATGTGCTCAATTTTGAGAGGTTGCTTGAGGTTTAAACGAACACAAATATCTCAAATCTACACGAATAGCCCTGTGGGCTTGGTTGCTTGAGGTTTAAAAACATAAACCGAGAAAATACCCTGTGGGCAAACTCTCATGCTTCGAGTTTTGATGGTAAGGTATGGCTATACGATTACGTAAGCGAGCTGTACGACTCGTATAGACATATCTTTCCATCATGTGCTGTACCTGCATCTTTGCCCTCAGGGCGATAAACTGGGAATAAACCGTTGCTGTAGTATGTCGCACACTGATTACTCGGAGGTCACGGATGGGAGCCTAACTCGGCTCTGCTGCTTGAGATATAGGAACACGAATCTTTCATATCGCACGAATAGCCATGTTGGCTTTGCTGCTTGAGGTCTTAAAGAACACGAATAATTCGAATTGCACGAATGAGAAATGTTGGAGTAAGGAACATAAACCAAGATAAACACCAAAGTTGAGTGAAGAGTGAAGAACGAAGAGTGAAGAATTTGGCTTCGCTCTGCTTGAGAATCGAACATAAACCAAGATAAACACCTGACAGTTTTCTTATTTGATTTGTTGGTGTAGGTAGACATGCCTTTACGAGAGTGCGAACTCTCGACAGTCTTGTCTATCTACACCAACTGAGGTGCATACACCTCTATGAAAACTGTCAGACGATAAACAGAAATAAACAGTTGCTTGAGGTGTCGCACACTGATTACTCGGATGGCACGGATGGGAGCCTAACTCGGCTCTGCAGCTTGAGGTCTTTAAAGAACACGAATGTTTCAAATCACACGAATAGCCCTGTGGGCTTTGCTGCTTGAGGTCTTTAAAACAACAAATACAACAGGTACAACGGATACAACCGTTGGAAAAGGTAAAGGGTTAAAGAGTAAAAAGGGTAAAGCTAGATTAATATAAACCGAGGTGAAACCTGGGGGGATAAAGGGGGACAAACTATTGCTTGAGTGATTGGAATTATCACTAATAACATTATCGATTATGAAGAAGATCGAATTGTATGACTACCAACAGAGGATGGTAGAGGATATTATCAAGATGCTGACAACGAAGGTGGCCAGCAGGTATCGTAGGACGAAGGACTATAAGGAGGGAAACTCGGTGATAGTGCAGATGCCTACGGGTACGGGTAAGACTTACGTGATGGCGTCGGTGGTGAAATGGTTTCTTAATAATTATCTGAAGGGGGAGGTGTGGATTGTTGCGCATCGCCGGGAACTTGTGGAGCAGATGCAACAGACGCTGGATAGATTCTGTTTGGAGTATGGTGAGAAAGAGATGGCTCTGGAGGCTAAGGTGAGGATTCGTGTGTTGTCTATTCAATGGCTGGGTAGGCACATGGAGGAGTTGGAGCAGGTGGAGTGTGTGCCGGGACTGATTGTGGTGGATGAGGCTCATCATGCTTTGGCGAGTTCGTATAAGGTGTTGTTTGAAAGGAATAGGGAAGCGCTGAAGTTGGGTATGACGGCTACGCCTTGCAGGATGAAGAAGGAGTCGTTTGGCTTGTTGTTCGAGCGTTTGCTTTTGTCGCCGTCGACTAAGGATTTTATAAAGGGTGGATATCTGGCTCCTTATGACTATGTGGTGATTGGTCAGTATTCGCAGGATCAGTTGACGATTAACTCGTTGAGGGGTCGTGGCAGTGATGGTGACTATTCGATTAATGAGATGGATGAGAAGCTGAATGTGCCTGAGTCGATAAAGCGTTTGTATGAGAGCATGGTGAAGCATGCTGATGGAAAGAAGGGTATTGTGTATGCTATCGACATTGATCATGCTAAGATGATTGCTGCCTATTATGTGGCGAAGGGTGTCAGGGCGGTGGCTCTGGATAGTAAGACTCCTGCGAAGATGCGCGAACGGATGGTGGAGGCTTTCAGAAAGGGTGAGCTGGATTGTTTGGTGAACGTGAATCTCTTTGATGAGGGTTTCGATTGTCCGGATGTGGAGTACATTCAGATGGCTCGTCCTACGTTGTCGCTTGCTAAGTATCTGCAGATGGTGGGACGTGGTTTGCGCGTAAACCGCAAGCAGAAGGATAAGGTGTGCATGATTATAGATAATGTGGGTAATTATCGGAAGTTTGGTTTGCCGGATAGGGAGCGAAACTGGAAGGCGATGTATGCTGGTGTGAGGGCTGGCAAGGGTAGTGTGTCGGTGTTTGCAAAGAAGCCTAATAGTGTGGTAGTGCCGAGCAATGACATGGTGTTTGTTGCGCAGTATGATAAGCAGAAGGAGGTGCAGAGCGGCAAGAGACGCTATGAGTATTTGCAGGATGTGAAGCCTTTTGAGGTTTCGGGCAGATGGGGATTGCGTGTGGATGATGACATTATCTTGCAGCCTGTGTATAGAAGGATTTATGACTTTGTTGGTGGGTTTGCTATTTTTGAGATTGCGCCTAACAGGGTTGGTATATTGATAAGGAACGGTAGGGTGTATTATCCGCCTAATTATCGTGAGATTAAATTGCTGTCGGGTAATCGTGCGCTGCTGACGCAGAGTGTGATTAATACGAAGGAGGTGAAACTGGATACTAAATGGGGGTATTAGCGGAGAGTGAAGAATCTGGCTTCGCTTTGCTGGGGTTATGAACATAAACCAAGATAAACACCTGTTTGTTTTCTGAGCAGAGCTTGTTGCTGTGCATAGACCAGCCTTTACGAGAGTGCGAACTCTCGACTGTCTGGACTATACACGGCAACAGAGGCGCGCCCGCCTCTCAGAAAACAAACAGGCGATAAACCTAGATAAACCGTTGCTTGAGTATGTCGCACACGGATTACTCAGAGGACACGGATGGGAGCCTAACTCGGCTCTGCAGCTTGAGGTTTAAACGAACACGAATATCTCGAATAGCACGAATAGCCCTGTGGGCTTGGCTGTTGGAGAGTTAAACTAACACGAGATTTGTCGTAGACCCACTGACAAACGGGAAGTAATATTTCGAGTCTACACGAATATAGAGGGGTTGGAGTAAGAAATATAAAACCGACTGATTTTAAGCGTTGTGCTTAAAGTCAGTCGGTTTTTTATTTTAGCTTGTTGAGTCGTGAAAATCTGTTGTTATTTAGCAGATTTTCACGACTTATTCGTTTTCTACTGTTGCGGAGTTGTGTCTTGACAGTCGATGATGTCGTTGATTACGATTCCTGCTATTGCCATGCCGAATGAGGCGGTGATGTGGCAGAGGGAACCGTTGATTTGTGCTTTTGATGTGCACCATTCGTGCTCCACGAGTCGCTGGTCGCCAGGTGCATCATAGACGGCAGTATCTGTACCTCGTTCTCCGCTGAGCAGTTTTGCCTTTGGACAGAGGCATCCACCTGTGCCACAGGCTTTGTTTACGCCAAGGTTCTGCATTGGCTTTTCCTCGCTATATACGCACATGAACTTGCGACTTGGGGTTGTCTTGTTGTGCTTAAATTTTTTGCGTAGGGCTCGTGCCAATGGGTCGCCTTTTACTTTGAAAAACTCTGCTTTTCTAATCATGAATGGGTCACGGCGTAGGGCTGCACCCATGGATGATACGAAGGTGATATGGTTGGGTAGGGCGGTGGCACGGAGTATGAGGTCGGCTTTATCTTTTAGTGAATCGATGGCGTCGATGATGAAGTCGTATTCCTCCATGTGGAACTCTTCTGCAGTTTCTGCCTGATATATTTTCTGATAGGCTGTGATGTTGGCATCGGGATTTATTTCAAGAAGTCGTTGTCGCAAGGCGTCGACTTTTACTTCTCCTATGGTGCGACTTGTAGCCATCAGTTGTCGGTTGCAGTTGGTAACACACACGCGGTCGCTATCCACGATTGTGATGTTGCGGACTCCGCTACGCACCAGTCCTTCGGCACACCATGAGCCTACGCCACCTATGCCGAAGATGAGTACTCGTGCCGACTGCAGTTTATCGAGATTATCTTTTCCAAGGAGCAGTTCGGTGCGTCGCTGCATTCCTCGCTCCATTGTTGTTATTCTGTTTTCCATTTATTTTTTGTAAGAATTATAATTTGTTGTTGCGGATTATTGCTCCTTCGAACTATCACACTTCCATTTCTTCTTTCACGTAGTAGACGGCACGGTTTATATAATCGATAAAAGGTTTTGTGGTTTGGAACAGTTCTGCCAAACGATGGGCAAGATTATCGTTCAGCAGGAAGTTGTCGTTGACTTGGGCTGTTAGACAATAGGCTTTCATTCGCATCCAATCTGCGTATGGCGCATTTGGGTCGTATTCTCTTGGTACTCGCTTTAATGCTCCTTCCATATCGGGAGTAAACATGCTGTTGGCCTTTCCCAGGATGCTGGCGCTGAAAGTTTCCCATTCGTCGCTAATATCTTCGCGCAATATTTTGACAGCCTTATTGTCGTAGCAATAGTTGCCTGAAGCGAGCATGTGGGCATGTGGATATTCTGAGCTGTTGCCTGTTCCGATATGGAAATAATAACCTGCATGCATCGACTTTTTGCCTCCTTTTGCCAGGAACACTCCGAAATGGGTTTTGTATGGTGACTTGTCCTTGCTGAATCTTGTGTCGCGGTAAATGCGGTAGGTGCAGTCTTTTATTGTTAGTGGGGCAATGTCTGCATCAAAGCGTCCGATTTCTGTGATGAGGTCTTCGCAGAATGCGTACCATTTCTTTAATACCTCTTGGTATCGCTCTTTATTTGTATTAAACCATTCGCGATTGTTGTTCTTTTCCAATTCGCGAAGGAAGTCTAAGATTTCTTGCATTATGTGTGATCTTAATGTTTACATAGTGCAAAGTTACTACTAAGTGAGCGGAAAAACGAAGAATTATTTATTTTATTTCATTTCATTTCTCTTCTCAGAATGCTGTTCACACTTTGACTACCGCCTTGCTGTGGCGGCTATGGTGATGACGGGAGCCGTGGTGTTATCTTGCCTAATATTTGTACTTAAACACTTTGACCATATCCTTGTCGCCCCCAACGAGCTGGCTGCATTGGTTCAGCATTCCAGTGTCAGAGAAACCGCATTTCTCCATGACCTTTCCTGATGCAGGATTGCCTGTGAAGTGGTCAGCCCAGATGTTTTCGAAATGCTTCTCGTTGACGCAGTAGTCGAGCATCAGTTTCAAGGCTTCGGTGCAGATTCCCTTGTTCCAATAAGGTTTTCCTACCCAATAGCCCACCTCGCAGTCGTTTTCTCCGATAGGGATGTTGCTGGTTTCATGGGTGTAGTAGCCGATGCAGCCGATAGCCTCGCCTGTCTCTTTCAACACAATCGCCCATGTCGTATCATTATGGAAGTAAGTCCGGATTATCTCCCGGCTTTCTTCTACAGACTTATGTGCTGGCCATCCTGCCCGTGGTCCTACGTCAGGGTCGGAGGCGTACTTGAAGAGTGCCTCTGCATCAGATTCCAGCCAATAGCGAAGTAAAATTCTTTCTGTTTCCATCAGATTATTTCAATCAAATTCTCAGTTCTTTATTTTATTATCAATTCATTCAGTTTATCCTCTCTGATAATCTTAGGCTGAGCCTTGCCTGCAAGAATGAGAATCTTCTTTCCACTACGATAAATGTGAAGCTGTCGTGAGCGAACCACGGCTGTCAACTCCTCATCATTCTGCATGGCTTGCCAGATAGGATAATATACACCCTCAGGTTCAAACAACTTTTTTTGAAGATGTGAACAGAGGTTTGTTGTATCAATAGTCATATTTGCAGAATTCATTTTACTCTGTTTTAAATTTCTCTTATGATATGCTTTATGGCAGCAACTGGGTGATACAAAATCATTCTAGGACCAGCCCAGCGCATCACTTTGCACATTCGTTCTTTCATCTGAGGGCGATAGCAGTGGATGGGACACTTCTTGCAAGTTGTTTTGTTTTCGCCAAACTTGCAGCGTTCCAGTCTTGCTGTAGCATATTGAAGCAGTTCTTTGCACTCAGGACATAAATCCTTGTTGCCCTCCTTCTTCCTGCAGTACAACCGTATCATCTGCTCAACAACTCGTTGTTCTTCCTTTATTCTATTCATGTGTGCAAAGATAGTGCAAAACGAAGACAATACAAAATGAATGCAAATTCATTTTTATTGTTGAGTGCAGCCTACGAACAGGAAATATTAAAAGCGGTTGTGTAGTTTGTCACTATTACACAACCGCTTTTATATAGTATCTGTAGGTCAGATTTCTTTGTATATTGTATTATTTTACGTTGAAGTTCAAGGTTTCTACTTCTTTACTGTTGGCTCCTATCATTATTTGGAAGTCGCCTGGTTCTATTACGTGCTTTAATTCTATATTGTAGAATTTGAGCATGTCTGGAGTTATTTCGAAACTTACTTCTTTGCTTTCGCCTGCTGCAAGATGAATGCGTTTGAAGCCCTTCAACTCTTTAATTGGTCGGGAGATACTTGCCACCATATCGCGAATATATAGTTGTACTATCTCGTCGGCATCGCGAATTCCAGTATTCTTAACGGTGATAGTGGCAGTTATCTTTTTGCCATTCTGCCACTCTGTGGCTTCTTGGTTGCCATTGATATCTGCTTCTTGACTACTCAGTTTGAAGTTGCTATATTCGAAGGTTGTATAGCTCAAACCATAACCAAATGGATAGAGAGGGCCATTGCTTACATCGAGGCAGTTGCTTGCATACTTGGCGAACTTCTGGTTGTCGTCCGGTACAGGGCGACCTGTGTTCTGGTGGTTGTAGTAGAGAGGCTCCTGCCCTGTGGTTTTAGGCATAGATGTAGTGAGTTTACCCGAAGGCACCTTATCTCCAAAAATCACGTCGCAGAGAGCATCACCAATCTCTGAGCCTCCAAACCATACATTCATGATGGCTGGTACATTCTGTTTTTCCCATGTGAGCACAGTTGGTCTACCGGCAAAATTGAGTAACACTACAGGCTTACCTATTTTAACGAGTTCTGCCAAGAGTTCATGTTGCACATCAGGCATTTCAAGGTTTGTACGGCTTCCACATTCGCCACTCATCTCGGCACTTTCGCCCATTGCACATACTATTACGTCAGCTTCTTTCGCTATTTTTAGGGCTTCGTTCTTCATCTCAGTCTCGTCGCCCCAGTTGATCGACTTGCCGAATTCTCCGTTTTTCTGCAGCTCCTGATTGCGCCAGATATTGCTTCCTTGGGCATATAATAAAGTGGCTTTTCCGGCAAGTGCATGCTCCATTGCCTCCTTGATGGTGGTATATTTAGATGGTACCTGTGCTACGCTCCATGTGCCGGCAATGTTGTTTCTTGTGTCGGCAAGCGGACCTATCAGGGCTATTTTTCCTTCCTTCTTCAGTGGCAGGATATTGCCTTCATTCTTCAGAAGTACAAAGGTCTCAGCAGCAACGTCGCGGGCTGCCTGACGGTTCTCTGCTGTGTAAATCTCGCTCTTGCTGCGCTTGGTGTTGCAGTAGCGGTAAGGGTCGATGAACAATCCCAGTTTATATTTTGCTTCAAGAATTCGGCGACAGGCAATGTTTATTTCTTCTTCGCTCACTTTGCCTTCTTTTATGCTTTGTGCAAGATGTTTTACAAAGGCATTTGAACACATGTCCATATCCGTACCTGCCTTCAATGCTTGCTCGGAAGCCTCTTTGAGATTTTTGGCAGTTCCGTGCTTCAATATTTCGGAGATAGAAGCATAGTCAGTAACTACGAAACCATTGAAGCCCCATTGATTTCTCAACACATCGGTCATCATCCATTTGTTGGCAGTAGCTGGTATATAGTCGATAAGATTGAATGATGACATCACGCTACCTACACCTGCTTTAACCACAGCTTCGTAGGGTGGCAAATATTGATTCATCATGCGTACACGGCTCATATCAACAGTATTGTACTCCTTACCGCTTTCTACTGCGCCATATAGAGCAAAGTGTTTAAGGCAAGCCATGATACGGTTGGCTCTCAAAATGTCTTCAGTGCGCATATCTACGCCTTGATAGCCTTGAGTCATGGCAGCACCGAGTACACCACTCAAGTAAGGGTCCTCGCCATTACCTTCACTTATTCGTCCCCAACGTGCATCTAATGCGATGTCTACCATTGGTGAGAAAGTCCAGTTGATGCCGTCTGCGCTTGCTTCTTTTGCAGATATTTCGCCAACAACTTTCATTGCTTCGGTGTCCCAAGAGCAGGATAGGGCAAGAGGAATTGGGAATATTGTTTCATAGCCATGAATAACGTCCATACCTACAAGAAGAGGAATTCCGAGACGAGAGTTCTTGACGGCTACCTCTTGCAAAGCCTTGATTTTTTCAATGCCTTTGATGTTGAACACGCCTCCCATGTTGCCTTGTGCGATGTCGCTACCTACTTGAGTGTTGAGTGCGCCACCAGTAGTGATGTCGCCAGCTACCATAAGGTTAAGCTGTCCAATCTTCTCTTGTAGTGTCATTTTTCCCATGAGTTGGTCAACAAACTCATTCATTGGTAGAATTTTGCCTTTCTTGGTTGCGATTGTTTCTTTTTTCATTGGTGCGGAAATATGGGCAATAGCTGGTGCCCCAATAGAGCCTACCAATAGAAACGTTAGTGATAAAAGTGTTGTCTTCATTTGTTTATATTGTTAAGTGTAATAAATCTCTTACTATATTATATAATGTAGGTTGCTGAGATGCAGTTTATCTAGTACAAAGATATAGAAAATAAATATAAGATGTAAGAAAATGATGTTAAAATGTGGATGTTGTTTTGTTATTTTTAAGATAATGTGCTTGATAATTAGTTAGTTAGGGAATTAGGGGGCTAAGCTAAAAGTGGACATTATAAAGAAAATATATGGTGTAAAAATTGTAATTCTATAGTTTGAAATTTTGTTGTTTCTGATTTTTATATTATTTTTGCATGTATAAACCTTTTACATAAACCATTCCAAATAACTAAATCAACCTATATGGATATTATAAATGAACTATTGAGAAAGACATTATTCTGCATTCTCATAGTATTGATGTCAATTTCTGTTTATGCAAACCCAACAGATGATATAGAGCAGCTTTTTAAGACTTTGGATGATGCTATTGTTCATTCGTCAGATTATGTGAAGGTTCGGGAAGGCCGCATACGCGATTGGGAACAGAAGCTAAAGGCTGCTAAAAAGGATAGCGAGAAATATGCTGCTTGCTTTGCACTTTTTGAAGAATATCGTTCGTATAAGAACGATATGGCAGTAAAATATATCAACCAATGCATGGAGTTGGCTAAAAAAATGAGTGATAAGCAGAAAGAAGAAAACGCTAAGTCATTGCTTGCTTTCCAAGAGTCTACTACGGGTAATTATTCAGAGTCGTACGATCTTTTGAAATCTATTAACCCCTCTAATCTTGATGCTGAGGGCAAACGTAACTACCTCTGGGCTTGCCAGCACCTGTATGGCGAGATGGCATATTATTCCAACGTTCCTTCTTTGAAGAAATATTATATTGAGAAGCGTAATGCCTATCAGTCTGCAATAGACAGCTCTTTTAGCCATGATGATGATTTTTACCTGCAGATGCAGGAAGGAAAAGAGCGAGATGCTGGAAATATGAAAGAGGCTTTGCGATTGAGTGATAAGCGGTTGGCAAAGACGCAACCAGGCACTCACATGTATGCTATTGTACAGTTTTATCGAGGTCAAACCTATAACAAGTTTGGCGATGAAGAACAGTTTATTCGCTGTCTCTTGCGTTCTGCCATCTGCGATGTGCAGTTGGCTGTGATGGACCAAGGTTCTTTATGGGAACTTGCCAATCTGCTCAATGCCAAACCGGGCGAACAGGAGCGTTCTCATAAGTATATTAAGTTTGCTTGGCAGTCGGCTACAGTTTTTAATACCCCTATTCGTAGCCGACAGATTATGCCAGTACTTACACAGATTGAAGATAGCTATCAGAGAGAACTTGCATCGAGCAATAAGAATTTGAAAATAATGGTGGCATGGTCTGTCTTGCTTATTATTGTGGTTGTACTTTTACTCTACTATGTCAACAAGCAGCGCAAGCGAATTGCTGTAGCACATCATAAACAGAAGGATACTAATCATGCTTTGCAGTTGGCAAATAAAAACCTGAATAGCGTGATTGAGCAATTAAACCTGGCAAACTCTAATCTCAACGAGGCTAATGATCGCCTTAATGAGATGAATCATTCTCTCAACGAGAGCAACAAGATGAAAGAGGTTTATATTGGACGATTCTTGCGCCTTTGTGCAATTTATGTTGACAAGATTGAGACTATGCGCAAGAGAGTAGTGAAATTGGTGAAGGCGCGAGAATTCACCAAACTGTTGGAACAGATGCAGACCGGTGAGGCTTATATGGGCGAGCTATATAAGTATTTTGATTCTACATTCCTAAATCTCTTTCCAAGTTTTGTAGATGAGTTTAATGCTCTCTTAAAGCCTGAGGATCGCATTATACTCGAAGATAAAAACTCTCTCTCTACAACTCTTCGTATCTTTGCCCTTATCCGTTTGGGTATTGAGGATAGTTCTAAGATTGCTGAATTTCTTCACTATTCAGTGAACACAATATATAACTATCGTGCCAAGATTAAGAATAGTGCCATTTGTGATAGAGAAGAGTTTGAGCAGCAAGTGAAACTGATAGGAATGAAATAATATCCTATTACTGATTGTCACAAAACAAAAGGTGCCTTTCGGAAGATGTTAGTCTTTGGAAAGGCACCTTGTTTTGTATTATAGATATTGTGTTACTTTTTAAGTTCGAAAACTTTTTTGAGTTTTAAATTGTCGGACGTATTACCGACCAGAGCCTCAAACTTTCCTGCTTCTGCCTTCCATGATGCTGATGACTCATCATAGAAACTGAGAGCTTCTTTGTTGACAGTAATGGATACATCCCTGTTTTCACCAGGCTGGAGATAAACCTTTTGGAATCCTTTTAATTCTTTTTTTGGTCGATCTACTGATGATTTGACATCGTGGATATAAAGCTGCACTACCTCTGAGCCTGCACGCTTACCGGTATTCTTTACGTTTACTGTGAATGTAATGGTTTCGTCTGGCGTAATCTGTGGCTTATCGCTACGGAGATTAGAAATTTCAAATTGTGTGTAACTCAAACCATGACCGAAAGCGAAAGTTGGTTTTATGCGCTCCTTGTCGGTCCATCTGTATCCAACATAGATTCCTTCTTTATATTCCTCGTCGATGATGTTGCCCTTCGTGCTGGCTCCACCTTCCTTTCGCCAGATTCCTGGGTAGGTGTTGAGGGCGTGAGCACCAACTTCGTTCAGCGAGTTGACCCATGTAAATGGCAGTTTGCCACAAGGGTTTGCATCGCCAGTAAGGATGCTTGCCAAGGCTTCGCCACTCTCCGAACCGATAAACCAGCCCTGTACGATGCCGGCAACCTTAGCCTTCCATGGCATAGCTACTGCATTGCCCGAGATGTTGACATAAACGAAGTTTCTGTTTGCCATAGCCAAAGCCTCGATCAGCTTGTCCTGATTGTATGGCAATTCGTATTGTTTGCGGTCGTGACCCTCACAGTCATGGAAGTCACTCTTGTTTAAACCACCAAACATAATAACATAATCGGCAGTTTTTGCTTTCTCTACTGCTTCAGCTATCAATTCTGCTTCGCTACGCTTGTCGTCGAGGTTCTGACCTGTTGTAACGCCATTATAATTGCCCGTTACATCGCCAACGTAGCCACGAGCGTAATCTACCTCGATGCCGTCTTTGGCAAGGCGAACTTTCAATCCTTCTAAAGGCGAGATTTCACGCTGTACCTTGAGCGAAGACGAACCTCCGCCTACAGTCATCATTTTGATAGCATTCTCGCCAACCACTAACACGCGTTTGACTTGCTGTGTGTTGATAGGTAGAACGTTGTTCTTATTTTGTAGCAAAACTATTCCCTCTTCGGCAATCTGTTTGGCTGCAGCATAATGATTTTCTGAACAGAAAAAACCATGAGAACGATTAGGATTCATGGTGGTGCGATAGAACAAACGTAATACTCTACGCACCTTATCGTCCAGCTCCTTTTGTGTGAATTTGCCTTCCTGTATGGCTCTCATATAAGGAAGTGAGAGATAGTAGTTGTCGTAGGCATTTGTAGCGCCCATAGTAAGACCGTCGGTCCATGTGCCAAACTCCATGTCGAGTCCGTTTTTTACAGACTGTTCCATATCGTGGGCACCGCCCCAGTCGCTCACCACTACACCATCATACTTCCAGTCTCCCTTGAGAATCTTATTCAATGTCCATTGGTTGTGGCAGTTGTGCTCGTCTTTATATAGGTTATAAGCTCCCATTATGCCCCAGGTTTTTCCTTTCTCTACAGCAGCCTTGAAGGCAGGAAGATAAATTTCATGTAGGGCTCTGTCGCTTACAACCACGTTAACCTGATGGCGATATTCCTCATCGTTGTTAAGACAATAGTGCTTAACACAGGCTGCTACACCTTTTGACTGCAATCCTTGAATATAAGGAACCACCATGACACTTGCCAGAAATGGATCTTCGCCCATATACTCAAAGTTTCTGCCATTGAGCGGTGTACGGTAAATATTTACGCCAGGACCCAGAATCATGTCTTTGCCTCTGTATAGAGCTTCTTCGCCCAATGCTTCACCATAGATGCGGCTCATCTGCGGATTCCATGATGCTGCCAAACAGGTTAGGGCAGGGAAGGCTACGCACGAGTCGTTGGTTTGACCTGCCTGTTCCCATTCATCCCACAATACGTCAGGGCGTACACCGTGAGGTCCATCGTCGGTCCAGAAGTCAGGAAATCCCAATCTTGGCACACCGGCTGATGAGAATTTGCTTTGCGCATGGATGATTCGAATTTTCTCTGCCAAAGTCATTCGTGAAATAGCATCGTCGATTCGCTGTTCTTCCGACTTTGTCTGGTCGAGATAGTTAGGCAAATTGCTTGCTGTTTGTTGTGCTTGCGAAGTGGCAAACGCTACTGCCGACAAGACACATGATAAAATGAGTTTCTTCATATATAATAATTATTTGTTATAGATCATTTAATAATGCTTGTTGTTTTTTTTTAGTTATATATTGCTTACTTCACAATTTTGAATATTGGGGTGTTCAATTATTATTTGCAAAAATAGTAAATAAACATATAAGAAGCGAGTCGTGATACATGAAAAGTGGATGAGTGTAGAAAAAGCGATTATTGTAAGTCGTTGATAGATAGCATGGTATGATAATATATGGGTAAAAGAAAAGTGGTGGTTTATAAACATTGATATGCTGTTCGGATGGTTGCGTCAGATTGTTTTGTTGGCTTTAGTTAAAACCACTTTCATGCGAGGTGGCTGTTTGCGTAATGTGTTGATAATTAAGAAGATGAGTGCTGCTGAGTCTTGTATCTTTCCACTTATCACTTGTAGTAGTAGAAACTATAATAAGAAATATATTATATTTGCAAACGGAAACATGGTTTAACGCATTTTTAGAAAATGTGCTGTCCTTTGTTTTTATACATATATTATTAACCAAATGCGACCTAACAAATATTTTTTAACTAATAACTGAATATGAAAACGAAAAGTCTATTGCTGGCGACTGGTTTATTTATTTCAGCGTCAGCGTTCGCACAAAAGAGCACCTATAAAGGTGTTGTGTTAGATGACCTAGGTGAACCTGTTATTGGTGCAACCATACAGGTTAAAGGCGTCAAGGGAGCCGGTGCAATTACCGACCTTGATGGTAACTTTGTCATCGATGCAGATGCTAACCAGACCTTGGTTATTACCTACATTGGCTACAAGGATGCAGAGATTCGTCCTTCAGCCAACATGAAGATTACTCTGAAACAAGACGACAAGGCTTTGGATGAAGTGGTTGTTGTAGGTTACGGTGTTCAGAAGAAGAGCGTGGTAACTGCTGCTATCGCTAAAGTGAGCACCGAAGATTTGGCTGGCAAGAGCCCAGTGCGTGTTGATAACGCATTGAAGGGTCTGGCTGCCGGTGTCAACGTAACTTCTTCTTCAGGTCAGCCTGGTGCATCTCCTAAAGTTCGTATTCGCGGTACAGGTACTATCAACAATTCAGATCCTCTCTATATCGTGGACGGTATGCCTATCGAGGGTGGTTTGGATTACTTGAACCCAAGCGACATCGAGAGTATAGAGGTGTTGAAGGATGCCGCATCAGGTGCTATCTATGGAGCCCGTGCTGCCAACGGTGTAGTACTCGTTACCACCAAGAAGGGTAAGATGGGCAAGGCACAGATCAACTACAATTTCTCTTACGGCTGGCAGAGCGCATGGAAGAAGCGTGATGTAACCAGCGCTACTGACTACGCCATCCTTCAGAACGAGCGTGCAGTGAATGGTGGTCAGGCTCCTATCTATGCTGATCCATACAAACTGACTGACTCTAATGGCAATCCTATCAATGGATTTGGTACTGATTGGCAGGACTTGGTATTCAACGACAATGCCCCTGTACAGAACCATGAGGTAAGCATCAGTGGTGCATCCGATAAGATCAACTACTACCTCTCCATGGGCTACTACAAGCAGGAAGGTATCGTAGGTGGTAACTACGGACAGAGCAACTATGAGCGTCTCTCTATGCGTAGCAACAACATTTATAATGTATTGGATGCCAGCAAGGATCGCAACTTCCTCAACAAGCTCGATGTAACCGTCAACATGGCTTACACCCGTGTAAAGAGTACAGGTATCGATGCTAATAGTAATGGCTCAGTATTGGGTAGTGCCCTCTATCTTGCTCCAACATTGGCTCCTACGGTAACCAATAGCAATGTGGCGAAGAAGTATTATGATGCCTACGAGGATCCTAACACATACGATGCTAATGGTAAAGTGAACGGTACTCGTGATACTTACGAGCTTCTTCGTGATGCCAATGGCAACTATTATACTATCCCAGGTATGGGAGGTACCTATCAGGAGATGAACAATCCTCTTGCCATGATGGCGCGCCCAGCAGGTAAGAACTGGTCACATAAGTTTGTGCCTAAGTTCTCTATTGACCTCCAACTCTGGGACAACTTGAAGTATCATTTCACTTATAGTGCAGACCTCAGCTTCTGGGGTACAGATAGCTACACCGCATCCAAGTATTACCTCTCAGGTAATAACTATTCTACACATACCTCAGCTTACAAGAGCTCTGACAAGGGTATCAACTGGCAGGTGGAGAACACATTGACATACGATAAGACTATTGGCAAGCACAGTTTTGCTGTTGTCTTGGGTCAGAGTGCAATGAAGAATAAGAGTGATTATCTGAACGGCAGCCGTTGGAATCTTGTGAATGTAAACAAGCCTTCCATCGACTATGCAACAGGAAACTATACACAGACCATCACAAAGGACAAGGATGGCAATATCATCTCTGTAGGTGCTCCAACCATTGAGCATGGTGTATCAGGTGGCAATAATGTAGTGCATGCAATATCTTCTCTCTTCGGTCGATTGAGCTATAACTATGATGAGAAGTACATGCTTCAGGCTACTATCCGTCGAGATGGTTCTAGCCGCTTCGGACCAACTCATAAGTATGGTACCTTCCCATCTGCCTCTATCGGATGGAACATTATGAACGAGAAATTCATGGAGAGCACTCGCGACTGGTTGAGCAACTTGAAGTTACGTGCTAGCTGGGGTAAGAATGGTAATGATAACATCGGTGACTTCCGCTATACCGTATTGACCGCTATGGGCAACAACGTGCTCTTCGGAAAGAATGCAGTCAAGTTTAATGGTTCTAAGGCGAATGCCACAGCCAATGAAGACTTGAAGTGGGAGGAGAGTGAGCAGACTGATATCGGTTTCGACTTCGGATTCTTCGGCAGTGCGCTGACATTCTCAGCTGACTATTATGTAAAGAAGACCAACGGTATGTTGATTACTATGCCTATCCCAAGCTACGTAGGTGAGACCAAGCCAATCGGTAACGTGGGTGACATGAAGAACTCAGGTCTTGAGTTTGAGCTCGGCTATAAGTGGCACATCTCTGATGCTCGCTTCAATGCCAAGGCTAATGTTACCTATCTGCACAATGAGTTGACCAACCTCGGTAATGATACCGGTTACATCGACCTCGATAGCTTCCAGGGTATCTCTGGTGGTGGCACTCGTGGGTCTAACGGTCAGCCTTTCCCATACTTCTATGGTTATAAGACAGCCGGTGTGTTCCAGAATATGGCAGAGGTTAATGCTTATACCAATGCAGATGGAAATTTGATCATGCCTGATGCCAAACCTGGTGATGTACGCTTTGTTGATGTCAATGGTGATGGTAAAATCGATCCAGACGACCGTACCAACATCGGTAATGGTACACCTTCATGGACCTTCGGTTTCAACTTCAATGCAGAGTGGAAGGGCTTCGACCTCAATCTCTTCTTGCAGGGCGTAACGGGCAATAAGGTATTTGATGCAACCTATCGTACAGATGTGTTCTCTGGCAACTTCCCTACTTGGATGCTCGATCGATGGACTGGCGAGGGTACCTCCAATAAGTATCCTATCCTGAAGAATGGCGATGCTACCAACTGGCAGGTTTCAGACCTCTATCTTTGCGATGGCTCTTACTTGAGATTGAAGAATATCTCTTTGGGTTACACCTTGCCAAAGCAGTTGACCCAGAAACTCTCTATCAGCCGCTTGCGCTTCTACGTGATGGCAGAAAACCTCATCACATGGACCAAGTACTGGGGCTTCGACCCAGAGATTTCATCAGGTGGTACCTCTCTCGGTGTAGACTATGGTGTATATCCACAGGCTCGCACCTATACCATCGGTTTCAATCTTTCATTCTAACATCAATAACCTCTTAAAACATTGACAATTATGAAAACAAAGATATATATAGCTTTTGGTATGTTGGCAGCCAGCATCACATTGGCAACCACATCCTGCAGCGATAGCTTCCTAGAGGTGGAGAACCCATCAGGTGAAAACCTCGAGGAATATTATACCACAGATGCCCACATCAATGAGGCTCTGAATGCGGCTTACGATCCTACCCATTGGCCAGACTGGGCTTTGGGACAGTATAATGCCCTCAATATTGATGCCGAGATTATGGGTGATGACTTCTGGGTAGGCGGTTCTAACAAAACCGATATGCAGAACTGGCACATGCTTTCTAACTATGAGGCAAATTCCAGCAATACCCTTAGCTCACTTTGGACAGTGGACTATTCAGGCATCAAGCGTTGCAATGACCTCTTGAAGTACTTGGGTTGGGCAGAGGCTAACCTCACCGCTGTTAACAAGGCATCTTACGAAATGCAGGGCAGAGCCCTCCGTGTGTATTACTACAATAACTTGTGGCACTACTTCGGAAACATTCCTTTCTATTTGGAAAACCTCTCTTCTCCATATACCGCTCCTCAGTTGAGCGCTGATGAGGTATACAACAACTTGATTACTGAGTTGGAGTCAGTCATCAACTCTAATGTATTGCCTATGCGTTGGGATGATGTCAATTGTGGCAGAATGTCACAGGCGATGTGCTATATGATGTATGCCGAGATGGTAATGTATCAGAAGGATACTTCACGTTATGCTACAGCTTTGAAGTATATGCAGGAAATCATCGATGACAAGAACAAGTATGGCATCATGGACGACTTTGCTTCTATCTGGAAGAACAGTGGCGAATGGTGCAAGGAGAGCATCTGGGAGGTGAACTATGAGATAGGTTTCAGTGAGCGTTCTTGGAGCAATCCACAAGGTATTGGTGGAACAGTACTTCCTACCTTGATTTCTCCAAACTCATGGCCTGGTGGCGAGGGCTGGGACGCAGGTGCTAACGGCTGGGGATTCATGCCTGTTAGAACTGAGACTTATAATATGTTCGCATCTAATGACAAGCGTCGTGATGCAACCGTTTGGGATTGCCGTGGTGTAGAATATACCAAGCGTTATCAAGACACAGGCTTCTGGCTTGGTAAGTATCGTCCATATACAGAGAATAATGCTACTTCTGGTGATAAGGACTTGAACTACAACAATAATCTCCGTGTGTATCGTGTAGCTGAGGCTTACCTCAATGCAGCAGAGTTGTTGCTTGAAACTGGTGGAGATGCAACCAAGGCTAAGGATTACGTGAATGTTATTCGTCGCCGTGCCGGCATTGCAGAACTTGGTGCAGTGACAGTGGACGATGTCATCAACGAGCGCCATTTGGAGTTCGTAGGTGAGGGCAAGCGTTACTTCGACTTGGTTCGTACAGGCAAGGCTGCCAGCGTATTGGTACCAGATGAGCATGGCTATCGTACCAACTCTTGGACAGAATCTAAGAAGTATATCCCAATCGCTCAGGCAGAGCTTGACTCAGACCCAGCATTGGTACAAAACAATTACTAATACATTAAAATGGTAACGATTATGAAAAAGATATTATATCATTCAGCATTTGCATTCCTAGCAGTCTTTCTGCTAGGAGCATGCTCCCCAGAAGATTTTAGCGGTGCCAATGGCGAATTGCCTAACATTGCTGATTATGCTGACAACTTCAATATCAGTGTTGATCAAGACATCAATACAGCTAATTTCAGTTTTAACTCAACAGAGGGCATCACCCCAATTTGGGTAATTGATGGTGCTTATTCTTCAGACTATACATTGAGCAAGTATTATCGCAAGAAGGGTACTTATGATGTGGAGTGCTTTGTGAAGAATCGCAATGGTATCAGTAAGGAGTCTGTGAAGAAGCAATTCACGGTGGAGAAAACCAAGATGAATGGCTTCGCAGGTTTCGTAGAGGATAGTGAGTTTAATCTCTTCAAGAAAATTACCTTCCCTGAAAAACCTTCTGCTGGCTATTATGCTCCAGGATGGAGCCAAATTGCTGACCCGGTTTGTAGCTACAGCAAGGGATGCTATACATTGAAGCTCCCTGAGGCAACTACCGAGCGTTGGCAAGCTCAGGTTCCTTTCACCAACTTAGGTATCTCTACTAGCGCAGATAAGCATTATGACTTCTCTTGCATCATTACATCTGCCAAGGGACATAATGCCGTT
>CAKQMS010000035.1 GCA_934254985.1 uncultured Prevotella sp. | reverse complement strand
CGCTGTCCAGCAAGTTCTTAACGATGAGATAGACAACATACAATAGTAACGATTGCACTTGCCAGTTGAATTCGCCCAATGTAATCGAAAGTTAAATACGTTAAATTATTACCCTTTCGTATCTAAACAGAATCCACACAGTCACTTTTCTACCGTTTAGAGCGTATAACATTGATAATCAACTAATATAGTTGCGTATCTGATACTATCAAATCGTGAGAGTGGTAAAGATGAGGTTTGATTTGATGAAAAACCGAATTTTGTATCACCGTTTGGAAACAAATCGTTATCTTTGTACCATAATTCAATAGCATTATGGCACAGATGAAATTGATACCAGCAGACAATATGAAAGATAAACTTTGGGGTAAAAGAGGTACACCAGAGCGCGAAGCCATGGAAGCCAAGCTCAAAGAAGATGTGAACGCCTATATTGTAGGCGAAGCCATACGCAAGGCTCGTTTGGCACAAAACCTCACATAATAAAATCGGTTTCTTGTTCATTTTGTTCTGTATCGGACATACCGCCAAACGTTGGAAATGGGTAAAGAAACAGCTCAATGTAATAACATTCCATCTAAAAATAAATCTAACGTCTGTTGACGACTATAAAAAGACAAATATGGAAAGTAGATACTGTAATTTATATAAAGCATTAAAATTATATCTTTTTTATATTTTAATAGTGCTAATAGCTACACCACTTGCCGTGTACGCATTTTCTTTTTTGATAGGAAACTATCTTTTAGGATGGAGCATTTCATTTGATTTTATTTTAAACAACAGTATCATTGACGACATAAGTCTAATATTGGGAAGCCTACTCATAATATTACTATTCATTAAAAAAGGATATACTAATATAAACAAATCTTGCAGTATGACAGCTATGGCGTCTTTTGACAAAGGGCTGCTTTTGTGGATATTAATATTGGAACTATCGTCTATACTCCCGATTAACATGTTAGTAGCTTTCCTTGATTTCGGCGACTTTGCCTTCTCCACTTCCGATAGTGCGTTGAGCGTAGCTGCAATTGTGGGAACATGTCTACTGGCACCGTTTGCCGAAGAATTGGTTATGCGTGGTGGTGTAGAGGAATATCTTCTACGCTGGAAGCCAAGCTCAGGTCTTGCAATAGTACTATCGTCGTTGCTTTTTGGGGTACTTCACCTTTATCCAAGTCTGATAGTCGTTGCCTTTCTAAATGGTTTGTTGTATGGCTGGGTATACTATCGGAGCCGTAATATTGTGGTATGTTTCTTAATGCACATGATCAACAATGTTGCTTCATGTCTTGCAGACAGGCTAAGACCTGACGACAGCACAAGTCTTGACATTCTCTTTCAGACACGTGTGATAATCATTACGCTGTTCTGCATAGTGCTTATGGTAGCATCGTTGGTAAACATAAAAAAGAAAACTGCCCAAGGCTAAAATATGGGGTAAAATCGCAATGTGGTTTCGCATGTAAAATATATGTTGGTTAACGATTCTAGTATATGAAAGAATCATGCTGAAAACACCACTTTATCGGAAAAGTGTAGTTTTAGTCACCCTATTTCATAGGAAAAGTGTAGTTTTTGACACCTTGTTTCGTAGGAAAAGTGTAGTTTTCAGTTGGTTATTTCGTAGGAAAAGTGTATATTTGCAGCAGTAAAATCATAAGAAAAGTGTAAATATGCTGTATAGAAAGATTGAGAAATACATCGTAAACCATTTACAATCAGAGTCTAACAAGATTTTGATAGTTGATGGAGCACGCCAAATTGGTAAGTCATACATTATTCGTGAAGTAGGAAAGAAACTCTTCCCTAACTACATAGAGGTGAATATGGAGACCGACAAGCTTGGGGACAGAACTTTTGCCGACGCTAAGACTGTGGATGATTTCTATTTGGCTTTGAGTACTGTGGCTGGCGACAGAATGAAGGATAAGAATAACACATTGGTGTTTATTGACGAGATTCAAGCCTACGACCATTTGCTCACTTTGCTTAAATTTTTGCGCGAAGATGATAAGTTTACTTATATAGCAAGTGGTTCTTTGCTTGGAGTGACTCTCAAGACAACCTCTTCTATTCCTTTGGGTAGCATCATCATTAAGCATATGTATCCTTTAGATTTCGAGGAATTCTTAATTGCTAATAGCGTTGGTCAACTATTGCTTGACACCATTCGCAAGAAGTATGCTGCAAGAGAATCTATGCCTGAAGCCATACACAACAAGTTGCTCGATTTGTTTAAGAAGTATCTCTTGGTAGGCGGATTGCCTGATGCTGTAAACGAATTCTTGGCAACAAAGAATATGACTAACATTCGCACTATTCAGAACGAAATTCATCATCTCTATGGAGTTGATGCTACTCGCTACGAAGAGATGCACAATCGCTTGAAGATACAGCGCATATATGGTATGATTCCTTCAAACTTGGAAAACAAGAAGAAGCGTGTGGTGGCGAAAGACATTGAAGATAAGAAAGGAAAACGAATGATTGACTATATAGAAGAATTCGACTATCTGATTTCTTCGGGAATAGCCTTAGAGGTGAAAGCCATTAGTAAGCCAAGTTTCCCTTTGATAGAGAATAGTGGCAAGAATTTGCTCAAGCTCTATATGAACGATGTGGGCATTCTCACCAGCATATTCTTTGGCACCAACATCAAGGCTGTTATGAATGATGTGGCAAGCATCAATCTCGGTTCTGTTTACGAGACGGTAGTGGCGCAAGAGTTAAAGGCGCATGGATATAATCTTTATTATTACGACAACAAGAAGACAGGCGAAGTGGATTATCTGATAGACGACATGAAGCATCTTTCGGTTTTGCCGTTAGAAATAAAGTCGGGTAAGGATTATCAAGTGCATAGTGCTTTAGATAAATTCCTGCAAATCAAGGAATACAACATTCAGCAAGCCTTCGTACTCTCTAATGCGCAGCAAGTGGAGGTAAAGGATGGCGTAACTTATCTTCCTATATATTATATAATGTGTATAGAGCCAACGGAGGTGGAAGAGGAAGTATTATTGTGATGCAGCAACCATATAGCCATAAGCCATTCCGTAGGAAAAGTGTAGTTTTCGGTTGGCAATTTCATCAGAAAAGTGTATATTTGCAAAAACTGATTATAAACCATACGATAATAACGAAAACAAGAAAATGATAAAGAGATTATTGTCATTCCTTGATGCTTCGCCAGTAAACTTCCTGGCAGTCAAGAATATTACAGAAGAGTTGGAGCAAAACGGATTCCGACGTGTAGATGCAACTGAAGCCTTGGGCGAGGTTAAGGCTGGCGACAAACTGTTCGTCACCAAAAACGATTCTTCTGTCTATGCTTTCCAGATAGGTAAGAAGCCATTGACAGAGAGCGGGTTCCACATGATTTGCGCACATTGCGACTCGCCAACATTCCGCATAAAGCCTAACGCAGAAATAGGTTGCGAAGGTGGCATCGTGAAACTAAATACCGAGGTGTATGGCGGTCCGATAATGTCTACATGGTTTGACCGTCCGCTTACCCTTGCCGGAAGAGTTATCGTGAAGGGCGCTGACGTGATGCACCCTACAACCATGCTTCTCCATATCAAGCGTCCGCTATTGCAAATCAGCAACTTAGCCATCCACTTCAATCGTCAGGTCAACGATGGTGTGCAGCTTAGCAAACAGAAGGATGTGCTGCCAATACTCGGCATTATCAGCAGCGAGCTTGAGCGTGGCAATATGCTGATGAATATCATCGTTGAAGAGTTGAACAAACAGCAGGAAGTGGCACGCGAAGACATCCTCGACTTCGACTTGTATCTTGCCGACGCTACCCCAGCCTGCACCTTTGGTGTGCACGACGAGTTTATCTCTTCTGGCCGATTAGACGACCTTTCCATGTGCTATGCAGGCTTAGAGGCGCTGATAGCATCCGAGGCTACCGACACCACACAGGTGCTCGCCATCTTCGACAACGAGGAGACTGGTTCACAAACCAAGCAGGGAGCAGGCAGCCCGTTCCTTTCATATATGCTTAAGCGCATAGCCCTTGCTCAGAGTGGCACTCCAGAGGCTTACTACCAGGCTGTGGAGCGTGCGTTTATGATTTCGGCAGACAATGCCCATGCTTGGCATCCTAACTATCCTGAGAAATACGACCCAACTAACCATCCTGTATTGGGTGGCGGTCCAGTCATCAAGTTTAATGCAGCTCAGAAATATGCAAGCGACGCTATGTCGGCATCGGTATTTGCAGAATTGTGCCATAAGGCAGGCGTGCCATGCCAACGTTTCGTCAACCATAGCGATGTGGCAGGAGGAAGCACCCTTGGCAACATCCTTGCTTCATCAATTCCGCTCCGTGGCGTAGACATGGGCAACGCCATCTTGGCTATGCACAGTTGTCGCGAAACTGGTAGCACCCTCGACCACGAATATTGCGTAAAAGTATTCACCCAGTTCTATCAGGAATAAATCGAAATGAAGATAAAATAGCTATCATATCTTTTACAGGAAGTTGTATAGGTTGTATTTGTTGTATTTGTTGTTTTCTATATTACAAGACAAAGTTGGTTGTGGTTTTTAAAACAACAAATACAACATGTACAACAAGTTGGTGTTGGAGATGTACTGTATCATTAACCTAGCCGTTCTTTAAGTATGTCCAACATATGTTTTCCTCTATTGTGAATGATGCGAGTTGACTCATCAATATATCTATTGGCTTCAGCAAAGAATCTTTGCTTGTTGACATATCCTCCTCGCCACCATGTATATCCTTTCGACCTAATAATGGGCAGATAATCTGCATCCACATAGTCATTAAGGATATTTCCATCTATGAAGCGTCGCCATCCATCTTCACCATAAAAGGAGACGAAGTCTTCCTCGTTGAGTTGCACAAAATCTTGTAAATCCTCCTCATGGTCGGATTTTTCTGTCAACACTTTATATAAAGCTGCAAGAAACCGATCTTCATAATCATGCCACTCGGCATGGCATCCACGATACTGGTTGATGCTCCATCCGTCAATTCGTTTGTCTGGTAGAACCATCATGTTGCCTATGGTATGAAATGTATGCTGAAAGGTCTTTATCTTTTCAGTCAGTTCAACAGGAGGATTCCATTTTGGGGTGAACTCGTCTTTCCAAGGATAGGAGAAGAAAGTTGCGCTAGAGTTTATGGTGTCGCCACGTAATTTTCCATCACCTGAGTTTTCCAAAGAAAGGTTAGTCCATACGTCACCAAAGACAACGCAATATATAGCACGCATAAGATTTGTATCATCTGGGTCAAACTTGCGACCAGGACAACCATATTGCTTGTCTGAACGCAACCTCCCCAAATCATAATCTATGATACTACCAATATTGCCAGATAACTTTTCGTGGACAAATGCATTTATGATTTCTATAGCTATCATTACTCACTTCCTTTCTTTATAGAGAAACACGGTATTATCACTGCCATAAGTTGTGGTATATCAAGAGGAGCCAACATTTGCCACAACTGCTTTTCTTCATCATATTCAAATCCGAGTCCTTGAATCATAGATTTCTCATCTCCCTGCAATGTATAATCAGTGGTGTTTAATGTCACCTCATAACATTCTCCTTTGTCTTTTCGATATTGAATCCATATGTGGATAGGCCAAACACTTTTACCAAGTTTGACCACAGATTTCCAACCACTCAAATCGGTCCAACTCCACCATCCTTGAGATAATGGCACGAAGTCTTTCAGATGATATTTCAGATAATGCGACAAATGCATATTCTTAACGGAATAAGGTTGTTTATAAGCATTCTGCACACACTCAATGCCATATTCATCTCGATACTGAACTCGTTTTGTATTGCAATATTCAAGAATATAGTCGTGGTGGACAAACTCTGCCCATTGGTTTTCGGGCGTTTCCGGATATGACATCTTGATTTCTGCAATATGAGCGTCACGTGCCGAAGCATCCATACCAACAAATTCGTTTAGAAAATTCTTAAAATCAGTAGGATTGTTCTTCATAATCTGCTTCCATTGCTCAGATGTATAACCAAAGAGACAACCGTCAAGAGGATAATATGCGAGGCGTACGACAAGAGCTTGACGTACATTATCACTTGTCCAACCGTCATCTTTCTTCTTGTCAAACAGAAGATTGAAACACTGAATTAGTCTAACAAAAGAGTCTAAACAAAATACCTCATCTTCATTTTTCGCCCAATTCAAGAGAGACTTGATTTCACCATTCCAAAATGGACGAGCCTGAGCATTCCATATTGCAGTTTCTGCAGATGCACCAAGAACATGGCATATCTGTATCTTTTCCAACTCATGACCATTAAACACAGTTTTACTCTCGTCACCTTGCTCGATGATATATTCATACCAGCTTGATGGAACTTTAATGTATTTCTTTAGAAAGCCCAAAAACGCAAGATTCTTCAGTTTGTTACGTCTGACGTGATTTCTTACAGTTTGGTAAACTCGCTGATATTCATTAGAATCATCCTGTCCTTTAAGTCTCTCTGTTAAAAGAGCTTTTAGCACATAGAAGTCACCATCCTCCTTACTGTCACCATAAAGGCGTTCTATCTCGGTTTTATAATTGCCATTCTCCAAGTGTGCGATATACATCAACGCCTCCATATATTCCGCAACATCTTCGATGGTGATGAACTCTGCGTCTTCTACAGGATTCAGTCTGTCATGCTCGTGACAGGTTTTCAATTCTAGAACAATACGTATGACATTGCTCATTGCCATATCTATCATGCTGATGTCACGATTGCCACGCCTGTTTTTATTATAGAAAAACTCCTCCCAGTTGTCCCACACTTTTCCATAATACTCTTTTTGACTTCCTGCTTTCTTAAGCAATCGTGGTTTAATTTGCTCAGAATCTGTTAACTTCTCTCCTCGGCTATTCATAGTAATATATAGTTCTTCTCCTTGCGAGGTCATATCAACGTCAAAATACCAGAAGAATACATTATTCAGAATTTTGGTTAGAGTAATATGCTTACATTCATTCATGACGTCGCCAAACACTTCCAACGCACCAATCATTGACAAGATGGTGGTGTCGTTCTCATATTCGCTCTTGTACCAGGTCTGATCGCTGACATACTTACGGTCAGTAACGCCAGATTTGAAAAGGGTTTTAAGAAACGTTTCTGTATTCGAGCGTACACGATAGGCAAACGCTTGTACGTTCTGGTCAAATTTAAGTCGGTCCACAAATTGAAGACGGCTATCATTTCCTTCCAAAGCGGCAAGGTAGTAGCATAAAAGCAAGATAGTCGTGTAACGTTGCTGCCCATCTATCAGATAATGCTCAGCTCCCGATTCATATGAATACAAAAAAACAATATTTGCATCCCCTTGTCCCAACTTGTGGTCAAGGTCTTTTAGAAACTGAGAAAGCACGCGTTTGTTTTTGTTTGCTCCCCACACGTATTCTCTCTGTATTTCAGGGACGACGAAGTTGAAGTCATTCAGCAAGTCGTTAATATTCTTCTTATCCATTGTTTAGGCTATTTGTTTCTATGTTTTCTGTCGGTATCTCAGGTAATTCAAAGTATGAGGCAAGTTGAGTGTCTATGTCTCTGACAGTGCACTTAATATCTTCTTCACTCCAATACACATTGTGAGCATCAACTCCATTTGCATCAATGTTCTTCATCTTCGACATGAAGACATCGAGAGTATGAGGACGGATAAAGGCATTGACATTGTCCATCACATGTTCGCTATAGATTCTGACCATTTTGAGGATTAGTATGTCATTACCATAGCTTCTATTGATACTTTTATGAAGCAGAACGATATTACCTATTGAATTTAATCCCTTGCGGTTTTCTTCCAGTAGTATCTGTTTATCTTCCTCTGTCATACAATTTTCGTCGATTTGTCTTGTCTGAGATCGCACATGCTCTTTATCTTCTTCTGAAGTGATATGTTTAAGATATTGTTGTTTTAGGCGTATGATTACTTGTTCCTGTCTGTTGCCCTTCTCTATGGTGCGTGGCAAGATGTCAAGCAAGGGTAATATTTTGGATGTCAACGCACTCTCATACCAGTTATAGGTAGATGTGTTAAGTATGTCCTTCCTCAGTTCAATGAGCTTATCTTCGATGTTTTCGTTCTTTTCTCCCTTGATAACTTTAGAGAGCATTTCCTTACTACGCTCAACATCACCATACATGGTAGCCAGTTGATAACGAATTATGCGTTTGACTTTGTTTTTAAAATCAGCTTTTCCTTTTGCCTCTTTCCAGATGGTATAAAGGTGTTCGAAAGTAATAATGTCGCTCTTGAAGTTATACATCAAATAGCCAACCAAATTATGCATCTCTGCATCGTTATACCAATCCATCAGCGTCAAGTGAAGTTCCTTTAGCTCATGCCAAAACTCTAGATGATCATCACCAGGATTGCTATTCATGTCTACACCATTCTCAAAATGGCGCAGATTCATATCTTCTCGACCTACTATCGGAAGTTTTGGCTTGAATGTTTCATAAAATGCATAGTATAGTAGGTCTATTGGATATTCCCTAAATTTGAAATCGCGATTCTGTGTTATTCTGTTCGGTAGTAATTGCTCAAAGTAATCTATAACATCTTTATCCGACCACCAAAGACTCATTTTATCAAGTTCAACTCCGAGTTTTACACGATACTCGTGTATTTTGCCTTGAGATGAGACGCTGATATGAATGTTCATATCAATATCGTCATTTGCTATTTGACGGATTCTTTTCTCAGATACGATTGTTGGGTACTTTTGTCTTGCAGCTCGGGTTATAAGTATTGCTCTTATCAAATCAGCACCATCCAAATCTACCTTGCCGCCGTTTAGACTAGCAAAAACAGTTTCTTCCTCACCATTGTCCACTTGATTGACGATGAGTTTTAAGTTGTCCAATATGACCTCATTAGCTATGGTGTTTTCTTGAAACCAATCTCCTACAGCCTTTGCGACCTCCATGATATAATACTGGTCTTTTGATTCAGCATCATTAGGATTGATTTCCTTGTCCCAAAGGAAACCTGTCTGCACTTTTTCTCTGAGAAATACATCTGTTGATTCCCTTACTGAGTAACGTAGCATATCCGCTTCAACAGGAATAATCTTATATGCCAGACTTCGCTGAATGTAAGATATTATAATAAATAAGGTGGTGAGTCGCTGTTGACCATCAATGACATTCATGCATGGTATATCCTTCAATATTCCCTTTGCTACTGTGATATTTTGAAGACAATAGAACTCCTCTGTTGTCTGCCTATGATTTCCAAAATTCTTCAGGTCATTAAGCAGCTGTGTGACATTCTCTGCAGACCATTTATAACCACGTTGATATTCAGGAATATTAAAGAAGCAAACCTTCTGACTTGACAGATATTCTTGAAATACGTATCTGATATTGTATATTAGTTCAGTCATAAATTATAGTATTTGTAACGCTATGGCGGTGCATATACCATGCGCCAGTATTCAAAGTTATTTGAGTTGTATAGGTTGTATTTGTTGTTTTCTATATTGCAAGACAAAATTGGTTGTGGTTTTTAAGACAACAAATACAACATGTACAACAAACAATCCAAGGCTAGCGCAGATCAGTTTTTTCCCATAATACTAAGAAAGAACTCTTCTCCAGAATAGCCATCAATTTCTTGGACAATCACATTGTCAACAATAATAGATTCAAGTTCCAGCTGGATTCTTCCTGGAGAGATAGGCCGCTTGTCTGTATCAAATACAAATTGCGAAAGACATTTGAAATTGAAAAGCACAAGATGCTGTTTTCCGCCATAGTTCAATGTCACAGGTACTTTGCTATCGCTATATATGATTTTCCCCATTTTGCTCGCTCCTTCAGTTTCTTCGTCTGAGCTTGCAAAAGAATAAGGTATCGAAATATCATAATCGGGCAATAGCTTGACAGCTTCTGCCAAATTAAGATCTTTGATAATAAAACTTATCCAGCTGATTGGTACGTTCTGTAATGTGACAGTCCGGTTTTCGTACCCTCCAAAAGTGTAGTGGATGATAGGTTGACCATTTTCTGTGACCTCACCATTCCATAAACTTTTATAATCCAACTGTTCTTTCGATGCATTATAGATTACAGGAATGAATATACTGCTGTATTGTCCTTTAAGCTCATTACTCAGCTCCTCAATTACACTCTGACGTTGGAAGTAAGGATCTACATAAGCAGGATCCTTATGGCATCCGTTTAAACTAATCATGGCTGAAACAGCCACAATGACCATTGTTATCTTTCTCATTGCTTACTTTGATTTATATATTCTTGTTCTTGAAATAATTGTGACCTAAAACGTGTTGTTTAGCATGCAAAGGTAAAACCTTCAGCTCATTAACTACTATCATCAAAAACCTTTCATTAAAAGGAACGTAAAATCAATAGCTTTATTGTGGTGATTGCACTTTTAGTAACCGCCTCATACGCTACACTCAGGATCATGAATATTGCGTAAAAGTATTCACCCAGTTCTATCAGGAATAAAGATTACCGCACACATCCCTTCTAAGCTATTAACTATGCATAAAGAACTCTGATAGTGCTTGTAACAGATTTTCTTAATAAACGTAAGAAAGAGACAATATTAGGACTAAATTTGTTGATTATTGGTGTAGTAATGTTATAACTTACTTTCATTCAATGTTTTAATAGACTTAGTTCGTCGCCGAAGCTATGCTTCGAGCAATCTATGCTTTCTGGCAAATGTATCTATGCTTACTGGCAAACGTAATTTTGCTTTCTATCAAATGTCAATATGATTGCTATCAAATAAAATTTAATACAAAGATTTCTTTCGCATATAAAACAATCAGGGGTTTATAAGGTTTATGTTTAAAAGACCATCTAAACATTAAACACTAAACATTAAACACTATCTATGAATGTTTGTCGGATAATCCCACGATTCTTATTATAGTTTACACCTAACAAAATCAACGGCTCACCACATGATTGTGATGAGCCGTTATTGTTTATGATAATCGTTTAAGACTATCGTTTATACTATAAAAGATTAATCGTTTTGGAACTGCTTTATGCGCTGCTCTTCGCTGAGCTTGCATATTAATAAGGTGCCATCTTGCTCGGCAACGATGTAGCCATCGAGACCCTGGATAACAACCTTCTTTGCTTCCACGGTATGCACGATGCAGTTGTGGCTTTCCACCATCTTGATGTTCTCGCCTATGCAGCTGTTGCCGTAGAGGTCGCGTGGAGTTTGCAGAAGCAAAGAGCCCCATGTACCAAGGTCGCTCCAACCAAAGTCGGCAGGACAAACGAAGATTTCTTCAGCCTTTTCCATGATGGCATAGTCGACCGAGATATTCTCACACTCAGGATATTTCTCGTTGATCACAGCTTGCTCCTGGTCGGTATCCATGATATCGAGCATGCCTTCGAAGATTTTGCTGAGAGCTGGTTCATAAACGCGGAATGCGTTGACGATGGTTTCTACATTCCACATAAAGATACCGGCATTCCAGAAATAGTTGTTCTCCTGAATATATTTCTTTGCAGTCTCAAGATCCGGTTTCTCGCGGAATCTGTCTACACGGAATATCTCCTTGTTGCGTGGTGAGCTTGTGGTGAGGTCTGCCTGAATATAGCCGTAGCCTGTTTCAGGGCGATTTGCCTTCATACCAAGAGTTACGATGGCATCTGTTTCGCCAGTAAACTTCAAGCATTGAGTGATTACACGACGGAACTCCTGAGGGTTGGTAACGATATGGTCGCTTGGTGTAACAACGATGTTTGCCTTAGGGTCGTTTTTCTTAATTCGCCAACTAACGTAGGCTATACATGGCGCAGTATTGCGACGGCAAGGCTCAAGAAGGATGTTTGAAACAGGAATCTCAGGCAACTGCTCGTGAACGATGTCGGCATATCTGCTATTTGTCACCACCCACACATTCTCAGGAGAGCATATTCCCTCGAATCTGTCATAGGTGAGCTGCATCAACGAGCGACCTACTCCAAGAACATCAATAAACTGCTTAGGTTTCTCTTCGGTGCTCATAGGCCAAAATCGGCTTCCCACACCGCCAGCCATAATAACAAGATGATTATTCGTACGTGCCATAAAATAAATATTAGTTTTTCCGATGATAATATTGAATATTGCAAAGTTAATGTAAAATTAACCAATATCAAAATAAAAAACCAATCTTTTTTTATAACTTTGCATATTGATAGCAAAAGCTATCATTAATCAATATAATATACTACAGAACTATAACTATCATGGAATATATGTCGCAAGAAGGCTACGACAAGCTCGTGGCTGAACTTCAAGAACTCGAAAACGTTGAATTACCAAAGGTTAGAGACGCAATTGCTGAGGCAAGGGATAAGGGCGACCTTAGCGAAAACTTTGAATATCATGCAGCTAAGCGTGAGCAAGGCAAACTGCTGAGCCGCATTCGCTTTAAGCAAAAGGTATTGGAGAATGCGAGAGTTATCGATAAGTCGCTACTAAATGGCGACTGCGTGGGATTGCTGAGCCAAGTTGAGATAACCAACCTTGCCAATAATGCGCACATGGCATATACGATAGTAAACTCTCACGAGGCTAACCTCCGTGAGGGCAAGATTTCTATTAAGTCGCCCATTGGTCAGGCTTTGCTCAACAAGAAGGCTGGCGACGTAGTAGAAGTTAGAGTGCCTGCAGGATTGCTAAAACTACGCATAGAAGACGTACATCTATAATCAAAAACGGACTATGAGAAAGCTTCTATTCCTTGTACTCCTGGTGCTCAGTATATCTGGAGCCAAGGCTCACGAGCTGCAAGCTTTGCGCAACCACTACACGACATCCGATGGTCTTGCGAGCAATGCCATTGCCGATATCGTGGAAGACCGCTTTGGCTATATTTGGATAGCAACATGGAATGGTTTGAGCCGTTTTGATGGCTACAACTTCTGCAACTATCCCACAGGAAAGAATAGCGGACTATCCAATTTCCACAACCGCATCCTTACCCTTACTGCCGACAACATAGGCAATATATGGATGCGAATGTACGACAACCGCATCTTTGTTTTGAATCGTCATACCGACGTAATAGCCAACGCTTTCGAGAGCGTAGAGGGTGGCGATTTGCTAAAGACCAACAACGGCTACCAGGGCAAAACTCATCGCACGGCTTCAACGATAGTGAAGTCGATAGATGGCTATGTGTATGCCTACATCCGCCAGAAGGGTATCTACAGAATGCGCTCCGTGGGTGCTAAGCCAACCGTGCAGTTTATCAATATTGGCAAGCGAAAGGTGTATGCTATGGCTACCGATAAGCATGCTAATCTTTGGGTGGCTACCGACAAGGGATTGGCAAAGATAAAGCCTACGGAAACAAAGCTCACCAACGCCTTTGTGATGGACAACAAAGAGATAATGAATATCTGTTGTACAGCCAACAACACCATCCTCGTAGGCACCAAAAATGGTAATATATATAATGTGGGTAGCAAGAAGAAGATATATTCTACCAACGGTACACCAATCACATCATTATATCAAGATAGTCAATCACTTATATGGTTTACCACCAACATCCAAGGAGTAAACCAATATAATGCAAAGACTAACAATCTACGTCATTTCTCACAGATTGTAACCACACCCGAAAACGATATTAACGGTGCTACATATAGCGAAGCAAATGGCGCTCTTTGGGTACGCATGAATATGGGTGGTTTTGGATATTACGACTACGCCACAGGCGAGATGAACTATTTCCACAACAACCCCGACAACACCTGGAACTTGTCGAATACCGTGGCTACGTATGTGGCATCACAAGAAGGCGTGATTTGGATGTCGACCATCAGACGCGGACTGGAAAAGCTCTCCCTACTCCGCCCATGTATCATGCATCGCTACTTGATGCCAGGCTCCAATGTTTATGGTGCAAACGAAACTCGTGCCATAATCTACGACCACACTCGCAAAAAGATTCTCATTGGCAACAAGACGGGCAACATACTTTCTGCCGACAGCGCTACATCTGCGCTATCGCCATTTTGCAAAGTAGACGCAAAAGTCTACGATATGATGCAATTAGAAAATGGCGACATATATATTTCTACTAAGGGTATGGGCGTATATGTGTTGCCAAAGGGTGCATCGCAACCTAAGCATCTCGACATCAACCTTAGCTCGCCAAATGTTTACCAAACCGTGAAGGATAAGGCTGGCAACTTATGGATAGCTACATATAATGGTGGCGTAAACATGTATAATGGCAAAAAGGTGTTTTGGCCTCGCGACATCAAGGGCTACCCTAAGTTTAGCCACACCAAGGTGAGAACTATCGCCTTAGGTCCTGACGGCATGGTGTGGGCAGGCACTTCGGATGGTATTCTCACTATGAAGAGCGATGGCAAGAACGTGTATGCTGCGCCTCTCGAAATGAGCGACGATACAGAGTTGCAAACAGGCAACAACGACATCATACAATTGCTTAGAGGTACAGACGGCACCATGTGGGTGGCAACAAATGGTGGCGGACTAAGCAAAACCACAGGCAAGGACAAGAATGGCAAATGGTGTTTCGAGACTTTCGACGAAGCCGACGGACTGCCATCAAACGAGATAAAGAGCGTTGCCGTAACCAAGGAGAATGTGGTGTGGTTTTCTGCCGACCAAACATTATGCTCGTTCGACAACAACAAGAAGCTGTTTACTACTTTCTCTATCCTTGATGGCGTAAACGACGAATCGTTTTCAGAAGGCACAGGCGCATGTCTGCCTAATGGCGAAATACTCTTCGGCACGCTAAACGGATATTATATCATAGACCGCAGCAAACTGCGCACTCACAACGGTTCGCTGCTGAAGCTTGCCATTACCGACTTCTTTGTCGACGACAAGCTTATGTCGCCACGCCTCAACGACACCTACGACTACTATATCCCTGATAGCGCTCAGGTGAGGTTGCCTTCGCGAGGAAGCATATTCTCGGTGAAGTTTGCATCGCTCAACTATCAGCTACAGCATCGTGTGCACTATCAGTATATGCTCGAAGGTTACGATAAAGTATGGCACAACGCCGACAATCAGCGCACAGCCAACTACAGTAACGTGCCGGCAGGAACATACACTCTGCGCATAAAAGCATTCTTGCTTGAGAGCCCTGACCAATATGACGAGCGCACACTCACTATTACTGTGCCTCCATATTTCTTTGCGTCGACAGTAGCCTTGTGGATATACCTCTTGTTAGCAATCTTGGGCGTGGGGGCTTACTTCTATATCCGCCAACGCCGCATACAATACGAGGCTGAACAAAGAAAGAAGATGAGGGTGCTGAAGGTAGGACCTGACGAGATAGCTTTCAACAACAAAGACGACTACGACTTCGTGAAGGCTACTCTCGACTGGCTGGAAAAGAACTTCGACAATCCTTCGCTAAAGATTGAGGATATGGCTTCGCAAAGCGGATTGTCGCGCACATCGTTCTATAATCAGCTAAAGACGTTGACCGGACAGTCGCCTAAGGAGTTTGTTTCGGAATTCCGCATGAAGAGGGCTTTCA
Source organism: uncultured Prevotella sp. (assembly GCA_934254985.1). Taxonomy (GTDB): domain Bacteria; phylum Bacteroidota; class Bacteroidia; order Bacteroidales; family Bacteroidaceae; genus Prevotella. The sequence continues at coordinate 14,097 of CAKQMS010000035.1, read as the reverse complement.
TGTATCTCGATAGCTCAAACATGACGATATCTGAGATTGCCTATAAGACAGGCTTCAACGATCCTGTTTACTTTGCGCGACTATTCAAGCAGCGCACAGGCATGACGCCTAAGGCTTATCGCGAGAAGAAGGATAAAACTGCGGTCGAAGAACAGGCTGCGGCACAAAACCAAGGTGCGACTACCAAGAACGAAAAAGCGACTACCAAAGCCCAAGAGACGACTACCCCAACCAAAGAATAAAAAACATGAATAAAAATATGAAAACATCAATTTTATCAGCCATCATGCTGTTGGCAGGCCTCACCTTTGGCTTCTCAGCAGCTAACGCTAAGAACAAAACAAAGACTATGGAAATAAAGATTGTAGAAACTTCGGATGTGCACGGAAGCTTCTTCCCTTACGACTTCATCCGTCGCAAGCCAAAGGCAGGAAGCCTTGCAAGGGTTAGCACATATATCAACAACCTGAGAAAGGAGCATGGCGAGAATGTGCTGTTGCTCGATAATGGCGACATTTTGCAGGGTCAGCCTATTTGCTATTTCTACAACTACATCAACACCAAGGACGAGAATATAGCTGCCAAGATAATCAACTATATGAAGTATGATGCTGCCACCATAGGCAACCATGATGTGGAGACAGGTCATGCCGTTTACGACAAATGGGCAAGCGAGGTGAAATGTCCAATGCTTGGAGCCAACGTCATCGACGTAAAGACTCAGAAGCCTTACTTCCTACCCTACACAGTCTTTGAGCGCCAGGGTGCTAAGATTGCCGTTATCGGAATGATAACTCCTGCCATACCTAACTGGCTCACGGAGAATCTATGGTCGGGACTATATTTCGAAGAGATGGTGAAGGCTGCTCAGCGCACCATGAACGAGGTGAAGACCAACGTGAAGCCTGATGTTATCATTGGCTTATTCCATAGCGGAAAAGAGGGTGGCATAGAAACTGCCGACTATAAGGAGAGCGCCTCTATAGAGGTTGCTAAAAAGGTGGATGGTTTCGATGCCGTATTCTTCGGTCACGACCACTCACGTTGCCTCGAAACCATTACCAACGATGCTGGCAACGAGGTGCTTTGTCTCGACCCTGCCAACAATGCCATGTATGTGGCTCAAGCCAACCTCTCGCTCGTTAAGGAGAAGGGAAAATGGAGAGTGGCGAGCAAGAGTGGCGAGCTGGTAGACATGCGCGACCTTGATGTTGACAAAGACTATATGGCTTATTTCGAGGGCGATATCGCTAAGGTGAATGGCTACGTAAATCGCAAGATTGGCGAATTCGGCAACAGCATCTATTGCCAAGATTGCTTCTTTGGCTCAAGTGCGTTCTCCGACCTCATCCTCAACTTGCAGCTCAAGATAACAGGTGCCGACATTGCGTTCAACGCTCCTCTCTCGGCTACCGACTCCATAGCCAAGGGTCCGCTATATGTCAGCGACATGTTCAACCTTTATAAATATGAGAACCAGCTCTATGTAATGCGACTCACAGGTGAGGAGATACGCAAGCATCTTGAAATGAGCTACGACCTCTGGGTACACACCATGAAGAGTGCCGACGACCCATTCTTGATACTTGCCGACGACAAGAATGCAAACCAAGAGAAGTTGATGTTTAAGAATCAGTTCTTCAATTTCGATAGTGCTGCAGGCATCGACTACGAGGTAGACGTTACAAAGCCTAACGGACAAAAGGTGCGCATACTCCGCATGTCGAATGGCGAACCTTTCGACGAGGCTAAATGGTATAAGGTGGCTGTAAACAGCTATCGCGGCAATGGTGGTGGCGAACTGCTAACTCGTGGTGCTGGCATTCCTCACGATAGTCTCGAAAGCCGTATCATATATCGTAGCGAGAAAGACCAGCGCTACTATCTCATGCAGGAGATTGAGCGTATGGGAGTAGTTAATCCTAAGCCAAACAACAACTGGCGCTTCGTGCCCGACTCTATCGCTATGCCTGCTATCGAGAGAGAACGAAAAATGATAAAGTAATCTGTTCACACATATTATAATATATATATGTATTATTTCATATTCTGCAAGACCGACATCTTGCTTCAGAAACTTGAGGATGGCACCTACACCATCCCTTGCTGCGAAGAACCTCCCGTAGAGGTGAAGCCATGGACTCACATCATGGACATCGAGCCTATGGCCGACGGCACACCAGTGAAGGCTCTATATATCGATGCTCCCGTGACCGATGATACCAACTTCGAGATGTGCGGACTGCGCCAGTCGTTTTATAAGCTGTCGAAAGAGCTATACCTGAAGGCTGGCAAATGCCACGAGCTGCTATATTGGGATTCAAACACTAAGTTTTGCGGCATCTGTGGCTCGCCTATGCAGATGCACACCATGATATCCAAGCGCTGCACAGGTTGCGGCAAAGAGATATGGCCACAACTCGCCACCGCCATCATAGTGCTCGTACATCGTGGCGACGAAGTATTGCTGGTACACGCCAAAAACTTCAGGGGCAATTTCTATGGTCTTGTGGCAGGCTTCGTGGAGACAGGCGAAACTCTCGAACAGGCTGTGCATCGCGAGGTGATGGAAGAAACAGGACTCGAAATCACCAACCTTAGATATTTCGGTTCGCAGCCTTGGCCATACCCTTGCGGACTCATGGTGGGCTTCAATGCCGACTATGTAGAGGGCGACGTACATTTGCAGCGTAGCGAATTGTCGTGTGGTGGATGGTTTACCAAAGACAACCTGCCGCAAATACCCGAAAAGCTAAGTATTGCCAGGATGATTCTTGACGATTGGTTAGAAAACTCTAATCTTTAACATAGTTTTAGTATTTAGATTGTTTACTAAAACAGAAAATAAGTATCTTTGCAGCCTAAACAGTAAAAAGCTGCAAAGATATGAATAAATATTTACCACTTGCTCTTGTTGGCAGTCTCGCCCTTACATCTTGCTTTAAGGACGAGCCTGCCAATTCAGAATGCGACATCACAGAGGCTTACATACATGCAGACGATGTGGCGGAGATGTTTTATAATCCGTCAGACACCATGGTTAAGGTTCTGTATACTTCTTCCGACATAATGTTCAACGTGCGCAAGAAGGCTGACCTCACAGCTCTTGCGCCTCGCTTCACCATCACTCCTGGCGCCACAATATCGCCAGCCAATGGTAGCACCCACGACTTTAGTAATGGCAGCGTGGAATATACCGTGACGTCTGAGGATGGAGCGTGGAAGCGTAAATATAAGGTGTCGTTTGTGCCCGTGATACACACCAAGAAAGACACTCTGAACTTCGACTTCGAAGACTTCCACCTCGACAAAGAGAAACAGAAATACTACGTTTGGAGCGAGAAACATGCCGACGGCAATTTCTATGATGATTGGGCTTCGGGCAATGGCGGCTTCTGGTTCACCCACAAGAGTGCACCTGCAACCGACTACCCTACCACGCCTCTCGACGAGGGCTACGAAGGCAAGGGCGTGAAGCTCACCACAAGAGATACCGGACCATTCGGACAAATGGTGAATATGCCGTTGGCAGCAGGCAACTTATTCCTTGGTGCCTTCGATATGTCGGCAGCTCTAAAGGATGCGCTCAAAGCCACTATGTTTGGTTTGCCTTTCGACAAGAAGCCAAAGACTTTCTCGGGCTACTATAAATATCAGCCTGGCGAGAAATATCAGGATAAGAACCAAACGATAATAGAGGGCAAGACTGACAAGGCTTCCATTTATGCCATTCTATATCTCAACCACGACGAGAATGGAAATGCCGTAACCCTCGATGGCACCAACGCTCAGACAAGTCCGCTCATCGTAGCCACGGCAATAGTAAACAATATTCCGCCTACCGACAGCTGGACTAAATTCAAGGAAGACTTCCGCTTCATTCAGCCTTTCAGCCAGGATATCCTCGAGAGTCGTGGCTATAGTCTGGCGATAGTATTCTCGTCGAGTGCCGATGGCGACTTCTTCCAGGGTGCCATAGGTAGCACGCTATGTATAGACAACGTAAGAATAGTATGCGAAACAGAAGAATAGTATGCGAAACAGAAGAATAATGATTATGAAAAAGACAATATTATCTTGCCTCATGCTTGCAGGCGTGGCATGCTCGGCTTCTGCCATCAGCATTCCCGACAGCCTAAACTATACAGCTCGCATAGGCTACAACATAGGCGGCACGGCTCCTATCGGAATGCCTGCCACCATACGCAAAATGAATTCCTACAAGATTGTGGCTAACGTTTCGTATGGTATCGATGTGCAGAAAGACCTTTGGAACAACTGGGGATTGCTAACGGGTATTCACCTCGAAAACAAGGGTATGGAAATTGACGGCACGGTAAAGAACTACCACATGGAAATGGTGCGTGGAGGCGAAAGAATAGAGGGCAGATATACAGGTCGTCTGGTCACCAAGTGCGACGAATGGATGCTCACCTTGCCTGTCATGGCGACATATCGAGCTGGGCGTTGGCTCTTCAAGGGCGGACCATACGTGTCGTATCTCACCACAAAGCATTTCGATGGCTATGTATACGATGGCTATCTGCGCGAGGGCGACCCTACAGGACCAAAGGTGGAGATGGGCAAAGAAGAGGGCACTCGCGGCACCTACGACTTTGGTAGCGATATGCGTCGTTGGCAGTTTGGTGTAGACCTTGGTGCCGACTGCCAAATCACTAAGCGCTTCGGACTATATGCCGACATCACATGGGGACTAACGGGCATTCATCGCTCTTCGTTCAAAACCATAGAGCAAACCCTCTACCCTATCTTCGGAACCATAGGCGTAATGTATAAGCTGAAGTAAAATATATAATAATAGGTATAACACAAATAAACAATTCGTATGAAGAAATTATTTACTCTTTTAGTATCATCGTTGGTGTCACTCGCCTCTATGGCACAGACCACCGACTACAAATGTGCGTTGGCAGTACTCGTTAATGGTGCTCCTGCCGACCCTCAAGACATGGTAGTAACAACCACCAAAGCCGACAACGGCACATACACCCTACAGCTCAGAAACTTCATCCTCTATACTCAGGGTCAGGCTATGCCTGTAGGCACCATCACCGTGCCTAATATTCAGGCTACAGAGGAAGAGGGCGACATCGTGCTCAAATCTGAGCAGAACATCACTATCGCAGATGGCGACATGCCAGGCGTAGAAGGATGGATGGGTTCAATCCTTGGCGAAGTGCCTATTAGCCTCGAAGGTGGCATTAGCGGCGACGTGCTTGGTGCGGTGCTCGATATACCTTTCAACACCATGAGCATATGCGTATATGTAAGTAGTGGCAGAACGCAGCTTGCTAACTCTAACTTCGAAGGTTGGCATGAGGCTTCGTTCAAGGATTATTATGGCACTACCACCACAAGCGACGAGCCTAACAGCTGGCACTCTTTCATGAGTTGCACAGGAAGCCTTGCAGGTATCGTTAGCGGAGCTCCTCACACATGGAAGTCTAACGACGTGCGTCCAAACAGCTCAAGCAAAACGTCTGTTTTGGTAAAGTCGGCAGCCCTGTTTGGTAGCATCTCTGCCAACGGCACCATCACCACAGGTCGTCTAATGGCTGACGATATGACACCTACAAATCCTAAAAACAACTCATTCCTCAACCTCAGCAATGCCGACAAGGATGCCAATGGCGATCCTTTCTACACAAAGCTTGACAGCTATCCTGACTCTATCGCTATGTGGGTGAAATTCCATCCTGGCAAGGGCAACAATAATCCTACTGCCTTGGTTAGCGCCGTGCTCACAGACGGCACCTACTATCAGGACCCTGAGGATAAGGAATATGCCAACGTGGTTGCCAAGGCTCAATATAGCTCTATCGAGAGCAATGGCGAAGTATGGCAGCGCATAGTAGTGCCTTTCGACTATGAGAGCTACTATACCAACGATGCAGAGGCACGTGCCATGCTCGTAACAATCTCTACATGCTCTGTTCCTGGTGGTGGTTCTGCCAGCGCCGATGATCCAGACGCTATCAACGTCGACGACGTAAGCCTCATCTACAACGCTAAGCTAAACAGCATCAGCATCAAGGGTGCCAAGCTCGTAGACTTCGACAAAAACAAGTTTGACTATAATGTAGAGGTAGAGGCTTTGCCTGAGCCTAAGGATATCGATTTTGAGGAGGATGCAGAAAACTCGATGGTTAGTTTAAGCCTTAATGATAACGTCGCTACCTTGACCGTTATCTCTAACGACCTCAAGACCATCAACACCTATAAGCTCAACTTCAAGCTAAAGGATGCCAATGCCATCAGTAACGTAAATAATGGCGCAAAAGCAGCCGTAGCCACCTACAACCTTAATGGTCAGCAGGTTTCAGCTTCTGCCAAGGGCAACGTTGTCATCAAGAAGTATGCCGACGGTACCACACGCAAGGTAATGAAATAAAGAATAACTTATGCGGTTATGAAATATCGATTTCCATAACTGCATATAACTAAAAAACGGTTCCTCACTATCAATTGTGAAGAACCGTTTTTTTATTTTACTTCTATATAAGCTTTTGTATCCTACTCCTCTACAGGCTGTGGATTTTTCTCCTTGTAGTATTCAAGGAAAGCGCGGAGGGCAGTACATGTGGCGTTAGAGATATTCATATCGCGACCCTCATCCTCGGTAAGCTTTATGGTGCGGATATCATCCTTCGAACCATAAGCAATCCAAATGGTGCCTACAGGATTCTGAGGAGTGCCACCACCAGGACCGGCAACACCTGTGCAGGCAATAGCATAGTCTACGTTCAAAGCGTCGCAAGCGCCTATCACCATCTGCTTAGCTACAGGCTCCGAAACAGCTGTAAACTCCTCGAGAGTGGCGTGGTCTACATGCAATAGGTTTTCCTTCACCTCGTTGGTATAGCTCACTATGCCGCCCTTGAAATAGTTAGACGAGCCTGGGGCTGCGATGATAGTCTGGGCAATACGTCCACCCGTGCAGCTCTCAGCTGTGCCAAGAGTCTTGCCGTCGTCGTAGAGAGCCTGAAGAAGCTCACGACTAATTATTTTGCTTTCTAAATCCATGTCTTTATATTATTAATAATGGGGGGGGGGAAAAAATTCTACTTGAAAGTAACCTTCGAGAATGCAGGCAAATCGATAGAGCAGAAGTCGTGGTCGAGATACTTCATATAGCCCACGATGCCTATCATGGCTGCATTATCGGTAGTATAGCTGAACTTCGGAATATAGATAGTCCAATGATAGCGCTCGGCATGATCGCGGAAGGCATTGCGCAAACCATTATTGGCGCTCACGCCTCCTGCCACAGCCACATGCTTGATGCCTGTCTGCTTTACCGCCATGCGCAATTTCTTCATCAGAATATCTACGATGGTATACTCCAAGCTGGCAGCAATATCCTCCTTGTGGTTCTCTACGAAGTCTGGCTCCTGCTCCACCCATTTGCGAAGGTTGTAGAGGAACGATGTCTTCAGTCCAGAGAACGAATAGTCCATGCCAGGGATGTGTGGTTCGGCAAACTTATAGGCATGAGGATTGCCCTGACGAGCCAAACGGTCGATGATAGGACCACCAGGGTATCCTAAGCCCATCACCTTAGAGCATTTGTCGATAGCCTCGCCTGCAGCATCGTCGATGGTTTGTCCCAACACCTCCATATCGTTGTAGGCATTAACCTTCACAATCTGCGAGTTGCCACCACTAACCAAAAGGCAGAGGAATGGGAATGGAGGTGCCGACATGTCGTCGTCGCTCTCCTTGATGAAATGTGCCATCACATGGCCCTGCAGGTGGTTAACATCGATGAGCGGAATATTCAGCGAACGGGCAAAACCCTTAGCGAAGCTCACACCAACGAGCAAAGAGCCCATCAAGCCCGGACCACGAGTGAAGGCTACTGCCGAGAGTTGCGACTTGTCAACTCCAGCACGCTTCAACGCTTGGTCTACCACAGGCACCACATTCTGCTGATGAGCTCTTGATGCCAACTCTGGCACCACTCCACCATAAGCCATGTGGACATCCTGCGAAGCTGTGACATTGCTCAACAATACTCCGTTGCGAAGTACTGCTGCGCTGGTATCGTCGCAACTCGACTCTATGCCCAATATATAAACATCTTTCTTTTCCATGATCTTAGTAAGTTAATATCTCCACACCATGTTCTGTCATCACGTAGGTATGCTCCCATTGTGCCGACGGCAATTCGTCGCCAGTAATAACCTCCCAGCCATACTCGTCGTCGGCATCTATGAATACCTTCCATGTGCCCATGTTCACCATAGGCTCGATGGTAAACACCATACCAGGCACGAGCAACATACCTGTGCCACAATGTCCGTAGTGAACGATGTCTGGCTCTTCGTGGAATTTCAATCCTACGCCATGTCCGCAGAGGTCGCGCACAATGCCATAGTGATATTTCTTGGCATGCTTCTCGATGGCATGACCGATGTCGCCAACAAAGCAGAATGGCTTGGCAGCCTCGGCACCAATATCCATACATTCCTTAGCCACACGCACCAACTGCTCCTTCTCAGGAGTGGTCTTGCCGATGATAAACATACGTGAGGCGTCGGCATAATATCCGTTGTAGATGGTGGTGAAGTCAACATTTATGATGTCGCCTTCTTCCAACACATCTTCCTCTTTAGGAATACCATGGCATACCACCTCGTTGATACTCGTACAAACACTTTTAGGGAATCCCTCGTAGTTGAGACAAGCAGGAGTAGCTCCGTGCGATGTACAAACATCGTAGCATATCTTGTCGATTTCGAGGGTGTTCATTCCTGCATGAATTTCGGCAGCCACAGCATCGAGCACAGCGGTATTGATAACGCCTGCAGCACGTATGCCTTCTATCTGCTCAGGAGTCTTAATAAGATCACGTGTAGGAACCAGTCGTCCCTTGTTTTCCCAATACATCACCTGCTTGTCGAGTTCTGTAATTGGCTGACCAGACAGGCAATGCCATCTTTTCTTTTTAAATTGCATATCTCTTGAAAATTTCTTTTTTACTTTTTTACCCTTTTACCTTTTTACTTTTTCACTCTCAAAGCTTCATTCCCTCGCCATCCAGCAAAGCGTAAAGGTCGGCAGTCCAATCTTCGCCATTCACAGGACAGAAGGTGTGGATGCCAAGTTGCGAAGCGGCAGCACAATTTCTTGGGCCATCGTCGATAAAGAGAGTTTCGTCGGGCAGCATGCGCTCGTTCATCAGAACATGACGGAATATGGCTTCGTCGGGCTTCATCATCTTTGCCTCATAGCTTGTATATAGAGCGTCAAAATAATGGTCGAGCGAATGGCCGTTGCCATCAAACTCTGTGCTTCTACACCAGTCCATAACAAAAGGGTTGGTGTTAGACAACAACACCACGCTATAGCCACGACGGCGAAGATTAAGCAGGGTCTCCAAATTGTGTGGAGGCACCATCTTGAAATATCCCAACCATGCTTTCTGACATTCTTCGTAGCTAACCTTTCGACCAAGCATCTCGCACATAGCGTCAACAAATTCGGATGCTGTAATGGCTCCTTCTTCCAATTTGCCAAACACCCCACTTTGGGTATATGGGTTCAAGATATCGGCAGCATCGCGTATGCCCATATCTGTAAAACGTCTCACAGCCTCGTCATGATCCAAGGTGATAACAACACCACCAAGATCGAAAATCAAATTCTTTATCATTCGAACAAATTAAGTTTGTTTTTTCTTGCTTCATCCAGGGAGACAAGTCGTTGTTGCTCCTCGGCATAATGCTTACGCATGTCGGCATATCGCTGTTGCAAAGCTTCACAATATTTGTCGTGCTCATTGGCATTCAGCAACTTAGACAACACCACCACATTTTGCGCAGCATCCTTCACCCATACCACGGCACCACGATATTCGGGTGCTATCTTCAGGGCGGCATGCATCTCGCTTGTTGTTGCGCCACCCACCATGATAGGTATCTGCATGCCAGCCTTCTGCATTTCGCGAGCCACATTCACCATCTCGTCGAGCGACGGAGTGATGAGTCCGCTCAGGCATACGGCATCGGCATTTATCTCTTTAGCCTTGGCTATGATGAGTTCGGCAGGAACCATCACTCCGAGGTCTACTATCTCGTAATTGTTGCAAGCCATGACAACACCCACGATATTTTTACCTATATCGTGAACGTCGCCCTTTACTGTTGCCAACACCACCTTGCCTGCTGTTGTGGCATCGCCATTTTTCTCAGCCTCTATATGTGGCTGCAATATGCTCACCGCCTGTTTCATGGTGCGAGCTGTCTTCACCACCTGTGGCAAAAACATTTTACCTTCGCCAAATAACTGTCCCACTTGGTTCATGCCATCCATCAGCGGACCTTCGATGATGTCTACGGCATGCGGACTCTCCTTGAGCGCCTCGTTCAGGTCTTGCTCCAGATATGTGGCAATACCCTTGCGCAAGGCGTAGGCTATGCGGTCGTGCAACGACAGGTGGCGCCACTCTTCCTCCTTAGGTTTCTGTGGAGCTCCGCCCTGTGCAGCCTCTTTGGCAGCCTGGGCTTCTGCCGCCATCTGCGAAGCCACCTCGATGAGTTCTTCTGAAGCGCCATGGCGACGATTCAGCACCACATCTTCCAACAGCTTTAGCAAGTCGGCAGGAATATCTGAGTAAGCCACCTTTGTGGCAGGATTCACAATTCCGAAGTCCATACCCACGTGTATAGCATGGTATAGGAACACAGCATGCATAGCCTCGCGAATATAGTTGTTGCCACGGAATGAGAACGACAGGTTGCTCACACCTCCGCTCACATGTGCTCCAGGCAGATTCTTTCTTATCCACTCCGTAGCGCGAATGAAGTCTACGGCATAGGCGTCGTGCTCCTCCATACCTGTGGCTATGGCAAGGATATTAGGGTCGAAGATAATGTCTAACGGAGAGAAGCCAACTTGCTCTGTCAGAATGCGATATGCTCTGCTTGCTATCTCCACACGGCGGTCATAGGTGGTGGCTTGTCCCTTCTCGTCGAAGCACATCACAACCACGGCAGCTCCATGCTGCTTGATGTCGCGAGCATGGCTCACAAACACCTCTTCACCCTCTTTTAGCGATATGGAGTTTACGATACATTTACCCTGCACGCATTTCAGTCCTGCCATCACCACATCCCATTTGCTGGAGTCTATCATGATAGGCACACGTGCTATCTCCGGTTCCGAAGCCACGAGGTTCAAGAATTCCACCATCTCGGCTTTGGCATCCAGCAGTCCGTCGTCCATATTCACGTCTATCACCAAGGCGCCATCCTCCACCTGTCGGCGGGCTATGTCGAGTGCCTCTTGATAGTTTTTCTCTTTTATCAGTCGCAGAAACTTTCGCGAACCAGCCACGTTGCATCGTTCGCCCACGTTGACAAACGGTATATTCTCGTTCACATCCAGCATCTCCAGTCCGCTCAACCATAGCGTGTGTGGCTTCTCGGGTAGCTGGCGTGGTTTGATGCCTTGCGACATCTCGTAGTATCTGCGTATAAATTCGTCGGTAGTACCGCAACATCCGCCCACGATGTTCACCAACTCTTCGTCCATAAACTCCTTTATCTGTGGCGACATCGATTCTGCCGTTTCGTCGTATTGTCCAAGCTCGTTGGGCAGTCCGGCATTAGGATAGGCTGATATATAATAAGGTGCCTTGCGAGCAAGCTCAGCCAGATAAGGTTTCATCTGTCGTGCTCCAAACGAGCAGTTTAAGCCCACGGAGAATATATTCAGCGAAGATATGCTTGCCAAGAATCCATCAAGGGTTTGTCCGCTAAGTGTTCTGCCGGCAAGGTCGCTCACCGTCACGCTCAGCATCACGGGCAGCTCCAGTCCTCGCTCCTCGTTCACTCTTCGGCAAGCCTCAATAGCCGCCTTAGCGTTTAGTGTGTCAAAAATGGTTTCTATCAGGAATGCGTCTACCCCACCCTCTGCCAAAGCATCTGCCTGCAGAAGATAAGCCTCCAGCATCTCATCGTAGGTGATATCGCGAGCAGCAGGATTCGACACGTCGGGACTCAACGAGCAAGTCTTGTTGGTCGGACCAATGCTTCCTGCCACAAATCGTGGCCATTCGGCAGTAGAAAACTCGTCAGCAGCCTTTCGAGCCAATTGTGCGCCCACGAGTGCCATCTGTCGGCTATAGTCCTGCAGATGATAGTCGGCTTGCGAAATAGGTTGCGACGAAAAGGTGTTAGTCTCTATGATGTCGGCGCCTGCAGCAAGATATTTGCGATGGATATCCATCACCACGTCGGGGCGTGTGATGTTCAGCACATCGTTGTTGCCCTTTTGCTGGCATTCGGTATCCGGCAGTTCCTTACATCTAAAGTCTGCCTCGCCAAGTCCGTAGCTCTGAATCATCGTTCCCTGAGCTCCGTCCAATATCAATATCTTCTGCTTTATTTGTTCCTGAATTGTTCTCACTTCCATTTGATTCTTCACTCTTCACTCTTCACTTAAAACCTCTTTATCGCTCTATCCATTTCTCGTCTGTCTTCCTTAGCCTTCAGAGTCTGTCGTTTGTCATACTCCTTTTTGCCTCGGCATAGCGCTATGTCTACCTTAGCTCTGCCATGGTCGTCGATAAACACCAGCGTAGGCACGATGGTGAAGCCTGGTGCCTTGGTGTCTTCAAACAAATGGCGAATTTCGCGCTTGGTAAGCAGCAGCTTGCGGTCGCGCTTAGCCTCGTGATTGGCATAGCTACCATAGAAATACGGCGATATGTTCATACCTTTAATCCACATTTCGCCCTTTATGATATAGCAATAGGTGTCAACAAGCGAAGCCTTGCCCATGCGAATAGACTTTATCTCGGTACCCGTGAGCTGTATGCCAGCCGTGTAAGTATCGATAAAAGTATACTCAAACGAAGCCTTCTTGTTGCGTATCTGTACAGGACTCTTTTTACGGAGTTCCAAATCATTCTTGTTCATAATCTTTTCACTCAACTACTGTTGCAAACTTCTCTATGTTATCATCCACATATCGAGCCACAGCCTCGGTAAATTCCTCTTCGCTCTCCACGAAAGCGTCGTCGTATTTATCAAAGTCGGGATATTTCTCAAACAAAGCCATAAACTCCTCGTCGGTATAGTCTTTCTCCAACTCCTCACGATATTTCTTGTATAGTTTATGACATCCGTTGATTATAGGGCTCAGCGTAGGCAGTCCCCACTCGCGAATGGCGCGAGCAAAAGGGTTAAGGAATATAAAACCGCCTAAACCATTGTGTATAAGCTGGATAAATCCGCCATCCATCACTTCTTCGCGCAAGTAATAATAAGCCAGAAGCGTAATCTGGTCGGCATTAAGCTTAGGCATCGTCTCTGCCGAAAGCTCGCCACCAATAGCATCATGGATGGCATCCACAAAAACTTTTATAAACTCATCCATGCCCTCTTGAGCAGCCTGCGCAAGGAGGGCGTCTTTTATCTTAATTTCCATATTGTGTGTACACCTGTATTATGCTCTCCCAACTTTATAGCAAATGGCCGTTTGCCCGTCGCAAAAGCAATTCGTTGCAAAGTTAATGCAAACGAACGGAATAACAAAACAAAATACGCAGTTTTTGATTTTGTTATTCCTGAGTGCAGCTTAACTTATTAAAAGTTAATGCAAATGAGTGGAATGACAAAAGAAATACGCAGTTTTCTTTTTCATTCCCGAATGCAGCTTAACTTTAAAATATATAAAAGGGAAAACATATTTTATTAGAGTCAACGAAATCAGTAAAAAGTCAACTTTCTTAGGAAAAGCGTCAACGAAAGCAGGAATACTCGTCAACCTATTCAGGACAAGGAAGACATAAATTTCATAGAAAAGTTAAAAACTTAAGAATTAAGAATAAAGAATAAGCAAATTTCTAAAGTTGCCAATGTATTTTTACATTATATATATTATATATAATAAATTATATATAATATATATAATGTAATGTTATATTATTTTTATCTTTTCTCTTTTTTCATCAGAGATAAATATCCTTATTCTTTATTCTTAATTCTTAAGTTTGTCTTTTCCTGAATAAGGTTGACTCTATTTTACCTCTTTAATTTAACATTTCAAATTCCGTACTGATTTAGTTGA
>CAKQMS010000034.1 GCA_934254985.1 uncultured Prevotella sp. | reverse complement strand
CAAATTTTATTAGTTATATTACGTTAATTAACTCCCTCATTTTCAAACGATTACGTTAGAATTAACAGAGTATTGTTATATGAGACGATATTGATATATATAATAAAGTATACAATATCATATTTAGAAATCTCTGAATTTGTTTTTAGTTTCTTTTATGCATATACACTCCATTTCTATTAACCACCCTGGACGACATACAGGAGCTAATACAATTGCTTTAGGACGATTAGGAAATCTCTTTTCGAAGAGAACTTTTACAATATTGTAGTCTGCCATATCACGAAGATAAACAGTCATCATTGCCACATCTTCGTCAAGGTGCATATCTACTTCTGCTAATAGTGCCTCCACATTCTCCCACATTCTTTGCGTTTGCTTCTTAATATCGTTAGGGTAGAGGATGTTCCCCATGTTGTCGATAGAAGCCGTTCCTGATATAAAGGCATGAGTACGGTCGCCATATTTTATTGCAACGCCACGTTCGAAGCGAACTCCATATTCAGAGGTGCGATTAAGATTTGATAAGGCATAGAGATATTGAGTTTGTTCAACATTTAGACCTTTTATTGAATAGGTGTCGAGCATCACGTTAACTCCTCTTTTGCCAGTATACCCAAAGATGCCAGTACTTGCTATGTAATGAGTTTGTTCTGTGAGTTTTTCTCTATCGAAGACATCGTTTCTCCCATTAACAACATCTGCATAGTGATTGTCTATGTCGTTCACATATAACCATGTGCGTTTGCAGTTGTCACAGATGCTCATACTTCCATTTTTTAGTATGTTACTGCTATTATCAAGTAAACTTACTGTTTGTTGATACGTACTATCTTCAGAATTTCCTTTTTCTGTGGTCCAATAATGCTTGTAGCCGTTATGGTATAGTTTGCATATCCCGTTTATGTATTCTTTTTCTACATTGCTTACTGCATAAATCCATAGTGCAATCTTAGTACCATCGAGAGGAGGCTGCTGAATTATAGATAATGTACTGTTGAGTATGGGAGAAAGAATATTCTTTATTGTATCACTTTGGTTTGCAGCATCGCTAACATGACATCTTGCCATAAAGCATTTGGTACCTTGTGTGGCTAAGCTTAGTAAGTCTTTTGCAGCCTTAGCCAACGACTGGAGTTGCTCTTGGAATGATAACAAATTGTTTGTGGCATGAATATATGCATGATATTCTATAGTCTCACTTTTACCTTGGAATTGGAATAGTTCTATTAATGCGTTGTTAGATGTAATTGTTCTTTCTATAGTCATAATATTAATAAATTCTTTATATAAAAACGACCTGTCCTTTTTTTTATTGCATGTAATTAATACCTTGATGTAGGTATTTTTCTATTGTAAATAATTGATTAATGAGCAAAAAGTACTACCTTTGCATTATGAAACATGACATAAACGATAATGCACAAAAGCCAAGCATCGCAATAATTGATCCTAATACACTTGCTGTAGTAGGATTGAGAGCTATATTACAGGATGTCATGCCTATAATAGAGGTTGATACCTTTGGTTCTTTCTCAGAACTCCAATCAAACCATCCTGAGCATTATTTCCACTATTTTGTGGCTATGAATATAGTTCTTGAAAACCGTGCATTCTTTGTTGAGAAGAGAATGAAGACTATAGTTCTTACCTCTTCAAACGATGTTTCTGCGTTTGCTGAGTTTAATTGTCTTCAGGTAAATGTACCTGAAGGCGTTTTGCTAAAGTCAATTCTTACACTTGAGCAACATGCCCATGGCAGAGGTCAGAATCTTCCTTCCATGCCTTCGCAACAAATAGAGCATTTACTCTCTTCACGCGAAGTTGAGGTGCTGTCACTTGTTGCTCAAGGCATGATTAATAAGGAGATTGCTGAGAAACTTAATATTAGTATTACTACTGTTATAAGCCATCGTAAGAATATCCAAGATAAACTTGGTGTAAAGAGTGTTTCTGCGTTGACTATATATGCAGTTATGCACGGATTTGTTGATGTCAACAAGATATAATGCATGCTTGCTAATATATAATGTTTTTTTATATCACAGGCGCTAGTAGGTGAGCGAACCATCCCACGAAGCGTTGCCATGGTGTGCGGAATTTCTTCCACTTCTCTGGTGTAAGCTTAAAGCTATCTGCCTTTTCACTATCGAACAGATCATTTAGCTGTTTAGTCGTTTCCTTATCTACGATAACAGCATTCTCTTCATAGTCAAAGTTTAGGCTTCGCGAATTTAGGTTTGCACTACCAACAGTGCAGAACTTTCCATCTACCATAATTATCTTGGTATGGTGGAAGCCTGGTGTGTACATCCAAATAGTGCATCCCTTTTTCATGAGTTTGTGTACATTATAGAATACGCAATCTGGAGTAAGAGGAATATCGCTTTTAGTTGAAACCATTATCTCAACCTTTACTCCTCGTTGTGCAGCAGCAACTATTTTTCGTTTTAGTTGGCCATTGAGAGTAAAGTACGGATTTATAATCTTTATGCTATCTTTTGCTGCATCTATGGCATTATAATAGAATTCGCGAATAATCTCGTTGCTTGTTCGTGGCTCGCGATTGATTATTCCCACCATCTTTTGGTACGCTGTAGTTGTAGTGTCAGGTTTCAGACCTTTGAAGTTTCCACTTGGACGGAATGCATGGTAATACTTTGTGCCATGCAGATTTTGTTTTGTTACCTTATTCCATGTTTTGATAAATATTCGCTGAAGTTCTATAACTTCATAGCCTTCTATTCGGCAATGCATATCATGCCATTCACCGACAACATTTGTGCCGTTGATATAATAGTCAGCCACATTCATACCGCCAGTATAAGCAATCTCGCCATCTATGACAACAATCTTTCGGTGGTCGCGAGAGAACACATGGTTAATCCAAGGAAAGCGCAAAGGGTCGAACTCGTAAATCTCTATGCCACGTTTCCTTAATTCTTCGATATGACGCTTATTAAGTGGACGGTTGTTGCTAGAGTTACCAAAAGCATCGAATAATGCCCTAACCTCTACACCTTCTTTCACTTTCTCTGCCAATAAGTCAAACAACAACGATGCAATAGAATCGTTGCGGAAGTTGAAATACTCAAGGTGCACAGAACTTCGGGCTTGGCGTATGGCTTTAAACATATCGTCAAACTTCTCTTGTCCTGTGCGGAGTAAGGTCACAGAATTATTATGAGAGAATGTAACGCCACATTCTCTCATTTTCTCAACTAATATCGAATCGCTTGTCTGGCAATTTCCTGAAGTTGCCAGCAATAAAAATATAATAACTAAAAAGTGTTTCAAATCATGCAACTATAATGGTCGACGACACCGAGTAGATGTTTGTCGTTGTCGACAACGAGAACCGTATGAATCTTGTATTTGTGCATTATGCGCTGTATCTCAGTAATCTTGGTGGTTGGTGTAACCATCTTTGGAGATTTAGTCATGATGTCCGATACAGTATGATCAAAGAACTGTGCCTGCCAGTGTTCCATAGCACGACGGATGTCGCCATCAGTAATCAATCCCTCAACCTTCTTTTCTTCGTTGAGTGATACACCTAATCCCAACTTGCCCTTTGATACATGAATAATAGCTTCACCAAGGTGCATTTCCTTTGGGATGATAGGCATATCTTCTGTTCGCATCACATCGGCAGCAGTTGTAAGCAATCTCTTTCCTAGTTCGCCGCCAGGATGGAACTGTGCGAAGTCACGTGGCTTAAAGTCTCTGACCTTCATTAGTGCTATTGCCAGTGCATCGCCTAAAGCCAAAGCTGCTGTAGTAGAACTTGTTGGCGCAAGGTTCAGAGGGCAAGCTTCTTTGTTAACTTTGCATTTTAGGTGTATATTAGAGTATTTTGCAAGCAGCGAATGTTCGTTACCAGACATAGCTATGATAGGTACATTCATATGCAGTACCATAGGAATAAATCTCAGCAACTCGTCAGTCTGTCCGCTATTGCTAAGAGCTAATACCACATCGTCAGGTGTCATCACTCCAAGGTCGCCATGGAATACATCAAGAGGATTGATATAGAAAGCAGGAGTACCGGTAGAAGATAGCGTAGCAGCAATCTTTGCACCAATATGTCCGCTTTTGCCAACTCCTGTAACAATGATTTTACCATGA
The DNA here is from genome assembly GCA_934254985.1 of uncultured Prevotella sp. Lineage (GTDB taxonomy): Bacteria > Bacteroidota > Bacteroidia > Bacteroidales > Bacteroidaceae > Prevotella. The sequence continues at coordinate 27,562 of CAKQMS010000034.1, read as the reverse complement.
CAGTTGTACATCATCTTTACAGCTTCTTCGAAGTTGTCGTCAATCTGCGGAATTAGTTCCATCAAGGCTTCTGCCTCGTCTTTTAGACATTGTATGGCATAGTCTTTTGTCTTGCCAAGTCTGGTGTTTATATCTTCCATGATTAGATAAGTTTCATTATTAAATCCTCAAGCTTATCGAGTTCAAGCATGTTGGCAGCATCCGACAATCCTTCGTCTGGGGTAGGGTGTACCTCAAAGAAGTAGCCTGTAGCACCAAAAGCTTTTGCAGCAAGTGCCATTGAAGGAACAAACTTACGGTCGCCAATGGTCTTGCCGTTGCCAGCCGAAGGACGTTGTACGCTATGTGTGCAGTCCATGATAACGGTAGGCACAATTTCTTTCATATCAGCAATATTGCGGAAATCGACAACTAAGTTGTTGTAGCCAAAGCTGTTGCCACGTTCTGTGAGCCAAACATCCTTTGCTCCACTCTCGCGTGCCTTTTCAACAGGATATTTCATGTCTACACCACTAAGGAACTGGGCCTTCTTGATATTTACAATCTTTCCAGTCTTTGCAGCTGACACGAGTAAATCTGTCTGTCGACAAAGAAACGCAGGAATCTGCAATATATCGCAAACCTCTCCTGCTGCTTCAGCTTGATAGCTTTCGTGTATATCTGTAGTTATCTGCAGATTATATTTTGATTTAATATCTGCAAGCATCTGCAAGCCCTTCTCCAAACCTGGACCTCGGAATGAGTTTAAGCTTGTACGATTAGCTTTGTCAAATGATGCTTTGAAAATGATGTTGGTGTTGAGTTTACTGTTTATCTCTACCAGTTTTTGTGCCACGTTGTCAAGCAGCTCCATCGATTCTATCACGCATGGACCTGCTATCAGCGTTGGCTTTGTATTATTGGCTATTGTCTGCATAGTTGGTTAAATAATTAACTTATTTATTATGTCTTTATTTCTAGGTTTAGTTTATGATATGAATATCTCTCTGTGGGAATGGTATCTCGATGTTGTTTTCATTCAAGCAGTTGTATATTGCTTCTTTGATTTCACCATCAGCATATGTGCGAGTCAATACAGGTACCCATACCAATACCTTGAAGTCGATGGAGTCGGCTCCGAAGTTAGAGAATACCACATTTACATCTTTCTTCTTGTCGCGGCAATCCAACTTGCTTACAGTCTCAGTGAGAAGCGCCTTTACCTGTGCGGCATTAGAACCATAGGCTACACCTATTACTATCACATCAAGCTCATAACCATGATTACGAGTTAAATTCTTGTAGTTTTTAGTAAAGAGCTGTGAGTTTTGGAATGCTATCACCGAACCATCCGTGGTGTTAACCATCGTTGATGTATAGTTGATTGAGCTTACAGAACCACGAATACCATCACACTCTATCAAGTCGCCCACTTTGATACGACCGGTCATAAGTGAGATGCCATAGTAGATATTCTCGATGATATCCTTCATAGCAAAACCGATACCTGTAGACAAACCTCCTGATACTACAACAAGCCATGTGTTGTTAACCTTGAATAATCCTAAGACTATCAGCAACCATATACCCCACACAACAACCTGTATAACATTCTTTGCCATAACAAATCTTGTTGCAGCTGTTTTGTGGTCAGTATTCTCGAAATGAATATACAGCAGAGCCATGATGGTCTTGTTGAGATATGCAAACAGAAAGTATAGAATTGCCGCTAATGCTATTGTGATGATACTTGCACGGAAACCATCTTCGTTGATATAGTAGTTGCTAAATATCTTCCAAGTAGTATCGCTGAGGTTGAATACATCAGCAGCCCAATAGATGGAAATCATTACTGATAGCACACCCAATACAGGCATTATTACCTTATATATGAAGTTGAATATCCATGTTTGGGTAATAGGCTTCTCGTTCATCTTCTTGTTTTTAGAATATGTCTTCAGCCATCCTTGCATAAAGGTAATGGTCAAGATACATGTGAGCTGCATAACCCACCATATCAGAATTTCTACAGCCAACAATGTGTAGCCTACCCATGAGCTAATGGTAGAGAAAATGAATACAGCCAGCGATGCATAAGAATAGTAGCGGTCAGACATCTCTGTGTGTTGCTGATGCTTTCTTATTGCATTCCATTGCCAGAATATGCTTACAGCCAATATTGGAGGAAATGCCAAGCTAACCAATGCGTTAGGAACCAAAGCTATGCGGAATGCAATAACCAAGAATCCTATCACCATGATAGGTGAATAAAGCTTGAATCCACTCTTTATCTTATCACCGTCAAGACGCAGCATTATCGAAAGCAGTATTACTTCCATCAACCATGTATAGTTGATAAGCAATCCGCTCGCCATGATGATGAAGTTTTGCTCCACAATTATTCTAACCACGCCGAGTATGATAGCAAATGTTGCTACCGACATAGCGAGGTTTATACATGTCATCTTCTCTTCGAGCCAATCTTTATATTTTTCAAATCGAGAGTATCTTGTTAGTCTTCTTGCTATCCATCTAATGATTACGAAGTTGATGAGTAGCGATATTCCTGTACCTAAAGCCAATATGATGAGTAGTCCAAGCATTATTCGGCTATCCCAATCAGATTGCACCTTCTTCTGTGGCTTATATTTTTCAGTAACGGTTTCTGAGGTTTCAACAACATTATGCCCGATATTCTTTAATATGCTCAAATAGTTGTCGCCACGATTGCTGAAAATGCTTTGCTGTATATCCTTATACCTTGTGTTGGCATAGGTGTTCAGATACTTCAGTCGCTCTTCGGTCTGGTTGTATATTTTTATATAGTCACGCATCTGTACTCTGTTGTCGTTCAGAGTGTGACGGATGTTGATAGCCAATGTGATACAAACATTGCGGTCTACTTTTGCTTTCTCTGATAGACCATATTTTCCCATTGTGCCAAGTTCGTTGATAAGGCTATCATAACGCGATATCTCTACATCTGCAGTATTCAGATATTGTCTAAAAGGCTTCACGTTCTTTTGAAACTCCTGATATTGTTCAGTAGCTTCATGACAAGCATATGTAAGGTCAAAAATAAAACCATTTTTCTGTGAATACAGCATAAGTGAATTCTGACGACTTCTGTTCATCACAGATATCATATTCATCATCACCTGTTCTTGCTGAGCCTTCATCAATCCTGATTGGCGTTCTAGTTCTGTTCTGTAGTTTGTAAGCTCCAGTCTGAGAAGCGATAAAGTGTTTTCAATATTCTTCTCCTTCAGTACGGCATGAGATGGCAAAACAATCATCAATGCCAATACGAGCATTATATATATTCTTTTTTTCATTTGGATATTTATTCTAAATATTTCCTTTGTTTTGACTTTTTTGTTTTCTTAATATGCAAAATTACATAAAATGTGGGATATTTAGAAATATATTCCGTAAATTTGCACTAAAATACAGGAAAATGGTAATAATTGTAGATAGTGGAAGCACAAAAGCAGATTGGTGTATTGTTGAAGAGGGCTTGGTATTGAGTAATGTAACTACTCAAGGTATTAGTCCGGTTCATCAATCTTCTGATGTTATTGTAGATATAGTTCGCAAGCAATTGTTTGTGGATACTACATTCTGTCAAACGCTGAGTCAGTGTTCGTCAGAAAAGCATATCAATGCTTATTTCTACGGTAGCGGTTGTATTAAGGAACTTGTGCAACCTTTGAAAGCTATCCTTGAAGAAGCTTTTGTTGAATATAATGTTAACTTCCATGTTTACAATGATTTATTAGGTGCTGCTAGAGCTACTTGTGGTATAGAGCCTGGCATTGCTTGTATTCTCGGTACTGGTGCTAATTCTTGTCTTTTTGATGGTAAGGAAATAGTTCAAAACACGCCTCCACTTGGCTATATTCTTGGTGATGAGGGTAGTGGCGCTGTACTTGGTAAACATTTTCTAAATGGTATCTTTAAGAGTTGGCTTGATCATGGATTAAGAACAGAATATCTTGCATGGAGCGGACTGACATATTCTGAGATTATTGATAAAGTATATCGTCAACCTATGCCAAATCGCTATTTAGCCTCAATAGTTCCTTTTATCAGTCAGCGAGTACTAAGATATCCTGAATTGGAACAAATGGTTGTTGATTCATTCCGTGATTTCCTTCGTCTAAATGTAGTTCCTTATCGTCGTCCAGATCTTCCTGTTAACTTTGTTGGTGGTGTTGCCAATGCTTTTGCTGTGCAACTTTATAAAGCAATAGATGCAGAAGGTTTGATGTTTGGTAAGATAGTGCATCGTCCAGTTCGTGGATTGATGAAATTTCATTTGCAATAATTGTTTTTTTATGGAATATATCAGAGTGTCATATTTATGGCACTCTGTTTCTTTATGTCTATATTTGATAAAAAAGAATCTCTTTTTAAAACTTAGTGTAATATGCATTTCATATATTTTATCACTATGTTTTTATATGTGTGGTTTGCTCCTTTAAATAGTAGTGAGAAAGGCAAGATTTTTTTGTTAATTGTTGTCTAATAATTAAAAATATATTCGTACCTTTGCAACTGTTTTAAAACAAGCAGCCTGTAGGCTTATGAAAATAATCTAAATAACGTTATATTTTTTTATGTATTTCTATTTATTTGTCACCGTTTTGTTGACGGCTGTCGTCTTGGTTGTTGGCGCTTATGTCGTAGCCAAGTTGATAGGACCTCGTTCGTACAATCCGGTAAAGGGACAACCTTTTGAGTGTGGTATTCCTACACGTGGCTCATCATGGATGCACGTGCATATTGGTTACTACCTCTTTGCTATCCTTTTCCTGATTTTCGACATCGAGACTGTGTTCCTATATCCATGGGCAGTTGTTGTTAAGCAGTGTGGAGTAGCCGCTCTCGTTAGTGTAGGCTTCTTCCTGTTGGTATTGATTTTAGGCCTTGCTTATGCATGGCGGAAAGGAGCATTGGAATGGAAGTAAGAAAGCCAAGTATCAAAGCCTTTCCTTACGATGAATGGAAAGACAACGACACTCTTGAGAAGATGGCCAATGATTTGAACGATGGTGGTGTAAACCTCGTTCTTGGTAATCTCGACCAACTTATCAATTGGGGTCGCAGTAACTCTCTTTGGTCATTGACATTCGCTACCTCTTGTTGTGGTATCGAGTTTATGGCTGTTGGTTGCGCACGTTACGACTTCTCTCGCTTCGGTTTCGAGGTAACACGTAACTCTCCACGTCAGGCAGACCTTATCATGTGTGCCGGTACTATTACAAATAAAATGGCTCCAGCATTGAAGCGTCTTTATGATGAGATGGCTGAACCTAAGTATGTTGTAGCTGTTGGTGGATGTGCTATTTCTGGTGGTCCATTTAAGAGTAGCTACCATGTTGTTAAGGGTATCGACGAAATTATCCCTGTTGATGTCTACATCCCAGGCTGTCCTCCACGTCCTGAGGCTATCCTCTATGGTATGATGCAGTTGCAGCGTAAGGTGAAAGTTGAGAAATTCTTCGGTGGTGTTAACCACAAGCAGAATGCAGAAGAGCGCTTGCTCGGTAAGAGTAATGAGGAGTTGATATTCGAAGATAAGCTCGGTATCTCTGTCGATGAGACAAAGGAGAAGCGTGCTGCTTCTTATCGTCCTGCTCCAAAGCCTGCTGCTGCCGCAAAGCCTGCTGCTAAACCTGCACCAGCTGCAAAGAAGGAAACTATTGTTGTAGATAAGGCTCCTACTGCTGAGCAGGTAGAGAATCTTGGTAAGGTTCTTGATCAGCTTAAAGCTCAAGAGACTAAAACTTCAACAGAAGACAATAATAATAAATAATAAGGTAGAAAATGAAATTAGAACATAAAGAATTCGGTTTTGATAACTTTGCCGCTGAGATGACTTCTCTTCATAATGAGAAGCATTTCGACTACCTTGTTACTATCATTGGCGAGGACTTCGGCGAAGAAGGACTTGGATGTATCTATATCCTTGAGAATACCAAGACTCACGAGCGCATCAGCGTAAAGCAGATGGCCAAGAAGATGGGCGAGGAATATGTTATTCCTACAGTTTGCAACCTTTGGAAGATTGCTAACTTGCTTGAGCGTGAGGTTTACGATTTCTATGGCATCAAGTTCTTGGGTCATCCAGATATGCGTCGTCTTTATCTCCGTAACGACTTCAAGGGTTATCCTTTCCGCAAGAACTACAATCCTGCAGATAATGTGTATACCACACAGGATGATGTTGAGGTTGACTTCGGTTATCAGTATTCACTTGATGCTAACGGTAAGCTAGGTGAGAAGAAGAATCCTCTCTTTGCAGATGACGACTATGTTGTAAACATTGGTCCTCAGCACCCTTCTACTCACGGTGTGCTTCGTCTTGAGACTGCTCTCGATGGTGAGATTATCAAGCGTATCTATCCACACCTAGGTTATATTCATCGTGGTATTGAGAAGATGTGTGAGGAGTATACATATCCTCAAACTCTCGCTCTTACCGACCGTATGGACTACCTCAGCGCAATGATGAACCGTCATGCGTTGGTAGGCGTTATCGAGGAAGCTTTGGGTGTAGAGCTCTCTGACCGTATTAAATATGTACGCACGATAATGGATGAGCTCCAGCGTATCGATTCTCACTTGTTGTATCTCGGTTGCTGCGCTCAGGACCTCGGTGCTTTGACAGCATTCCTCTACAGCATGCGCGACCGTGAGCACGTGTTGAACGTTATGGAGGAAACTACTGGTGGTCGTCTTATCCAAAACTATTATCGTATTGGTGGACTTCAGGCTGATATCGATCCTAACTTTGTTAAGAATGTTAAGGACCTCATCGCATACCTCCGTCCTATGGTACAGGAGTATATGGATGTATTCGGCGACAATGTAATCACTCGCAAGCGTTTCTGCAATGTTGGAGTGATGGATGCTGAAAACATTATCAGCTATGGTGTTACAGGATGCTCTGGTCGTGCAAGCGGTTGGGAGAATGATGTCCGCAAGAACCATCCTTATGATGTTTATGATAAGGTAGAGTTTAAGCAGATTACTCGCAACTCCTGCGATAGTATGGCTCGCTATTTGAACCGTGTAGACGAAATCTATCAGAGTCTTAATATCATTGAGCAACTCATCGACAATATCCCAGAGGGAGAATTCTACATCAAGCAGAAGCCTATTATCAAGCTTCCTGAGGGACAGTGGTATTTCTCTTGCGAGGGTGCACGTGGTGAGATTGGTGCTTTCATCGACAGCAAGGGCGACAAGAGTCCTTACCGTTTGAAGCTCCGCCCAATGGGATTGAGCCATGTTGCATGTATGGATGAAATGTTGAGAGGTTCTAAGATTGCCGACCTTATCACCGTTGGTGCAGCTCTCGACTTTGTGATTCCAGACATCGACCGATAAGCGATAATATTTTTTATAATCATTAATTTAAGAATTAAACAAATGTTTGATTTCAGTATAGTTTCTAATTGGATTGACTGCTTGTTGCGTCAGACCTTAGGGCTGGGCGACTTCTGGACTATCCTGATAGAGTGCGTGCTCGTAGGTGTTGGCATTCTCGTTGCCTACGCTCTTATCGCTATCGTGCTTATCTTCATGGAACGTAAGGTTTGCGCCTATTTCCAGTGCCGTATCGGTCCTGTTCGCGTAGGTCCTTGGGGTACACTCCAGGTGTTTGCCGATGTATTGAAGATGCTCATCAAGGAGATCTTTACCGTCGACAAGGCAGACAAGTTCCTTTATTTCTTGGCTCCATTCCTCGTGATTGCAGCTTCTGTCGGAACATTCTCATTCCTTCCTTGGAACAAGGGCATGCACGTGCTCGACTTCAATGTAGGTGTGTTCCTTCTTACTGCCATCAGCTCAATCGGTGTGCTTGGTATCTTCCTTGCAGGATGGGGTTCTAACAACAAGTATTCTGTTGTCTCTGCTATGCGTGGTGCTGTACAGATGATTTCTTACGAAATGTCATTGTGCCTCTGCCTCATCTGCGTTGTTATCATGACAGGTTCTATGCAGTTGAGCGAAATCGTAACAGCACAGACTGGTCCTTGGAAGTGGCTCATCATTCAGGGTCATGTTCCTGCCATCCTCGCTTTCTTTGCATTCCTCGTAGCTGGTAATGCTGAGGCTAACCGTGGTCCTTTCGACTTGGCTGAGGCTGAGAGTGAGCTTACCGCTGGTTATCATACCGAGTATTCAGGTATGGGCTTCGGTTTCTACTATTTGGCAGAATACCTCAACCTCTTTGTAATCTCTGGTATTGCAAGTGGCTTGTTCCTTGGTGGATGGGCTCCTTTGAATATCGGTATCGAGGCTTTCGACAACCTCATGAACCTTATCCCTGGTTTCATCTGGTTCTTCGGTAAGACCTTCTTCGTAGTATGGCTCCTCATGTGGGTACGCTGGACATTCCCACGTCTGCGCGTAGACCAGATCTTGAAGCTTGAGTGGAAGTATATCATGCCATTCATGCTCTTCGTATTGGTTCTCACATCTGTTTGTGTGGCTTTGGGCCTTACATTTTAATTATTAGCTATAATAAGACATAGTAATGGAAAATAAAGAATCATATTTCGGTGAAGTTGGTTCTGCTATCAAGACTCTTGCCGTTGGTTTGAAGACTACTCTTCGTGAGTACTTCACAGCAAAGAGCACTGAGCAGTACCCTGAAAACCGTAAGACAACTCTCCATGTTGCCCAGCGCCACCGCGGACGCCTTGTCTTCACTCGCAACGAAGATGAAAGCTACAAGTGTACTGCTTGTACATTGTGCGAGAAGTCATGTCCTAATGGCTCTATCAAGATTTTGTCTCACATGGAGGAAGATCCAGAGACTGGACGTAAGAAGAAGAAACTCGACGACTATCAGTACGACCTTGGCGACTGCATGTTCTGCCAGTTGTGTGTCAACGCATGTAACTTCGGTGCCATTGAGTTCGTTAATGATTTCGAGAACGCTGTCTTCGATCGCAGTAAATTGGCTCTGCATCTCGACAAAGAGGTTTATAAGGGTGGTTCGCTTCCTAACCTCATCGAGGGTGGTGCGCCAATAACAATCGGTAAGTTTAACACTAAAACCAAGTAATAACAGATTATGGCAAATTTAGTAATGTTTTGCATCTTGGCTGTAATCATCCTTGGTTCAGCCGTGATGTGCGTATTGACAAAGAGCATCATGCGTGCGGCAACATTCCTGTTGTTCGTACTCTTTGGTGTGGCTGGCATATACTTCCTCCTCGACTATACCTTCTTGGGTGCTGCCCAGATTAGTGTATATGCAGGTGGTATCACAATGATGTATGTCTTTGCCATCCAGCTCGTTTCAAAGAATGCTTTGCAGGGTATCACTGAGCGTATCAATGGTTCTCGCATAGTATCTGGCTTGCTACTTTCAGTAGTAGGTTTGGCTACTGTAGCAGGCATCTTCTTGAAGAATGTATTTGTAGAAAAGTATGCAAGCGATGGTGAGGTAAAGATTGAAGCTATTGGTACTCAGCTTCTCTCATCAGGCGTAGACGGATATGTATTGCCTTTCGAGTTCATATCTCTCTTCTTGCTCGCTTGCATTATTGGTGGTATCATGATAGCAAGAAAAGGAGGTAACGAATGATTCCTGTAAGTTGTTTGTTGGTGCTTAGCGCACTGCTGTTCTTTATCGGTGTGTTCGGTTTCGTTACACGTCGCAATTTGGTTGCCATGCTCATATCTGTTGAGTTGGTACTCAATGCTGCCGACCTTAACTTCGCCGTATTCAATCGTTTCCTTTATCCAGGACAGCTCGATGGTTTCTTCTTCACCTTATTCTCTATAGGTGTGAGTGCAGCCGAGACCGCTGTTGCCATCGCCATTATCATCAACGTCTATCGTCACTTCCATAGCGATAAGGTAGACAGTATCCAAAACATGAAATTCTAATAGACAATGGATTACAGTTATGCATTTCTGATACTTCTTCTGCCTATGCTCTCATTCCTTATCTTGGGATTGGCAGGCATGAAGATGTCACATAAGGTGGCTGGTCTCATCGGTACTACATCGTTGGGTATTGTCACCATCCTGTCGTATATTACAGCATTCGGATATTTCACTGCCGACCGCTGTGCCGACGGGGCATTTGCTACCATCGTGCCTTACAACTTCACATGGATGAAGTTTGGCGCATTGCATTTCGACCTTGGCATCATGCTCGATCCTATTTCGGTAATGATGCTCATAGTGATTTCTACAGTCAGCTTGATGGTACACATATATTCTTTCGGATATATGCACGGTGAGAAGGGCTTCCAGCGCTACTATGCTTTCCTTTCTCTCTTCACCATGTCAATGCTCGGTTTGGTTCTCGCTACCAACATCTTCCAGATGTATCTCTTCTGGGAGCTCGTGGGTGTAAGCTCATACCTGCTCATTGGTTTCTACTATCCTTTGCATGCAGCAGTTGCAGCTTCTAAGAAGGCGTTTATCGTAACCCGCTTTGCCGACTTGTTCTTCCTCATTGGTATCCTCATCTTTGGTTACTACACAGAGTCGTTCAGCTTCTCGTTCGTAGACAACCTTCAGATGGCAGCAGGTACAGCTTCGTTCATCTCAGTTGATGCTGCTAAGGCTGTTGCAGCAGGTGGCTTCATCATTCCTACCGCTTTGGTATTGATGTTCATTGGTGGTGCAGGTAAGAGTGCTATGTTCCCATTGCACATCTGGTTGCCAGATGCTATGGAAGGTCCTACTCCTGTCAGCGCCCTCATCCACGCTGCTACCATGGTTGTAGCTGGTGTGTTCCAGATTGCCCGCTTGTTCCCATTGTGGATTGAGTATGCTCCTGGTCAAATGAGCATTGTTGTGTACATCGGTGTCTTCACCGCTTTCTATGCTGCTGCTGTAGCTTGTGCTCAGAGCGATATCAAGCGTGTGTTGGCATTCTCTACAATCTCTCAGATTGCTTTCATGATGGTAGCACTCGGAGTTTGTATGCCTGGTCACGAGGCTGTTATCGACAACCACGGTTCACTCGGCTACATGGCTTCTATGTTCCATCTCTTCACACACGCCATGTTCAAGGCTTGTTTGTTCCTCGGTGCTGGTTGTATCATCCATGCCGTTCACTCTAACGAGATGTCTGCAATGGGTGGCTTGCGCAAGTATATGCCTATCACACATGCCACATTCCTTATCTCTTGTCTTGCCATCGCTGGTATCCCATTCTTCTCAGGCTTTAGCTCAAAGGATGAGATTATCACAGCTTGCTTCGCTTATAGCCCAGTAGTAGGATGGATTATGACAGGTGTTGCTGCAATGACAGCTTTCTATATGTTCCGTTTGTACTACGGTATCTTCTGGGGTACAGAGAACAAGGAACTCCATGCCGCACACACTCCTCATGAGGCACCATTGACAATGACTATTCCTTTGATAGTACTCTGTGTTATCACCGTTGGTGTTGGTATCTACACCACACTTGGCGGATTCCTCGGATGGGGTGGTAGCTTCGGTAGCTTTGTTACCGCTACTGGTACCGACTACACAATCCACTTCGATACACAGGTGGCTCTCACCAGCACTATCATCGCTATCATCAGCATCTGCTTGGCTACCTATATATATAAAGGTGAAAAGCAGCCTATCGCCGACAAGCTTTATAGCCTGATGCCACGTTTGCATCGTGCTGCTTACAAGCGTTTCTATATGGACGAGGTTTATATGTTCATCACACATAAGTTCATCTTCCGTTGCTTGTCTACTCCTATTGCATGGTTCGACCGTCATTGTGTTGACGGCACATTCAACTTCATGGCTTGGGGTGCTAACGAGGCTGGTGAATCTCTACGTCCATGGCAGAGTGGCGATGTAAGATCGTATGCTGTTTGGTTCCTTACTGGCACTGTAGCCCTAACGTTAATACTACTTTGTTTGATTTAAAAGAATAGACAACAATGACATATCTAACATTATTTGTAGTAATTCCCGTACTGATGCTCTTCGGCCTTTGGTTGGCCAAGAACGATAATCAGGTGCGTGGCGTGATGGTGGCAGGTGCTACAGCTTTGCTTGGCTTGTCCATTTATCTCGTATTCGATTTCGTTGCCACAAGAGAGGTTATGCCTGCTGATCAGTATCCTATGATTCTTGGCGACACCATCCCTTGGTTCCAACCTTTCCATATCAACTTCGCTACTGGCGTTGATGGTATCTCTGTTGTGATGATATTGCTTTCAGGCATCATCGTCTTCACAGGTACTTTTGCTTCTTGGCAGATGCAGCCTATGAAGAAGGAATACTTCCTCTGGTTCGTACTCCTTTCTACTGGTGTGTTCGGATTCTTTATCTCTAAGGACTTGTTCACTATGTTCATGTTCTATGAGGTTGCTCTTATCCCAATGTATCTCTTGATTGGTGTATGGGGTAGTGGAGCTAAGGAATACTCAGCAATGAAGCTTACCTTGATGCTTATGGGAGGATCTGCTTTGCTTATCATCGGTATCCTTGCAATCTATTTCTATAGCGGTGCTACCACTATGGATATCAATGAGATTGCTGCTATGCACAATATTCCAGTACAGGTTCAGAATGTGTTCTTCCCACTCATCTTCATCGGTTTCGGTGTTCTTGGTGCTTTGTTCCCATTCCATACATGGTCTCCTGATGGTCACGCTAGTGCGCCTACAGCAGTATCTATGCTCCACGCAGGTGTATTGATGAAGCTTGGTGGTTATGGTTGCTTCCGTATCGCTATGTATCTTATGCCAGATGCTCTCGATATGTGGGCTCCTGTATTCCTCATCCTTACTACTATCTCTGTAGTATATGGTGCTTTGTCTGCATGTGTACAGACCGACCTTAAGTACATCAATGCCTACTCTTCAGTTTCTCACTGTGGCATGGTATTGTTCGCACTCTTGATGTCTACCCAGACTGCTATCACAGGTGCGGTTCTTCAGATGCTTTCTCACGGTTTGATGACTGCATTGTTCTTCGCCGTTATCGGTATGATCTATCATCGTGCTGGTACTCGCGACGTTCGCTACCTCGGTGGTTTGATGCAGATTATCCCATTCCTCTCTGTAGGTTATGTTATCGCAGGTCTTGCTAACCTTGGTTTGCCAGGCTTCTCCGGTTTCGTCGCCGAGATGAACATCTTCGTAGGTTCATTCGAGAATGGCGATACCTTCCGTCGTACTTGCACCATCATTGCTTGTACTTCAATCGTTATCACTGCTGTCTACATTCTCCGTGTAGTTGGTAAGATATTGTTTGAGAAGGTTGCTAATCCTAAGTTCCTCGAACTTCACGATGCTACATGGGATGAGCGTGTTGCTGTAATTGGACTTATCGCTTGCGTAGCTGGTCTTGGTCTCGCTCCAATGTGGGCACAGAACATCATCACCGATGCAGTAGGTCCTATCATCAAGCACATAGGTCTTTATTCAACTTATGTATCACTTTAACGCTATAACATTATAGAAATCATGCAAATAGATTACAGTCAATTTTTGAATATGATACCAGAAGTTAGCCTCGTGCTTCTTATGGTAATAGTGTTTGTGGCTGACTTCATAACAGCAAACAAGCGTTATCGTGGTTGGTTGAACACACTTGTCTGCGCTTTGCTGCTTGCTCATGTAGCATTCACCATCAGCGTAGGTGTTAGCGACTCTGCGTTCGGAGGTATGTATCATACCACTCCTTCTATCAGCGTTATCAAGTCTATCCTTGCTTTCGGTACACTTATCGTTTGCCTTCAGGCTAAGGAATGGCTCAACGATGAAAACCGTAGTAAGTTCCAGGGCGAGTTCTATCTCTTGGTTCTTTCTACATTGCTTGGTATGAATGTGATGGTTAGTGCCAACCACTTCCTCCTCTTCTTCCTTGGTTTGGAAATGGCGAGTGTGCCTATGGCATGCCTCGTTGCTTTCGACAAGTGGAAGAATGAATGTGCAGAGGCTGGCGCAAAGTTCATCCTCACAGCTACTTTCTCTAGCGGTGTAATGATCTATGGTTTGAGTATGCTCTATGGTGCTCTCGGCAACCTCTATTTCGATAATGTTGCCAACAACATCACTGCAACTCCTCTCACCATCGCAGGTTTGGTATTCTTCTTTAGCGGTTTGGCTTTCAAGCTTTCGCTTGTTCCTTTCCACTTCTGGACTGCCGATACTTATCAGGGCGCTCCTTCTGTTGTTGCTGGTTACCTCAGTGTTATCTCTAAGGGTGCAGCTGCTTTTGCTGCTCTTACTATTCTCACAAAGGTTTTTGCCAACATCATCACATTCTGGCATCCAATGCTCTGCATCATCATCGTGTTGTCTATCACAGTAGCCAACCTTTTTGCCATCCGTCAGGAGAACATCAAGCGCTTCATGGCTTTCAGTTCTATCTCACAGGCTGGATACATCATGTTGGCTCTGCTCTCACCATCTGCTTATGCTACCACAGCTTTGTCTTACTATGTACTTATCTACATCGTAGCCAACCTCGCTGTATTTGGTATCATCGCAGTTATCGAGAACCACGATGCTAAGGCTGTTAACATCAGCGACTACGACGGACTCTACAAGACAAATCCTCATTTGTCATTCCTTATGACATTGGCTTTGTTCTCACTTGGTGGTATTCCTCCATTTGCAGGTATGTTCTCGAAGTTCTTCATCTTCATGGCATCCCTCAACGATTATACCATCGACACCACAATGGGTATCGTTACCTATGTTGTAGTGTTCATCGCTTTGGTAAACACCGTGATAAGCCTCTACTACTATCTTCTCATCGTTAAGGCTATGTATATCAAGCCAAGTGAGAAGCCTATTGCTAAGTTCGTTTCTAAGCCAGAGACTAAGTTGGCTCTCGCTTTGTGTACACTTGGCGTAGTATTGTTTGGTATTGTAAGTGGTGTATACACATGGATTTATGCAGCAGCTTTGTACTAATAAGCTGATTGAATGAATAACAAAATAATAAGGGTTCACATCATCCAAGATGTGAACCCTTATTGTTTTGTTATTAGTTCTTCTATAATTATTTTACCATTACCTTTTTACCATTATGTATATATAGTCCATGTGATAATGGTTGCGTGGTTTTTATTCCTTGCAAAGTATACCAAGCATTGTTGCCATATATATCGTTTACTGTTGTTTCGATACCGTCTGCCGATTGCTTTCTATGAGCAAATATCCAATCCAAACGTTCTGTGCTATAGCTTTGTATACATGTAGTTTCGTGTGTCCAACCTTCTACGGTCTCATACTTGGTTTCGTCGCCAAGTTGTTGTAGCTGGCTAATGAAGTCTTCTGCTATTGCTCTTACTTCGCCATTCATAATCTTGTCGTCCAATCCCATCACATTGTATACAGGAGTGGTAGCTACATTTTCAGCACTCATACCCTTTGGATTTGCTGCACATGGCATTCCTGCAGCAAAAAAGTTTGGGTATGTTGACAACATCTTCCAAGTTCCTGTGCCACCCATCGAACCTCCAAATATATATATCATGTTTATGTCCACATTTTCTGTTTGGGCTGTGAAATCTAATAAAGCTTTCACATTCTTTGCCATGCCTCCCCAGCCCTTATTGCGATCAGGACATTGAGGCACCACAAATACTGCCGATTTCTGATGGCTTACCAGATAGTTGGCAATAGAGTCTATGCCTGGTTCTTTCATTTGTGTGGTATTATCTGTACCACAGCTTGAACCGCCATGCAGGTAGATTACTAATGATTTGTTATCTGTACCGTTGCCTTCTATATTAGCTTTACGATAACCTAAGGTGGTACCAGCGAAGTCGCGCTGCAACCCCACAAATGTAAGTCCATCTTCATTTGCCTCTTGTGCAAATGATGTGATGGCTAATGTTGTTAACAGAAGTAATAATGTTTTTCTCATATGAACTTTTGATTTGTTTGATTATAGGTCGTTAGGAAACTAAGAAACCACTAATGTTTATACTTTAATCCAAATTATTAATTCCTATGTTAATAAAAAATTTACGCTTATCCTCGTTTCACAACGAAACAAACTGTCCTTTCTCTCGTTTCGCAACGAAATAAAACTAACTATGAATTCTCTCGTCTCGCAACGAAAAAAAATCTATGGTTTCTCCCGTTTCCTAACTTCCTATAAAAAACTAATCTACTATGTGTTGTTATCTTTTTCTTTTTCCAAATTTAGATGATTTATGAAGTTTTCTTTCCCGTAGTCGCTTTTGAATTCCATTTTCTACTTTATAGAACTTTTGTAGCTGGTTTGCTGAAAGTACTTTGGCAAACTTATCGGTATAGTTCATACGTATTTCTTGAGCTCTTTGCTGTCGAGCCATACGATGCTTCACCAAAGCCGCTGCCTCTTCTGAAGTTTTTGCAGGCTCTGCCATGTTTTCTTCAGTTCCCCATGCCGCAATCATATCTTTATTGTATTGCATGTAGATGGGGCGAAAATCTGAAACCTGCTTGTCTGTAAGATGTAGCTGATATGTAATTTCAGCAACTTTAGCATTAAACAAACGCTCGTTAAACGAACCATGCTTCTGTGCCATTCCGCTTATTGCCATTAGGCAAAAGAGGATAGATAATACTACTTGTTTCATAGCTTTTTGTTATTTAGTTGTTGACAATATTAGTTATAATATTCAGGAATATCATCGATATCATAGCAATCGATTTTTTGCGCTTCGTTATCGGAGATATTTGCCAAAAAAATGTCTAGAGGACTATTTTTTACGCTTTCTGTCTGTTGTGGCACGGTTTCTGTCTCTGGTATCGAGTCGTTCCAGCAAAGTGTTAGCACAAAGAGTACTGAGGCTGCTATGCCTACCAATGTTTTAACGCTCATCTTTTCGTAGTATTCCCTTTTGCTCTCATGCTTGCTTTCCATTATAGCCAATTCTGTTTTCTTGGCAATAAGGTCGCTTACATATTGTTCCGTTTCAGGGAAAGGCATTTCCTTTTTATTATCAGTCTTCATTGTGTTTTCTCCTTTATATATTGTTTTATATGATCTGAAGCATAGTGATAGTTGGTTTTTAGTGTGCCAACTTTCTTACCCGTTACAGTAGCTATCTGTTCATAGTCCATGTCGTCGTAGTAGCGCATGTTGAACACCAATCGCTGTGTGGTTGGTAGAGTAAGAATTGCCTCTTGCAGCAATCGCTCAGAAGAATCTCCTATGTCGCATTCTGCTTTCAGCGTGTCTATAAGTGTATTGTTTAGAGAGTCGATACTTTGAAAAATACTCGTCTTTCTTCTTAGCATCTGTAGAGCTTCTCTTGTTGCTATTCGGTACATCCATGCTGGTAACTGTGCTGCATCGCCATGGAAATCGGAGATATTAGAGAATATCTTGATAAGAGTTTCCTGTACAACATCTTCTGCATCTTCTCTTCCAACTACGATGCGTCTGATGTGCCAATATATCTTATTGCCATATTTCTGCATCAATAGTCTGAAGCCTTGCTCCTTTTGCTGTTCGTCAAACAGCATTCGGAGCAATTGTTGATTGTCGAGGATGTTTATTTCCATTATTCTTTTTTACTTTTTACCTTTTTACTTTACTACCTTTATGACAATATATTGTATTCCTTTCTTTCCCATAGGTACTATGTCGTACAACACATTGTCTGCCAACCAATATCTATGTTTGCCTATATAGTGATACCTACCTCCTCTTGGACGAGTGAGGAATACTGTGCCTCTTGTTGGTCTAAATGTTCTGTAAACATGATTGCGATGTGTATAGTGTGGACGACGACTTACACTATGTTTACCTTTTGCCATTGATGGTGTGATGGAACCTATTAGCAACATCATGCACACGATGATGCTCTTCAACAATCCTGTTCCAATCAATCTTGTGATGTTCTTGGTTTTCATATTCTTCATTGTTTTAATTGTGAATTCTCTTGTTGTTGAAAGCTTTCATTTATATAGATGCAAAAATATGAAATAAGTTAAAAGTAAAAGTGAGTTTTTTTGTTTTTATCTTATATTTATATGATGAAAGGTTGCTATAGGTGGCATTATGAATGATAATTACCGATAAATGAATGATTTTCCTATATTTGATAGTTTTATTGTATTGTTTACTACTACTATGCGTTGGCTACAGGTAGCGAGGAGTATATGGACAAGGCAAAGGAAGTGGTTCGCAGCAATCTATGCAATGTCTTCGAAGATGGCACCGGCAGTTGTGCCTTTGTCTATCCAAAGCGCATCAATGGCGAGCAAGCTCATTTCGCAGATGCTTTTGCCAACGACCAAGACTGGGCTCTTGCATTCTATCTGATGATAAACGAATAAATTTTTAGTTAAAAACCATAAAGCACGATGCTGTACATTCTATTCTGCATCGTGCTTTTTAGTATTATTCTATTAGTATTGTACTTCATAAAAATATGCTGAAAAAATAATATTTCTTCAATAATTCAAATAAAAGGTTTATATTTGTAGGGAGTAATATAATAATGGTATGACTACAGACAAAGATTTAGCGGAAATGTTCAGAGCATCACAGAATGTTGATGTGCTGCATTTGTCAGACAACGAGATATTGCAAGGCTTTAAAGATGCTAACTCAAAGATAGTGAGGGAGTATTTCTATGGCTATTGCCGTATAGCATATTGCATCTACGATAAGCGATATGGATTGCGCACAAAGCCTGGCATGGACTTCTTTACTTTGGCTCATGAATATTTTCTATATCTCATAGAGCATGATTTCAAACCATTAGAAGATCGTAAATCTTCGATGTCACTCAAAACATGGATGGTCAACGGATTCCGTTATTTGTTGCTCGATAGACTAAAGGGTGTTGAAAAAGAGCATCTTTTTGATAGTTTCGAGGCTCGTCAAGAGAAACCGTCTTCGCATATTGATGTTGCTAACGATGAATTTAAGCTTGAGTTTATCAGTACTATCAACGAGATTTGCCATGAATATTATGGGCGCGACAATAGAAATTCCATTATCCTGAGGATGCTTTTTATTGAAGGCTTCAAGAGTAAAGAAGTTGCTGAGCAAATGGGTACGACGCCTTCTGCTATTACTCAACGATATAATAAGATGATGCACGATGTGGTGATACCATATTTCAAGCGATATTTCGTGGCTTCAGAATACGAATCTTCTGTATATGCTACTATGGATGCTAAGAGTTGCATGCCTTGTATGGCAAGGATGTCTCTCGATGCCGATTTCGCAGAACCATCAGAGTATAATAATATGGATAATATGAAACAAGGAAGAATCACTCCTGAGTGGATAGACACTCTCAAGGATAATGAAGTATTTGTTTTTGGCAGTAATCTTGCAGGTATGCACGGAGGTGGCGCTGCTCGTGTAGCTCATCTGCGTTTTGGTGCCGTATTGGGCAAAGGTGTTGGCTTGCAAGGGCAGAGCTATGCCATTCCAACCATGCAGGGTGGGGTAGAAACCATCCGTCCATACGTCGACGACTTTATAGCCTTTGCCAAGGCTAATCCAGAAAAGCTCTTCTTGGTTACTCCTATAGGATGTGGCATTGCAGGCTTTGAGCCTGAAGATATTGCTCCTTTATTTGAATCGGCAGAGAGCATTAATAACATCAGCCTTCCCGAAAGCTTTTGGGAGGTGATAGGATAAAAAAAACAACATTGGCGATATGGTAGTTCATCGTATCGCCAATGTTGTTTATGTTTTGTAAGAATTCGTAGATGATGTTTTCTGCTATAGTTTCGTATAAACCAAGACCTTTTGTTATTTCTTTTTCGTAAACAGCAGTTTGCCTGGCAACTTCTGCCATTTGCGGTTTCGTGCTATCTTCATTGTGCTACCGTCATCTTGAGTTAGCTGCAAGGTGCTATCGTTAACAAACGTAAGCGTTGCAGTAAGGTCTTCGCTACCATAGTCGTTGATGATACTCAGGGTTGCTGTGCCACTCTTGTTGAGTTTAGAACCTGTGATGAGCCATTTACGTGAATCCTTGTAGTCGCCAACAAATCCATCTACTTCGCCAAAAATCTCTTGCTGTGGCACAATGAGATTCTTGTCGTAAAGGTTTATCTTCAAGTATATGTTGTATTCTTTGTTGTCAAACGTTCCCTTAAAGGGCTGTTGCGTCTGTGCGTGGCTTGCAAACTGGGCGCAAGCCAATAATGCTGTTATTATTGCAGTTCTCATATTCGATAGTCTATAATCAATGATTCTATGCTGCAAATGTAAATATAATAATCTATTCACCCAACATTTTTTATAAGATTTGATATTTCGCGATGCTATTTAACTAATATCCACAATCTAATAATGGCTATAAATGGCATGGAATTAGGCTGCAATTGATAAACATATTATCGTATTTACTCCATACAAATAATAGTGTTGTTTACCCAAGTTTATTGCGTCTTTCGACTAACCTAGGTTAGTAGGTCTGAGAAGTTAACTTACTTTGCAAAGTAAGTTAACTTCGTTTACCGACTAACAGCTGTTAGTCGAAGGATGAACTTAGCTTACTAAATTTAGTGATGCTTTTACGATGATATTTCCTATCAGAATACTTCGTATGATATATTCTCTTCTTTCCATTTGTCTTTAGGCTGCTGCGCTTCTTTAGGGTAGCCAATGACTATTGTTGAGAATGGAATGATGGAACTTGGAAGATTGAGAAGCTGGGATATTGCTTCACAACGATTTTGAGCAGGGTAGGTGCCTGTCCATACTGCTCCTAATCCCATGGCGTGGGCTGCTAATAGGATGTTTTGTGTGGCTGCAGATGCATCTTGCACCCAGAATTCGCGAACAAGGTCGTTGCCTTCGTTGCGCATGTCGCCACAAACAACTATCGCTAAAGGCGCTTCTTTAGCCATTCTGGCGTTAGGTGTGATTTCTGCTATTTTCTGTAATGTTGCTTTGTTTTTCACAACAATGAAATGCCATGGCTGTACATTGACAGCTGATGGAGCTGCCATGCCTGCTCGTAGAAGTTTCTCGATTTTGCAGTCTTCTACAGGCTTGTCCTGGTATGAGCGAACGGAAGTTCGGGTGATGATGTTGCGATAAACTACATCTGAATCGTTATTGCTCTGTGTCATAATTGGTGTTGCTATCTACAAAAATCCCCCGATAAGGGATATGGAATAATCCATAAGCCTTGTCGGGAGACGACTGTTGAAAATATAATAATGTGTTTTAGTATGCGAACAAAGGATAATCCTTCATGGTCTCGTTGACCTTAGCACGTACGTTGGCAATAACCTTCTCGTCTTCTGGAGCATTCAATACTTCCTCGATGAGTTCAGCTATCAATACCATCATATCTTCCTTAGCACCACGTGTGGTCATGGCTGCTGTTCCGAGACGGATACCGCTGGTCTGGAATGCGCTACGAGAATCGAATGGTACCATGTTCTTGTTTACTGTGATGTCGGCAGCTACAAGGGCATTCTCTGCAACCTTACCTGTGAGGTCTGGATATTTGCTTCTGAGGTCTACGAGCATAGAGTGGTTGTCGGTACCGCCACTAACGATAGAGAAACCGCGGTCTATCAAGTTCTGTGCCAATACGGCTGCATTCTTCTTAACCTGTGTAGCATATTCCTTCCATGATGGGAGGAGGTTTTCACCAAATCCTACTGCCTTAGCTGCGATGACATGCTCCAATGGACCACCCTGTGTGCCTGGGAATACTGCTGAGTTCAACAACATGCTCATCATCTTAGGTTCACCCTTCTTTGTGGTAAGACCCCAAGGGTTCTCGAAGTCTTTGCCCATGAGGATGATACCGCCACGAGGACCACGGAGAGTCTTGTGGGTTGTAGAAGTTACGATGTGTGCATATTTAACAGGGTTGTCGAGCAAGCCTGCTGCGATAAGACCTGCTGGGTGAGCCATGTCTATCATGAGCAATGCTCCTACCTCGTCGGCAATCTGACGCATTCTCTTATAGTCCCACTCACGGCTATATGCTGAACCGCCACCAATTATGAGCTTTGGCTTGTGTTCCAATGCAAGGCGCTCCATCTCGTCGTAGTCTACACGACCTGTCTCTTTGTTGAGGTTGTAGCCAACTGGCTTGTAGAGAATACCTGATGTGTTGACAAGGCTACCATGAGAGAGGTGGCCGCCGTGATCAAGATTCAATCCCATGAAGGTGTCGCCTGGCTTGAGTACTGCGAGCAATACTGCTGCGTTGGCCTGGGCTCCTGAGTGTGGCTGTACGTTGGCAAATTCAGCACCAAATAGTTTCTTTACTCTTTCGCGAGCAAGGTCTTCTACTTGGTCTACTACTTGGCAACCACCATAATAACGTTTGCCAGGAAGGCCTTCAGCATATTTGTTGGTCAAATAGCTGCCCATAGCTTGCATCACTTCATCACTAACAAAGTTTTCTGAAGCAATAAGCTCCATACCTTTGAGCTGTCGCTGATGTTCTCTTTCGATAAGATCGAAAATCTCTTGGTCTCTTTTCATTGTTGCGGTTGTTTTTTTATTAAGTGCGGTTAATTGTTGTATTTAACTTCTTTGTCCGCTCTTGATGAGTGGGCTGGGGTGGGAATGCGGATGCAAAGGTAATAGAAAACTATGGATTGGCAAAATAAAAGCGATAATTTGTCACCTGTATAGTCTGTATTCCTTGCAAAGTGTTAGCAAAATCTGTTGTGTAGGTTGGTCTGTGTTAGCAGAGTTCTACCTTTGTGATGTCTTGCTCCTTATCGCAGTAGTGGCATTTCACGATACCCTTTTCTTTGTCTACGAAGTTGAAGATTGTAGACATAGGCTCGTTATTGGTGATGCATTTTGGATTGTTGCACTTCACGATGCCTTTGAGCTCGTTAGGGGTTTCAACCATCTTTTTCTCTACTACTTCGTAGTCTTGAATGATGTTTAGCACAACATTTGGGGCTACTACCGACAGACGGCTGATTTCTTCTTTGGTAAAGAATTTGTCGCTAACCTTGATGATACCTTTGTTCTTCACCTTCTTAGAAGCAAAGTTGTTGCCTATGGTGACAGGTGTTTCCAATTTCTCTAATCCTAAGAGTGTTGCCACCTGATATGTTTTGTCGGCTGGTATATGGTCGATAACGGTGCCGTTCTTAATGGCGGCAACCAAACGTTCTTTCTTGCTCATATTATTATAAAAACGTGTTAGAAAGGTTTATTCTATAATGGTTTTATCGTTCTTGATGTCTTCGAGGCTTATGCCAAGGCAACGGCAGAAGATGGCCTCGCGAGCATAGAGTCCGTTTTGGGCTTGCTGGATGTAGTAGGCATGTGGATTGTCGTCAACATCATAGGCAATCTCATTTACTCGTGGCAGCGGATGGAGAATCTTCATGTTCTCTTTCACGTTGTCGAGCATATCATTCTTCAGAATATATACATTCTTCACACGTTCATATTCCATAAGGTCGCTGAAACGCTCCTTCTGTACGCGCGTCATATATATAATGTCGGCGTCGGCAATGACTTTCTCATTGAAAGCGGTGTGCTCCTGGAAGTTGATGTTGTGTTCCTTGCAATAGAGCTTATATTCGTTAGGCATTGCAAGCTCCTTTGGTGCCACGAAATGGAATGTAGGATTGAAGTGGCGCATTGCCGTAATCAGAGAGTGAACGGTTCTACCATATTTAAGGTCGCCAACAAGATAGATGTTGAGATTGTCGAGTGTGCCTTGGGTCTTGTAGATAGAGTAGAGGTCCAAGAGACATTGTGATGGATGCTCGTGGGCTCCATCGCCTGCATTAACAATAGGTATTGGCGCTACTTCGCTTGCATATTGTGCTGCTCCTTCTATATAGTGGCGCATCGCTATAACGTCAGCATAATTGCTCACCATAAGGATTGTATCCTTGAGGGTTTCGCCCTTTGTGGTGCTCGAAGTCTTGGCATCAGAGAAACCGATGACTCTTGCGCCAAGGCGGTTGGCGGCTGTTTGGAAACTTAACTGAGTACGGGTAGAAGGCTCAAAAAACAAGGTAGCTATTACCTTACCCTTTAATAACTCTCTGTTTGGATGCTTTTCAAACTCTTGCGCCATTTCAATGAGATGCATGATTTCTTCTCTTGAAAGGTCGGCAATAGTCACGAAATTATGTTTTTCCATATTGTGTATTGGTTGATTGACTTAAAATCGGTGCTAAGTTACATATTATTTTCCAAAGTATAGGTCTTTTCAAATAAAAAGTTGTATTTTTGCCCATAAATTAAATGGTGATGATGATTATTTGTCAAAACCTAATAACAAAGAAATAACCATAAAACGAATTTATGAGAAAGAAATTTATTCTCTTCCTTTGGATAGCATTGGCAACTTCGGTGGTGATTGTTGGTGTTGTCTTTTGCTTGATATGGAACGGAGTAATAGGCTATATGCCAGATATGAAAGATCTCCAAAATCCTATTAGCAGGTTTGCTACGCAGATTTATTCTTCTGATGGCAAGGTGCTGGGAACTTGGAATATTAACAAATCAAACAGAATTCCTGTTGCTTACTCTAATCTTTCCCCACATCTCGTTCATGCACTTGTGGCTACTGAGGATGCTCGTTTCTATGAGCATTCTGGTATTGATTTCTATGCTGTTGGACGTGCCGTGGTGAAGAGAGGACTTTTAGGTCAGACAAGTGCTGGTGGTGGTAGTACAATCACGCAGCAGTTGGCTAAGCAGTTGTATTCGCATCCTGTGAAGTCAACAGCCGAACGTTTGTTCCAGAAACCTATAGAGTGGGTTATAGCAATAAAGCTTGAGCGATATTTCACTAAAGAGGAGATTATAGCTCTGTATCTTAACTATTTCGACTTCTTGCATGGAGCTGTTGGTATAAAAACAGCTGCTCAAACATATTTTAATAAGGAGCCTAAGGATTTGACGATTCTTGAGTCGGCAACGCTTATTGGCTTGTGCAAGAATCCTTCGTTGTTTAATCCAGTAAGATACCCTGAACGTTGTAAGGATAGACGAAATGTCGTGCTTGCACAGATGGAGAAGGCGGGATATCTTACTTCTGGTGAATGCGAGAAATTGCAGGGCGATTCGTTGAAGTTGGATTTCCATCGTACTGATCATAAGGATGGTTCTGCTGTTTATTTCAGAGAATTCTTGCGCCAATATCTTATGGCTAAGCGTCCAGAGAAGGAAGACTATCCAGAGTGGAATAAACGTCAGTATGTGCTCGACTCAATCTCTTGGGTGTCAGATCCTTTATATGGATGGTGTAATAAGAACTTTAAGAAGAATGGACAGCCTTATAATATATATACCGATGGCTTGAAGGTGTATACAACTGTTGATTCGCGTATGCAAAAGTATGCCGAAGAAGCAGTCTATGGTCATGTGGTGAAATTCCTCCAACCTGCTTTCGATAATGAAAATAGACGCAAGCCAAATGCACCTTTCTCAGGACAGCTAACAAAGCAGCAGGTGGCGCAGATTATGAAGCGTTCTATGGTGCAGAGCGATAGATATAGGGGTATGAAGGCGGCTGGTTGCGATGATGCTGAAATATTTGCTTCATTCAAAAAGCCTACGGAAATGACAATCTTCACTTATCATGGTGACATAGATACCATCATGACTCCTTATGATTCTATCAGATATTATAAGTCGTTCCTCAGAACAGGATTCATGAGCATGGAGCCACAAACTGGATATGTTAAGGCATATGTTGGTGGTATCAACTTCTCGCATTTCCAATACGATATGGCTATGGGAGGTAGACGCCAAGTTGGTTCTACTATAAAACCATTCCTATATTCTTTGGCTATGGAAAATGGATTCTCTCCATGCGATTTGGCTCCTAATGTGCAGACTACTTATATGGTGGCAGGACAACCTTGGACTCCAAGAAATAGTAGTCGTAAGAGATATGGCGAAATGGTTACGCTGAAGTGGGGTCTTGCTAATTCTAATAACTGGATATCTGCTTATCTGATGAGTAAGCTCAATCCTAACCAGTTTGTGGAATTGCTTCATGGTTTTGGAATCAATAATCCGGAGATTCATCCTTCTATGGCTTTGTGTCTCGGACCTTGCGAGGTGTCGGTAGCTGAAATGGTGAGTGCATATACTGCATTTGCAAATAACGGTATTCGTTGTGCTCCGCTATTCGTTACTCGTATCGAAGATAATGAGGGTAATGTTATTGCTAAGTTCCAACCAAGAATGAATGAGGTTATCAGTCCTGAAAGTGCATACAAGATGCTTGTTGAACTGATGGCGGTTATTGACGAGGGTACTGGTAGAAGAGTAAGATTCAAATATAATCTTCAGGGACAAATCGGAGGTAAGACTGGTACTACCAACCGCAACTCTGATGCATGGTTTATAGGCTTTACTCCTCAGCTCGTTAGCGGATGCTGGGTTGGTGGAGAAGACCGTGATATCCATTTCGACTCTATGAACATGGGACAGGGTGCCACGATGGCTCTTCCTATCTGGGCGTATTATATGACGAAGGTGTATAGGGATACTTCTCTCGGATATTCTCCTTCCGATTTTAATATCCCAGATGACTTTAATGCTTGTCAAAAAGAGGATCCTTCGGATGGAAATGAAGAAATAGAAGATGTTTTTGAATAAAATAAGGAATATGTTAAACCCAAATCGGTATTTTTACTGATTTGGGTTTAATGTTTTATATAGTTTTTCTAAAAAGTATGTATAGAAGATGTCGTTTTATAGGTCTCTTTAAATATAAATATAATGTACGTATATGTATATATATAATAATGTGTACGTCGTTTTGCTTGTTTACGAAAGTTAAACAATATACTTTTTGATATAAAAAAGCTATGAAAGTTTTGGTGGTTTCGAAAATAGTTGTACCTTTGCAAACGCTTTCACCTCCTAACAACTACGGTATTAAGAGCTAGTTGAGTGTGTGGTGTAGGCAAAACAAGATAGAGATCTTTGAAAGGTTTACATAGACAGAGAAGTAGTACAAGAGCAAACTTCTACATTATTATATAGTGTAGATGGTTTGGGTAGAACAACCGTTCAATTCTTGGATAAAGAATATTTTCGGTAGCGTCCTGAAAACAGACAACAAACGGATAGAGTAATCTATCAAAAGATATTTTACAATGGAGAGTTTGATCCTGGCTCAGGATGAACGCTAGCTACAGGCTTAACACATGCAAGTCGCGGGGCAGCAGGTACAGAAGCTTGCTTCAGTACGCTGGCGACCGGCGCACGGGTGAGTAACGCGTATCCAACCTGGCCCATACCACGGGACAGCCCGTCGAAAGGCGGATTAATACCGTATGCAGTCATATGCAAGCATTTGAATATGACGAAAGGATTCGGCGGTATGGGATGGGGATGCGTCTGATTAGCTTGTTGGCGGGGTAACGGCCCACCAAGGCGACGATCAGTAGGGGTTCTGAGAGGAAGGTCCCCCACATTGGAACTGAGACACGGTCCAAACTCCTACGGGAGGCAGCAGTGAGGAATATTGGTCAATGGGCGAGAGCCTGAACCAGCCAAGTAGCGTGCAGGAAGACGGCCCTATGGGTTGTAAACTGCTTTTATATGGGGATAAAGTGAGCTACGTGTAGCTTATTGCAGGTACCATATGAATAAGGACCGGCTAATTCCGTGCCAGCAGCCGCGGTAATACGGAAGGTCC
>CAKQMS010000033.1 GCA_934254985.1 uncultured Prevotella sp. | reverse complement strand
GAAAGTTCTCAATATAGAGAACTTTTATTTATTTTTGCAGCAAATATAAACGATTATGAAGATATTAAAGTTCAAACTGCTGAAAGATTTTGCAAGGAAACATCCTGATGCAGCAGATCCGCTCATGCGCTGGGCTGAGTTTGTTGAAAAGACAGAATGGAAAAGCCATGCAGAATTAAAGCAAGCATTTCCTTCGGCAGATTATGTAGGGAATGACAGATATGTCTTCAATGTATCAGGCAATAAATTTAGGCTTGTAACTATCGTTGTGTTCTTTCAAGGATTTCTACATATTAGATTTGTTGGAACTCATGCCGAATATGACAAGATTAAGGACATCAAAAATATATAACTATGACTATTAAAGACGAAAAAACATATAATGAAATTGAAGAGCGAATGGAGGCTCTGCTTGCAAAGGGCACCCAATTGGGCGGTATGGACTTTCTCAGCGAAGTAGAAAAGGAAGAATTAAAGGTCCTCAGCGAAGCTGCTTACGATTGGGAATGCGAAGTTGAGCCCCATCCATGGCGAGTTAAGCCTTCCCTCATTGCTGCCATCAAAGTTGCTTTTCGCCAAAAAGGCTACAAGCAAAAGGAGGCTGCAAAAGCTATAGGCGTGTCAACAACCGCATTAAGTGATATTCTCCATGGACGTCGTGCAATTAATTTTGATGTTGCAAGAAACATATACCACAACCTTGGCGTCCCTGCCAATGTTGTATTGGGATAAACAAACGCCAAGGGTCTATATGCCACGATGAACAGGTGGCGTATAGACCCTTCAAGCTGTTTTGTTTCATACCTGCGCTATCATGAATTATTTTATCAGCTATTGCATTTAGCAAATACAAATATTGCGGTGATATAGATAACAACAAACCATAGGCAAGCCCTCTGTACGTGTCTTTTATGTTTCAAAAATGCAACAGGCTTCATTGGGCAACGAAGCTTACTTCATTGGGCAACGAAGCTTACTTCATTTGCCAACGAAGCCTATTGCGTTTTTTGATGAGGTTTTAAATAAAAAACCGCACACATTCTCGTTGCCATTGCGTAGAGATGTGTGCGGTTTATCATTTTAATACCATTGAACGGCGTTGCTATATCCGCTTCGCTTGTCGTATTTCAGAGCGTCGGTGAGGGTAGCGGCATTGCATCGGAAGCTGAAGTTGTAGCTTGTGTATGGTGCAAGCACAACAGAGCAACTCATGTTGAAGCAATGGAGGTCGCGCTGCAATGAGGCTGTGGTCATAGACATTTTCTTGTATTCGAAGTCGTAGCCAGAAGAGAAACTGATGTTCCAGCCCTCGCTCAATCGCAGGTTGCCACTTATGTTCAGGGTTTGAGTAAACTTATACGGATAGCGCATAGTCTTGGTGTTGAACTTGCCGCTTGTGTTTTCGCGCATGGTGACACCATAGCCGAAAGTCATAGACCAAGGCATAGAGAAAGCCATGTAGCCATCGCCGTCGGTTTCGGCAAGAGCACCCTTCTTCTTGTCTTTTGCGCCACGCTGAGCCTGTATCATATCGTCGTCGACATTGCTTTCTATATCGGTATCCATACCTTCTTCGTCGTCTTTGTTTCTTTTGCCATCTTTCTCATCGTCCTTCTCGCCATGGCCAAACCATTTGCGCAGCTGGTCGGGGCTTAGGGTGAAAGAGATGTTTTGCGACATACCCTGGAAACGACCGAAGCGTCCGCGGCTATACTCGGTATGTGTGCCTACGTATGGTTTGCCATTTTCGTCAAGGTCGTAGGCGTAGGTGGCAAATACGGCATTCATGTTGAATGTATATTTCTTCCACCACTTTAAGCGAAGACGCATAGAAAGGTCGCTCAACGGACGAACCTTGGCTGCCATGTTGTACGACATAGAAGCGCCAAGCTCGTCGATGATGCTTAGCTTGCGGTAGCCTGTGGAATCCTTGTCGCTACGCACTTTCATCTCGATATTGTTGGAGATGTCCCATGAGATGCTTCCAGTCTTGCCCTTGCCAGGAACACCATAGAGGGAGTTCTGATAAGGAGAATATTCCACCAACGACACATTGCCATTGGCGTCGGTCTTCAGATATGAATCATAGTAGCCATAGTGGCTTGTGCTGAAATCAGGAGCATAGCTGAAGCTAACCTGTGGTGTGAACACGTGGCGCACGGCAACAATCTTGTCGCCAAAGAGCTTGCGGTTAGGAACATAGAAACCATAAAGCTTGGTGCTTGCCGAGAGGCTGAGGTTCCAGTTGTAGACGTTGTGGAAACCATAGGTGGTGTCGCAAAGTTCCCGTTGGTTGGCTTCGTCCCATGAGCGTGTAACCTTATTGGTGTACATGCGGTCGGTGAAATTGAACGAAGGGCTAACGTTGATTACGTCAAACAACATGAAGTTGCCGCTGATAGGTATGTTGTGTTGCATACCGTTGCGCCAATCCTTTATGATGTTGCTATTCATGAGCTGGTCTTCCTTGGTGTTGATAGAGTTAGACAAGTGACCGGTATAGCTCATAGAAATTTTCTCGTACCAGCGCTCTTTGCCTACAGCATGCTTGCGGCGGAAAGGATAGAAACGCGAGAGCGAGATGTTGAGGTCGGGCAGAGTCATGGCGATAGAAGAGTCGCGCATGTTTTGCGAGAGGTTGGCAGTAGAGCTCAACGACAGTCCGATGCTTGAAAATGTGGTGCTCCAGCTGACAGAAGAAGTACGCGTACTCTGTGTCATGGTTTGCGGATTGTAGAGCGAATTGAGGTTGTTGCGCTCATAGCTTGTAGATGCAAAGTTTACGCTTGCCGAGAGTGTGCTGAAAGGATTGGCCTTAGCGTCCTGGCGGTGGCTCCATTGCACCTTAAAGCTCTTCTGCTCTTGGAAATCAGGCATTCCCTTGTCGCCAGTCTTGGTGTCTTGGTATGAGAAATAGAAGCTACCTGAGAATTTGTATCGTTTGCGATAGTTGCTGGCTGCAGATAGTCCCCATGAGCCCTTGGTGTATATTTCGCCCAAGAGCTTTAGGTCGCATTTGTCGCTCAACGCAAAATAATATCCACCGTCACGAAGATAGAATCCACGACTGTTTTCATCGCCATAGGTAGGCATGATGAAACCCGAAGAATAGCTCTTAGAGAATGGGAAGAAACCATAAGGAATGGCTAATGGCAATGGTACATCTGCCACCACAAGGTAGGCAGGACCAAACACTACATCCTTGCCAGGGCGCACTTTGGCTCTTGACAAAGCTATGTAGAAGTCTGGATGTTCGGCATCGCAAGTGGTATAGCGACCATGCTGCAGGAATATTTCGCCCTTGGCATTTCGCTTACTCAGTTGTGAGGTCAAGAAACCGTCCTCTTGCTGCGTCTTCACATTCTGTATCAAGCCCTTCTTGGTCTTGAAGTTGAAAGCCATGGTGTCGGTATTATAGGTGTCGTTGCCCATAGTGAACACAGGCTTTCCTTTGAGTCCGTCTTCTGCGGTAGAGTCGGCAGAACCTGTGGCGTGAACCAAGCTGCTGTCGAGGCTCATATAAATTTTGTCGCTCTCAAGGTTCATGTTCTCGTAGTCAACCTTCGACGAGCCAAAAAGGAATGCGGTATTTGATGACGCATCGTAGATTATAGAGTCGTTGGCAGAATATTCTACAGGTGCATCAATACCATTTTTGCGTTGACGATTTAGAGAGTCGAGATGTATGGAGTCGTCTATCTGTTTGTTGTGATGGTAGACGGCAAGTTGCAGGGAGTCCATGCCTAAAGTGTCGGGCATGGATTTATTGTCGGCGATGGCCATGGAGTCGCTGATGGCTGCAGAATCCTTCATAGCTACGGAGTCCTTAGCCAAGCGTTGCTTCTGAGCTCGTTGGCCAAAGGGCATACCATTGCTTGCAAGCATGAAGATGCTTGCCATGAGGATTATGGCTATCGTGGTATGTTTTCTCATAAATATTATTCAAACTTTGCTGCCCAGTTTTTGAATCTCTCTACACCTTCAGAGCCAAATTTCTCAAGGCTATGAATGGCTTGCTCGAGAGTTTTCTCACGGTCGAGGTGTGTCTTGCTGAAGAATTTGTCAGCATAACAGATTATCTGTTCCTCTATAGTCTCAGGAAGGAAATCCTGATGTGGCAGGGGCAACTGCCTTTCTTCTATCTGTTGTTTGGTGATGCCAGCGCCAGTATGTCGTTCGCACACACGAGCATGGCGATTGTAGCCTTCTGCTCTTAGCAAGTTGGCGCCTATGCGACCATGACAGAGGTATGGTTCGGTGCCAAAACAATGTATGCCAGGAGCATCACATTTGAATATGCCGATGTCGTGGAGCATTGCTGCTTCCTCTACAAATTGACGGTCGGCATTGAGTTCGGGATGTAACGAAACAATCTGTAGCGCTTTTTGCGCTACAGATTGGCTATGAGTGATGAGGATGGTGCGTAGGGCATCATCCTCAGGATAATACTTATCAATAATTGCTTGATAATCCATTTATTTAATGTTTATTCAGCGTTGCGCTCGATATAAGCGATAACGTCGCCCTTGTTGATCTTAGAGCCTTGCTTAGCATTGATTTCAACAAGTTTGCCACCGAGAGCAGCCTTAACCTCTACAAACTCGCCCCAAGGAGCCTGGATGAAGCAGAAGCTGTCGCCCTCTTTGTATTCCTTGCCGATGAAAGGCTCAACAGCAGGAGCACATTCGCCTTCGCCCTGGAATTCCCAGTAGATTTGTCCCTTGACAGGAGCCACGATAGCGTCGGCCTTAGCATGCTTGAATGCAGAAATCTGCTCTGGTGTGAGCGAGCTACCAAGCTTAGCATCCTTAGCCTTCTGAAGGTCGGCAAGGAAGTTTTTCTTAGCCTGACCGCTCTTATAGTTGCGATACTGCTCTGGGTGCATAGCGAGTTCGAAGAGTTCTTCGTCGTCCTGACCATACTCCCAACCATTCTCGTCCATCTCCTTCTTGAAGTCGTCGAGAGCGTTAGAGAGCAATGTGTGAGCATCAACGTCGGTGAATTCGCGACCCTGCTTCTTAGCAAGCTCAACGAGCTCTGGATCGATAGTTCCAGGAATCTTACCACTCTTGCCGAGAATCATACCCCACATAGAGTCGTCCATCATCACGAAGCGACCCTTGCCCTGCTCCATAGTGAGAAGGTTCATCAAGGCGATGTTCTTAACATACTGGCTGAATGGAGTTACCAATGGAGGGTAGCCTACGCGTGGCCATACATACTCTACCTCGTCGAAGAGCTTGATCAAGAGGTCGTCCATAGACAACTCTTCCTCGCCCTTCTTCTTGCGGATGTTGTTGATAGTCTGACGCATACCGCCGAGGTCTGCCATCATTGAACCCATCATACCGCCAGGGAGACCGCAACCGAGAAGCAATGAAGACATGATCTTGTTGCCTGGGTTGATGAAGTAGCCAAGCCACTCGTCGATAAACTCCTGAGTCATGGCACGAGCCTTCATATAAGCGCTCATGTTGATTTCAGGCACCTCGAAGCCCTCGTTCTTCAGCATGCTGATAACAGAGATAACGTCTGGGTGAACTTTACCCCAAGACAATGGCTCGATAGCAGTATCGATGATGTCGGCACCATTGTTGCAGACCTCAAGGATAGAAGCCATAGAAAGACCTGGACCTGAGTGACCATGATACTGGATGATGATCTGTGGATACTTGTCCTTGATCATCTTTGTGAGCTTGCCGAGGAATGCAGGCTGACCGATACCAGCCATATCCTTCAAGCAGATTTCCTCTGCACCGGCAGCGATGAGCTGGTCGGCGATGTTCATATAATATTCGAGTGTATGTACTGGAGAGTTGGTGATACAGAGTGCACACTGTGGAGTCATGCCACCTTCCTTAGCCCACTTGATAGAAGGAATGATGTTGCGCACATCGTTCAAACCATCGAAAATACGGGTGATGTTTGTTCCCTGCTTAGCCTTTACCTTGTACATAAGGGCACGAACATCGTCAGGCACAGGGTACATACGAAGAGCGTTCAAACCACGATCAAGCATGTGGGTCTTGATGCCTACCTCATTGAATGGCTTACAGAAAGCGCGAACAGCATCGTTAGGATTCTCACCTGCCAAGAGGTTCACCTGCTCAAAGGCGCCACCATTTGTCTCTACACGGCTAAAGCATCCCATCTCGATGATAACTGGAGCTATCTTAGCCAACTGGTCTTTGCGTGGCTGGAACTTACCAGAACTCTGCCACATGTCTCGGTAAACGAGACTGAATTGTATCTTCTTTTTCATAATGTATTCAGTGAAGTTTTCAAAACCGACCGCAAAATTAGCCAAAAAAATCCAATTAATATTCCTTTGTCTCCCTTTTTTACACTTTATTCATATTATTAGCATAGTTTCGGCCATATATGTTGCTCATATCATTGAATTTGTGCAGATAGAAAAGGTACTTCTTTTTATAATCTGAACTTGCGAAAGTTCAATAAAAAAGAAAACTTCGTATTTCTTTTGTTATTCCACTCGTTTATGCTATCTTTGCATATCTTTGCATAAGAAAGGCTAAAACAAATATGAAGATAAAGACATTTATACTTGTATGCGTTGCTGCGGTGGCTTTGGCTGCTTGTGGTGATAAGAATGAATTGAGGGTTGAGAAAGGACACCTCAACGATGAATTGAAGCTGACGGGCGACAAAACGGTTTACGGTTTGGCGTGCGAAGGATGCACAGACTCTGTAGTGGTGTTGCTGCCTAATGATGGTAGCGACCCTAAATACTATAATATAATAGACGCTACTCGCAACAAGAAGGTGCTTGGCACATTGAAGGTGGGCGACTGGATTGGACTGGTGGTAAATCCACAGGATTCTACTGTTGCCGACCTCGTTATCGACCTCGATGAGTTGAAGGGAACATGGTGTTATATTGTAATGCCTAAGATGCGCGACTATGAGAAGATGTCGAAGAAGATGCAAGAGCGTATGGAGCGTAATATGCCAGACTCTGTGAAGGCTACTTATATGATTCCTCGCGAATATGGCTTTTCATTGAAGCGTCAATGGTCGGCAAGTAGTGTGGGATACGTGCGTAGCAAGAGCTCGTTGGAGGCTGAAAGTCCGGTGGTTTATCCTGATTTGGCATTCTTTACAGAGTGGCATATTTGGAACGGCAAGCTCGTGATGACGAGTGGTGTGCCAGACATCTCTAACCTGGATAAGAGTTCAAAGATGAAGATTAAGGATGTGAAACTGGATACTTGCGACATCGTTTATCTTCGCGACGACTCGTTGGTGCTCGGTTCTGAAGGTAAGACTCGTAGCTATTATCGTCAGTCGTCGTCGAATGCCATAAACAAAAAGGCTCAGCAAATAGCTGAACGCTTGGCTAAAAAGGCGCTGCAAGAAGCAACGGGAAACTAAGAAAGACTCTTAAAGGTAAAAAGGTAAAAAGGTAAAAAGGTAAAAAAGTAAAAAGGTAAAAAAGTAGATGGACAGCTTGGTCTTTTACTTCTTTACCTTTTTACTTTTTTACCTTTAAATTATTCGTGGCGTGCGAAACGGTCCATGGCAAGTTGCTCATATTTTGTGCCAGGCTTACCATAGTTGGCGTATGGCCATATGCTGATGCCACCACGAGGAGTGAAGATACCTGTAACCTCAATATACTTAGGATCCATGAGGCGGATAAGGTCTTTCATGATGATGTTTACGCAGTCTTCATGGAAGTCGCCATGGTTGCGGAAGCTAAACAAATAAAGTTTTAAGCTCTTGCTCTCTACCATCTTTACGTCAGGGATGTAAGAGATACGAATCTCTGCAAAGTCTGGTTGACCTGTGATAGGGCAGAGGGATGTGAACTCTGGGCAGTTGAAGCGTACCCAATAGTCGTTGCCTGGATGTTTGTTGACGAAAGTCTCCAATACTTCAGGAGCATAGTCCATCTTATATTCGGTCTTAGCGCCGAGAGCCTTCAGACCGTCTTCTTTTCTTGTATCGCTCATCTTTTTTTTATGTTTTATTATGGGTGTTGGATTATAAATAAAATAATGTGTGCCTTCTTAGAATTTAAACCAGCCGTAGCTGATGCCTTCGTCGTAGACATCTTCGCCCTCGTATTTCTTCAAAGCCTTTACCACACGTATGGTTATAGGCAAGGCAATAATCTCGTAGACTGTTTTGAGAATCACCTGCCACACCATAAGCAATATGAGTTCCTTGGTTGGAACCACGCTGCTTAGAGCTAAAGGGAAGAATATCAACGAGTCGATGCTTTCGCCTGCTACTGTGCTGAGTATGGCACGAAGCGAGAAGTTTTTGCCATTTGAAGCAATCTTCATCTTGCTCATCACATAAGCATTGATGAACGAACCACAGATAAAGGCGATGAAAGATGCTGCTGCAATACGTGGTGCAAGTCCGAAGATGGCATGAAAACCCTCTTCATTGTCCCAATAAGGAGCACCAGGAATAGCATCACACAAGGCTCCTACCATAACGAAGAAAAAGTTCATGGCAAAGCCAAGCCAAATAAGCATACGAGCTTTGGAATATCCCCAAACTTCGCATACGCAGTCGTTGATGATATAAGATACTGGGAAAACTATTAATCCGCCTGTTAGGCTAACAGATAAAACTTGTATCTGTTTGGTTTCAAGGATGTTTGCCGTAATAAGGCAAACGCAGAAGAGTATGCTGAATATCATAAACAGCACACTCACGGTGTTTTGTCTTTTTTGCATTATTCTTGTTTTTATAGAGGTTTACCAAGCACTCTTTGTAAGTGAAGAGTGAAGAGGGAAGAGTGAAGAATCAAATAGCCAAACAGACCATTTGATACTTCACTCTTCACTCTTCCCTCTTCGTTTATTTATTCTTCTGTTCTGTCGTCAACGTTGTCGCCAGGAGTAGGGCAGAGAACTTCCTCGAAGTTGGTGATGCCATTCTTTACGAGAATGTTGTACCACTGGAAGAGCTTCTTGATGTCGCTATCGTGAACGCGATCCTGGTCGAAGTTTGGCAATACCTCAGCGAAGTATGCACGCAACTCCTTAGAGCTGCACTTCTTATAGTTAAGAGAAACCTCCTTTGACTGCTCCTTCTCGCCGAGGTTCTTCAATACCTGCCACAATGGAATGTCTTCAGCGTCGGTATACATAGCGATGTCTGCAAGACTTGTTACTCTGTCGGTAGAGAATGCAGGAACGCGACGCTTTGACTCGTCGATAGATTCTACGATAAGATTCATTTTACCACGCGAAACCAGACGATAGAGTCCTGGCTTGCCTGAGATAGAAAGTATTGTTTCCATTTCTTTTCTTTTGTTATATTATATATATAATAATGTGTAATTGTCTTTATTTGTTTTTGTTGCCAAGTGTAGAAACAGCTTCGAGCAGACTCATTATTGCTGTAGAAAGATCTGATTTGCCATTGTTGACAATGATGAAATCAGCCTTCTTTGCCATTTCGTCTTGTGGCATTTGGCTTTTTAGCCATTGCGCTGCTTGCTCAATGCTGATGTTGTCGCGCTTGGCAATGCGCTCTATTCTAACATTCTCTGGAGCTATTACGCAGACAGTGAGGTCGAAGTCTACTCGTTTGTCGAAGTTTGATTCAAACAGAATGGCGCTCTCCAACCAGTGATAGCCTGAAGACATGAAGTCGGCTGCTACGGCTGGGTGTACGATGTCGTTGATAATATTCTTGTTGTCGTCGGATGCCAACAAAAACTTTGCAAGAACCGGTTTTTGTAATACACCATCTTTGACGACGTCTTCTCCAATCACTTCGCTAAGTTTGGCTTGCAAAGTGTGGTCGTTAGTCATAATACGTTTAGCTGCAGCATCGCAATCATATACTTTGATGCCACGCTCGGCAAGTTTGCTGCAAACGTAACTCTTGCCGCTACCTATGCCTCCTGTAATTGCTATTCTGAAATGTGTGTTCATTGCTGTTCTATGAGATAGTCTATCTGACTTATTTCTAATCGTGCTGAATGTACGCTGCGAGGTTTTGTGTGGAGCGTGAGCTGACATTTTTCAGTATGCTCCTTGCCGAAGTCGTTGTAGTCGGCAGTAACGATGAAGCTTTCTGGGTGTGCCTTTATGTCTCTCACCATGCTTGCTCCTGCTGTAAACAGTATTCTTACGCGTTGAGGGAATGTGCGAAGAATGGTTCCTTCTGGCATATTGATAGCCTTGATAGGCACCTCCACACTCTCTTCGGTAAGCACATCGGGATAAATCTTGATGTTTACCTTCTCTGGCACAATCTTCACACCATTTATCTTTGCAAGGTTTACTGTCTTGATAACGGTATCTTGGATATTGATGATGCTCAGAGGTTCGGTAGGAATAAACTTCAAACTATCGAGTTTCTGATGTTGGGCGTATACTGTAGCCTTCTTTGGTGAGATGTCGATACGAGCAATATAATAACTTTGTCCTGGCTTAATTTCGCCCGCCAGGGTTATTGGAATGAGCTTGCGCTCACCATAGTTGTATGTGAAATTGGTCGATTCTGATTTTACTGACACCAAGGTGGTAGAGGCAAACAACTGTTGGCTGATAGCCTTCTGTATGTCTGCCATAGGTATTTTTCCTTTGTATGACGACTTGGCGTAGGTTTTGAAGTTGAAAGTCAGCGGGCGCAGTCTATGGCTTGAAGAATAGGAAAGCAATACAAAGCCTTTGTCGCGAACTACAAATCTTACAGTATCTGCAGGCTCTGTGGTCAGCACCACGTTGTTGGGCTGTCCGCTTAAGCGCAATGCAACTTCATATTCTTTCTCGTAAGTCTCGTTGAGCGTCATCATCAGCCAGAAGATGCCGCTAAGACAGAGAAAGAATAAAAAAATCAGAAACTCCTTGTTCACTACGCTGAACACGAAGTCTCTGACAGATATCAGAACATGCCTATTTCTCATTTCTTAGGCCTTGGTGCCGGTAGCGTCCTGTGCTGAAGCAAAAACAGAAGTCTTTTCAACTGTTATTACTGTGCCAGAAGCAATTTCAACATCGATAGTTCCTGCTGCGAGGTCTACGCTGCGAACTGTGCCATGGATGCCACCGCCAACGAGAACCTTAGAACCTTTTTCGAGTGAGTTTTGGAACTCACGTATCTTTTTCTGCTGCTTCTGCTGAGGGCGAATCATCAAGAAATACATTATGGCGAAGATTGCCACCATCATGATGAGCATGCCCGACATGCTGCCGCCTTGCTGTGCTGCCTGAGCAGCCAATAAAATTGTTGTCATATTGTTATGCTTTTAGTGTTTACTGTTTTGATACGTATAATTACTAATAGATGCTTGTATTTTATCAATATGGTTTATTCCGCACCCTTGGCAGGATTAACCTTCTTGAGTAGCTGTCCGCTCTCTACAAGGTTGCGAGCTATGTTGTCGAGCATACCATTGATGTAGCTTCCGCTACGTGGAGTGCTATAAAGCTTTGCCAACTCTACATACTCATTAATGGTTACGCTAACAGGAATAGCAGGGAAGTTGAGCATCTCTGCAATGGCAATCTGCATGATAACCACATCCATATAAGCCAAACGAGAGAAATCCCAGTTGCGTGTAGACTCGCTCATCAAGCGCTGATACTGGTCAGCGTTGAGAATGGTGCTACGGAATAGCTTCTGTGCAAACTCCTTGTCCTCCATATCCTTAAACTCAGGAAGAAGTTCCTGTTTGTCTTTCTTTTCAGGATCGAAGCGCTTAATGGTTTTCAATACGAATGTATCAACGATTTCCTTGTCGTCGTTCCAATAAAGACTCTTCTCTTCAAGAATAGAATCGAGGTCTTCGTTCTCCTGAATGAGCTGGCGATAAAGCTTGCGCCATACCTCGCGGTCGGCTTCATAGTCAGAAGTTGGAGTAGCGATATACTCTTTGTAAGTCTCGCTCTGCTCAATCTGCTGACACATCTTGCGAATAAACTCTATGTTGTCTTCCCAGTTTAGCTTCTTATCTTCAAGAAATTCGCATAGCATATTGTTCTCCTCGAGTTGCAAGGCGAACTTGTTGTCTACGAATTTTGTAGAAGGCATCTGTGTACCCTCGCGAGCAGCTCTTTGTGCAGCAATATCCACACGACGTCTCTCTTCGCGGTTTATTGCCACGATGAGGTCGAGCAAGTAGTTATAAAGGTCGTATGCCTTTGATAGGCTGAAAAGCAATTCCTTTTCAGCATTATCCATGTTCTTGTTTCCGTTTTGATAGTATGCGTAGGTTAACTGGAGAACCTTAGTTCTTATTAATTCCCTATTGATCATTATACCCTAATTTGAATTGTTATTGAGCGCTATATACATATTTTATATATGCGTACACGCTACTTTAGGCTGCAAAATTAGTCAAAAAAACTATTTCATGCAAGAAATAGCTATAGAAAAACATAAGATTTACTGATTTTTATGCATAGAAAAGTATTTTTTCGCTGAATAACTTTCGTATATTGAGAAATATTAGTACCTTTGCACCCACTTTTTAAGACGCTTAAACGCATCTTTGTGTGATGGCGAATTAATAATGCGATTTAATTTATAGTAACACAAAAAAACAAAATGAAAGAATTTACATTGACAGGTCAGAAGCGTACAGACCTTGGCAAGAAAGCTTCTAAGGCTCTCCGTAAGGAGGGATTGGTTCCATGTAACCTCTATGGTGAGAAGAAGGACGAGAACGGCAATCCAGTTGCATTCTCTTTCGCTATTCCTATGGCTGAACTCCGTAAGGTAATCTACACTCCTCACATCTACATCATCCGTCTTAACATCGAAGGCGAAGAGCACACAGCAGTTATGCGTGAGCAGCAGTTCCACCCAGTATCAGACGCTCTTCTTCACGTAGACTTCTACGAGATCAACGAGTCTAAGCCTGTAACTGTTGGTATTCCTGTTAAGCTCGTAGGTTTGGCACAGGGTGTACGTGATGGTGGTCGTATGAACCTCTCTATCCGTAAGATCAACGTTACTGCTCCATTCCAGCAGATTCCTGAGCACCTCGATGTTGATGTTACTGCTTTGAAGATTGGTAAGAGCATCAAGGTTGGTGAGCTTAGCTTCGAAGGTCTTGAGATTGCTACTCCTAAGGAGGTTATCGTTTGCTCTATCAAGATGACACGTGCAGCTCAGCAGGCAGCCGCAGCCGCAGCTGCAGCAGCTAACTAATTTGAATGGATAAATTTCTTATTTGTGGTTTGGGCAACCCTGGCGATGAATACGCTAATACCCGCCACAATACTGGTTTTATGGTATTGGACGCTTTTGCTAAAGCGTCCAATAT
Source organism: uncultured Prevotella sp. (assembly GCA_934254985.1). Classification (GTDB taxonomy): domain Bacteria; phylum Bacteroidota; class Bacteroidia; order Bacteroidales; family Bacteroidaceae; genus Prevotella. The sequence continues at coordinate 19,820 of CAKQMS010000033.1, read as the reverse complement.
TAGTTTTCAGGACAAGCGTTATGGTTTCGTTGCCGAAACTTCCATCAAGGGACGTAAGGTGATATTGTTGAAACCTACCACGTTTATGAATCTCAGCGGTAATGCCGTGCGCTATTGGCTCGGCAAGGAGAACATAGACAGCAAACGACTGCTTGTCATTTCCGATGATATTGCTTTGCCTTTGGGCGCTTTTCGTCTAAAGGCTAATGGCAGCAATGGTGGACATAATGGTTTGGGACACATCCAGCAGCTTATTGGTCAAGACTATCCTCGCCTGCGTATGGGTATTGGCAACGATTATCCTAAGGGTGGACAGATTGACTGGGTGTTGGGTAAATACACAGCCGACGATATGAACACTCTGCAGCCAAGCATCGATACTGCATGCGAAATAATAAAGAGTTTCGTGCTTGCAGGAATCGACATCACAATGAATCAGTTTAATAAACTCGGAAAGAAATAAATGGCTGAAACAGCAAGAATCGATAAGTGGCTTTGGGCTGCTCGTATTTTCAAAACTCGCTCTATAGCTTCTGATGCCTGCAAGAATGGTAGAGTTACTATCGGAGGTGTCAACATGAAGCCTTCGCGCAGCGTGAAGGTTGGCGATGTGGTGAGCGTCAAGAAACCACCTATTACCTATTCTTTCAAGGTGCTTAAAACCATAGAACAGCGTGTGGGCGCAAAGCTCATTCCTGAAATCTATGAGAATGTCACCGATCCTAAGCAGTATGAATTGCTTGAAATGAGCCGTATCAGCGGTTTCGTTGATAGAGCAAGGGGTACTGGTCGTCCTACAAAGAAGGAGCGTCGTGCTCTCGATGCCTTTGTAGAACCTGAATTCTTCGATTTCGATGAAGATTGGGACGAAGAGAGTGAAGAGTGAAGAATTTAAGTGAAGAGTGAAGAGAGAAGAGTGAAGAATTATATAGCCAAATGGACTATTTGATTCTTCACTCTTCACTCTTCTCTCTTCTCTCTTCACTCTTCACTTATCTTACAGCTTAATAAAAATCTTTTTCTTCCATAGCCACATAGCCATTACAGCATGAATGGCTACAAACATCACACTATAAACCACCGACGCCCAATATCCGTTGCCAATAATTGCAAGGGCAGCTTGGTAAGCGCCATCGCTTATACCAAATACTTTGAAAGCTATGTTTATCACGTCGCTTGCCACATATAGGAATAGGGGATTCATGCCGAAAGCCACAGATAGTGTTACCCACATCTTCATGGCTTTACCTTGTTTGCTGTCGCTACGCATATCTACGAAATACACTATCAATCCTAACGCCATAGCTGCCATTCCGCATGTTGCCAACACATAGCTTGGACTCCATATTCGCTTGTTCAATGGCAAACCAAACGACAGCAACCATCCGCATACTCCTATCATTGCTCCTGCCACCATCAGCCACAGCGCCTTGTCGCCATGTGTCTTCAATGATGGTGACGAAGTGGCAACTTTTCCACAGATAAAACCAATCATCGTATGTGCTATTGCCGATATTGTGCTTACAAATCCTTCGGGGTCTACAGGGCTCTTCTTGTATAGATGGTCGCTACCAAATAGCCAGTTGTCGGCTTGTGACAAGCAGTTTATAGCTGAATCTTCTGCATATCCGTTGCCAACAATCAGAATCACTCCGTATATTGCCAATAGCGCAAAAGCAATCATCTTGAACATTCGCTGCGGAATTGCTATTGCCATAATCGAAACAGCGCAATAGCACAGAGCCAATCGTTGCATCACTCCCCATATTCTCAGATGCTCTATGTCGGTGGCTTTGCCCGACGAAGCCATGCCGAGCCAGTTTATCAGCAAGCCAATCACAAACAGCAAGATTGTTCGCTTGGCAATCTTCTTTGCTATTGCCGCCGACCATGTGAAGTTCGACTTCTTTAAACTCAAGAATATCGAGAAACCCATTATAAATAGGAAGAAAGGAAACACAAGGTCGCATGGTGTCATTCCATTCCATTTCGAATGCTGTAGTGTTACGAAGATTTCCTTTCCTGCTCCGTTGTTCACCATTATCATGAGCATCACGGTCATTCCTCTTAGTATGTCGACAGCCATCAGTCGTTTGGGCTGGGCAGAAATATTGTTATTCATAAGCTTCTTGTCTTTTAATCTCTTTTACTTCCGAAATAGTCTCCTTTTACTCCCCGTCAGCAATCATCTTCATAGCCATTCTTGCCATTTCCACCGCGTTGCCAACGGCCTTAGATGAATATTGATTATGCTGTAGCGTCCATGGTTCTTCTATTGCGTACCAGTCAATCTCCGGACCATGAGGCAGAGCCATTGCAAATAGTTCCGACGATGTCTTGTTGGCATTCTTTCCGCCGCCCAAAGCTTCGTAGTTAGGCTTTGTGTCGTCTGCCATTTGTTTCTCTAAAGCGTCGAAATATATTTTCCACCTATTATAATAGAAGTCTTTCAATAGTCCTTGCCATTCCTTGTTCGCATAGTCGCGCAGTCCGCCCTTGTCGGCACACACTCTGTTGCCCCATGTCGTTATCTGCACACGAGCATTCCATTCATACAGTTCTTTCTCTTTAGCTGTGTTGCCAAGGTTTCGAGCCTGCTGCGTCCATCTGCCCAGGCGGAACTCTGTGCGAGTGCCTAAGAGCGAATCTTGCATCATTATCATCTTCAAGAATCTGTCGGCATCTTTACGGAAGTCTTTGCGTGCAAAGGCGTTATAGTCAGCAATAGTCTTTAGATACTGTCTTCGTCCTTGGTCGGCAAGCGCCTGGCGAGTTATGTCTACAAGGTCGTGCAGATAGTTGTCGTTGCCCTTCATTCTGTCGGCAGCAGCAAGCATCAGCCTTGCCGCCTGCTTAGTATCTTCAGGGTCGTAGTAGTTTCTCATCTTCGACCAACTCTTAACTTGGAAGTTGTTCAGTCCTGGACGACCGCAGAAAATACTCTCGTGAGGACCTTGCTGATTGTTGCCAAGCGGACAGTTGTATATTGACTCTGCCAATATCATCCACGCCTTTTCTATGTCAGCATCGTGTTTTCCATATCGAGCCACAATATATTTCTTCACCCATTGCTCCTTTGTTGGCACATCGGCAAGCCAAGGCAGTTCGCTCATCAGTTCAAACATCACCGGGTTGTTTTCTGTTCCCTCCATGGTGAATCCTGTGCCTGTCATTGTCTGCGTCCATTTGCCATTTCGAGCAAGTTTATAGTTGTTGAGCAGCTGATCCATGCGACCATGCAAACCTATGTTGCCACCGAAGTTCTCGAGCATGCAAAACATCCACGAATGACCATCGTAGCCATTCTCTCGCTTCCAGATAGAAGGAATGCCAAACATTGGGCGACATTCCGAGAATAGGTCTAATATCACGATGTCGCCATTCTTTAGGTCTGCCATCATCTGTGGGCGAGGGTTCTCAGTCCATCCTTGCACCACCCATTTAGCCTCCTTGTTGGTGCGCTTCATAGCATCCATCACAGCTTTGCCAGCCTTAGCATAGTCGATTGTTGCGTCGTCGTTGCTTTCGTGGAATGGGTCCATAGAATAATATTTCGACTTACCATACAGCTTTGTCAGCTCAGCATAGTAAGCATCAGCCACTTCACCAAACCTCTTGTCGGTAGGCATGAGGTTTGATGGGCGCACGTATCCATTCCATGTGCCACCATCCGAAACGTCGAGACCAAGTTTCTGCTTAGCGTCATGAGGCATCATTCCGCTGTAGCCAGGCAATACTGGTTCCATGCCGAGCTGCTTCATTCTCTTTAGGATATTCTTCTGCAAGGCTTCTTGCTGACGATACCACGACATTGGCAGCGGACCGCCCCAACCTTCAAGGTTGTTCATCTCCCACCAAGCCAAGAAAGCAGGACCTGCAATAAACTCTCCCACTTCGTCTTCCGAATAGCCCATCTTCAGCAGCATGTTTCTCCACACGCATTCTGTGCCCACTATGGCAAGCGGCATGTTTACTCCGTGCAGCGCCATCCAGTCTATCTCTTCTTGCCAACGTTGCCAATCCCAGAAAGCCATGGAGTATGAGAATGTGCAATAATTGAAGCAATATCTCATCTTCATGTTTGTTTCGTGGCGTTCCTTTGCCTTTACTTTAGGCAACGCTGCTGGCAACTGCGCCTTCATGTTTCCCCATGTCAGGTGTATTCCGCAGTTGTATTTCAGATACCAGTTAATGCCTGTAGCAATATTCACCCACGAATTGCCCCTCACCACAACTTTGCCTCCTGCTTGGTCGAGTTCAAAGAAGTCGTTGGCTGATTGGCGCAATTCAATCTTAAATTTCTTCGATGCTCCCTTGTCAATACGCTCCAGGAGTTCGTCTATAGGAGTGGCATTAGCCACAATAGTAAATAAGCAGAAAAATGCTAATAGTAGTTTTCGCATAGAATCTGAAATTGTTTAGGTTAGTAGAAATTGGATTATCTCACTATCTCGTGCCAATGGTCGGCGAGATATTTTATGTTTGGCATCACGATGTTGGCACCTTGCTCAGCCAAAGCAGAGTCGGGTAGTGGACCGCTGTTTACGGCTATCGTAAAGCTTCCTGCCGCCACTCCTGCCTTTACGCCGAGTGGAGCATTCTCCACCACGATAGTCTCGCAAGGTGTTGTGCCCACCTTCTGCATTCCCATCAAATAAGGGTCTGGCGCAGGCTTACCATTTTTCACGTCGTAGGCCGTAACGATACGTTCTTCTGTTATGAAATCGCCAAAGTCGTTGATAAGGCGAGCTATGAGAGGGCGCTGACCGCTTCCTGTCACCACACCAATCTTCATTCCGCAATCCTTAATCTTCTGCATCAGCTCTTTCACACCATCAAAAATCTGAGCCACAGGCATTTCGTGGAATATCGAGGTCTTTACATCGTACATTCTCTGTGCTTCCTCCTCGCCGATGTCACGATGCTGCTGCGCCTTCACCATCTTCTTTATTGTGTCTACGCCGCGTGCTCCCTCTGTAGCGTAGGCGTCGTCGGCAGTCATGTGAATATCAAACTGCTCCATCGACTTTTGCCAAGCCACAGCATGGTTGGGCATGCTGTTGTATAGCACACCATCCATGTCAAAGAGAACAGCCTTGGGACGGAATGCCCCAAGGCTGTGTTCTGAAATGTATTTATCTATTGCTTGTTGCATTATTCGTTCTCCAAACGCTCTTTGATAGCTTTGCTCTCAGCCTCGTAGCCAGGCTTGTTGAGCAGCGCAAACATGTTCTTCTTGTAAGCCTCTACACCTGGCTGGTTGAATGGGTTTACACCAAGGAGGTTGCCGCTAATACCGCAAGCAATCTCGAAGAAGTAGATTACCTGACCGAGGTAGTATTCGTTGAGCTCAGGCATGCTAACGCGCATGTTAGGCACACCACCGTCAACATGAGCCAAGCGAGTGCCGAGCTCTGCCATCTTGTTAACATCGTCTACGCGCTTGCCAACGAGGAAGTTCAAACCATCGAGGTTCTCTTCGTCGTTAGGGAACAAGAGCGTGTGGTTAGGCTTCTCGATGCTGATCACGGTCTCGAAGATGGTGCGCTCACCTTCCTGAATCCACTGACCCATAGAGTGAAGGTCGGTAGTAAAGTCGCAAGATGCAGGGAAAATACCCTTGCCGTCCTTACCCTCGCTCTCGCCGTAGAGCTGCTTCCACCATTCGCTCATGAAGTGGAGCTTTGGCTGATAGTTAACCAAGATTTCAATCTTCTTGCCAGCCTCTGCATAGAGAGCGTTACGTGTAGCTGCATACTGGGCAGCGATGTTCTCGCTGAATGGAACGTCCTTGCCACAAGCCTTCTCCATGCTCTGAGCGCCCTCTACGAGCTGCTTGATGTCGAAGCCTGCGCATGCGATAGGCAACAAACCAACTGGAGTGAGAACAGAGAAGCGACCACCTACGTTGTCAGGGATGATGAACGAAGTGTATCCTTCCTTGTCAGCGCAAGTGCGGGCAGCACCCTTCTTGGCGTCTGTCACAGCAACGATCACCTTGCGAGCCTCGTCTTTGCCACGCTGCTCTTCGCATTGCTTCTTGAGCAAACGGAATGTGAGGGCTGTCTCGGTAGTGGTACCCGACTTAGAGATGTTGATTACACCGAATTTCTTATCTTTGAGGTAAGCAGTAAGCTCTGAGAGATAGTCTTCGCCGATGTTGTTGCCGGCAAAGAGGATTGTTGGGTTCTTCTTGTCGTTAACAAGCCAAGCAAACGAGTTGCTGAGAGCTTCGATAACGGCACGTGCACCGAGGTAGCTACCGCCGATACCTGCTACTACTACCACTTCGCAGTTCTCGCGCAATACGTTAGCGCAATCCTGGAGCTGCTTGATGAAGTCTGCTGAAATTGAAGATGGCAAATGCAACCAGCCGAGGAAATCGTTGCCTGGACATGTACCATTCTCGAGGGCCTCTTGAGCGGCCTTTACCTGAGGCTCGTAAGCCTCTACTGCACCTGCTTTAAGAAACTGTGCAGCCTTACTTGTGTCAAGTGTAATATTTTTCATAAGATTTTATATGAATTAAATTTTTCCTTGTTCTTTAATCCCTTTTACTTTTTTAATTTTTTACCTTTTTACCCTTTTACTTTTTATCTAAAGGAGTCGGTGAGCAGCTTAATCTCTATTTGTGGATTAATGCGCTCATACAGAATATTGTAGACAGCGTCGAGGATAGGCATATTTACGTGCATGTGGCGATTTATCTCCTTCATACATTTTGTGCCGAAATATCCTTCTGCAATCATCTCCATTTCTATCTGCGCACTCTTCACCGAATATCCTTTACCAATCATAGTTCCGAATGTGCGGTTACGGCTAAAGTTTGAATATCCCGTCACGAGCAAGTCGCCGAGATAAACAGAGTCGTAAACATTGCGGTCTATAGGATGTATTGCCATAAGGAAACGGTTCATCTCCTGTACGGCATTAGCCATCAATACAGCCTGGAAGTTGTCGCCATATTTCAATCCGCCACAAATACCTGCTGCTATGGCGTATACATTCTTCAATACCGAAGAATATTCTATTCCGATAACATCAAGTGAGGTCTTGGTTTTGATATAGTCCGACGACAGCACATCGGCAAAAGCCTTTGCCTTGTCGATGTCGCAACATCCCACGGTGAGATACGACAATCGTTCTAGAGCAACCTCTTCGGCATGCGACGGACCGCCTATGCAGGCGAGGTTCTCGTAAGGCACATCATAAACATGGTGGAAATACTCCGAGCAGGCAAGGTTTTCGTCGGGCACAATACCTTTGATGGCTGTGATTACGAATTTATCCCTGATGCGTGTCTTTAGTTTGCGCAAATGGTTTTTCAGATAAGGCGAAGGAGTCACAAACACCAAGGTGTCGTAGGCTTCTACAATCTTATTCAAATCTGACGAGAAGAAAATCTCGTCTACATTAAAGTGCGCTCCCACAAGATAAGCAGGGTTATGGCCCAACCTCTTGAAGTCTTCTATACGGTCGTCGCGACGCATATACCAACCAATGTGATGAGTATGTCCCACCACAATCTTGGCAATAGCGGTAGCCCAGCTACCGCCGCCAATAATTGCTATTTTACCGCAATCAAACATGCGTACTTATTTCTATAAAAAAAGGAAATGGAAGTTTAGAGATAGCTTATGCCTTTGCTGCAGCTTTCTCTATCCAAGTATTTATCTCGTCTACCGAAGGCTTTTCGTAGCCAAGCTTATATTTCTTGTTTATTTCTCCAAGCTTCTGCTGCAAGCCCTGAGCCTTTTCGTTTGCTATGTCTGAGATGAGGTTGAATCCTGCTTTGCGCAACACGTAAACCCAATTCTCTTCCACACCAAGCTCTGCCCATTCTGCCACGCTGCTCTGTGGAATCTTCTTCTCTGGCTTCATCTGTGGGAAGAACAATACTTCCTGGATGTAGGTCTTGCCTGTCATCAACATCACCAATCGGTCGATACCAATACCAATACCGCTTGTTGGAGGCATTCCATACTGCAATGCGCGCAGGAAGTCGTAGTCGATGATCATAGCCTCGTCGTCGCCCTTGTCGGCAAGCTTCATCTGGTCGATGAAACGCTCCTCCTGGTCTATTGGGTCGTTGAGCTCAGAGTAAGCATTGGCAAGCTCCTTACCATTCACCATCAACTCAAAGCGCTCTGTCAATCCTGGCTTAGAGCGGTGCTTCTTTGTCAATGGCGACATCTCTACTGGATAGTCGGTGATGAAAGTAGGCTGGATGTATGTGCCCTCGCAGAACTCGCCAAAGAGCTCGTCGATAAGCTTACCCTTACCCATTGTCTCGTCAACCTCCATGCCCTTTTGCTTACAGAAGTCGTGAATCTCTTCCTCGCTCTTGCCGTTGCAGTCGAAACCTGTCTTCTCCTTGATAGCATCGAGGATAGGCAAACGACGATAAGGAGCCTTAAAGCTGATAATCTTGCCATCTATCTCGCGCTCTGGCTTACCGTTTACGGCTGTGCAGACAGTCTCGAGCAACTTCTCTGTAAACGACATCATCCAGTTGTAGTCCTTGTACTGCACATACAATTCCATACATGTAAACTCAGGGTTGTGGTTGCGGTCCATACCCTCGTTGCGGAAGTTCTTGCCAATCTCGTAAACACCCTCGAAACCACCTACGATGAGGCGCTTCAAATAAAGCTCTGTAGCGATACGCATGTACATATCTATGTTCAAAGCATTGAAGTGGGTGATGAATGGACGAGCAGAAGCACCACCGGCAATAGCCTGGAGTGTAGGTGTTTCTACCTCTGTGTATCCAGCGTTGTCCAATACCTGGCGAATAGTGCGCAATACTGTTGCACGCTGAAGGAATGTATCTTTCACGCCGTCGTTGACAATCAAGTCAACATAGCGCTGACGATAGCGAAGTTCAGGATCGTCAAACTTGTCGTAAGCCACACCATCCTTATATTTCACTATTGGAAGTGGCTTCAAGCTCTTGCTCAAAAGTGTAATCTCCTGCGCGTGGATAGAAATCTCGCCTGTCTGTGTGCGGAATACGTAACCCTTCACACCGATAAAGTCGCCGATGTCCATCAGCTTCTTAAATACCTTATTATATAGGTCTTTGTCTTCGCCTGGGCAAATCTCGTCGCGTGAGATGTAAACCTGCATACGGCCTTTGCTGTCTTGCATTTCAGCAAAACTTGCCTTACCCATCACACGGCGACCCATCAAACGACCAGCCACCGAAACCTGTCTTGGCTCGGCGTCATCGCTGAATTGCTCACGAATATCTGTTGAATACGCATTTACAGGAAATTCTGCTGCAGGATATGGCTCAATACCCATATCGCGTAGCTCTTGGAGACTTTGGCGACGGCCAATCTCCTGTTCACTTAGCTCTAAAATGTTCATAAAATCTATTCGAATATTTATTTTATGGTTGCAAAATTAATAAAATTATCTGAAAGATAGAAGTATTTTTATATTCTTTATACACTTTCTTGACCTTTAGCAACTTTAGCGTTAAAAATCTCCCTTTCTATTGGATTCTTCCCTCTTCCCTCTTCCCTCTTCACTTACAATATTCTTTGCTCCGTATTGTTAAGCTTCAGCATGCATTCCGGCACATGGCTTCTTATGCTTTCTGCCACAATGCCCAATATGGAGTGTCTGACGAAAGCCTTTGATGTAGCCAATATCACCTCTCGTGTAGGGATAGGGAGTGCAAACGGCCTAACCAATCTCCTCTGCTCGGCATTCAGCTGTGTCGACGCCAGTTCGGGGATAAAAGTCACTCCCTTGCCGTTCTCCACCATTCTCATAAAGGTCTCTATGCTACCCAACGAATATGAAGCCTGGCTCTTGCGTGCCGACTTCAAATGGCAGAATTTCACCAGCTGGTCTCTGAAGCAATGTCCTTCGTCCAACAGCCACAAAAACTCATTGTTCAAATCTGTCGCCTTTATGCTCTTAGCCTCAAACAGCTTGTCATTCTCGGCAACATAAGCCAAAAACTGCTCATAAAATAATGTGATAGAGTTGTAGTCTTCCAATCCCTCGAGGTTCACCAATATTCCGGCATCAATATCTCCGCGGTCCAAAGCTCGCTTCATATCAGCCGTTTTCATCTCTATCACCACCAAGCTTAGCTGCGGGTTTTGAGCCTGTAGCTCGGTAAAGAATCGTGGCAACAAATATGGCGCTATCGTGGGCAGAATACCTATGCGGAATGAGCCCGTTACAGCCTTCTTCTCTTCTGCCACAATATCCTTCAGCTTGTTGGCTCTCTGTATCACCTTCCACGCCTGTTCCACCACAATCTTACCTATTGGCGTAGGCGTCACCTGTTGCGACGAGCGTTCAAATATTCTTATGTCCAATTCCGCTTCCAGCTTCTGTATCATTGCGCTCAGCGTAGGCTGCGTCACTCCACATTGCTCCGCAGCCTTGGCGAAATGTCGAGTGCGATAAACAGCCACTATATATTCCAATTGTTGAAGTGTCATAGCAATATATATATTTTTATTGCAAATATATCGAGAATTATTGTTTCCTCAAAATCTTTTTTGGTTAAAATAGATTTTTTCTATTGCCCGATAGCTAAATTCTGTTTGGCAGTTTCAAACAAAAGGAATAACTTTGCAACAGAAAACAATTAAACACTAAACATTATACAACTATGAAGGAATTGAAAGGAACAAAGACAGAGAAGAACCTCATGGAGGCTTTCGCTGGTGAGTCGCAGGCTCGCAACAAGTATACATATTTTGCTTCTAAGGCAAAGAAGGAAGGTTATCAGCAGATTGCAGCACTCTTCGAAGAGACTGCCGACAACGAGAGAGAGCACGCTAAGATGTGGTTCAAGCTCCTCGAGGGTGGCGCCATTAAAGACACCATCTCTAATCTTCGTGCTGCTGCCGAGGGCGAGAACTTCGAGTGGACAAACATGTACGACCGCATGGCTCAAGAGGCTGAGGAAGAAGGCTTCCCTGAGATTGCTGCCAAGATGCGTGGCGTAGCAGAGATTGAGCGTCATCACGAGGAGCGTTACCTCAAGTTGCTCAAGAACATCGAAGATGGCATCGTATTCTCTCGCGAGGGCGACACCATCTGGAAGTGCCGCAACTGTGGTCATATCGTAGTAGGCAAGAAGGCTCCTGAGGTATGCCCAGTATGCGACCATCCACAGAGCTACTTCGAGGTAAGAGCCGAAAACTGGTAATTCCCGAAAACTGGTAAATCCCCGATTATCTCGATTCCAATCGTTTTTGAGGGTAATCAATAGCCGAAGCTAAACTATAGCCGAAGCTAAACTATAGCCGAAGCTAAACTATAGCCGAAGCTAAACTATAGCCGAAGCTAAACCATAGCCGAAGCTAAACTATAGCCTCGTCCAATAATCTTGGGCGAGGCTTTCCCTTTTTTTCTCCCTTCTTTCCTTTTCCCTCCTTTTCCTCCTTTCCCTTTTTCCTTCTCTTTTCCCCCTCCTCCCTGCTTTTTGCCTTTTGTCCCCCGAGGGTTGGGTTCGGTGCAGCTCGGCTGCATCGCTTTCCCTTCCTCTTTTTCTCCTTCCTTTCCTCTCTTCCTTTCCCTTTCTCTTTCCCTTTCCCCTCTGCTTCCGCTTTCCCTTCCTCTTCCCTTAAAAAAAATCAGCAGCTTTTTGCTCAAAGCTAAGGATAAATGGATTTTTTTGTGTAAGTTTGCACTTGAAAAGAAAACATCTTCTTTTGAACTAAAATAATTCATCCTCTTTAATATGAACGACTATATAGTCTCGGCACGCAAATACCGTCCTATGTCCTTCGACTCCGTGGTGGGACAAAAGGCGCTGACCACAACATTGAAGAATGCTGTGCTTAGTGGCAAATTGGCACACGCCTATTTGTTCTGCGGACCACGAGGCGTGGGCAAGACCACCTGCGCCCGAATCTTTGCTAAAGTCATCAACTGCATGCATCCTACTGCCGATGGCGATGCTTGTGGCGAGTGCGAAAGCTGCAAGGCTTTCAATGAGCAGCGCTCTTACAACATCTTCGAGCTCGATGCAGCCAGCAACAATGGTGTGGAGCAGATCAAAACCCTCATGGATCAAACCCGCATCCCGCCACAGGTGGGTAAATACAAGGTGTTCATCATCGACGAGGTTCACATGCTCTCGCAGGCGGCATTCAATTCGTTCCTCAAAACTCTTGAGGAGCCACCGGCTCACGTCATCTTTATCCTTGCCACTACCGAGAAACACAAGATATTGCCAACCATCCTCTCGCGTTGCCAAATCTACGACTTCGAGCGTATGACCGTGCAGGGCACCATCAACCACCTGAAGATGGTGGCTGAAAAGGAAGGCATCACCTACGAGGAACAGGCATTGGCGCTCATAGCCGAAAAGGCAGACGGAGGTATGCGCGATGCTCTCTCCATCTTCGACCAGGCAGCAAGCTTCTGCCAGGGCAATATCACCTATCAGAAAGTCATCGAAGACCTCAACGTGCTCGATGCCGACAACTATTTCAATATCGTAGACTACGCCTTGGAAAACAAGGTGTCGGAAGTGATGTTGCTCTTGGATAGCGTGTTGGCAAAGGGTTTCGACGCTGCCAACCTCGTATCGGGTCTTGCAAGCCATATCCGAAATGTGCTCATGGCAAAGAATCCCGAAACCCTCAAGCTCCTCGAAACAAGCGACACCCAGCGACAGAAATTCGAGCAGCAGGCACAGAAATGCGCCACCCCTTTCCTTTATAATGCGCTAAAGATACTCAACCAATGCGATGTCAACTATAAGCAGAGCTCTAACAAGCGACTGCTCGTTGAGTTGACGCTCATAGAGGTCTGCCAGCTCACTCAGCCTGCTGACGAAGGAGCTAGCTCGGGGCGTAGCCCTAAGCGACTAAAAACCCTGTTCAAGAAAATAATGGCAAATCGGCAACAAGCAGCTTCGCAGGTGGCTGCCGCCGATAATACTGTTGTGTCGCGACGTTCTACGACCCAACAGCAACCCTCCGTTGCCCATTCCGCTCAGCCATCCTCAGCTCCGTCTCAACCATCCTCAGCCCAACCTCTGGCTTCGCAGCCAAAGCTCAAGCTCAGCTCTCTCGGCATCACATTCTCCACTCTCCGCAACATGGGAAAGAAACAGACTGTGGCGCAAGAGGAGGAAATCATCACCGACACCACGGCAAACAGACAATTCTCTGAAGATGATTTGCAGTTGCAATGGATGATGATGTGCAACCGCATGCCTCAGCAAATGAGGGCATTAGCAAGCAGAATGAAAAACATACAACCAAAACTCCTCGACTTCCCAAATGTGGAAGTGGTTGTAGAAAACGAGGTGTTGCTAACCGATGTGCAACAGATAAAAGGTCGCATCCGTGCCACCTTAGCCAAAGAACTCGGCAACGGCTCTCTAACCCTCACCATCCGCTTAGCCAAAGCAGAAGAGGTGAAAGCCATACTAAGCAAGCGCGAAGTCCTTGCCGAACTCATCAAAACAAACGCAGGCGTCAAGCGCCTCATCGAATCCCTACATCTGGAAATGGGGTAAGAGAGTGAAGAGTGAAGAACGAAGAGTGAAGAGTGAAGAGTGAAGAATCCATTAGTCTTTATGGCTATTTAATTCTTCACTCTTCACTCTTCCCTTAAATCAATGGCATTCCCATTTCCATGCATTCTTTTCGCATATCCTCAGGCCAGATGCTTGCCTGAATCTCACCGATATGCGCTTTCTGCAGCATCACCATGCACAATCGGCTCTGGCCAATACCGCCACCAATGCTCAATGGCAACTTGTCGTTCAGCAACTGCTGGTGGAAATAAAGCTTTTCTCTATCCTCCTTACCCTCAATCTTCAGCTGAGCCAACAAGCTCTCCTTGTCCACACGAATACCCATAGAGCTAAGCTCAAACGAGCGACCAAGCACCGGATACCAAATCAATATATCGCCATTCAGTCCACGCTTGCCATTCTCGGCAATCGTGTTCCAATCATCATAGTCGGGAGCTCTGCCGTCGTGCTTCTTGCCATTCGACAGCTTTCCGCCAATACCCTCCAAGAACACGGCACCATACTTCTTGCAGATAGCATCCTCGCGCTCCTTCGCACTAAGGTCGGGATACATCTGCAGCAAATCCTCAGCATGAATAAAATGGATGCTTCGAGGCAAGAAAGGCTTCAACACAGGGAATGTCTCGCACGTCAGATACTCCGTGCGGCGAATGGCTGCATAAATGCGCTTCACCACATCCTCCAAGAAAGCTATCGTGCGATCCTGCTTGTTTATAACAGCCTCCCAGTCCCATTGGTCCACATATAGCGAGTGCAGGTTGTCCAGCTCCTCGTCGGCTCTGATGGCATTCATATCCGTATAAATACCATATCCCGGCTTAACCTTGTATTCAGCCAAAGTCAGTCGTTTCCATTTCGCCAACGAGTGTACCACCTCAGCCTTAGCGTCGCCAAGGTCTTTTATCGGGAACGTCACCGCACGCTCCACGCCATTCAGGTCGTCGTTGATACCCAGACCCTTCATCACGAACAGCGGAGCCGTGACACGTTGCAATCTAAGCTCTGTCGAAAGGTTTTGTTGGAAGAAGTCCTTTATCTTCTTTATGCCCTGCTCGGTCTGACATCTGTCGAGTAGGGGTTTGTAACCATTAGGTTTAATAATGTTGCTCATATTTTTAATGTCTGTGTTTGTAATTTGCTTGCAAAGGTAATCATTTATTATTGATATGCAAGCGCTTTTAGTGTTTTATTTTGCAAAATGATAGTTAATTCTTTCTGTTTGTGACAATTTGGGAAATAATATGCGCGTTTTTATGATAACTCACAGTTGTCTATGCAATAAAAACCTTAGTCCCACATTTTGTTTATTCAGATTAATTGCTTACTTTTGCATCCACCTTATTTATTATGGCCCCGTAGCTTAGCTGAATAGAGTGTCAGATTCCGGTTCTGAAGGTCATGGGTTTGAATCCCATCGGGGTCACTATTATTAGCTTATGACCATACAACTCGCCCAACTGATGAGGGCAATGATAAATTATGATAGTGGCGATGCGCCACGCATACAGCATTTTGTGAAAGTTCACAACTTTGCTGCAACCATTGGCGTTGCAGAACACTTGGATGAAGAAATCCAATTCATCCTTGAAGCCGCAGCCATACTCCACGACATAGGCATTCATCCTGCTGAAGCCAAGTATGGAAATTGTAACGGTAAGGCACAAGAAGAACTGGGACCCAGTGAAGCTCGTAAATTATTGGCAACAGTTGGAGGCTTTACTGACGCTCAGATAGAGCGCATTTGTTGGCTTATCGGGCATCATCACACATACAACAACGTGACTGCGGTCGACCATCGCATACTCTTAGAGGCTGATTTTCTTGTCAATTCCTTCGAAGACCAGCTATCCACACCAAGCATCATCGCTTTTAGGAATAATGTGTTCCGCTCTGCTTCTGCTATTGATATGCTGAATAAAATGTGGAGAATATAACTGAGTCAACTTAAAAATAAAGCTTAAAGTGGTAAACTAAAATCGTTAAACCACAACTAAAATCGTTAAACCACACAAGGCAAAATAAAGGGCTAAAAAACGAAGTAGGCTTCATTGGCACTTGAAGCCTACTTCATTTTTTAGTATATAAAACCAAAAGCCCAAAGTGGAATCTTATTTCCTGATGGAAATTCGATATTATCTGCAGCAATATATGAATCATGTATATTTGCAATTTGTTTTCCATCCTTGCTTTTGCCACCAATCTCGATAGTGTATTTTTTATCAACTAAAATGTCGCCAGCTTTGGTATATTCAACCTTGTGCTGATATGATAGTTGATTCACCACAAAAACTTCACGAATGGTACCGATATTACCACCTGTGAGCGACAATACATCAATCATATTTGGATTCTCAAGATATATTTTGTCTGGCTTTTGCATCTTTTTCACAGATTCATCACCTGAATACAGAAGATTCAGCAATCGTGCACGATGAAGTATCTGGAGATAAGAAAGTAGGGTGGTGCGAGCAATGCCCGCAGCAGCCGAAATCTTTGTCATGTCGACCTGCAGAGGCACCTTAGAGGCTAAAATCGTAAGAAGACTCCTAATCTTTCTGATATTACTGATGTCTACATTGCATAGTTGAGGCAATTCTACCTCAAGAATGAAATTGATAACATTTTCGATGCGAATAGGGTATTCCTGCTCTCCTTCAATGATAAATGGATAATAACCCTGTTTTAGATATTCTTCGAAGTATGCCAAAGGGCGACATTGATTATTAATATTATCGCACAACGATTCTGGCGAAGTGAGAAGTTCTTCGAGTGTGATAATAGGAAGGTCTATTTTGTATGCCATGGCAAGATATTCACGATACGACAATCCTTGCATCTCATAAGGAATGCAACGACGTGAAAGGTCGGCATCGGCATTTAGAATGTCGATGAGCGAACTGCCACTAATTACCAATTTCAAATCAGGATAACTGTCATAGATTTCCTTAATCTCATTGCTCCATCCTGGATATTTGTGTACTTCGTCCAAGAATAGGTGCTTACCTCCTTGTTGATAGAATTTCTCTACGAAGTCCAATAAAGAATGTCGAGTAAAATAATTGCTGTCTAAGCTAACATAAAGTTTGCTTTTGTAGTCAATATCATGAAGCTTGAGATATTGAAGCATGAGCGTGGTTTTTCCCACACCGCGAGCACCGCGGATAGATATAAGATGACAATCCCAATTAATACGATTAGCTATATCGCGAACGAAATCTGTCTTTGTAACAGAGATTAGTCTACGACACCTTGTGATTAATGTATCCATAATTCCTCATTTTTTTGCAAATATAGGCATTATTTTTATATTAATCAAACAAAAAACATAAAAATCGTTTTGTGTGCGAAACGATTTTAGTCAAAAAGTGTTTTATGGGTGAAACGATTTTAGTCAAAAAGTGTTTTATGGGTGAAACGATTTTGGCCAAAACTCAACTGTAGATCAACGTGAATTATAAATAAGTAATAACTGAGTCAACTTAAAAATAAAGCTTAAAGTTGTCAACTAAAATCGTTAAACCACACAAGGCAAAATAAAGGGCTAAAAAATGAAGCCTGCTTCGATGGCAAACAAAGCAGTTACCGAGTTTTTCTAGGTAACTGTTTGTTTCAAAATCCTTAATGACCTTAATGACAAATGACCTTAATGACCACGATAAAAGAATGAATCTTAGCCATTATAAATCCAAGTATTGCCACTACAAATCCTTGTATTCTGCAGTTGCATCAAACGAGGGGCAAGCCTTGGCTGCATAGTCGCGGTGTCCTCTTATTTCAGCATCGGAAAAGCTGAGCTTCAGGAGTGTTAGCAGGGCTTTGAGAGCTTTCTTTTGATTGTCTGTGCGTGTGTCTTTCGGTCGCTTGCCGTCGGCAGATAGTCCACCTATGTAGCAAACGCCAATAGATTTAGCGTTGTGTCCCTTGCAATGCGCTCCCACCTGTTCTATTGGTCTTCCCTTATGCACGCTGCCATCTCTATACACCACGAAATGGTAGCCAATGGAGCTAAATCCCTGCTGACGGTGCCAGCGGTCTATATCTTCTGTAGTGAAGTCTTTACCTTCAGGAGTGGCTGCGCAATGCACGATTATTAAATCAATTTTTCTCATAGTTTTGTAAAAATGTATTAATAATTATGTGAGTTGTTCTTTTTTTATTACCTTTGCAACATTAAATTAAAGTTTCAATGATTGTTTAGCTGTCCGTGAGAATGGCGAAACAGACTGTCCGTGAGGATAGACTTTGTTAAAAGTAGATAGAAAGACCCGCAGACCATCATTATAATGGTTGCGGGTCTTTATCATTTCCACCGCATTATAGACTAAAAATGCGAGATGCATGAGCTTGCGGTTATTGCACACAAGATTGACGAAATGAAGGTCAATATCGCCTGAATTACTGAATGTTTCTGTTCGGGAGTCATAGTTGTAAACGAATTTAAAGTTGATAATAAGTTAATTTTTTGTAAACACAAATGCTTGAGTTTTTACGAACACGAATATTTCGAATGACGAATGAGCCCTGTGGGCTCTGCTGCTTGAGCATCTCGCTTGCACATCTCACTTGAGTAATTAATATTCGGTAGAGTGTGATTCGTGTTCTTTTTTAACCACGAGCTGCTTGAGTTTTTACGAACACGAGATTTGTCGTAGACCCACTGACCAACGGGAAGTAATAATCCGAATGACATGAATGAGCCCTTTGGGCTCTGCTGCTTGCGTTTATTACTTGAGCTAATTAATATTCGTTCGATTCGTTTGATTCGTGTTCGTTTTAACACGAACTGTTTGAGGAGTTACGAACACGAATTTTTCGAATTACACGAATTTTGAGCTTACGGCTCTTTTGCTTGAGCGCTTTATCTATATTCGGTTGATTCGGGTGATTCGTGTTCGTTTAAACCCCTAATCTCGTGTTCTTTCAAATCACGAGTTATTCGTGGTCAACCCTCGGCTACACCTGTGGGTTGTCGGTGCTCTGAGTGACCTTCTTCTTCGCAGCATCGAGGTCAACGGTGCCCTCGCCAGCCTTCTCAGCCTTGAGAGTTGCAGCCTGAGCAGCACGGCTCGCTACGAGGTCGAATACTGCGTCGTCGATGAGGTTTTCGAGCTCAGCGTCGGGAGTGAAGACGATGTTGATATTCTTGATGTTGTCGGCGGTGAACGCCTTCAACGACTCGGCACCCTGGCTATTAAGGGTGATACCGAAAGTACCCAAGCCCTCAAGCTGCACCTTGTTGCCGTTCAAGAGTTGCTCGCGGAGGCAGCTTGCGATGTCAGCCAAAACGCCCTTGATGGTGCCCTTCGAGAACACGGTGTTGTGGCTCGCCACGTGCGAGATGAATTTCGAGGTTGAAAGCTTTTCGCGAACCTGTGGAGTTGCGTAAGCGAGACTGCCCTTCTCTGGGTGGATAGGGTTTTGCATCATGTAGACTGAATAATGAATCATAGTTGTAAATAAATTTTATTGGTTAGACATTAATTTTTCCGCAGAGCCTTGTTTTCGTCGTGTTTTCGTGCGACTATTCGTTTTCAGCATTTCGACTATATTCTTGGCGCCTTTCGATTAGTCGTGCGAGCTCAAGCGCCTTATCGGCATCATGGAGCTCTTGTGTGCTGTCGTCGCTGAGCTATCCGCTTCGAGGATTAACGATTGCTTACGGCTCGTTGGATTACGTCTACAAAATTACTACATCCGCATAATTCGTTGTCCGCTTATGTCCGCTTGTGTCCGATGTTGTCCGGATTTTAACTTTTGAGCTATATATTTTAACACATCATTTTCTGTTTCTGCCTAAATTAGCAGTCTATACATTCTTTATTCTGCTGAAATATTTGTAACTTTGTAGCATACAGATTTGTAGTCATCGGAACTTAATCGGAATTTAATCGGAAGGATATTTAATGCAGAAGTTGGTGCTAAATTCGATGATTACATTATTAATAACCATTTAACACCATATCATTATGCAAACAGCAAATACAGATTTTATTCTCCGCGCCATGACTCGCCAAGAGCTGGCACAGCTCGCAGGTGTTAGCGAACGCACGCTACGCAGATGGATTCAACGCAGCCACCCTCAACTCATAGCCTCAGGCTACCAACCGTCACAACGCAAACTTACTCCAAGAGTAGTTCGGCTTCTTATGGACTTTTATGGAATTGAGAAATAAGGCGTTGTTGGTTAATTAACATTTGTTAAGACTTAACAATGTGGTGTCTTTTCCTGAATAAGGTTGACTCTATTTTACCTCTTTAATTTAACATTTCAAATTCCGTACTGATTTAGTTG